>JAZGEQ010000040.1:0-34932 GCA_036478775.1 Cellulophaga sp.
ATAAAAAAATTCAATAGAAAAGTATTTAAAGGGAAAAATATTACCGTGACAGAATTTCATAACCGGTCATGGCAAAATGATCGTAGAATTCTACTAGACCTGCCTGAGAAAGATTTTAAATCAAAAAGAGTCTTTGACAGAAGACGTTTTGCATTAAAAGAAAAGAAAACAGAGGTAGTCAGCTATACTAGCCATGAAAGCTTTCACCGGAAATTATAAGCTTATCCAATAAAGAAGCTAAAGTATTTAACTGTCTATTTTTTTCTAAACGATGACTAAAAATAATACACTTAATTTCTGATAACGCTTGTTTAAAATTATCATTCACAATCAAATAATCAAACTCATTGTAGTGACACATTTCTTCTACAGCATCACGCATCCTTCGCCTTATAATTTCTTTGCTATCCTGACCTCTACCCTCTAGCCTTTGTTGCAACACGTCTATAGAAGGCGGCAATATAAAAATAGAAACACAGGAAGGAAGCATTTTTCTGACTTGTTGAGCACCTTGCCAATCAATTTCTAAAATAACATCTGTGCCTTTTTCTAGCGACATTTCTACTGATTTTTTTGCAGTCCCATAAAAATTATCAAAGACTTGAGCATGCTCTAAAAAGGAAGAATTTTCTATCGCTTGTTTAAAGCTATCTATTGTTGTAAAAATATAATCCTTGCCTTCTATCTCACCTTCTCGCATTTTTCTAGTGGTATGTGAAACAGAGACAATTAACTTTTCAACTTCTGCTATTAGCTGTTTAACTAAACTAGTTTTTCCTGCACCCGATGGAGCAGAAATAATGTAAAGTTTACCTTTATTCATCTCTAATCCTTATTCAATATTTTGAATTTGTTTATTTATTAGCGCAAGTACTGCAATAATAATCAAAACCTTACTATTAATTTTTTTTACAGCAGTCACCATTTCAGTCACCATGTTTTTCGAGTGTAGGTTAGTATAGAATGAATCCATGTTCCAGTATTAAAGGTTTCAACGTTCTCTTATCCATTTCTCAATTTCAGTAGCCCTCCAACCAATACTTCCACTTGATAAAGCTACTCTATTAGGAAACTCCCCTTTTCGTTCCAATCTCCAAATAGTCGTTCGAGATAAGCTAGTCATATCTTGAACTTCTTTTGTTCGTAAGATACGCTCAGGTAATGATTGTTCCGTTATTTTTGGAGTGTTCCCTGAAATGCTATTGAGCAAAAATTGAAGAAGTTGATAACCAAAAAAATCAGTACTACCATTAATGAGTTTGATATACTCAATTTTACCTTGTTTTTGAAGTTTGGTGATGTCTGATACTGAGCAACGAAGAAATAAAGCACCTTCATTTAAAGTAAATCTTTGATATAAAGCAATTCCCATACTGTCAGCTATTTCTTCGAGATTATCTGGAAATGGTGACTGCATTATTTATTAAAAATTAAATGAATGATTGTTGAATATCAATAGTCGATGACATTTGATATTCGTTAATATACTATACCTAATCATGTCAGAATTCGCGCATATATTTACTCCTCAGAACGATTCTTTATCAGAACGCGTTCGCTCCTACCGAAAAGTTTTTGAAGCCTTTAAAAACGTCGAGGTTAGTTTAAAATATACCAATAATAAAAGCAGGCAAAATCAACTAGGTGAAAAGAAAGAAGTTGAAGATGCCTACGAGATTACAGAGCAAAGTCTACAACTCGCGATTAAATCGTTTAATAATTTAGAATTAGATCAACTAAAAGAGCAAAATATAATGAGTGATAGCGAGGTACTAGAGCTTGTTAAATTGAAACGTAAACAAGAAGTAAAGGAACTTAGAGAGGGGTTTCAAGAATCTAATACGAAAGATTATCAACGAAAATAACTAAAACACAATTACATTAAAGCCTATCCGCTCTTCCCTAAAACAAATTCATCTCATGTTTATTAAATAATTTCTATTTACTTGAATTAATCTATTTACTTGAAAAAATCAGTATCATTTCTTAAATGGTATTTAACAAAAGTTCCTAAAGGAACAAGTCCTGCCCTAGCTTTAAGGTTTTCTAGTTCTTTTTTTGTTAGCTTTAAAACAACCGTTTCACTCTCTTTATCAGCAATTGATTTTGGCTTTCTTCAAGCTTTAACTGACTCAATTGGAGTGTTAACCTTGGTGTTTGACTTTTGCAAAGTATTTTTATTATTGATTTTAAATGCGGATAAATCATTTTTATTTGGCATAATTTTTTTCTATAAAAAGTAAAATATCATTAAATTGTTTAGCTACTTCCCTATAGCTATACTTAGCTAAAGGATCATTTTCAATTAACTGATTAATTGATTTTTCTTTTTCAAAAATTGCATCAAAAACCTTTGAGAACTTAAGTGGAAAAACAGGAATTTCAAAATCAGTATTCTCTTCTATCATTTTTTTAATATTTTTACAGTCAATACTATCTTTCCAGTCAACAAACATATCATTTTTTTGTTTTTGTAATTTTGTAGCAACAACAATAATATTTTTAGTTAAATTTGAAATTTCCAAAACGGAGTGAATTCAAGCATTAAGGCTTTTTACTTCGTTATATATAGGGACAATTACAACGTCTGATTGTTGTATCGCTGATGAAATACTTGGCGATTGCTGGGATATTGAACCAGCTAGATCAAAAACAATATCAATATCCTTTGGAATTTTAGGGAATTCTTCGTGAGGCTCAATTGGTAACAATTTTTCTTCAGCTACAAAACTATCAAAAATATGATAAAGCTCATTTGTTCAAATAGCATAACCTTTATCAAGAGCAATATTTGTTGCAATAGGAGTCTTCCCTGCCGACCCCTTAACACTATATACGGTTATTTTCATTTTATAGTTTTAATAAATTAAATAGATTATTTTATATTAATAAAATAATTATATTTATCAAGATTAATTGTATTAATTGATAAAATAGGTAATTTCTATTTACTCGAAATAATACATTACTTTAATATACTTTATTAAATATAAATAATATATTAAAAACATTCTATATATTTAATACATTAAATGTATTTTTCTAATAAAGCCTATGGCTGATAAAAAATGGGGTATTATTAAATCAAAATTATCTATTTAATTTAATTTATTGATATATTCATTATAAACGAAAGAGTAGTAGTTGATTTTTACAACAGCATTATTTAAATCTATTGTTCCATTTTTTAAATATTTACCAATATGTATCGTTAATTTATTTTTTTCAATGAAATATTTATTAATTTTGACTAAACTAATTTTATCTAAATCATTTAAATAGTCTTCTATTATCTTCCTTTTTTTATCTTTATTTATGCTTATAACTTCAGCTTCTTTTCTATCCTTAATTTTTTTTGCAGATTCAACCTTTTTTTGCTCATCCTCTTTATCTTTTAATGATTTTTTTAAAACTTCATTTGAATCTTTCCAGTCTTTTAATATTGAATTAAGTAAAAAACCAGAAGGGTTTTTAATGTTGTGTTGATCTTTAGTAAGCCTTATTTTTTCATTAATATATTTATAACCATATTCCTGAAGTAGGGTAATAGCTTTAACTTCTTCAATTCAGTACTGCTTTAGTTTCTTATACTCTGCACTAGATTTTATATCTTCCACTCCATCAGATACAAAAAACTGTTTTTGTTTATTTTCTACAACATCAAAACCTATAGAAGAAATTTTTCTACCTATTTTTTGGGTCTTTAAAGTTATGTGAATATTTGTAAGGTTGTTAACTTCATTGATAGCAGGAGTTAAAACTGATGCTTTGAAGATTTTGAAGGCAGTATACGATTTTGTAGTTGCTCAGAGTAATCGCCTCCATTCTTCCACACTTGAAAACCCTGTTGACCCTGTACCTATAAACCTTAGGCAGTTTTCCCATAAATAAAGCCCATAAGCAGTATTAAACACTTTTTGTTGAGAAATACTAATTTTTTGATAAATGATAGGGTTGTAAAGTATATTCTTTAATTTTGGACTGTAGTCATAACTAATATGACCTTTCTTTACAGTAATTCATCCTAACATTTGAACTTTACTGAATTCATTAAAAGAAACACCTTTAGCCAGTGAATGACCTCAAATATCCCATTCAACAAAAGTTGTCTGTAATTTATCTAAAGCTCATAATAAAGCCTTTGTATCATTGCTGTTAAATCCAATAGCTTCAGCTAATGTATTCTTTGAGATAGTAAATTCATTTTCTTTTAAAAGGTCGTCATAAGCGTTCACTAAAAGCACGTTCCAAATTTTACGGGCAAGTAAACCAACAGGATTTGAAACTCTTATTGCTCCGACTTGTTTCTTAAGCTCTTTATCAATTAAGTTATGATCACCCATTTGTTTAAAAATCATCCAAATAATATTTTTATATTATTTAAAGGTAAAAAATTGTCAATTTATTTTTTACCTTTAAAATTTCCCTGTAAACATATACCTATAAAAATACTTTTATAATAAATCACTTTAAATAAAAGAAATTTAATATAAAAAATAGGTAACTTTTAGAAAAATAACACCAATTCTCCCGTAAACGTTTACCTTCCCCGTAAACGTTTACCTTTACTCCCGTAAACATATACCTTAATCCCCGTAAACGTTTACCTTTACTCCCGTAAACATATACCTTAACCCCCGTAGACGTATACCTTTACTCCCGTAAATGTTTACCTTATACCTGAAAAGATGGCATCAGTGCTGGGTTAAAAAATGCTAAACATATTAAACATTATTTAAACATATACAACATGTTTAAAGGTGATGATAATTTGTTGTTGTTTTTTATAAAAATATTTTAAGTTACTTCAAAATCTTCCTTATTTTTACCTGAAGCAATTAATTCATTTACCCATTTAGGAGTTCGACCTCTTCCTGTCCAAGTCAAAGAAGCGTTGCTAGGATGACGATATTTAATTTTCACAGAGTTCTTAGATTGTTTGGAATTTTTACCTATCAATTCGTCTAAAGTGAAACCAGACTCAGAAGCTAAAGCATTCATTTTTTCTAAAAGCTCTGCTTTTTCAGTGATTGTTCTAACAGTAATTGCTTCATCCAATATTTTTTGAAAGGAAAGTAAGTCTTGTAAAGATAAAACTTTTAGTTTATCTAAAGTTAACTCTTTTATATTAATAGTCATTTTATTTACTCTCTATAAGCATTTGATTAAAATCTTTGTAGTTTTTATATAAATAGGACATATCTAATACAGGGATATAATTAATATAATTTTGAAAAAAACCTTTAGTTTCTTGACCTGCTTTATCATTATCTAGAAAAATATAAATTTTAGTAAACTTATATTTTTCAATTTCTTTTAAAGCTTTTCTTTTTAAATTAATAGAATTTAGAATAATAACTGAGTTTTGAAAGTCTTTTTTATCATAGTAAGTTAAAAAACTTAAAAAATCCATAAAACCTTCAAAAATAGAAAGGGTTTGGTTATCTTTCAAATTAACTTTAATTAAATCCTTTTTTGTACCTATAAATCCCTTAAAGCTACCACTTCTAGCTTCATAACCATTTCCACAATTCCAGGCTAAAGCAAAATACCCCTTTTTTTGCCCCTTAGGAGCATAGTTAATTTGTTTGAGGTATTTGGTAGCAACTTCATAATCAATAGCTCTAAGGGTTAAATAATCATATAAGGAGACACTATCTATTTCACATACTTTCAAAATATCAAAACCATAATCTTTTTCTTTTTCACCAGCAACTTTTTTATAAGGCTTAGTTTTCTGTACAATTTTTTTATCAATAACCCTAATTTCCATATTTTCAAGTTGTATTTTATCAATACTACCTTGATATAACCCTGTTACCTCAAGAGCTTTCAAGGCTTGCTTAAAAGTTTTACCTTGATACCTCATAACAAGATCAAGGATGTTTCCTCCTATATCCAAGCCAAAATCAAACCAAAGGTTTTTTTCTATATCTACTTTAAAAGAGGGAGTAGTATCTTTTTCTCTAATAGGACTTGAATACTAAAGTTCCTTACCACTCTTCCTTTGGTTTGATGATTCTATTCCTACTAAAGAAAGGTATTCTGATATTGAAATTTCTTTAGCTTCTTTTGCTCTCATAATAGAATTTATTTTAAAATAAAAGACCTAATGTTTCATTGTATGATTATTATATTAAATAACAACTATTGCTATCTATTAACATTTGTTTTAATAAAACTTAACTACTCCTAAAAGAAAATATGAGTTATAAACTTTAATTTCTCAAAGAAGTAGCATAAGTTTTATTATTTATTTTACTATCGGGCATTTAATTATATATCGAACTAAGTTTAATAATAATCCCTAGTAATTTTACATTTTTGGATTCAAAAATAAAGGTAGTATTGCTCGTTCCTTACAATCTCCACCTTGATTTATTGAACTTACCAAAAATGTTAAGTACTAGTGCTTATAATCAACAATAGGCAACATTTTATATTTTAATTATTTACTTATGTGAAAATTAATAAAACATTATATAGTGCAGTGAGATTGTTTAGAGCAAATGAGAAAAATTCCTGATAACTTTATAGATTTTATCTGTTCTGATTTCCCATACAATATTTCAAATAATCCTTGATTAACAATGAGGGGAAGTAAGGTAGTAAAAGCAGATTTCTGAGAATGGGATAAGTGGGATAACCAGGAAGACTATCTTAATTTTGTTTTTAAGGTTTGCAAAGAATATAAAAGAATTTTAAAACCTAATTGAAGTTTAGTTTTATTTTTTAGTTACCGTTACTCTGGATGGATAGGCTATGAATTAGAAAAAAGAGGATTATTCAGTTTAAGAGTTCCACTAATATTTCAAAAATTAAATCCATTGCCTAGTTTTAAACAAAACTGATTTAGAAGTTGTTATGAGGTTGGTTTATGGTTAGTGAATGATTGATGAATCTTTAAAAGACCTAAAACTTTTAATTTTACGGGTCAAAAGGACATGAAAAATGTAATGCCATACTTGATTTGAAAAGATGGTAATAAACAAACAAATCATCCAACAGAAAAACCTGAAAACCTAACAAGACAACTAATTAAAATATTCACAAATAAAAGGGATATTGTATTGGATTGTTTTGCAGGAGGATGAACGACTTGAATATCAGCTTATAAAGAATGAAGACATTGTATATCCATTGAAAAAGAAAGTTGATTTATACAAATGATAAAAAATAGGCAAAATGCCATAAAAGAGGAGTAATCCTCTTTTTTTACTTAATACAATTCAGAATGTGTTCATACTCTCAGTAAAGTAACAATTTGATAACCTTCTTTTTCTTCTCTTAAAATTATTCTTAAATCAAATCAAGCATCAATTGATCTACATCAAGGGTACTTAGGTGAAACAGAATGATTTCTTAATTTTCTATCAGTTGGGTTTTTAGTAAATAAGATTAATGATAAATCAACCTTATCTTTATCATTATTCCCCAATTTTTCATACATTTTATAAAAACTTTTTTTAGTATTTAATATCATTGTTCCTTAAATCATTAATTAAAGTATGAATATTAGAATAGGGTTTAGATACTCCTATTCATTTATCAGTTTCATCTAATAATTTTTCTAAACCCCTTCTTCCTTCTTCAGTAAATCCATCTTCATCTCTAATTACAGGTATTTCATTTTCATAGTTTATTGTGATCATAATATCAATAGATTTTTCAATATTGAGTTCTCTTGATGGAATAATGACTCAGTTAGAATAAGTTGCAGGCATTGTTACAGTTTGCATAATATTTTTTATAAAAAATTAATTTATATTTTTACTATATCCAAAAAAGCTTATTGTGCAAATTTTGAGCTTCTACTTTTAGGAATAAAACTCTAGCACTTTAACCCTCTAGAAATCACTATTTTGTAATACTATACCTTATCACTTACCTTTTGCTTACTAAACAACTACTAAGAGAGATACCATATTTGCTAAAAGTTGGTAAACTGATAGCAAGATTGCAATTTACTGCGTAAACTCGAAAATTACATCTTGCCAGGGCTAACCCTAGAACCCACTTAGGAGGGAATTCCCCCTAAGAACCCCCTTTTATTTTTTTGACAAAAACTTGATAAAGAGTAAATTTATAATCCTCTATCATTAACTAAATTTACAATGGCTGATAAAGAATATTATAGAGAATATCGAAAACAATATTCAAAAAAAGTTAAGTACCTTAACGTTTCTATTCCTATGCGAATATATAAAGAAATGCAACAATTAGCCACAAAAGAAGATACTAAAGTATCAAAGCTTTTTAAGGATATGGCAATTGCCTATATGCAACAAAAAACTTATGTTCCTAAGGAAATAAGTGAAGACTTAAAAGAGGTTAAACTGTTGATAAGAAATGTTGCTAATAATGTTAATCAAGTAGCTCATCATTCCAATATAATTAACGGTATGGTTAATGAAAATGATTTACTTGAAGAGCTTAGAAAGCTGGAGAATATAGTTAATGATTACACTCTAAAGAAACTTAAAAAGACTAATGATTATTAAATCAATGTCTAGGCACGAACCCACATTTTCTCAACTTGTTGACTATATGGAGGATGGACGACAAGACAAACGATTTACTTTAAAAAATAATTTATTTTCTCACAATCCCGAAAAAATTAAAACAGAATTTGAAAACAATGCTTGTTTTTTCAAAAAAAGAAAAAATTCTGTTTATATGTATCATGAAGTTATTTCTATTACTAAAAGTAAACAACTAAATGATGAAGATCAAAAAGAAATTCTTAGAAAAATAATATTAGAGTATATCAAAAAAAGGGCAAAAAATAATCTTGTTTATGCAGTTTTACATGATGATAAAACAGATAATTTTCATTATCATCTTTTAATAAGCTCTAACGAACTGGAAGAATCAAAAAAGCATCGTTTATCAAAATCAAAATTTGATAAAATAAAAAAGGATTTAGAAATAATGGTTCTTGATAAATACCCTGAATTACAGCAAGAAGTTATTATAAATAAACCAGCCAAAGAAAAACTATCTAACAAAGAATATCAAACCAAAAGAAGGACAGGAAAAATCAGTCAAAGGGATTTTGTAAAAAATCGTTTAAAAGATATTTTTGAAT
The DNA here is from genome assembly GCA_036478775.1 of Cellulophaga sp. Lineage (GTDB taxonomy): Bacteria > Bacteroidota > Bacteroidia > Flavobacteriales > Flavobacteriaceae > Cellulophaga. Next base: position 9,089 of record JAZGEQ010000040.1, read on the forward strand.
CCTCAAAAGATAAACAATCTTTTTTTGATAACATCCAAAAAGCAAACTTAGAAATTTATGTTAGAGGAAAAACTATTGGAATTATTGATAAGGGTACTGGTAGGAAGCACAGACTTAAAACCCTAGGAATGCTAGATGATTTTAATAAAATAAGTCCTATTGTTGAACAAGCTGAAAAGATTAATCAGGAAGTTAATAATAGAAAAGAACAGTTAAAAGAAAATCATCAAGAATTTAATAAAAAAACTAGTGTAAAAAACAATACTTATACAACTGAGGATTATATAGAAAATCATTTAAATGAAGCTGAGATTGAAATTAGTAAAAGGAAAAAAGAATTAAATAAATCTAGGGCTAGTTTAAAACAAAAACAGCAAAGTAAAACCAAAAATCGGTGAAATGAAGTTAGATGAAAAATTATTAATATTTTAACTATGTTTAATGACGGGGATTTGTTTTCTATCTTTTGAATTAGAAAAAATACTATAAATACACTTACTAAACTTAAAAAAGAAGTTTATAAGAGAAAATTAGAACTTAAAGAAAATCGAGTTAATAAAGGTAATGATAAATATTTTAATAAAAATCTCTAACATAAAATTATGTGAAAATTTATTATGGTAATGAAAAAAACTTTTAATGCTTTTTTCAAACTAGCCACTTATTTAATAAAAGGCTATACATTAAAAAATGAAGATGGTGCTAGGTTTGCTAATAGCAATGAAGAAAACCATATTTTTAATGCTAGAAATAAAGGTCTTTTAATTGATGGGAATAATAAACGACTTTCTGAAAAAGATTCTTTTGAACATTTAGCAATTATTGCAAAACCTGGGGTAGGGAAGACAACTAGTTATATTATTCCGAATATCTTAGATAAAGCCAGACAAAAATGCTCCTTAGTGGTTACTGACCCTAGTGGAGAAATATTTTCTCAGACATCTGCTTTTATGAAAAGCAGAGGCTTTAATATACTTACCTTAAATCCTGATAATTTAGAGCTTAGTTCTAAATTTAATCCTTTTGACGGCTTAGGTGTTAATGACATTATTGAAATTGAAAAAATATGCTCTTCAATTATTCTTTCAAAATATGGTAGCGATAAAGATCCAATATGGAATGAGGGAGCTATTTCTATACTTGAAATCTTTGCAAAATGTTTAGCATTTAGTTCTCCTTCACATTTAAATCTACCCAATATTAATTATTTGATTAACTTGTTTGGGGAAGATGGGAAAAGCCTTGATGATTGGGTTGCTGAAAATTCTATAAATCCTGAAGAGTTTGAGGATAAATCAATAATTAATGCTTGGGTTGGGTTAACGAAGAATAATAAGAATATGTTAACTTCATATGCCACTATTGCAAAAACAGCACTTAAACAGCTTAATAATAGTGGAATTCAAAAGCTTTTAGCTTCTAATGATCTTAATTTTCGTGACTTTAGAAAACAAAAAACAATTTTATATTTAATTGTCCCTGCTCACCAGCAAGATTATTATCAATTTATTATTGATTTACTTTACACCCGTTTCTTTAGTCAAATGATGGACAGCCTACCTAAACGAGGAGATTTAAATATTTATTGTATGCTTGATGAATTTGGCTCGTCTTATATTCATGGTTTTGCATCCCTAATTAATAATATTAGAAAATATAGAGTTTCACTCTCTATTGTTTTCCAAAGCCTCTCACAATTAGAAGATAAATATGGAAAATCATCTGAGGCTATTAAAGGTGGAATAGGTCATTATTTAGTTTTTTCTGGGGCTGATTATTCAACAGCTAAAGAAATGTCTGACATTATGGGGAAAAGACTACTAATTGAAAGAAATAATTTTACTGACTTAGAGCAAAGATACCAGGAATTAACTTTATTAAGTCCTGATAAAATCAGAACATTACAAGATAATCAGTGTGTTTTTCTTTCAAAAAATAGGCACCCTTTAATTATTGAAACGACCCCCTTTTATAAACACTTTAAATTTAATAGTGCTACTAAAAAAGGAGCTTGTGAACTTCCAAAAATGGAAACACAAGATAGGGTAGAGTTTGTTAAAGTATGATTAGAAAAAGGTAGAAATCTAGAGCTAGAAAAAATTAGGGAAGTGAACAAATATTCAGATGACTATAACTATTAATAATGAAATTATATTAGGCTGTTTGTTTTTCTTTGGCATTAGCTGGTTTTTTGCTCACCTGTTTTTTAAAGCAGGCACCTTTTTTAAAATAGTTATTTTCTTTATCAGTTTTTCCATATTTATTCCGTTAGAGAAATTAGATAATATTTACTTAACAATAGCGTCTTTTTTAGGGATAGTTACAGCCCATTATGGAGGGTTATTTACTGCCTTTATTAGAGTAAAAGACTTTTTTTGTGATGCTTTTTATTGGTTCAAAGATACTTTTTCTAGTTTTTTTGATTTAATCAACTCTATTTTTTCAAAGCTAAAGCAGGCTATTATTTTTATTATTTCACTTTTTCCATCATATAAAAAAGCCAGAAATAAAAATTCATACACTTCTCATAACCAAGAAGGAGTTAGAAATAACAAAAATAATAGCCGAGATTATGAAGAGCAGAGCAGAAGAACGAAGGAAGAGTTTAAAAAAGCTCGTGAAGAATCTCAAAGAAGGGAAGAGCTGGATGGTCAAGATAACCGAAGTTTTGAAGACATAGTTGGGGTTAACCCTGGATATACAAACAATGACTTAAAATCAGCTTATAAAAGAGCTTCTTCTAAATTTCATCCTGATAAATATAGTCATATGTCTGAAAATTTTAGAGCTGAAGCTGAGCAAGAATTTAAAAAAATTCAGAAAGCTTATAGAATGTTATCCAATCGACTAAATTAAACGGATACTTACAAAGGAATTCAAAATAAATGAAATATTTTTCTTACATTGTTTTATCTCTGTTACTGTCTAGTTCTTGCTTTGCTGGAAAGATTAAGTCTGCTGATAATTTACTTCCAAAAATCCAGTCCGAAATACTGGAATTCCAGGGGGTTTTTAAAGAGCTTAAATCTTATATAAATAATATTGAAGAGACTGGTAGTTTTGTAAAAAATGATTTTTGGGGGATAAAGCCATCTTTTTATTTTGATAAAAGATCATTTGGAGCCAGTAGTTTATATTTCCTTCATAAATTTGTAGATGATAACTTAGACCATCAATACCGAAATAAATATTTTGTAAGAACAATAAATAACATCAAATTATATCCAATTGATTTGGAAGAGTGGACAATCACTCTAAATTTTAACTATGATGAGTTCTTTCCTAATGAATGGAGTAAATACAGTGCTCCTAATATTCTTAAAGATTATTTTCTTTCAAACAATGTTCCTTCAGAAAATTTAAACGAGGCTCTTCAAGAATATGGTCAATTTTATGATTCCATAGCTACTCTTTTATTAAAGGGTGTTGTAGCTAGTATTGATGACTTATATACAGGTATTTACTTCGATCAAAGTATCACTTCCTCTGAATATTTTTCAAATTTTTTTAGCAGAGAAGATGTTTATGATATGAAAAAACACCCTAAAATAATGAAAGAGAAAGGACAGGATTTAATAGGTAGCTCGCTTCATAACTTGCTTCATATCAAAACACAGGATGAGTTTATTCAAAGTTTAGTTAATGGTGAATTAAGTGGAGATGCAAGTAATATTCTAAGTACGACAGTATCTATTTATCGCTACAAATTTAATGTAGGTAAAGATATGGATAACTCAGCACGAACTAGTCAAATCATAGAGTTTGATTTATTGCTTAACAAAAAAGTAGAGCAAGGTTTAGCCACTAGTTCCGAAATAAAACGAGTTGGTTATAAATCTAAATTTACGGTTTATTCAGATAATGCTTCCTCAAAATATCCTTCAAAGGTATTCTTTGATAAAGAAACTGGTGATGGTATTTGGCAAATAGGGTATTGGAATTCAAAGACTGAATTAGAAGGAATTAAATTAAAATTCAGTAGTAGTACCGAGAAACTTAAAGTATCTTTTCAAAAATATTTAGAGCTTAAAATGAAAGAAATAGCTGGTAAATATAGCTCAAAAGCACTTATTGAAAGTTACAGTGATGAATTTTAGGCTTGTTAAAATATTTTTTCTAATAATCAGCTTAAATTCCTCTTTAGTTCTTGCAAGTCAAAGTCTAGCAACAGGGAGTTATAAGTTAGAGTTAATTATTTTAGATAGTGATGAAAAATACCCGGTATCTATTTCTTTTAAGTCTTTTACAAAGCAAGACTTAAAAAATTATCTAACTGATTTTGATATTAATTATTCAAGTTATCAGTGCAGGGCGAAGAGTAAGAATATTTCATATTCCACTGACTCTATTGAGATTGAAGAAAAGGTATACCAGGGAAATGAATATTGTGAAGATTCAAAATATTTAATTTTTCCTACAAAAAACAATCAAAATAAAAAGTCTTTTTTTGAAAAAATTATCAATGTTACTAATGGGAAAAATATACCAACTATTGTTAATACAGTTACTTTTATCCCAAGCCCATTTACAAGATTTTTAAACAACCATAACTTCAGTAATTTTGATGATGTTAAAAAGTCTAATGATTATCAGCTAATCAATAAATTTATTACAACAGTTACAAGTAGTAGTCCATATTATACTGAAGCTTTTAAGCACTTGAAAATAATAGTACTTGCTTCAAATAATATAACCATTCATGAAGATTTTTTATCTAATAATGAAGCAAAAGATCAAAGTGTTATAAATAGTTTAATTAGTCTTTACCAAGAACAAAAAACTGCAAATGCTTACTATTCAGCTTATAAATTATCTAAGGATTCTAAAGATATTTATGAGGCTCTATTTCTATCTAATACAAATGAAGTGATAGATAGTTTTATAGAACAAAACCCAGAAATTAATAATATTCCAAATTTATCATCTATCAAGCTAAAGATTTTCAGAGATGAAAGTACATCTAACGGTTATCTTAAAGCTTTTGCTGTTTCTCAAGAAAAGGGAGATATAAAGTTAGCTTTTACAAATGCAAAAAATAATGCTGAAGAAAAAAGAGCAGAAGAAAGTTTGGAAAACTTTCTTTATCCAATGACTGAGCAAGCTGAAGCTTGTTTTTTAGGCTCTATTAGGCCTAGTATGAAAACTAAGCACCCTGAATTAACAAGTTTATGTGATACCCCCGAAAGAGACAATATGGCATTAGGTTTATGTTTTGCTATTGCTGGTGGGAGTTGCGAAATACTCACAACTAAAATTGATAACCCTCTTTTACAGAAATTTCCTAAAAGTTTATGTCGTAAAGTTTTATCTAAAGTCGTAAGTGGAACAAGTGAATTAGGCGGTTTTGATTCATTTCATCTTGTGGATGCTCTCACTTATGCTCGAAAACAAACCCTTTCTTCAGATAATTCTTTAATTAAATTATTTTTAGGTGTTTCTGTAGCTATTGGAGAGGGGTTAACCAGGGTTGCTGTTTCGGATCAATGTAAAGCAAGGCTTAGAAGTAAGTGTGCTGTTTTGTATGGAGTTTGTAGATAATGGATACCTTATTAATAAAAGATTTTAAAAAGAGAGTGAATATTATAAAAAATGATATTCTTAAAGGGTTTATTGAATCTGATGATTATAAAACAGTATCATTTTATCAAGTTTTAAACCGACTTATTATTTTAGCTCAAAGTAATATATGTTTTATTTTATATAAAAAACTAGTTCATAAAGATCATGAAGAATATACTAAATATTATGAATTCCTTCAAGATTCATCTTCAGATGGCATTGCAGATAATAATTCAAAAATTATTGAAAATGATTTAGAGAAATATTTATTTAATATACATGGCTCTATTTATTACATAGCAGTCTTTAGAATTACTAAATCATTAAATAATGATAGTGTGAAAGTAGATTTTATTAAAATAATTGATGAAAATAAACTAGGTGAGAAGATATATTATCTAGATGATTATATTTCTTTATGTTGCAGATATGTATTAATGGATAATGATAAAGGTAAGTCTGATGGACGATATAAAGAATTAATAGTCAATTCAATTAAAGATCTTAAAAAAGAATCTTTTGGAGGTAAACCTATTGTCCCAATAGGATCAATTAGAATAAATTTTACGGAAAATAATATTTTAAAAGAGTTTAATCAAACAAGAGTAGGAAGTGATAGAAATAATGATAATTATATCTCATTAGAAGTTAACCGTTCTTTTAATTATGTTTATAGAAAAATTAAAAAGGCAGTCCTGTTTATAGACAATAAAAATAATTATTCACCAAATATTTTCTTTAATATTAGGAATTACAATATTAAAAAGAACAGAAATATTAAAGAAGGTATATTTAGTGGCTATGATTATAATATAAATTATATTGTTCCTATTGAACAAGAAAAGGATTTACAATTTTTTTTAAAAGAGGTTTTAAATAATAAAAAAAATATTATTAGTAGACAAAACCGATACAGTGATTATATTTTTGGAAATAACAAAAAAGAAGCATTAGAGATAGATAATAAATTTTGGGAAATTTTGGAGAAAAAAGATGGAAAAGAAAAATTAATTAGCTGTATGAGAGAGAAATTTAGTAACTATGCTCGGTCATCTACTGATAGAGTTTATAGTGATGGACTGTTAACTTTTTATATGCCTTTTGAAATTGGAGGGCTTAGAAGAATTTCTGGCTCAAAGGAATCAGATAAATTAAAGGTAGTTATGCTTTATTATTTTTCTTTAATAGCTCTTAATATTCAAGAAGAAAGAAAGTTAGGAATAGGTAAAAATCAAAATATAGCTCTTATTATTTATCCTATTATGATAAATAATACGGTATGGGCGACATTGAGTCACTTTATTGTTATGAATGATACAGATAACTCTTTTAAAAATAATAGCTTATGGTTTGATAACTACCACTATTTATCTGTAGCGATTAGAGCAGAACGCCTTCTAAGAATGGAAATTAAAAATATTTATTTAACTTGGCTAGGAAATATGTACCTGATTAATTTCAGAAAATTTATTAAAGGTTTAATTATAGCTAATACAGATTCTATCAAAATAAGAGAAAGCATGAAAAAACTAGAAATAGAACTAGAACACAGTTTTTATGAGTTAACTCTATTTTTTCCTTATTCACACATAAAACCATCCGTTTTTCATCGTATAGATAGAGATAAATTACAAAATGAAGTTGACTTTTTAGGGAAGGGGGGTACTATAAAATTTAGTAAAGAAAGAAACCCGTTCTATCCTAATATAGAAAAACCTGAGCTACTTACTTCTGATGTTAGTGTGGAATACGATGTGATTCCAGTTATAGAAGTTATGCAAAAAAGAGTGGAAGATGAAATTGAATTTTTACTTAAAAATGATACAAGGCCTCATTGACTATGTCTAAGGCTTTACAAGAAAGAAGAAAAGGTATCAATAATGATTATAGGGAAGATCTTCTAGGGTTTCTTGAAAATGCAAAAGATAGTGAACATCATCAGTGTGATAACCCCCTTATCAATTTTGTACAAACTCTAGAACAAAAACAGAATCTTGTTTCAAAACAAATAAATAAAAAAAAATTATCTCATAATTTCTTTCCTTTGAGTGATAAAAAATATGAAAATAATCTTGTCGATTCTTGTAAAAAACTTAATGAAGCAATACATAGCATCGAAGACAACTTGAGTGATTCAGCTACAAAATTTATAAAACCATTTTCTCAACAAATAGATATAATTTTATCTACTTATGAAAAAGTTCCTTCAAATGATGTTTTTTTACTTGAATCATTAGCTGAAAATCTAAATGAGACTGCTCAAGATATTTCTAATAGTGTTTTAGAAACTATTAGTAATAAATCAACTCCTGAATCAAATATTAGACTCAATGATTTAGGCTTACCTATGCATCCTCTTGAAATAGAGATAGCAACTATGATTGAAAAAACTATGAAAGGCGAGAAAATTTTTCCTCCATACAATCGTAAAAATCATGAAAACCCATTGAAATATTTAGAAAAATACTATGGAAGATTCTTAAAGAAGTTCAATGGTGATAAAGACTATTTGTATCAGTTTCAACTTAAGAAGATAGATAATAAGTTTAGACAAACACTTGCCACACATTTACACAGAAGAGATATAAATGTATCTGAATATATTCTCTCTAAAAGTGATTTCGTTAATGAAGAGTTAGAAGTATCTCAATCTACTCATTTACCCATCTTGGATGATAAGAATGTTAAGAAAGTTGGGGCGTTAAAGAATATTAGACATAGGAGAAATAGAGGAAAGTAGTTGATATAACTAATTATTATTGTAAAAATTAATTACCCATAAATCTTTACAATATAGGAATCATATGCTAACCTGCTCTTGAACTTAACTTATCAAGAGGTTGATATGACAAATAAAAATAGATGCTTGAATAAAAACAAGCTTTTTATACCTCATATTTTAAATCAGTGGTGGCAACTATGGACTTACATAAAGTACTTATAGCATTTCTTTACCTTCTTATTGCAGTTATATATTTATTTAGGGGGATGCATTGGTGGTGATTTTTATAACTTACAAACAAAGTCCATTAACTATTTAATAGGCTTTGTTTTTAATTAAACCAAGTTAAGGTTTTGAAGTACTGACTTTTCAAATTAATATTCCTTACAATAATAATAGCTATTCATACTATTTTTTTAAGATTAACACATTTGAATGCTTATCTATTTCATTTGTACTTTTATTTAAAAGAGTACTTAATCTTGTTATAGAATTGACCTCCAAAAGAACTTCATGAAGTTTTTCTAAATCTCTATTTGAAATATCATTTTTTAGTCTTTTTAATACTTTATGTGATTCTGTTGTTTTAGGCTCCTCTCCTGTCTTTTTTCCTTACTATTGATGAAATATCAATGGTATGAGTGATATTTTGAATATCACTCAATTTATGGTCTCTTAATAAATTATAATCTTTAAATTTTTGTACAAGTTCTCCATTTTTATTCTCATCAATTTTTATTAATATAACTCTAGTAGAAAAAGGCCTATTATCATAATCGTTCTTACTAAGAACTTCTCCATTGTATAATTCTACTATATAATTATTATGCTCCTTAATTCTGGATTCTAATGTTGTAAGGATTTCTATAAATGAAAAGCATTGCAAATGCTTTACTAACACATAAACAAACAAATGTATCTGCTGAATTTCTAAAAAACAATCCTTTAGTTTTAATTTCCTCATATTCATCATTCCCTCTAATACCTTTTCTTGAATTATGAAATGTTAATATATTGATATTTTTTTGTGTTCAAGATTTATGTTAAATATATTAAAATAGTTATCTCCTCTCTCTGAATATCTAAAGACTGGATAGTTTCCTACTAGTTTTTCAGGGAAAACCCTTTACATACATTTTTTTAATTAAATACCTATATATATCACTATGATGAATTTCCATTTCATTATTAATACTCCATTTTTTTCTTTCAGAACTTCAAAAATTGTTTTTAGGTACTCCTATAGCTATTGGAAAGGGATTAACCAGAGTTGCTATTTCGGATCAATGTAAAGCAAGATTAAGAAATAAGTGTGCTATTTTATATGGAGCTTGTAGGTAGAGGAGTCTATTGTAATCTATAGGTGCCTATTGTACCTTGTGTTAACCTATAATAAACTGCTATAATTTATTAGGAGCTACAGTATAGTTATGCTATCTAGTGGTAAGTTTCTATGAATCATTAATGTACATAAATTACAATATGTCGGTAAAGCACAGTTATAAAAATTCTGATTTATTGAATAAAAATCAAATATCTGAATGTAAAGAATTAAAAAATAAATTGGGGTCAGGTATCTCTGCTACAACAGTTAGTACTTATTTTACAAAACAAATTTTAGTTAGATATGATGAAAATGGTGGTTTTAAAACTACTTATGGCTCAGGATATGTGAGATTTGGTTTAAAAAAAATCACTTCACAATTATTTATTAACAGTGCTATTAAAGGACAAAAAGGTAACTTAAATAAGATTAGTGACTGTATTAATGAATTTCTGGGTTACTTTAATATAGAATATGGGGAAGATTTTGAAAAAATAGAATGCTTAGACAATCAATCTCTAAAAAATCACTTATCTACAGATGCTTGTCCTGAGGAAACATTAAACAAATTAAGACTTGAATACAGTAAACATGTTGCTAAATTCTTAAATAAAAGCAAATAAAGATTGATTTTTCTTAAAAATCAGTAATATACAATATATTGTATATAATAATAGGAGACAAAATGGATTCAATAACAAACCAAGATAGTGTAGAAGAAGATGTAAAATTTTTACAAGAATATTATGATTCTAAAGAAAGAAAAGACTATTCAGTACAAAGAATAAATAATGATGTTGGAGATATTACTGAAGCAATTATTGCAGGTAGAAAAATTATAGAAAGTAAAACATTTATAGTAGGGTAAGTAATGACTTCAAATGGATATGATTATGATTCTATGTGTAGAAAAATTTACTTAGAACTTCCACACACATATAAAATTTTTTTGAAAAATATAAATTATGATAAAAACTATATCTTTTTAAATAAAAGACAACTTTTGTTAGCTTGTACGAATGCTACTTCTGATATAGCAAGGTCAGCTAACTATCATAGTTCTACAGGACCCAGTAACTGGAAAGTTGCTGGATTCTTTGGTAAGTGGGTTGCTCATCATAGGCCTATTCAATCAAATGGGTGTTATCCATTAAATTTAACCAATAGTAAGATTATTGAAGTAAATTCTTATTTTTCTGCATTTATTGTGCAAAGTTTGATTAAAAAAGATATTTATCCAAAGCTTTTTGATGACCTTAAATATTGTTTTGAATTTAGAACAATGAGTGGCGATTCAGTAGCACTATTACTTCAACATGCTCTCGAATATTCACCCAAAGGATATAAAGCCTTATAAATAATTCTGTGTAATTTCCGATATTCTAAGTGAAGGGGATTGTTCTATAATTTTTGTAGTACAGAATTATACCCTCCTTTTAAAAGGGTAATTATCCAATTAAGCCTAAAGTAAGTATATTTAATAGTAACATCTACTACTTTTCAACTTAATTACTACACCATCCTAGCCATCCCCAAAACAGCATTATGTTTTAACCTATCACTAGTACAATAATAACCCAGCATATTTATATTTGTATGCCCAGTAGCATTACAAATGGCAACAAAATCCTCTTTATTTGCAATACTTAATTCTATAAAAGTCTTCCTAAAAGAATGAGGGGTGATTTTTTTATCAGGAACAATTTCATTAGCTACTTTTTCAATTAATTGAAAAATATAACTCGTGGTTAGAGGTTTGTTTATATCCTTTGTAGTGTTATTTCTAACTGGTCTAAAAATATAAGCAGATCCCGTTGGATATGTGTTTTTAAAGCTTTCCAGGTAATACATAATATTAGGGGGGATTGGCAAAAGTTTTGTTGAACCTCCTTTTTGATACACATTCACTGAACATTCTTGAAAATTCACATCATCCCAGGTTAAACCAACTAACTCATTTCTTCTTAAGGCAAAAATATTTAGAAAGATAATAATTAGATGGTTTCTAAAATCCATTTCAGATTGCCTATGTTTTCATTGCATATATTTCAATACATCAATGGCTTCAGCTCTAGTTAGGCTTACAGTGTTACTTTTTCTTTCTGTTTTATGGGGCTGAAATTGTTTAATTGGGTTTTTAGGATAGTTGTACACTTGCACCAGATAATTAAAAAATGAAGAAAGGGCATAAGCTTTTCTATTCACTGTGCTCGGGTTTCTAACTTTTCCAGTAAATGGATCTTTCTTTTCTTGGGAACGAATAAAGGCAATAGTTTTTTCAACTACCACAGGAAATTGAATTAAAGCTAATTCATTTAAAAAGGTTAATTCTAATCAATTAAAAAAAGTGATTATATCATTTTTGTAGCTTCTCACTGTTTGAGCTGAATTTTTTGTAAGCAAAAAATCCTCGATGACATCAAGTAATAAAATTTCTGGATTACTTAATTCATTATGAGTAATCAAATCTTGCGACATATTTTTTATGTTAGATTTTAAACATATCTAAATATATTACTAAAAAGTGATTTTGCAATCTTATTACTGTTGATAATATGAATTATCAACAGTAAATAGATTATAAAAAAGCAGTAAAAATACTGCTCTTAAATTTTTAAGTGACTACGATTTCCTCGTTGATCCCATAGTCTTAAAATTTCTATATTTTCATTCTTGACACGGTATATAAATGTAAAGGGAGTTTTATTGACAACTAGTTCTTTAATATTTTTATTATTCTCATAAGCTTGACCAATATCAGGATGATTAACAAGAAGGTTTTCTGCTGTTTTAATATGCTTTATAGCTTCCTTTTTTCCACTTGGAAAAATATTACGATAATAAAATCTCATCCACTCAATATCATCAAGACTACTTTCTAAATAAATAACTTGCATAGATTAGGATTTTAAAAAAATATCTGCTTTGGGTTTAGATAATTCATTTTCTGTATCCCATGAATCCATCCATTCATGAACAGCTTTTTGTGAGACAAAAGCCCCTTTATCTGCCTCTAAAACGGCTCTTTCTACTGCCTGTTTTTTTTCTTCTTTTAGCTCTAACATCATTTTAATAGCTTGTGATGCTAAATAAGAAGAAGAACGATCCTCAGCTTGAGCTTCAAGATCTAAGTTTTTTTTCAATTCTTTTTCAATACGAAATGTAAAAGGTACAGTAGACATATTATTCATAACCTCATAATTAAATTGTAAGATACTGTCTTACAGTGTATACACACAACCTTTAATGTCAAAATTAAATTTTTAAATATTTATATGTGGCTTGATTTTTTGGGTTCTGAAAATGAACTTGTTAATCAGATTGACTTTTTTTAAAAATAAGTAAAATGTAAGTCTATTCTCCCCTTATTAAGAGCATTTATTGTAGCTTATGACTATATAGAATCTTAATCACTTTAACCCGTATAAAACGGGTTAAAGCCTGTTTTATACATATCATATAAGGATACCTATATGACTAAAATAAAGCAGTATGATAAACAAAGTTTTATTAAAATTTTCAACTCCATAGCTAAGCACAAACACCGATACATGGTGTTTTCTGATTTTGTAACTATGTCAGCAATTGCCTTACACAATGCTGTTAATAAATCTGAAACTCTTGAAGCTGAATATATGGAAATTGTTGGTAAGTATTCAAAAGAAGAAGCTTGTAAAATGTCTGAATTGTTAGCTAATCTGATTGAGTTATTAGAACCTGAACCACGAGATATTTTAGGTGGTTTATATATGGAGCTAGAACTTGGCAATACAAATAATGGGCAGTTTTTTACACCTCCTGATATATCGCTATTATTAGCTCAACTTTCCTATGGTGATGAATTAGAAAATCTTGAAAAGCCTTTTATTACACTTTGTGAACCTGCTTGTGGTGCTGGTGGAATGGTCTTAGCTTTTGTCAAAATCATGTTAAACCACAAACATAACCCAGCGGAAAAGCTATGGGTACAATGTACCGATATAGATAGGGTGGCTGGTTTAATGTGTTATTTGCAATTAAGTTTATGGCATGTTCCAGCAGAAATAGTTATTGGTAATACTTTATCTATGGAGTTTCGAGAAGTTTACTATACCCCAGCTTATTATTTAGGTAATTGGGATACTAAATTGAAACTTCAGGAGCAAGAAAAAGCAATAAAATCTATCCTTGAATTGGAGGAAGTAGAACCAGACAAAGCAGTAAAAACAGAAACAAAAATTGAAATTATTCCTGAAGTACAGGAACAACCTAAAGAACCTGAAAAAAAGGAGAATGATAAAAAAGGGCAAACTGATTTGTTTGGCTTTTGAAAAAATAAAAACCATATTTTCATATGGTTTTTATAATGTAAGATTCATAATTTTCTTACTTTACATCAAATGATTTCATCATATCATTGATTTGTAGTTGAATTATTTCATCAGTTTCTTTTTGATCTAAATTTCAATCTATTGCTCTACTTTTCAGGTATTCAGAGGATTTAATAGCTACATTAAGAATTTTATTTCTAATTTCTTCGGGGATTTTTTTTAATGAAGGTTCCATTAAATCAATCGACGTTTCAAGCCCCTGATCAATAAATGCAGATATTTGTTCAGGTGTTTTTCAACTTATTTTTTTATTCAAATCAGCTAATGTTGATTTAATTGAGTCTTTAGCTTCGGCTACTTTCAAATCTATAAAGACTTTTTTCATCATTAAACGGTCTTGCTCAATTCTCTCAAGGTCTGCTGGATCATGTTTTTCTTTTTTTTCTGTAGAGGATATATTCTGATTAGCTCAAATAATTTCTGTCATTTTAGGTATGATAAATTTTAAAATACATTAAAATATTATCATATAATAATCTAGAATCAAAATATTTGCTTTAATTTAGATACCAATTCCATCAATAAAAGTTTCAACAAAAACTTTTATTTTTTCTATAATCCTTTCAGCAATTGTCTTTCTTTCTCTTATCTTTGGCTTAACTTTCAATATAGCAACAATTTCATCCCTAATCGGTGCTCTTTCCGTATAAAGATAATTCCCTATTACCTCCTGTAATTTATCTTCTTCCAACCCCTCTTCCTCACAAATTAAAGCAATCGCTTTTTGCTTTTCTTCATCCCAAAACGACTCAAATTTTTCGTCTACATTTTCACTATCTTCAGGCTTCAAAACATTTTCAGTAATGAATTTTTCAATAAGTTCTTTTTTACTTCTAAGCTGAACATCTCCAGCTAATAAATCAGTAATAACTTTTTTCTGTTTTTCCCGATCACCTTGTTTAGAATCTTTAAGGCTCGCTAGTAACCTTAAAATATAAGCAACATTTATATCATCACGATGAATAAGCTCCAGCTCAAAATCTACATCATCAAGAATAGAGACCTTTTCCTTATCATGCTCACTCTTAACCTTGTCGTGTAAATCTAAATATTTGCTTTTGTAGTCCTCAAAACTTTGCTCATTCATTGCCAAGTCTTCAAACTTGAAATCAGCAAAACTAGAAAGTACATTTTTTAATCTCATTAAATCTCTAAAAGATTTTATGAAAGCAAGTTCATCATCTTCACTTGCCAAACTATCAACACTTTTCACCGTTGGAGCGATTGCTAATAATCCAGAAAAAGACTTATTAAATTTACTGACATAATCTTCATAAGGCTCAACTAAAATTGTTTCTTTAGCATCCTTATTTGAAAACAAAGCAATAGCATTATCTGTTGCTTTTTTTAGATTACGAAAACAAACAATATTACCTTGCGACTTCAAATCCCCTACAATTCTGTTAGTTCTTGAAAATGCCTGAATTAAGCCGTGATACTTTAGGTTTTTATCAACATACAAGGTATTTAATGGTGGACTATCAAAACCAGTTAAAAACATATTTACAACAAGCAAAATATCTACCTTTTTTTCTTTAACTTTTTTTGCAATATCGTTGTAGTAGTTGTAATAAGACTGGCTATCTCTAGTTGAAAACTTAGTGTTAAAGCTCTTATTATAGTGACTAATATACTCGTCTAGCTTATCCCTACTATGCTGATTAACTACCATTCCCTCTTTAATGTCTAATGAAGCATCAGGAATAAAACCATTTGCATCTTTATCATCTTCATTAGCAACAAAACTAAAAATAGTGGCAACGGTTAAATTATGTGTACCAGCTTCTTTTTTAGCCTGGAATAAATCATAATACTTAATCAAAGTATCAATAGAACTTACACAGAACATACCCGTAAATTCTCTGCTATGGGTTTTACGACCATGATTAGCAATAATGTAGTCTGTTATTTTTTCAAGCCTCTGAGGGCTTTCTAATAGCTCTTTTTTATCAATGTCTTCTACTTCAATATCTACTGTATTCTGACTTCCCTCTTTTTCCTTGTATCTACCTACATACTCAATAGAAAATTTAAGAACATTTTCATCCCTTATAGCATCCGTAATGACATATTTATGTAAGCAATCATGAAAAAGTTCCTTAGTTGTTTTTTTTCCTGTTTCCCCTGCAACTGCATTTTGTGCAAAAATAGGTGTCCCAGTAAAACCAAACATTTGATGGTTTTCAAAAAACTTTTTGATTCGTTTATGGGTTTCCCCAAATTGGGAACGGTGACATTCATCAAAGATAAAAACAATTTTTTTATCTTTCAAAAGCTCCATTTTACTTAGATATTTATCTTTGCTAATCGCAGTATTTAGTTTTTGAATAGTGGTTACAATAAGCTTATTGTCTTTCAGTTCACCTTTAGCATCTTTATAAGTCCCTGCAAATTGGTTTACCAGGTTCTTAGTGTTATCTGTACCATCAACCGAACCATCAGAAAAGCTATTAAATTCCTTTGTTGTTTGGTAATCAAGGTCTTTTCTATCAACCACAAAAACCACCTTATATACTTCAGGCAGTTTCATTAAAAGTTGACTGGTTTTAAACGATGTTAATGTTTTTCCTGAACCTGTTGTATGCCAAATATAACCGTTTTTATCAGTGTCTTTTACACGGTTAATAATAGCTTCAGTTGCATAGTATTGATAAGGTCTAAGCACCATTAATATTTTTTTAGTCTCATTCAAAACGATATATTTAGTTATCATCTTGGCAATGTGACATTTTTCTAAAAAATCTTCAGCAAATTCCTCTAACTGATTTATATTTTTATTATGTTCATCAGACCAGCAAAAAGTTTGTTTAAAAGACCCTTTACCTTTGTTGTTAGTGTAATACTTAGTATTAACCCCGTTACTAATAACAAAAATCTGAATGTAATTAAAAAGTCCTGAACCAGCAAAGTAAGAATGTTTTTGATAACGGTTTGTTTGGTTAAAAGCCTCTTTAAGTTCTAACCCTCTTCTTTTTAGCTCAATTTGTACCAAGGGAAGACCATTTATAAGCAAAGTTACATCGTAACGGTTCTTATAACTCCCTTCCATTGTGACTTGATTTGTTACTTGAAACTGGTTTTTACACCAGTGATCCTGGTTTATAAATTCAATATAAATAGAGTCCCCGTTATCCCTTTCAAGTTGCATTTTTCCCCTAAGAATCTTTGCTTTTTCAAACACATTTCCTTTATCCAGGTGATTAAGAACCTTAGAAAATTCCTTAGCAGATAAACTAAGGTTATTGTGTTTTTCAAGTTGTGATTTTAGGTTTGCAAGTAGGTCGTCTTCATCCTTGATAGTGACAAAGTTATGACCTAATGAGACCAGTTGTTTAACAAGGTTATCTTCTAACACTTGTTCTGATTGTGTTGTCATGTTTTAAAAGTTAAATGAATATAAGTACTCAAACATATCATCTGCAAAATTCCTTACATCTTCATCATTGTTTGAAGTAAAAATATGAGAATCTGGATTAAGGTTATTTCGAAAGTCATGAAACCTATTTTTCACTTCCTCCCTATCACTAAAAATAACATTTATCTTTAATGATAAAGTAGAAATATCCTCACTATTACTTATTGCTCTATTTAACTCTTTTGCAAATAAAGTAGGTAAATATAAATTTTCTAAAAACGGTCGTAAATCTGTTTTTATACAATTATTATGTTCCCTATTTATATAACCATCAATTTTTGAAAAAGTTTTTTCATACTGACTTTCTGTAAATTCTTTTCTATTTTGATTTTCAAGAAAACTAGTTGTATTATTTTTCTGAAGTCTAAAAAACTTAGCATCTTCTTCTTTTGTTTTCTCACAGAAATTTTTAATGAAACTTGGATAGTGAGTTAATATTATTATCTGACTTAGGTTATTCAATGAAGTTTTAAATAAATCTATACTATTTGAAACCCTATTATCATCAAAACTTGTAATAGGGTCATCTAAAACAACTATTGTTTTAGATTTTTCATCATCATCTTTTAAATCTATTTTTGCCCAAAAAATTGCAAGTGCTAATGCTCTTCTATCAGATTCACTAAAAATAGTTATTAATTCATCATTTGATATAATTTGGTTATGGAATTCAACTTTTAGAGAATATACAGGCATATCACCTCTTCCACTATCTTCTCTTGTTAATGTGAAATTTTTACTTCCAAATTTTTTAAATAGTGTATTTATT
The DNA here is from genome assembly GCA_036478775.1 of Cellulophaga sp. GTDB lineage: Bacteria > Bacteroidota > Bacteroidia > Flavobacteriales > Flavobacteriaceae > Cellulophaga. Next base: position 27,248 of record JAZGEQ010000040.1, read on the forward strand.
TTATCAAAATACCCACCTAAATATATTGATTGATTAGATTCTAGTTCAGTCTCTAATGTAGTAATTTCACCAATTAAAATAGTTACATTATCTTTTGATATAGTGAAATCTTTACAACCTTGATCATATTCAATTCTATATTTTTTATAATCTAATATATCAATTTCATCTTGTAATCTATTAATATTACCTTCTATTATTGAAGTGTCTTTGTATTGTTCTTTAAACTCTTCAACATAAACTTTTAATATTTCTGTTATTCCTTTTATTTCAGACAATAATGTTTTGTAAGTATTTACATTTCCACTAAATTCTTCAAAGTTAACTTCATTTGTTTTTTCAAAAGGCTTTTTATTTTTTTCTTCAATTAAAATACTAACTTCTTTTAATAAAAGTTTTTTATCATTTACTAGGATTTCTTCATTTAATAAATTAATTTTTTCTTCTAATTGTACTAATGCACTTTGAAATGTACTATGGTTAATTAAATCTTTGAATTTATAAGATTTGTTTAAAGTTTCTTGCAAAATTATTTTTTGATCTAAGTCTTCGTTTTCTATACTTTCTATATTTAACTTAAAGCCATCTTCAACCTCTAAAATAAATTTTTTATATTCATCATCGAAATATGAATCATAAGCATCTATTAAATCCTTTGCATTACTTAAATCTTGACCACAAAAAACACAGTTCCCATTTTCCTTATCACTGCATTTAACTAAACCTTGTTTTATCCAGTTTTCAGAACCATTTACTTCACTAAAATTAGTTTCAATATGACTATTTATTTTTGTCAGGGCTTCTTCTTTTATACTTGAATAATCTTTTTGGAAAAAAGCATTTATATTACTAAAATAATCTAATACATTAATCTCAGGAACATCATAACTATCAATATAATGTAATTGTAAAATATTTTGTGGTTCTTTTAATCTTATTTCTTCATCCTTCTTTTTAATTTTCTTCTTTGATAGCTCTATATCAATTTCCTCTTTATCCAATCCTTGAATAGAAAAATCTATAAAGTTATCTATTTCTTCCTCTGATTTATTTTTTACAAAAACTGGTATGTTTTTTTTAACTTCAGCCTTACTTTCTCTTAGTCTCTTTTTTTTATCTGCAATATTTTTTGCAAGTTGTACTCCATCATTACCTAAAATAAATTGAGTAAAATTCTTTTTATTTTCTCTTTCAATAGAATATCCAGTAAATAAGTTTTTATGAATAAAGTCTGTTCCAAATATCTCTATATAATTAGAAATATTATTCTGACCCCAACAATTATTTTGAAAAACTAAAGTTTTTTCACTTTGTCCTTCTTTTATAGATAAAGAAACTTTTTGAGGGGGGGGAATCTGTGGAATAGTTAATCTTGAACTTAAAAGTTCAGGGGCATTATTTTTTAATGACTGAAAAATATCTGTTAAAGTTGTTTTTCCAAAAGTATTATATCCATAAATAAATGTTAATTTTTCAAAACGAAAAGAAGATCCATTTGGAAAATCTGCAAATGTTCCAATATTTTTAATTTCTTTTATACTAGATATTTTCATATTTTTTTAAATAAACATTTGTTGAAGTAAGCCTTTTTTATACTGTTTTGAATCAGTCAATTGTTTTTCTACTAAATTTATTTTTTTATCTATTTTAGTTAGGAAATCAGCTATTTTTACTTGCTCTGTAAGAGAGGGGGTATTTATCAAACAATAACTTATTTCACCTAAATTTATTTTTTTAGGAAATGCAACATGGATAATTCTTTTATGTAATTCTTTTTGGAAAAAAGAAGATTTTATATATTGATTAATAAATAAAGTGTTATTACTTTCTGATTTTTTAATTAAAGCAAGACTTACATAAAAAGAGGCATTAACATCCCAGTCAATATATTTAGATGTTCCTATATTACCTATTCTAGTCATTAGAACGTCCTCTTTTTCAAGCTTTACCCTTTTATTTTCTTTTTCAAAAACTTCTTTAGAAATAAATTTTGTATTCAAAAAATTATTACTTGTTAGATGTTCAACACTATAAAAAGGTATTCCTTCTTTTTTATAGTCAGGGGTTGCATGTGTGCCATCATAAATTTTAGCAATATCACCCAACTTCATTTCTTCCCAATCAAGATAACTCCCCCCTTCATCATCCCTAAACCTCAGCTCCTGAGAAAATATTTTTTGCATAACTCCTTTTTTATAACTTTCCAAAAGCTGTTTTTTCTTACTTAACTGCTCTATTTTAGAGTCAATTTTAGTTAAAAAACCTGCTATTTTTTGAATATCTTTATTTTTATATTCAAGTAATATCTCCAAAAAGTAAGAAGATTCTATGATTTTTTTTAACCAAATTAAATTCCCATCTTTAAAATAAAATTTTTCATTATCCCTTATTCTTAGAACATTACCTAAAGTTCCAACAGCAGTAATGAGAATATCATTCTCAACAGGAACACCATATTTTGATTTAAAATAATTATATGATTTTTTTGTAATATACAAAATATCAGAAGGTATTTTATTATTTTTTATTTCTGATATTTCTTTACCTCTATAAAAAGGTATACCATTTTCAACATAGTCTGAAAGGTAAACTCTTTTACTCGATGTTAATTCAGCTATTTTACCTAATTTTTTAACTTCCCACTCCCCCGAAAACTCAGGAAACCTCAATGCAGGTACTTTTTTTATATCTTCCATAATTAAAAAGGTGTTGAAATATTAAGTTGTTTGCAGAATTCAGCAATACTTTTATCTGTTTCTTCAATTTCTTGATCCAGGGCTTTTAATTCACTGGCTACTTCTTCCAAATCAATAGGTTCTTCTTCTTCAAAAGTGTCTACATATCTTGGAATATTTAAGTTGTAGTCGTTTTCTTCAACTTCTTCTAAAGTAGCTAAATGGCTGTATTTATCTTCTTCTGTTCTTTTCTCAAAAGTACTAACAATTTTGTTGATGTTTTCAGAAGTTAAAACATTCTGATTCCCTCTTTTTTCAAAATGTTTACTTGAATCAATAAATAAAATATTTTCTTCATCTTCTCTACATTTTTTAAAAACAAGTATACAAGTTGGAATTGAAGTACCATAAAAAATATTAGCAGGTAAACCAATTACAGCATCAAGATAGTTTCTATCTTCAATTAAATATTTTCTTATATGCCCTTCACTGCTTCCTCTAAATAAAACCCCATGAGGCAATACAACAGCCATAGTCCCATTATCAGCAAGTTGATGAATCATATGTTGAACAAAGGCAAAATCGGCCTTTGTTTTAGGTGCTAGTTTCCCGTATTGACTGAAACGGTCATCACTCATAAATAAAGGGTTAGCTGACCAATGAGCTGAAAAAGGGGGATTAGCAACAACGGCTTCAAACCTTTCTTCTAAGTGTTGAGGGTTCTCTAAAGTGTCTTCTTGTTTAATATCAAATTTTTTATAATGAACACCATGCAAAATCATGTTCATTCTTGCAAGGTTGTAAGTCGTATTATTTAGCTCTTGTCCGTAAAAACTGGCTACATCCTCAACCTCTCTTTTAACCCTAAGAAGTAATGAACCTGAACCACAAGTAGGGTCATAAACAGACTTTAATCTTGTTTTACCTGTAGTAACTAATTTAGCAAGTACAGTTGAAACTTGTTGAGGTGTATAAAACTCTCCTGCTTTCTTCCCTGCCCCACTTGCAAATTGACCAATTAAATATTCATAAGCATCACCTAAAACATCTGATTTAGGGTCTTCAATATTAAAATTAATTTCATCTAAATGACTAAGTACTTTAGCTATTAAAGTGTTTTTATCTTCTTCAGTTCTTCCTAATTTTTGTGAAGTTAGATCTAAATCAGAAAATAAGTCATTAAAATCATCCTCTGACTCTTCTCCCATTGTACTAACTTCAATATTTTTAAGAATCTTAGCTAAGTCCTCTAAAATAAAATTACTTTGCTCTTCTTCATTTTTAGAATTCCCTTTTTTAGAAAGCTCACTAAATAATTCTGAAGGTTTTAAAAAATAACCAAGTTTATCAATTGCCTCTTCTTTAATAGCTTCAAGATATTCCTTCCCATCTTCTGTATTTTCATCAATTTCGTTATAGCTTATTTCATCTTGTTTAAGAATATTATTTGCATACAAAAACATCCTTTCAGAAAGGTATTTGTAGAAGATAAAACCTAAAATGTAATCACGGAATTCATCCGCATCCATTTTCCCCCTAAGAGCATTAGCAATATTCCAAAGCTGTTGCTCTAGTATTTTTTTTTGTTCTTCTGACATTGTTCCCTTATTTAAAAAATATTTAAAATATATGTATTACTATATAACTTTAATATAATTATCAAAGTTTTTATATGAAGCTTGTGTAATTCAAAGGGTAGGGCAACAAAAAGGAAATTAAATAATTGTTGCAAGTTTTGTAGCTATTTTTTGTAATGCCTCTCTCCTTTCTTCTAAATAGTCATAACGGTCATAAATTCCCTCTACCCCTTTTATTTTGTGATTTAAGCATCTTTCAGCAATATGCCCTGGTATTCCTTCACTTGCTAACATACTCCTACAAGTTCGTCGTAAATCATGAAGAGTAAAGTGATCAATTTTTAGTTTTTTTGATTTACGTAAGTTTTGGAGTGCTACATTGATAGTATCAGGACTCATATGACCAAAACGTTTACTAGCTCGTCTTCTTGGAAAAACAAACTCTGAACCATTAGAGCGAACATATAATTCTTGGAACCATTCAATAGTTTCATAGGGTAAAGGAATAGTTATTGCCACTCCTGTTTTACTTTTTTCTTCTGGCATATGCCAAAGAGAAGCATCTAAATCAAACTCTTCCCATTTAGCCGAAACTAGCTCACCTTTCCGAATACCAAGTGTCACTAATAGAGCTACAGCAAGATAATTTTCTCGTACAAAACTTTCATTATTTTCTTGGAAACAACTAAATATTATTTTTAGCTCTTCAAATGATAAAACTCTACTTCGGCTTTGTTCTACACCTCCAGCATCATTTACTGAAAAAGCATCAGCAGGATTGTATCGGGTTAAATCAAGCTTAATTCCATGCCGAAATAATTGCTTACAATACATTAATGCATCATTAGAAATACTAGGGCGACCACTATCTTTAATTTTAATAATAATGGTTCGTATATCGCGAGGTGATACTTGTTCAATTTCTAATTCCCCAATTATTGGAGATATATCTTTTGTATAGACTCTTCTAGGGATATTTGAATGCTTAAGTCGTCTATCACACTCTTTAAGCCAGTCTTCCGCTAAATCATCAACCGTCTTTAAAGGCTCATTATCTTCTCTCTGTCGTTCTACTAAGGGGTCTACATTATTCTTAAGTTTATTTTTTAATAGGGCTGTTTCTGTATTTGCATCAGCTAGTGACATTACAGGATAACTTCCTAGTGTGATTTCTCTTCTTTTATTACGAATATTGTAGCGAACAATCCAAAAAGCATTGCCTTCATTGCTAACTTTAAAATAAAGGCCATTACCAGCAGAATATTTGCCAACTTTACCTGCTTTAAGTAAAGCCTTGGCTTTTTTATCAGTAAATTGAAGCGCCATATCAATACCTTGCGTTAAAATGGTGACTGGTTTATAAAAACAAGCCTATTTTAAAAGACTTTAGAAAACCAGTCACCATTTTAGTCACCATTTTTTTGAAACATAGGGCATCATATTGAAACAATATGAAACAGGTTTTGGTATAAATAACTGAATTATATGTATTTATTTCACCCTGAAACAGTCTGAAAAATTATTCTATATTTTGAATTTGTTCGCGCATTTGTTCTATCAACACTTTGAGATCAATAGATATTTGTGTCATCTGCTTATCCGCAGATTTAGAACCTAAGGTATTTGCTTCTCGATTCATTTCCTGCATCAAAAAATCAAGACGACGGCCAACGGCCTCATCTTTAATTAAAACATTTAAGACCTCTTTAGCATGTGTATTTAATCGGTCTAATTCTTCTGCAACATCCAGTTTTTGGACAAGATAGACCATTTCCTGTTCTAGTCGATCAAAATCTGGGTCTGCATTTAGCTCAGATAGCCTATGTTTTATTTTAGTACGGATTTTCTCCAGTACCTCGGGTAATCTTTTATTAGCGGCTTCAACTAACGCAAGAATCTTTTGACACCGCTGTTCTATTAATAGTGTTAATTGAGAACCTTCTTGTTTCCTGGCATCAAGCATTTGTTTAAGCGCTTCTTCAACCAAGTGTGTAACAGCAGAAGATAAAATATCTTTATTCGTTTCTGGTTCTTGTTGAATGCCAGGGAAATTTAAAACATCCATCGCTGAAAAAAACTTCTGTCCATGCATATGTTCTTCAATTTTAGCTGTTGCTTGTAATAAAGCCTTAACAGCATCCTCATTAATTATAATTTTATGTTTATTACCTGACTGCTTTTTATATCTTAAAGAGCACTCTATTTTTCCACGTTTTAGTTGTGATGCAATTAAAGATCGTAGGCCAGCCTCTGTATACCTTAAGTTTTCAGGTAATTTAATTGAAATATCACAATAGCGATGATTTACTGAACGTAATTCACAATTTATGATTAAATTTTCTATTTCTGCTTCACTATTAGCGAATGCAGTCATACTTTTTATCATTTATTACCCTAACTTTAATTATTTGATAATCCGATTTTAAGAAGCAACTATAATAATGAGTATCTGCAATTTTGTATCATTAAATAAAAAAATAAATCTTAATTAACCTTAAGTTCAGAAAAAAGCATTATCTTTGATCACAAAATATCATCTCTACAGAAAAAACAAATGGCCGCCTATTACGATCCCAAAACCTATCCTAAACAATGGAATTTTCTTGAACCAGGCACCATTATAGACCAGTATATTATTGAACGTGAACTTGCTCACGGAGGTTTTAGTTCTGTTTATCTTGCTAGACAATTGTCAAATCAAGCCCAAGTTGCCATTAAAGAATATTTGCCACGGAAATTCGCTCATAGAACATGGAATAATGTCATTGTTCCAAATAGTAAAGATACAGAAGCCTTATTTTTAAAAGGTAGAGCTCTTTTTTTTAAAGAAGCAAAAGCATTAGCAAAACTTAAACATATTAATATTGTTAATGTCATTAATTTTTTTCAAGCCAATGATACGGTTTATATGGTAATGACTTATGATAAGGGTAGTACCTTAGATAAGGTAATTAAAAATAAAAAATCAAAAGTGACTGAAAAACAGTTAATTAAAATGTTTAATCTTCTACTTGCAGGGATTGGCATGATGCATAAGAAAAATTTTCTTCATCTTGATATCAAGCCAAGTAATATTTTAATTCGACCGAATAGCACACCTGTACTCTTAGATTTTGGTGCTACTCAAAAATTTACCTCTGAACCTAAAAGTAACCACGCGACAATAATATCCCATGGATTTTCCCCAATTGAACAATATTCTAAAAATTCTCAATTAGGTCCTTGGACAGATATTTACTCAATTGGCGCAACAATGTATTTTTGTTTAAGTGGTAAAGCCCCAGCTTTTGATATTAAAAAAGTCGCTAAAAAAACTATTATTCCAGCGGTTAAAGTATTTAATAATAAGTACCCCCACCATTTACTACATGCTATTGATTGGGCAATGCAAATTGACCCTATGAAAAGACCTCAATCTGTAGAAGTTTTTAAA
>JAZGEQ010000041.1:0-16283 GCA_036478775.1 Cellulophaga sp.
GTATTATCTGCTGGATCTACCCAAAATACTATTCCACCATCTCTAAAATCACCAATTGCAGCTGCTTCATTTAAGTCATTAAGATCAATGTATGCATTTGCCGATACCGAATACACCCCGTTGTCTACCGAAATAGTCGCAAGCATATTTGGATTTGTTTCAAAATCAAATAAAGAAGCGTCGTCAACTGTTAATTCTCCAGTACTGCTATTTATATCAAAAGCGCCTGCGGGGTTTTGATACGTTATAGTGTAGCTTAAAATTTCACTACTGGTTGCTTGTAACGTTCCAATAACTTGCCCACTTGTCGGGTTTTCATCCATCTCTACAGTTAATGCTTGAACACTTATTTCATCTACATCATTAAGGTTTATAGTGGCAATTGCTGTTGCTGTACTTACCAAGTTATTAACTGAAATATCCGCAGTAATTACAGGGGTAGTTTCAAAATCAAATAAGTTGGGGTCGGCAACCGTTAATTCTCCTGTGCTAGCATTTATATTTAAAGCGCCTGCTGGTGTCTGAGATGTTATGCTGAAACTTAAAGTGCCACCTCCAGTTACTTGTATAGTACCTACAGCTTGCCCAGTGGTTGGGTTTTCATCAATAGTTACAGTTAAATCTTGAGCACTTATTTCATTTAAGTCATTAAGGTTAATAGTAACAGTTCCTGTATTTAAAGCTCCTGCAGATGAGACAACCGCTGTAATTGTAGGATTTATCTCAAAGTCAAATAAAGTAGCATCTAAAACAGTTAATTCTCCTGTGCTTGCATCTATACTCATTGCTCCTGCAGGTGTTGCAGATGTTATGCTGAAGTCTATGCTTCCGGTTCCACTAGTAAGTACTGTACCTATAACTTGACCAACTGTAGGGTTTTCATCAATAGTTACAGTTAAATCTTGGACACCTACTTCATTTAAGTCATTAAGGTTAATAGTAACAGTTCCTGTACTTAAAGTACCTACAGATGAAATAACTGCTGTAATTATAGGATTTCTCTCAAAGTCGAATAACGTAACGTCGGCAACGGTTAGTTCACCTGTGCTTGCATCTATACTCATTGCTCCTGCAGGTGTTGCAGATGTTATGCTGAAGTCTATGCTTCCGGTTCCACTAGTAAGTACTGTACCTATAGCTTGTCCAGCGGTCGGGTTTTCATCAATAGTTACATTCAAATCTTGGATACCTATTTCATTTAAGTCATTAAGGTTAATAGTAACAGTTCCTGTGTTTGTAGTACCTGCAACTTCAACAGTTGCGGTAAGAACTGGGTTTGTTTCAAAGTCAAACAAGGTAGCATCGGCAACGGTTAATTCGCCTGTTGTTGCATCTATATTTAATGCTCCTGTTGGTGTTTGTGTGGTTATACTATATGCTAAAGTTCCGCCTCCAACTGTTTGCGTAGTTGTTACAGTACCTACAATGGCTCCGTTAGTTGGGTTTTCATCTATAGTTACTTCTAAATTTTGAACGTTTATAACATTTACTTCATCATCATCATCATCACCGCAACTATAAGTCGTTAATAATAAGGTTAGCATTAATAGATTGGTAAATTTGAATACTTTTTTCATGTTGTTTATTTATTTGTTAAAGTGTTGTTTTAATAAAATTGACGTTTAGATTATTCTGTCTTTGGATGTAATTTGTATAACAGGGGTAAATGTCTTAAAAGGTTAATATTTAAGGTAAGTTATTTATTGACGTTTCAATTTCTGTAGCATTAGTCGTGTTTTTTTCATAATTAAATTTGGTCTGTGTTCCTCTTAAAAAAAGGAAACTGTTTTAAATTTTATTTATTTTTTAGTAATTCATTTTTATAAGTTCTCCATTTAACTTATAGAGAAAGGTGAAAGTAGTCCCTCCATTTTCTGGTTTTAGCATAACGGTATATTCTGTTTTAGATACATCACCATTTTTTGGAAACTTTACTAAAGCCATATGTAATGCTACATTATCTAAGTTTTTCTCAGTTTTTAATTGCTTACTCGACTTTTCAACCAATTCACCCAGTTTTGAGAGGTTGATTTGCTCATTTAACTGAAACATAAAATCTGCTGCTTTACTACCTTCTGGTACTTGAAGTGATATTTCTTGGTTTTGTTTCCAAGTACCTTGTGTTGAGTTCCATTGTCCCATTTTTAAGGATTCTGGATTATCGGTAACAGTTACACCAATAATGTTTCCAATAGATTTATTGTTGGTAATTGTTAAATCAGTATAATATGCATCATCACCAAATTTGCTTTTTATATCTTTTTCAATAATTGTAAAGCCTTCTGTATTTGCTAGTTGCTTATTGGTTGACCCACCACAAGACATAAGTGTTATTATTGTTACTGCTACTATTGCTGTAAGTTTTAATACTTTCATTTTAATGTTTTTAGTTTATTCATCATCATAGTTTATATAATGAATTTATTTATACAACAATAAAAGTACGTAGCAAAAGTGAAGTAGGAAACAGAGAATCTATTTCCGAAGTTTTAGAATAAATAAGTGAGATACTTGAAAAAATATCTGTAAAAGAGTAAGAAGCTTAATTGTTATTCCAGTTTAAAAAAGTAGTTAGAAAACCCTCTTTTTTTCGAGAAGATACAGGTATTTTTTTTCCGTTTTTTAAATAAATAACCCCAGATTTATCATATTTGTCTATGAATTTTAAGTTGACCATAAATGATTGATGTGGGCGTGTAAAACTAACAGTAGAAAGTCGTTCTTCAAACTCCTTTAAAGTTTTTGAAACCAAATATTTTTTATTATCGTTACAATAAAAAGTAGTATATCCTTTGTCGCTTTCGCAATATAGTAATTCATTTAAATCTACAACTTGAAAACTATCGTGCAGAGATAATATTAATTTAGAGTCTTCATTATTCCAAATCTCTTTTATCGTTTTTATTTGTTGTTTTTGTTCTACAATAGGTAATGTAGAAACTTTTTGCAAGGCTATTTGAAGTTCTTCTATATCTATAGGTTTTAAAAGATAATCTACAGCGCCTATTTTTAAGGCTTGTATAGCGAATTCTTCATAAGCAGTAATAAAGATAACTTTAAAGGCTAGGTTTTCTGTTTGGTCTAAAAAATCAAAACCTGTACCATCTGTAAGGTTAATATCTAAAAAAATCAACTCTGGCTTACAAGAATTTGCAACTACAACAGCATCTTTTACAGATTCACATTCACCTATTACTTCAACTTTAGTATCTATTAATTGTAATAAATTAAGTAATCCTTTTCTAATATATGCTTTGTCTTCAACTATTAACGCTTTCATTATGCAATATGTATTTGATAAGGAATAACTAAGGTAACCACTGTTCCTTTTTCATTGTCTTTTTTTCTATCTTCAATGGTAACTGAACCTTCCATATTAAAATCTTTAGATAACATTTTTAATCGTTCAGAAGTAATAGCAGTAGACAATGATTTTTTATGTTGATTTTTATTTTCTTTTTGAAATTCAATCCCAATCCCATTATCTGTAATAGTACATATTAAATTTTTATTTGAATAAGATAGATGAACATCAATTATTCTATTTTCTTTTAGATTTACAAAAGCATGCTCTATGGTATTTTCAACAAATGGTTGAATAAGCATTGGTGGTATTTTAAATAATGACCTATCTATACTATCATCTATTGAAATCGTGTATTTGTAGCGTTCATTTTCTAAATTTTGAAGCGCCAAATAGTTATCTACCGCTGTGAATTCTTGACAAAGAGAAACAGTCTTGTCTCTGGAGTTTTCCAACGTAATACGAAGTAATTTTGAGAATTTTGATAAATAAGAAACAGACTTTTCTTCTTCTTTATTTAAAATCATGCCTTGCAATACAGAAAGTGAATTAAATATAAAATGTGGCGTCATTTGTGAACGTAATAGCTTTTGTTCTATAACTATATTTTGTGTTTTTGATTTTTCGTTCCTAAATTTTTGATAGAATATAATAGAACCCAATAACATTGAAACTAATAGAACTCCTATAATTGCCCAAAGATAATTTTGTCTAGATTTTTCTAAATCTTTAGTAGTAGCTATTACTGTTTTAGTCAGTTTTAATTCTCTAAAGCTAGCTAACTCTAATTCTTGCTTGTATTTATACTCGTATTCTAACCGTGTAATTTTTTCAATGTTTTCTTTATTGAATAGGCTGTCACTTAATATTTTAAATTGTTGATGACTTTCAAAAGCTCTTTTGTAGTTACCTGTATTTTTATAGATTTCTGAAAGTAACTCTGAAGCTTTTTGTTGAGCTGTAAGTAGTTCTAGTTCTTCTGATAATTCCCTGCCTTTTTGAACAAAAGAAAGCGCTTTTCGATATTTTTTTTCGTGTATATAAGTTTCAGAAATCCCTAAGAAACTATAAGTTATATGATCTCTTATATTTGCTTTTTCACTAATGTCTATAGCTTTTATGAAATTTTCTCGGGCAACTAAAGGTTTATTAAGTAATAAATTAATTTTTCCAATATTTATAAAAGATGAAGAAACTTGTTTTATACTATTAATTTCTTGACTAACTTCTAAAGATTTCCTATAATATTCGAGTGCTTTCGTATACTCTTTTTTATGTAGATAAACATTACCAATATTATTATTATTTACAGCAATAAGAGCTACATTCCCTTTTTGTAACGAAAAGTCTAAAGATTGTTTATGGTATTCTAAAGCTGTATCGTATTTGTTTAAGGAGCCATAAATATCTCCTAAATTATTAAGTACATTAGCTATCCCAAGAGTATCGCCAATCTTTTGTTTAAACTCTAAACCCTTATTGGTATATTCTATAGCCAATGGATAGTTTCCCTGTACTTTATAGAGGATACTTAAATTATATTGTATAGATGAAATGCTAACTTCGTCGTTGATTTCTATACTATGATTTAATGCATTTTTGTAATTTGAAATAGCTTCATTGTACCTTCCTGTTTCTGAGTATACATTCCCTATATTTAATAAGTTCTTAATAAGAACACTTTTATTACCTATGCTTTTATTAATTTTAGCTGTTTTTTTATAATAAGCTAAAGCCTCTTCGTATTGACCTTGCCTAGTATAAATTATCCCAAAAGCATTGTAAATTGAGGCAATACCATCTTGATAATTAATAGATTCATAATACTTTAATGAGCCCTTAAAAAAATATAGACTTCCTTTATAATTAGATTTTCTGCTTTCGAGAATACCTCTTAAGTATAAAACTTTTGCTTTACCTTTTATATAATTTAAATCATTGCTTAAATCTTCTGCTTTTTTTAGATATAATTTAGTTGCTTCCAAATCACTTTGAAAAGAAAAAAAAGCTAGATTATTTAACAACTTCACTTTAGTTGTATCTTTTTCTATATGATTTTGCAATTCAATTTTAAGACTATCTATTTTTGCTTTCTGAGCTAAAATAGCTGTCGAAAAAGACAAGAAGAATACTAAAACTAAAATATATAAATTGTTGATTTTCATAAAATTGAATAACGCTTATTTAATACTTTCTTGTTCTTAGAGTAAGAATACTATGACTAATATATAGTAATTTTGGCTCTTCCTTAATAAATGCCAAATAGAACAAAAGTAGCTTTATAAATCATACTAAAACATAGATAATCTTTTTCTGAAGTAGTTGAGGGTGTAAGTGATGTATTTGAGTTAATAAGCGCTATAATTCTTTGCAGTTCCTTGCGCTAGTTTTTTTAAATCGTTTTCCCTATGATATTTTATAAGGTCATTTAGGGTAAGAACGGGTTTATCTTTCCCTAAGCACCGAAGTTTAACTGCTTGTGCAGTAATTGGTCTACCCTCTTTTTTTAATTCGTAGTAGGCACTCCTAATTTCAGACTTCATTTCGTCTAAACACTCATTAACTCTTTTTGCATTTTTTATTCTGGGATTTAATCGCTGTGAATCAGAACACCAATGCTCTTCGAGAGTGAATTCTTTAGTACTGACATCAGCCGAATTACCATCCAACTTGATACGTGCATATATAGGTATAGTATCATCCTTTCTGATTGAAGTTTTTTTCAACCAAAAATGGACATGAAAAGAATGTCTAGTTTTCATCACTTTCGCTTTTGTGGAATAATCCATTAAAACAAAAGCCAAATCGCATCGAGATTAGTTTTAACTCGACGATATAAGTTAAGAAATTCTTTCCAATAAAATAGGACATCGATTAGGACACCTTAATAAGTGGTCTCAAAACGATATAAAAAAAGCCAGTAAATATTTAATTTACTGGCTTTCATACGATTAGAGTTTCATTGTTTTATATTGAAACCCATTCAGTCGGGGTGGCAGGCTTAACTACTATTCCGTATTACACTGTTATTCAGTTATTTATGCTGTTTTCTTTAATTATGCACACCTATTTGTACACTAAAACCATAAAAAGAACTTTGAAGATATAATTTGATCTTCTTTGATGTTATAAAGATACAAATTTTATGAATATTAATGAAAATAGCATTATTAGCTATAACGGTTAGACAGTGCCTCCAATATGGTCAAAAAATGCCACTTTAAAAGATATGCAATTATATGAAAAAACAGGGTTAGATTTATAGCAAATACAAGTGCTTTTAGGACATGGGTCTAATAAAATGGCAGAAATACACACTCATATAGAAGCAAATACTTTCAAAACAATTAAAAATCCATTAGATTAGTGGTCTCAACAAATAAGAAATATGCGTACTGGTATGTATATACAATTGTTGGCAAACATTTAAAACAGAACACATTGAAATTTAAAATTGGACTATCATTATTTTTTCTGGCAGGATTTTTCTTCTTCAAAATTATGGGACCAATACTTGTTAAGAAATTAAAAGTTGGACTTTTAAAAGTCAACCAAAAACTTGCAGAAAAAGTTCCTTGGTATTTTATATTTTTATCATTTTTCTTTAAAGCATTCTCGATATTCTGTTTAATTTATATCGTATTGATTTGGACTAATTTTATTACAATTCCTAAAAACTAAATGAATCTGAATTTAAAAAGACATAAGCTACTTGGTATCCTATCTAAACAGAGAAATGATTTAGAATTGAAAAAAGCAGAATATAATGCCTTGGGAGTAACCTTTGAGAGAATTTTTGAAGAACTGAATTGTAACGAAGATGAATTGAAATTAATTGAATCTGAACTTTACTCCTGCGAGGAAATTGGATATCACGATACTTATAATATTGTTGGTTTATTTGTAAAAGACAATGGATTATCGTCATTTTCAAACAAGAAATATAAACACCTGTATTGGAAAAGAATAACGGATTTAACGAAGAATGGAGTTCAAATTATTATTCCTATATTATCTCTATTAATTGCATATGTAGCTCTAACTATTAAATTTGAGAGTTTGAATAAATCGACTGACAATAAATTAGATAATTTAGAGCAACAAGTTATTGAGTTGAAATTTGAATTAGATAAAACTAAAAAAAAATAGAGAGTTAAAAGTGTTGGGCTCTTTAAGCAAAAAACAAAAAACGATTTGCCAACAAAGGCTATAATTAATACGGGCTTTGGTGTTTAAGACAAAGGCTTGCGTATATTTATAAAGTCCGCCAAATCTTTTGATTTGGCTTTAAAATAGAAAAGATAAAACAAAATAAAAAGTTTTGGCTAAGTGCTAGACCGAAAGTTTAATTACTTTTAATTCCCGTACAAATCGAGCCCAAACGTTGTGCATAATTAAAATGAACTACAGAGAAGCTTTTAAAAAACTACAAGAATATTCAAAGAACTTGGAAAGTGTTGAATATGAAAAACTGATGGATATTCTTAAAAACTCAATCAGTAAAATACCTATTCCACTAGCAAAGCTTCGACCTGAAAGTTCTATAGAAAGAGCCAGAGCAAATAATGGAACTCCTCTTTTTAACTCCATAGAAGATTTAGGATATATAAAAAATGAAGAGGTTATTAAAAAGCTTAAGAAATTCGGAAGAGCAAACAAACCTCACGAAGTACTATTTTATTCAGCTATTCAAACATCTAAACTTGACAAAGCTCGTGTAACTGCAATTGCTGAGACTTCTCGCCTATTTTTAGACAACAACTCTGTGCAAATGGATGGAGAACTTTTTACAGTTAGTAGATGGAGAAATAAAAAAGAACTAATTATCGCAGAAGTTGTTTTTGCTGAAGAAGCAATTAAAAATAACGAAGACATAAAAGCTTCATATAAAAAGCAGAAACAACTAGCGAAAGAATTAAAAGATGTTGATACGGAATTCTTCGAAGATTTCTTAATTTTTATAAGTAACGAATATGCTCGTATTGCAGAAAGCCATAACGATTATAAAATTTCAACTGCTTATACAGAATTAGTATTGACACACAAGGATGTTCAGGGAATTACTTATCCAAGTGTTCAAACTAGCTATGTTGGAACGAATTTAGTCTTACCTACAAGTATAGTAGATGAATTTTTATACCCAGAAGTTGCAACAACTTCAATGCTTTATAAAAACAAAATGAAAATGACAATCGGAAATGGAGGACACTTTTGTAAAAAGCTAGATAATAATCTTGTTTGGGATGAACTAGACAAAAAATATATAACTCCTAAAGAAGAACTTTTAAACAGTCTAACGGAAGACAACAAAGGCTATAGTTAATACGGGTTTTGGTATTTAACCCAAAGTTTAGTGCTTTTAACCAAGTCCGCCAAATCTTTTGATTTGGCTTTAAAAATGAAAAGATAAAACAAAATAAAAAGTTTAGGCTAAGTGTTTAATCGAAAGGTTATAGCCTTTTAATCCTATACTAGCCATAGCTGAAAAGTTGGCAACAAGTTGAAACTGACAATTATGAGACAACCTTCCATTTTATTATTTACCATACTTATTTCCTGTTTAACATATTCTCAACAATCTGAAATAAATAAACTTACAGAAGAATACTATAATTCATTGTTTTATAAAATTTCAAGTAATATTAAAAACACAAATATTGTTGCCGTAATTAAAGATGATAAATTGACCTTAAAAACTGAGCAAAAAACAGATATGGCTTTTGGAAATCAATCGATTGGTAAAGGGACTATTAATGCATCAAAAGGGTTTTGTCACGATTTGATTATTATGATTTATGATACTGAAGAAAAAAGACAATATTTTAAACAAAACGAATTAAAAATGATAGTATTTGATTGGACTTATGTAGATAGATATTATGAAAAACAAAAAGCGAGATTCACATTGAGTAATTCTGATTTTTTAAGCTTAGGATTTCCATTTTTAGAATATGAATTTGTAGATAAATTAAAAAAAGAATAAAAATAATTACTCAATTTGACCCTATCCAAAGGTAGTTGCAACTTTACTACGTCTGATTATCCTGCAAAAAATCCTGACACGTAAACCCGAAACTATTCTAATAAGGATACCGTTACCACATATAACTAATGACAAAAATTGTAGAAATAAATGAATTTAAAAACGGAAAAAAGAATGTTGAATTCTTTGAATTAGGAATTTATAAAATCCTAAAAGAAAAATTTGGCTTTAGATATACAAAAATTGACAAAAAAGGATATTATTTAAAATACGATAAAGGGGTTTATTCAATTACAAATTTTCAACATTTAAGAGATTGCTTTCATAAATATCTTAATCAAGAGTTTAATAATTTAGACTTATCCGAGAAAATTGATTTTGAAATTTTTATAAATGCTTATTATAAAAAATTACCTGTAAAAAACGGAAATTTTTGTCGAGAGTATTTAAGTTATGATTTTGAATTGACAGAAAAAAATATTTGTGTAATCAGAAAAAAACTAAACCCGATAGCCCCGATTTATAATCCGTGATTCTTTATCTCAAACGTAGCCCATTATATTAAGCTATCATCTATCTATAAAAGCTTTCTTTTATTTTCTTACGGGCACGGAAAACATTTCCTCGCTAGCGGGGAAAAAGCAGTAGCAGTAAAAGCAACTGAATTTATTGGTTTATAAAATTTAATAAGTATTAAATGGCAAAATTTACGGAAGAACAATTAAAAAAATTTACTCGTCCACCCAGTACGACTGAAGAAAACAAACTTCAGAATTCAGAAAAAATGGTTAGAGATGCAATTAATTCTGATGAAAAATTAAAGAAAAAATCAACCGAAACTTTTGGTCAAGGTTCATATGCAAACAATACAAATGTACGTCTAAATAGCGATATAGACATTAATGTTAGGTATACAGGTGGGTTCTATTTTAATCTTCCCAAAGGTAAAGATGAAGAGGATGTTGGAATTGACGAACTTTCTCCACCAAAATACTCATACAGTGAGTTTAAAGATGATGTAGAAAATGCTTTAATTAATAAGTTCGGCAAAGAATTTGTTGAACGTAATGATAAATGTATTACAGTTTTACCTAATTCCAACCGAGTAATTACCGATGTCGTGCCTACTTGGAATTTTAGGCAGTATTATAAAAATAATTCTTACAAACTTGGAACAAGATTTGAATCAGATAAAGGTAAAACTATAACCAATTTTCCAAAACAACATATTACCAACGGAATTGAAAAAAATAAGGATACTTCAAGAAGATTTAAGCGCTTAGTTCGTTTACATCGTCAATTAAGATATAAAATGATTGATGATGGAGAAGATGTGAGCGACAATATATCATCATTTTTATTAGAATGTTTAGTATGGAATGTACCTAATAAAAAGATAAACAACTATAACAATTGGAATGACCGATTAAAAGAATCTATAGCTTACATTTTCAACAACACTATTAAGAAATCTGATTGTGAAGAATGGGGAGAAGTTTCGGAACTTTTTTATCTTTTTCATAGCGGTAGAAAGTGGTCATATTCTGATGTAAACGAATATATGGACACCCTTTGGGATTATTTAGAATACTAACATTTGAGATATGATAAAATATAACATCAGAATTTATGCTTTTACAATAATAGGTCTAGCTTCCATTGTTTATGGGATCATATTTCTAATTACTCAAAATTTAGAGAGCATTAATTTTACCAAAGCTCTGAGTCATATATCTACTGCTATTTCAGTAAATATTGTACTTTGGCTAATATTTATAAAATGGTTGTGGAAATGTAAAATTTTCTATTCTTGGCTAGTACCATTTCCAAACTTATCAGGAGAATGGGAAGGAACTCTATTGTCAAACTATGAAAATAAAAGTCTTGACCCAATAGCAACAACAGTAAGAATAGAACAAAACTTCTTCAATATTCAAATCAGAATCACAACTGGAGAAGGCACAAGTTACAGTACAGGGGCGTCTTTCGATATAGATACGGAACGAGGTCTTCAAAGACTATTCTATTCTTATCAAAACACACCTAAACGGAGTGTTAGAGAAAGAAGCGAAATACATTATGGAACGACTTTATTGACTTTTGACGGATTTAAAATTTCGGAAATGGAAGGAGAATATTGGACATCTAGAGAAACTACGGGAGAAATCAAATTGAAGAGAAAAAACGTTGATTAACAAAGAACTGAGTTAAAAAACATTGCAAAAAAAATCATTTAAGTATTCTTCTAAATCTCACAATCTCCTCCTTGGTAAGTTCCAACCTAAAATAATCTTTTCCGAAACTACTTTTTACAAGCTTGACATTATCCAATACATAGCTAAAATCTTTTTTTATAGAATTCATTTTATCTTCCAATCGGTCATATCGAATTCTTGGTATGGTAGTATCTTCTATCTGTTTTTCCTCTGTTGGTGTATCCAAAAAAATACGTTCTACCAGTTCGGGTTCTTCCTTCACTAAACTTTCTGCAAAAAGGGATAGCAACATGGCATTGGTTGGTTTTGTCTGATTCTTTTCAATGTCCTTGATAATGGCAATGGATGCTTCGGTGCGCTTCCTATTCTTAGCAATTTCCTGTATGATACTCTTTTCAAATCGGTCTGAGGGTAAAAAGCCATGCCACTCAAAAAAGTCTATGACAAGTTCCATCGTTTCAGAATAAGATTTTGATACTTTTTTGGAAAAATGCTTAAATCTTTGGGCGGTTCTCCGTTTGAACCTGATGGTATAAAAACTGTCCATATTTATTGTAATTAAATTTGTATTGGGTCAATTATTTTCAGTGTTTATAGGAGTTCTCTAAAGATTTGACCCAATTCTGATTTTCTTATTTTTATCTTCATTTCCTCAAACCCCTTTGAATACAGGGCTTTGCAAAGCAAATGAATAACGTAGCGTCGCTTTAGCGTGCTACCCTCTTGCTTCTCCAATTTTAATCGCTTTGGCGATTAAAACCTCCGAACAACTGACAAAAAAGTCAGTTGCTCTTTTACGGAATTTACATTCCGATAGCATCTTAATTTTGAAATGTACAGTCGTTAGGAAACTCAAATTTAAAAAAGCAAATTACCGTACTTAAAATGTGCTGTATTTCAGCTTTCTAAATATATCTATTTTATGAGAAAACTAAAAATATGAATTGCTCCCAAATGATGTGTTTTGGCATTAAAAAATATGATTTTTGATAAAATTGCAAATCTGGATGTCAGATTTTGAAATTGAGCAGTCTATTAATCAAGAAAATGTATGGCTACAAAAAACAAAACCTTGTACCACTAAACTATTCAAACAGATAAAACTATTAGAAGTGATTTACTTATTATATCCAGAGCGTTTTCCTTTTTTGTTTTCTTAACTTTTGTTCCGCTTTTTTCTAGAACCTTTTGTAGTATTTCTTAAGATTCATTTTAGATTTACTTCCCATAGAGCCGTCACTGTTACCTTTTTTTGTTGCTATATGCGTTCAATATTTAGAATTAGTAAGACTTATAAAAAGTGCGAGGCACGAGCCTGATTATGCAGTCGTCTAATTTCTAAATATTGTTATTTTGCTGTCAAAAAAAGGTAATAACTAAGGGCTTCTGAATTGATTAGAACCTAGTAATGGATCTCTTTGAGCTGTATTAGTTTCTGTTTTCTTAGGTTTAGAACTACTCGGCAAAAACACTCACATTAGCTATAGGCATTGTCTCTATCCTTATCTGAGAATTCATTTTGACCTTTTTGATATTTCTAAACATATACTTAATCTCATTAAATAAAGACCATTCAATGATTGCTAAATAGCACTATTTATTTTTATTTATACTTTTCCTCTTCTGTTTCCTTGCTTTTTTTTCTTTTAGGAACTTCATAATTTCATCTTCCTTTATATTTGCTACTCTTTTAAAAAAATCAAATACAGACATATCAAAATAATCGCAGATATATAGTAATTTAATCATTTTAAAGTTAGAATTTGATTCCATCCTTCCTAAATTAATAGAAAACCCATATTCTTGTTCGAATTCGATATTTACTCTACTCTGAGAAACATCTTTCTCATCCCGTAGTTCCTTGATAACCATCTCAATTGACGTGGTATAATTCAAAATTGCTCTGTCATCTATCATAACCTTAAAGAAAACAATTACAGAATATGTTCTCAATGACGCTTGTGTCATTGAAGAATTTTATCTATATTTGGTTAATCTTTCAAAAAAGAAAGACATATTTTTGCGATTCTTCGTATAGAAAATATTTGAAGCTATCGCTTTGATTCTCGACCTGAAAACTGGTAATTTTTGCACCTGAGATGATAAGTAGATTGGCTCACGACCTAGGCGTGGGCTCTCTTATCGGTGCAAGGTATACCAGTGCCTCAGGTTGATAAGTTGAGTTTCACGCCTTTTTAGTTTCCACACATAAAAGGTTTAATAAGGTATTTATCTCATTTTAAAGAACTTCAACTTGTAGAACTTATATAAAATAGGCATCCTTTAATCTAACACTAGGAATGTTCTATTTTATTTCCTGCTGCCTTTTGGTGCGCAGTTACAAGCATACTCATAAAATCTTAAAATCTAATTCATGGAAAACACAAAAACGTCAACTGTTCCATATAGTTTGATTCGTCTATATTTTGCCTCTGAACCTATCTTAAGCGAGTTCTTTAACAAATCTAACCTAACTAATGAAGTTAGAACGCATTGCAAATTGGGCTTAAGCGTTATTGGCATTATATACACTGGTCTATGTTGTAATTCGGGTACCTATCTTTTATTTAATAAAAAATTTGATGGGTTCTTTTCCTTTTTCCCCAAGGATTATATTAACAATAGGGAATTGATTCCTATTGATATGATTTTTACAAATCTAGTGTTGTGCGCTCAAGCAAATGAGATTGTAAATGCTGCTTGGTAGTCCAAAAAAATTATTTATAATTATGAGCGAGAATAAAAAAGAATTCACCCTTAAAAGTTATAAGAGCTTTTTTGAAGATATATATCCCCAACTATGTGTGTTTGCATACAAGTATCTTAATGATTTGGATACCTCAAAAGACCTTGTTCAGGACGTTTTTGTTAAAGTCTGGGAAGATCAAATTGCTTTTCATAATGAAAAGCATAGAACGGACTATTTTTATAATGCTGTAAAAAAGGAATGTAATAATTATCTAAAAACTAAACATCTTTTAAAACCCGTGTTTTTTTTAAATTGAAGTTTTTTCTCTAGCTATCACCATAGAAAGCCCTTATTTAATATCCTTTTGATTGTGAGCAATCAAAATTGACTATTCAATTTTATTGAGGGAAAATAGTCAAATATCAAGCCTCCGAAAAGGGAGGCTTTTCTTTTCTATTAATTCTATGCTAAGATAAAAGCTTTTAGATTATTTAACGGCTAATATTTGTTTTTGCTTCTTAGTTTCAAAACGCCTAAGTAGATTTTGTATGTCCTCACTTATTTTGCTTTCTACTACCCTAGCATAAATTTGTGTGGTCGATAGTTTAGTATGTCCTAATAGTTTTGATACCGTTTCTATAGGCACTCCATTAGATAGCATGACTGTAGTTGCAAAGGTATGCCGAGCCACATGAAAGGAAATATTCTTATGAATACCACAAGCTTTCGCAATTTCCTTTAAATAGGTATTGGTCTTTTGATTTGAGCTTAATGGCAGCAAGTTCGTTTTAATATCAAGTTCCTGTACACCTCTATACTTTTCAAGTATTTCCCATGCTTTAGGAAGTATCGGCACTTTCACCTGTTCATCCGTTTTCTCTCGTTTGGTATATATCCAATTATTGCCGTCTATACCCTTGACGATATTGCTTTCTGTAAGTTCTTTAACATCTACATAGGACAGCCCTGTATAACATGAAAACACAAAACAATCTTTAATTTTTTGTAAACGATCGCTTGTAAACTCCGTAGTTTCTAATAGATGTAATTCTGTTTCGTTTAAAAACTGTCTATCATATTTATTATACTTTAATTGAAATTGGCTAAATGGATTTTTATGCATCCATTCCAGTTTGATGGCTAGGTTTATTATTTTTTTTAAACGCTCTAAATGTTTCATCACGCCATTATTGGTTAAAAGCAATTCCTTTTTGGAGTTTTTGTAAGTTCTCAGGTAATGCTCAAAATCTGTGATAAATCTAAAATTCAATTGTTTTAGGTAGATGTCTTTTACTCTTCTTTTTTTAAGTAAAAACCTCTGTAAATAGCGTTCTGTGGTATAATAATTTTTCATCGTTCCTGCTTTAAGAACATGAATCATATTTTCATTATGGTAAGTGATTAATTCTATTAAGGTTTTATGGTTGTCATCGGCTCCCAAGTATCGGGACTTAATGGCATCAGAGGATATTATTTTATCTTCTTCTAGGAGCTGTTTGTGGCATTGGAGTAGTTTGCCATATATTTGGTCTAAATAAGCGTTTAGAGCTCTTATTTTTTCGGTATTGCCCCTACCTCTGTTTTTGTTATTATCCCATTCCTTAAAATATGCACACCTCTTAAGGCTCATTTCCGAGCGTTTACCATTAACGGTAATACGAGCATAAATTAATAATTGGTTCGTGTTACTTCGCGATTTTCTTGTGAAGAAAATAATAGAAAAGGTACTGTTAGTCTGCATTTCAAATGACTTTAGTTAAACAATAATTTGTAAAAACGAAAGTCAAATTATGTCTTAAAGCTCTTTAAAGTTAGCACTTTTTAGGTAAACAATTGCACACCTAATTGCACACCTTTTATATGGTTTTATATGCTTTCATTTGATATCAAATAAAATGCCTAAAACAGAAAACACTGATAATCATAAGATTAACAGTGTTTTGTTGTGACCTATTACTAGGTTCGTCGGGGTGGCAGGATTCGAACTCATCCCCCACACCCATATAAAAACAAGACTTTATCAATTTTTATAATATTGAGTTCCCGAATTGAACCCTTTTTAATTGATTTAACTTGTGTTAAGTTATGATA
>JAZGEQ010000042.1:0-10824 GCA_036478775.1 Cellulophaga sp.
GCCCTATTAGCAGTTTGTAATAAGCTACTAAAACAAGCTTTTGCAATAGCAAAATCTAGAATCCCTTATGATGAAAATTATAGAAGTACTTTGGTTAAAATAGGTTAGTCTTTACTTGTTTTTAGCCACAGTTCTTTGTTGTTCGTAGGCTTACTCCGCAAAGACCTCATAATGCATTACGCTTCCTGGGAAATCAACCAAATATTTCTCATCTTCTTTATAAGCTACTGCCTCTTCCAAAACTGGTCCTGTAAAGTTTTTTATAATTTCTAAATCTTGCCAAAAAGTAATCAATTTGAAGTAAATGTATTCTTTGTCAGCTCGTTTTAGAAATGTGAGCTTTACAAATCCTTTTGTTTTTCTATAATCAAGTATATCACGTTCTTCAATAATTTTTTTGTAAATTTCTGAATGCTCAATTTTAGTTTTTCCTTTCCAAACTCTTGCTGTCATTATTATATTTTTAATGTTCGTTTCCTTTATAAATCCACATTGGCATAGTTTCGCCAGCTTTTTCAAAACCTACTTTCCGATAGAAATCGATTGCTTTTCCGTCCGCTGTCAACATTTGCATATGGAAATGATTATATTTTTCTTGAAATTTATCTACAATTATATTTCCAATTCCATTTCCTTGATAATTTGGATGGACGAGCAAATGCGGATAATATACAACCAAATATCCGTCAGAAATTGCATTACCAATTCCGATTAATTTGTTTCCGTCCCAAGCTGAAATTAATGAAAGGGAATTTAATAAACCATTACGTAATTCAGTCGGCTTTTCGACAGCACTCCATTTGTTAGCATTATAAAGTTCGAGTATTTGCTCAATGCCGATATCTTTTGTTTCCGAAATTTTAATGTTCATTCTCAATGTTTCTTTAACGTCTTTGTTGGCTACTGTTTTATTCGATTTCAGAAATCATTTTCTTTTCGGCTGGATGTTCAGCTTTCCAAAAAAAAAATATTTTATTCAAATTTTTTTAAGTGCTTTGACAAGAATCGAGTAGGAGTAAATTGTCCATTTTTCTTATTAGCAATTTTCAATCAATTATTTTATTTATAGAATCACATTTTTTGCCTAACCTGTTTGTGTAGGGTTAGTTGCGTTGGCTAGCAACTAAATTAGTAAAAGAAAACGAACCATAGGAAATTCCGAAGGAATTTCCAAGTAGGCGAGGACTGAGCAATTGACTATACATGGTGTTGTGTGCAGTTTTTATTTAAAATTCCATTACGCTATCCAATCCTCTTTTTAGCCCTTTGAAAGTTCCTACTTTTTCAATTGCTAATAATCCACCTTTCACATACGGTTCTGCGCTTGCTCCAGAGTCGTGTCTTAGCGTCAGTTTCTCATCTTTAAGTCCGAAAATTGATTCAATAGAAATCACGTGTCCTGGAAGTCTAACCGAATGAACTTGAACTCCATCTAATCTTGCTCCACGACTTTCTTTAATTCCAATTAATTCATCTTTCGAAACAAACATTGTGGCTTCTTGAACTTTCGATAGACTATGTGCCAATTCTCTTGCTGTTCCGCTTGGTGAATCAATTTTGTCCTCGTGTGCATAATCGATTATTTCATAATTTGGAATGTACTTTGCAGCCATTTCAGAAAATTTTTGCAATAGAACTACAGTAATAGCAAAATTTCCAACAGCTAAAACTGATGTGTTATTTTCGTTGGCGGCCATTTCAATTTCAGCGTAGTCATTTGCTGTCAATCCAGAAGTTCCGATTACAACTCGTTTCCCTTTTTTTAATGAGGCAATGATATTCTTCTTTGCAACATTCGGTTTTGTGTATTCAACCAGAACATCAAAATCTACTTTTGACAAAGCCTCTTCAATATTCTCAAAAATTGGAATATTTTTCGTTCCTAATTTTAGAATTTCAACTAAATTTTTACCTTTATTTTTTCTTGAAAGAGCTCCAACAAGTTCCATTTCTGAATTCTTAAAAACTCCTTTGCTCAATTCTGAACCAGCCCATCCAGTTCCTCCAGCTATAAATACTTTTATTGACATTTTATAATAGTTCAGGTTTTTTCAAATTGCACACAACGGCAGTCTGTCTAATAACTTACTGCTATTTTAATGTTTTTACTAAATTACATTTTTTTGTATTAGTGTTATGCTTGAATTTGATATTTTGAGTTTTGTTCACAAAAGACCTCTAAACAATTCAGAAGAGATTGTATAAACCCAACAAATGACTTACAAGCCTTAATAATTGATGTTTTAATATTTCTAAGGATATTCCAAATCCTTTTCAAGTTATAAGCGATGAACATAAAGCCTACATTTGCACTTGCTCTTTGCTTTGTTTTTTTAGTAGTGATGTGTTCAAAACTCCATTGACGTTTGATAGTTCCATAAGGATGTTCAACAATAGCTTGTCGCTTTTTATAAGCGTCAGGATTTTGTAATACTCTCTGTGCATTTTCTTCTATATATTGATGGAACTCGCTTCGTTGTACCACCTTTCCGTTAACCTTAGAAGTAGTACACAATGTCCTTACTGGGCAGGTCTTACATTTGTTCGTTTTATATTGTTTGAAACGATAGTTACGTCCTTTATATGTGCTGCCATTACTTTTAAGTATGTTTGTTTGCGGACAAGTATATGTGTCGTCTTCTTTGTTATATTTAAAATGTTCCGAGTTGTAGCTCTGGTCTGGAGCTTGTGATGCCCTTCCTATACCTGGTATAGCAACAAGAGTCTCTATACCTAGATTATTTGCTGTCTTAAATTCGCTACCTGTATGATATCCCTTGTCATAGAGTGTTGTAAATGTGTTTGTCCCCAAAATGGCCTTTGCTCTGCGTAGCATCTGTCCCATTGCCTTGGAGTCATTCTTGTTGGTGACCAGATAATCAAATGGAATATTGTTATCTGCATCTACAGTAGTTTGTACGCAGTAAGCAACTTCCGTGATATTATTGCGAACAATCATATGTTTGCTTTCTGGATATGATGTGGATATCTGGGGTTCTCCAGATTCTTTCAGTTGTTGTTCGTGTTTTTTATATTGTTTCCTACGACCTTGGTGCTTATCGATATCATTCTTGATTTCCTCTTTTTCGTTTTCGCTGTCACTCTGCTCAAGTGCCTTGTTGTACTGTTCCAGTTTGTTATCGATGTAATCTAAGTGGCGCTGTATCTTCTTCTGGTTAAAATTGTTCTTCTTGCTGTTCTGTGCTCTAAACTTTGTACTGTCCCCCGCAATCAGCGTAGCGCCGATGAGCCCAAAATTACGTGCTATCTGTACGGTAGCAAAAAACACCTTTTTGATGGCCTTTGCATTATCTTTCCTAAAATTGCTAATGGTATTGTGGTCAGGAGCCAGTGATTCCAGTAGCCACATCACTTCAATGTTTCGTTTGCATTCTTTTTCTAATTGCCGCGAAGAACGAATACGGTTCATGTAACCGTAGATATAAAGTTTAAGTAGGACAGATGGGTGATAGGCAGGAGAACCGTTTTCTGTGAAGTCTAAACGAAACCCAAGGGCATCTAAATTAAGTGAATCTACAAATTGATTTATATATAGACCTTACGCTATTTTTAAACTCAATAGAGTCTTCAAGAGAAATGGGAAAAAGGCAGGTCTGTTTTCGGTCTTTTTCAATGATGAATTTCATACAATAAGATACAAAAAAAACATGAGGTGACCTTATGAAAATGCAGAAAAACGATGGAGGTAATTAGACAGTCTGACGGTTAGTATAAGAATAGTAGCCGATTACGGAGCATTCATTTTCAATTTACAATAGAGTTGAAGCGAGCAACAATTCTTGAATTTACTGCTGTATCGGCTATTGTTTTTATACGTTTGTTACCAAACGTATGTACAATCGGTATCAAAATTATGCACGCTAAATTTATTGTTACTTCCTAAAATCAATTGGCCGTACTTTATGAATAACTTCTGCACTTACCCAATACACATTACCAGGCTCTACATCTCTTTCCCCTCTACCAAAAAACAAATATTTACCATCCGGAGTGATTCTCGGGCTTGTTTCATCAAAATCAGAATTTATCGTACTACCGAGATTAATTGGTTTTGTCCATGTTCCGTCTTGCCTCTTGAAATAGACATAAATATCGCTGTCTTTTCTACTTTCATCTTCTTCGTTTCGACCGCCCACCAGTAAATAGTCTTGAGATGGAGAAATGAATGCGTGATGACCAAATTCAATTTCAACATCTTGTACTACGGGATATTTACCATTTTTATTAGGTGCATAATTGATTTTTATATTTGGTAAGTCTGAAATATTGGTGTAAAAAAGATCTCCGTTTTTCGACTGATTAGGAGAAAACACCAGGTCATCATTAATAGGTGAATCAAGTTTGATCGCATCACTCCAAGAATCCTTTAAACGATTTACGTACCAAATTTTCTCATCAGCAAAACTAGAGTCCAAAGCTGTGAAATAAATCCTTTTACCATCAGGGCTGACGAATGGATGCATTTCTTCATTTTTTCCCCCATTGGTAAAATTTGCTCTTTTAATGGGAGTCCATCCATTACGTTCGAGCTTTGAGAAATAGATAGATGTTTCTTCGCCTTCATCATAAGCTGCAAAATATATTTCATCTAAATCAGGAGATAACGAAACGGCACCTTCAAATCTTCCACTGAGTGAAATAATTCCAGGAGCAAAAATTTCAGGTGTTAAACCAGGTGGTTTTTGTCCAAAATATGGGCTTACTATAGTTGGTGAATGATTGTTTTTTGATTTTTGTTTTTTAGTATTGCACGCATTTAATAATAGTACAAATGCTAGTATTGTAAGTATCAAGTTGTAATTTCTCATTATTCGACGGGTATTTGGTTCTAGAGTCTTTGTAGCCACCTTTTAGCAAGTGAAAAATCTGGATCAATTGTCAGTGCTTTTTCGATCATGACCTTAGCACTTTCACGCTGACCTTGAGCTCTGCGTACAAGACCCATTCCGAGATAAGATTCCTTCCCTTCAGGATACACTTCTAAGGAATATTGAAATATTTCTTCTGCGGCAATTAAATTCTTACTTAGTATCGTGTGAAAACCAAGGTTAAATATGACCGATATAGGTGTCTGGATTTCATACCCGTATCGTTTTGATAACCTATCGAAATGTTGTGTCACTTTATCCAACGATTCCAGGTTTTCACTGGGATTGAAGGGATTGAAGTCAGGATATAACGTAAGAAGAAACTGTGTGAAATCCATCGCTGGTACATGACCCTGGTTCACCAATTCATCCACTTTATAGGTAAAACTCTCTGGTTTATGGTCCGCTACAACACGAGAGAATTCAGAAACGTGATTTGTTAATCCCTCATCATCGCTGTAAATGATGTGTAGAAATCTGTTTTCCGTAAGCGTTTTTAACGGAGCTGATTTTATTTTTTGTTGAAGCACTTCCGGTATAACCATAAGGGATGGGCTACTTGCAAAGTAGCTATTAAACAGAAGGGGGTTGTTGAGTAGTGTGTAAACAGTGAAAAATCCACTGTTAGAACCGCCAAAAAGGACTCTGAATGGAGCAGTACGGTATGTATTATCAACGTACGGTATCAGTTCTGTCTCAAAAAAGTTAATATAATTATCTGGAATTGTTGTGTCCTGGTTTTCCCTTGTTGGCAACAAAATACGATTTCCTTCGGGTAAATCTATTCCAATAAGTATCATCTCAGGAATTTGTCCTCCGCCCATGTAGTCTAGTGTAGAAGCTAACATGGCGAACCGAGCTCGGTAATCTGAACCCAACATATACAGCACGGGATAGGTTTTCCTGGAACTATCGTAATTAGCAGGTAAATGGATTGACAGTGGAATTGTTTTGTCTAGCACTTTTGACTGAAGTGAAGATATTTTTCCCAAGGTAACTGCTGGTTCACTGTGCTCTGTTAAACGAGGAAAATCAGGATCGTTTTCTGCCTTTTCTTGAGCAAAGACAGTGTTTAGCGATAAAGCACATGTCAATATTAATAATTTCGTTGTTTTCATGTTTTCTTTCTTTATTATAAATGTGTTATTTCTCATTGTTTTAATTAAGAAAACAAACATAATTCATGAGAAATTACCAGTCTTGTAAAATCTTGCTATTCTTTTTATAATTACCAGGAGTTACTCCAACGTATTTTTTGAAACTATGCGTAAAATGACTTTGGTCGTAAAACCCTGATTCAAGCGCAATTTCTACCAAAGGAACATCCGTATAAAAATGCTTTTTTGAGTTTTCTATTCTAATGGTAGTTAAATATTCCAAAGGTGTTAAACCAATGTTCTTTTTAAAGCTTTTTTGTAGTTTAAATTTATTCACTCTAAACTTTTTTTGTAGCGTTTCTAAAGTGATTGATTGGTTATAATTTAGAGACAAGTAATTTAGAATATCGTCAAAAGGTTCGTCAGCATATTTTTTAAAATAAGGCTGATGAACATCATTCAAAGTATCCACAAAAAGATTTTCAATGATTTTAAAAATTGATGCTTCACTTATGTCAAACTCACTGTTACGATATGAGATAAAATAAGGAAGGCTTGCCAGGTAAGAATAATCAGCATTTATTTTTTTTGCAACATTTTTGATTACGTCATCGCTTATGTAAAGCGCCTTATAGGCCCAGGCATTGTTTTTATTGCTCCAGTTTTTATGAATTGAATAAGGGGGAATTAATTGTATTGCATTCTTACTGACCAAAAAATCTGAATTGTTAAATGCAATGTTTTCGCTTCCGAATTCTATATAAGCCAGACTCCAAGATTGATGAAAATGAAGAGGGAATTTTTTATCGATAAACATAGCAGACTTAAGCTCAATACCGTCTAGTATTGATAGTTTTGTTGTCTTTACTTTGTTTATTTTGATCATTTAAATTTTCAATTAAGTACTTGTTTTTAGGTTAGTTACGTGTTGATTTTGGGCGTTTTTCCTTAAACATCTAGATGTCAATTTAGATTTAATAGGGTTCTTAATTTATCATTATTCAGTATTCCATCTAATAGATTTTTTGAGTTTTCTTCAAAAGGGTGCTTTTGAAATAAACGTGTATGATAATTGTCTTTTATACTGTCCAAGTCGTCAGATTTCTCAACCAATTTATCATAGATTTTATTTTTAAAGTCGGCATTAAATTTTAAATGCTCTGGATTTACGTATCCAACTTTAATAAATCCTTTTGTTTTTTTACTGCAAGTACAAGGATTATCTGTGTTTACTAAACTACATTGTTTGTTCATAAAATTAAACAACTCTTTTCTTGCTCTTGATAATTTTTGACGGTAACTATCTGGTTTAATACCGAATATTTCACTTCCTAATTTATGATCAATATTAAAGATGTCTCCCATTACATAAATCAGTCGTTGCTCTCGGTCTAAACACATTAACATACCTGACATACAACTAATTTTGGCTTCTTCTACTGCTTCTTTCAGTACTATTTTTTCTTCTTTGTTTAATTCTTGACTTGAAATGTTAGCAAGATTATTGGCATAGCCATCAAATCCTTTAGATATGGCAATTTCTACACTTTTTTTCTTCATATCCAATATGTGATATACAGTAATTCTATAAATCCAAGTTCTGAATGAACTTTTAAATTGAAAGTTTTTTAACTGAGTAATCGTTTTTATCCAAATCTCCTGATTTACATCTTCTGCATCTTGATGGCTATAAAGCATTTTCAAACTTATGTTGAATGTGTAAGAATAATGTCTTTTAATTAGCATATCTAAGGCAACCTTGTCGCCAGACAAGGTTGCCTTAATTAGTTTAAAATCAATTACTTTCTCTTGTGTTTTCATAAGTTAAGCAATTAAATACCAAAAATCTAAATCGACCTTTTCAGGGACATATAAATTCATTAATTCCATTCCTGCATCAATTCCAAAATATCCGTAACATATCTCACGAGTTTTTCCAAGGGTTTTTCCAAAGGCTAATTCTGAATATGTTTCTTCATTTATTTTACCCATAAAATGCCCTAAACTGTTATCAAATGTATTTAGATATTCTGTTTCTATTTTGTTAGAAATTGAAAGCATATTCTTTTCTGTAAAGTCTATGTTTTTTTTTATAACAAATGTTCCGTGTTCAAAACAGGCAAAATTTTCAGGCACTTGAAAATTCTCTTTTAATATCTCGTGATAATGGATTTTAACAGTTTTAGGATTTATTTGTCCCATAAATTTCTTGGACGCGTCATTTTCCATAAACCCCTCTTCAACGCTTTTTAGAGAGTTCATACTGTCAGCAAACAATAAATTTGCATATTGACCTTTTAAATTCCTTACTAAACAATGAAATATTATTCCCTTTTGTTTGTTTAAATACTCTTTTTCAAAAATCATTAGTGAAGTAATTAAGTCTTCATCTGTTACATTTTCTGCTTTTGAAAATTTTGTAAACTCCATCACTTTTGGATGTTTCTTGCTAAGTCTAATCATTTTTTATTCTTTTTTAAATTAATAAATTTGTTTCACATGATTAGACGACAATTTTTTAATGGTGTGACGAAAGTGGATTGTTTGGGGTATTACGCACAATGGTTAGTATAAGAAACGTAGGGCAGTAAATAAGTACTTTCGTTTCAGTTTATTACTTAGCTAAATATAAATATTTTACTTTTGTTTTTCTCTTAAACGCCAAATTTTATATTTAGTGGACTTTATAAAAAAGAACAGGACTTTAAACTTAGCACAACCGCCCTATGTTTTTTATTCAGTGTTATCTGCTGGATTTTTCGTCAACAAGTTTTTTCATAACATCAATTACCATATCCCAACCACCAATTGATTCTTCGTATCTTTTTTCGGCATTCTCTGTGCCTTCAAAATCTTGAGTCAACTTAAAAGTTGCTCCTGATTCGGATTCACTCACTTCATAGGTCAGGTCTACATAATTTTCTGGAATGTCCTTGATTCCCATATTCGGGTCAAGCATTGTAAAAGAAACTTTTTTTCCATTCTCTACTTCGGTAATTTCACCCTTTACGTGTATGATTTCCTGCCCGTCCTCTGTCTTGCCTTTCCAAATTATTTGACTGCCAATAGTCCATTCGGAGAGCACTTCGCAACCGAACATATATTGTTTTGTCATTTCGGGATTAGTAAGTAAGTCCCACACCTTTTTTTTTGTCGTATTAAATTCTACAACTTTTCTGATAATCATTGATTTTTCCATTTTTTCGAATTTTGTGTTAAAAGTCCAAATTTGAAGAATTATTGTCATCTCTGATTGTAGAATCGGGAACATTCCTTATACTATTAGGAGGAATGCCGAATTGTTCTTTGAAAGCTTTTGAAAAATGTTGTGGAGAACCATAACCTGTTTCATAGGCAATCTCTTTTGCTGTTTTCGAGGTTCCGAGTAAAAGTCTTTTTGCCAAGTCCATTCGGGTTTTATGTATGTACCCAAAAACGGTTGTGCCGAAAAGTTCTTTAAACCCTCTTTTTAGTTTGTATTCGTTCAATGTGACCAATTTTGACAGTTCGCTTAACGTTGGTGGGTTTTCGATTCGAGCGGTCAATAATTCTTTTGCTTCTATCAGTTTGATTTTGTCCTTTTTCGACTTTATATAATTCTGATTTTTTTTTTCGTTGTACAATTCGGCTTGAAGCACAAGAAGTTCTATGCTTTTTGAAAGTAGGAATAAATCTTTAAGCTCTTTTGAGTATTGACAATGTATGATTTCGTTGATTACAGATTGAATTTTGAAATTATTGGTTTTCCATTCGGGCGAAAGGATTGCGTTTTCACGATTCATTACTTTTTCTGCAAGTCTTTTAAGGGGATCGTTCCCGTTTTTTGCTATTTCCACAAACGATTCCGTAGCGAAATTGATTCCAAAAGTTTCAATTCGTTCGGTTTTATTGGTGACCTGTATTTCAAGTCCGTCCGAATACATAATATTGTTGTGGTGTCCAGAAAGTTGGAACGAGGAATTAAGTTGAGCAAATTTGAAATCGTATGCACCTTGCAATCCGAAATGAAGTCTTACATATTCAGAGTCGTTCTTCGATTCGTTTACTCCAAGTGAACTGTAGTTAATAACATTGTGGGAAATATGGATTTTGTCCAATTCCCAAGATTTTGATGCTATTTTTTCTATGTTGTTCGGTTGGTTCATTTTTTTTAGCTCGCAGATAATGGTTTTGTGTATGATTAGTGGCGTGTTTAAGCACCTAATTTAGCAAATAAAAAACGAATAGAAAATCCGCGAGGATTTTCGTAAGTAGGCGAAAACTAGCCATTAATTATACACGTTGTTCTATGCAGTTTTTCTTCCGATTTTTTTGTGTCTCCAAACTTCATATAGATAGCAATCTGCGTGATGTTCAGCAGGATTATTGATTGGCAATTCCGTTTGAATTTTCTTTGCTTTATCATAATCAGAAATTAATCCGAATTCATTCAAGTCAGATGTCGAAAACGTTTCATCAAATCCGCCACAATTTGTCAAAGCACTTATATCTCCTTCTTTTTCCGTTAAATCATAACCTACAAACTCAAAATCAGTTTCTAATTCCGCTTTTTCTTTTTTCGGTTCTTTAATTACTGCTAAAAGATTAAAGTGTTTTAATCCTTTAACTTTCTCAAGAACATAATCCATTGAGTTAAAGAATAACGTAACCATTTCTCCATCAGTTACAATATAATTCCAATCGTATTTTGAGTCAAAATCTGGTTCAAACGCAAGTCCATTTAACATTCCATCGAGCGAAACTAATTCACGTAAATGTGTCAGTTTTGACCATTCGATATATTTTTCCCAACTGAATTCGTCTCCAGTTTGGGAATCATAAATTTCTAATGCTGTATA
>JAZGEQ010000043.1:0-5611 GCA_036478775.1 Cellulophaga sp.
TTGGTTGTTCTCATATCAAATAAAATACATTATCAATAATATTGCTAAAACTATTAAATCAAGAGCGCATTTTAGATCATCCCGAGCAACAGATGAATTACCCCAAAAGCACTATATTGATGAGAAGATTATTAATAAGGTAGAGATGAATCTTGACATTTTCAGATAGTAAAAATTGTAAAAACAGTACTTTAAAACAGTACTTTATGCGGAAACATCTAAATGTAAATTGTCAATATTCTGATATACAATCATTTATGATCGACCTCATTTATTTTGTTATCCGACGCTCTTAAGGTCAAAAAGGGAAAAAAAGGCAAAAACTAAAAAACCTAAACAGCTCAAAATAAGCTATTTAGGTTTTAAATGTAGCGAGAGGGGGGCACGATCCCCCGACCTCCGAGTTATGAAGCAGGAAGATGTATTTTGTGCTCTCTGTAAATCAGCTACTTACGCTATGGTTAGTCTGTAAAACGGCTCTTATCTACGCAAAACACTACCTCAAAACAGTACTGTTTATATATATAGATATTGATAAAAAAATCCTTTGCATTAATATTTTATTGAAGTGTAAATTCAGTAGCATTTACAAATATATTATTTTTGACAATGGATCTCTTAATTTAACTTTTGAGTCATAGTTTATTAATTTATCCTCTAACTAAAAGCCTGATAAACTTCGTCTACATTTGTGTTGGCATCTTCGAGAGATTTAGGATAATGATAAATCATAGCCTCTACCAATTCCTCTATCTCGTGTAGCCTTCCCTAAAAATGTCTTATTATAAGATCAGCATTCTTTAATCCAGTCATTTCAAACACTATATTTTTCTTATAGACCTCACTCACGTAATCAAAAATGTCTTACCTGCTCTTCTTCCTATTGCAGCTAGTAGATGCGCCTTTTTGTTAATAAAGAATGAGTCCATCACTTCTATTTCTTCCTTTCTACCTATAATTTTATTTTTATTCCGCTAAATCATTTAAAATATACCACTTTCCGCGACTTTATGTTGTTTGTGTTTCATATTCAGTGAAATTATTAAAAAAAACAAGCGCAAACAATCAACAATCTATTATGGATTTATTTTCCAATCTATTCAATGCGAGTTTTTCTATTATAAACATCTAAGCATCAATGTTTAAATATTGCTCATTGTATTAAAGAGAACAAAAAACAACACATATAGAGCAAAAAACGAATAAATAATACGATAATAAGTGTTTTCGGAACATAATTCGCTATATTTGTTCAAAATCAAAAACTAATAATGTACACAGAAATAATTAGAATTATAGAATCTGGACTTAAAAATGACCCAAAGAAAGTATCTCAATATGCTGAATTGTTAATTAAGAAATTGACTAAAGATGGAGAGACTCGTTTTGCGGACAGATTAAAAAGAACACTTTCTCTAAATCCTTTAGATTATGAAGGTATGGTAACACTGGATGAGATTACTAATCAAGCTCCGATTGATACTGAATCAAGAATGAGTATGGTAGAAGTAAAGGCTCCAAAAATTGCCTCTACGACAATTATAGATGAATCAATAGATGAGGCATTAAATACATTTATAAAAAAGATTAAAAATAAAGAGAAGCTTATTAATGCTGGAATACCTGCAAACCTTTCATTAATGCTCTACGGACCTCCAGGATGTGGCAAAACTACATTAGCTAATTACATTGCGGAAGAATCAGGACTTCCTTTGGTGACTGCTCGTTTAGATACTTTAGTTTCTTCGTTATTAGGAAGTACTTCCAAAAACATTAGAAAAGTTTTTGATTTCGCTAACAACAAACCTTGTATTCTATTCATTGATGAATTTGATGCTATTGCAAAAGCTAGGGATGATGAACACGAACACGGTGAATTAAAGAGAGTTATTAATAGCTTACTACAAAGTATTGATCAGTTTGATAACGTATTAATTACGGCAACCAATCATAGTGAGATATTGGATAGTGCAGTATGGAGAAGATTTGATACGATAATTGAAGTCAAAAAGCCTACATCTCCTGATTTTACAGAAAAACTTATTGATTCATTTACTCTAAATTTTGATTTAGATTTCAAAAATGACAAAAAGAAGAGAGGTAGGTTAATATATCTATTGGGTAATAATTCTCCTTCTGAAATTAAGACAATTTGTAACAATGCTATTACTAACTCTATTATCAATAAAGAACCCTCAATAAGGTATATAGAGTTTTTAAAAGAAGCTTTTAGACACAAAAATCACGGAAAAATATTAATTGAAAAAATGATATCATTCCTAAATGAAAACCTGATTACCCAAAATGAAATTGTAGAATACACAGGATTGTCTTTGCGTAAAGTAAAAGATAGTATATCAAAATTTAAAGATTTAGAATAATGGCAAAGAAAAAATATTTACCAATAAAAATAGTAGAAAAAAGAAAAGGAACTGATGATTCTTTAACTGAGGCTGGTGGTGGAGGCGACATTCCGGCTTGGATGCTTAATGTTCCATTGGAAGAAAGAGTTGAAATGTTAACGGCAACCCTTGATGAAGTTGATGAAGAGCTTGAAAAAAGAATAAAAAAGGATAATTATATTCCAGCTGCTATTGAACTTAAATTAGACTCCAGAACCCTTGCGAAAACTCATCGTTCTGTTATAAGAAAAATGTTTGATGTCAATAATAAGAATAATCTTATTGGATATTTCGATTCTTCTTCATTACTTGTTAAAATAGAAAACACTGATGATTTAAAAAGGATAGAAAAAAACATTGAAGACTATAAAAAGAATATACGAGGCTTATCTTCAATAGTTGAGACTAATCTTTTTCATCCAAATATAAATGTTGAAAACAATGATTTTCTAAAAGTGAAATTAATTGATTTTCAAGAGTATGAATTAAATAAAACAGTCCATAGAGCTTTTCAAAGAAAGTGTGAAGAATTAAATTTAGAAATTGAAGGAACATATTATTCTTCTGATGTTATAGTTTATAAAATTCCATATTCTGAAGAATCTATGCCTGTACTGCAAAGTTTTGAAGGTATAAGTTCTATAGTTGATATGCCAACTTACAGTGTTTCTTTAGATTCTGAAGCAGAAGGAGGAACCGAGTTTACAGAACTAAAGTCACCTGAGAATGATAAAATTTATCCGACTGTTGGTGTTCTTGACTCTGGAATTACAGCAAATAAAAGTCTAGCACCTTGGGTATTGACTGATAAGCATACCAACTATATAGACGAAGACATTGATACAGCACACGGAACTGCTGTAGCAAGTGTAATTTTATACGGTGATACAATGGAAGGCAAAAAACATACTGATTCAGGTGGATGTTATTTGTTTGATGCTACTATAGTACCAAAAAGAGGCCTCTTGAGTAGTGTAACAGAATATGATTTAATTGAAAATATTAAAGATGCTATAGGCGCTAATCCAGAAATAAAAATTTGGAATTTATGTGTTGGTTGGAGTGCTGAAGCTAATTCCCATAGCATTTCAGATTTTGGAGCTGCATTAGATTATTTACAAGATGAACTTAATATTGTAATATGTACATCTGTTGGAAACTGCGGAAATTTCAAAATTAATAAGCCTAAAGGTAAGATTCAAAAGTCAGCAGATTCTGTTAGATCATTAGCAGTTGGTTCTATTGCACATACTAAAAATGCTAATGACATAGTTGAAGAAAATGAACCTTCTCCTTTTAGTAGAACTGGTTCTGGACCATTTAATTTAGTTAAACCAGAACTAACTCACTATGGCGGAAATGCAGGAATAGATAAATCTGGAACGATTACATATTCCGGTGTTAACACACTAAATAAAGACAATAAAATAAGTGCAAAATCAGGAACAAGTTTTTCCACACCTAGAATAACATCAATCTTAGCAGGTCTGGAAAATGAATTAGCAGAAAAATTTGACCCCTTATTATTAAAGGCTTTAATAATTCATTCTGCTAAATATCCAAATGTTGCACTTAATAACGAAGAAAGGCTTAAGCAAATGGGATTTGGAGTTCCGACAGGAATTAATGAAATTCTATATAATTCAGAAAACGAAATAACATTAGTAATAAGAGACACTTTAGAAAAAGGAAGTTTTATTGAGATTTTAGATTTCCCTTTTCCAGATGATATGGTAGAAGAAAACTTTTATTATGGTGAAGTTACAGCAACTCTAATTAGTTCTCCTGATCTAGCAGCGGCACAAGGAGAAGAGTATTGCCAATCAAATATAGATTTGTTTTTTGGGACATATAATGAAAAAATTGATAGAGAAGGAAAAACAATTAGAAACCCAATTGGTAAAGATTCTGGGTCAAAAAATCTTCTAAACCCAAGCGTATATAGTAAAACAGAAATAAAAAAGAACAGGGGGTTTAGTGGAGAACGAATTTTAAAAAATTTCCACCAAAAATTTCAACCTGTAAAAAAATGAGCAATAAATCTTGATGATTTATCAGAAACTAATAAATTGAGGTACACAGAATACCCAAAAAGGTGGTTTTTAAAAATCGAAGGTCTTTATAGAGATCATTTAGAAAAAACACAAGACAATTTAAGTACAGATTTTTGTGTAATAATTACCATTAAGGATAATAAAAATAACACAAAAGTCTATGACAATATTTCAGCAGAACTTCAAGCTAACAATTTTATTCAAAACAATATAAAAATCAAAACAGATATTCAACTTAAAAATTAAATTATGTCAAAGAAAAATCAACACGTAGTTCCATCTGGAAAGAATTGGGCTGTAAAAGGAGCAGGGAATTCAAAAGCAACAAAAATTGTACAAACGCAAAAAGAAGCTACGACAATAGCACGTGAAATCGCAAAGAATCAAGGTTCAGAAATGTTAATTCACGGTAGAAATGGGCAAATAAGAGAGAGAAATACTTATGGAAATGATCCTTTTCCCCCTAAAGGTTAAATAGGAATTTCTTTGTCATTTTGACCTCATAAAATTTTGGCTAAAACAATAGGTGAGTGAGCGTACATATTTTAGGGTTATAATAATAGACATTCTTAAGAGTTTCAATTATACATAGGATTTCAAAGCAATCTTAATAAGTTACAATGTTTCCTAAAATATAGCATAACGAGCCGTAATTGTTTCCAAAATTATATGCAGTCTTGATTTTTTTGTTTCTTTTTTTATCAAGAAAAAAGGATATAATCAAAACTTAAGATCTTCAAAGTTTCAAATTCTATTTTACATAATATTAATTGTTACAATTAAAAAAGATTAAATAGTAACGAGAATAGAATAAGTGCTTAGAATTTTATTTTTCTTAAAATTTAAGCTCTTATGGAATGCCACGAGAATCGCGTAAATACTTAAATACGAGAATTTTGATAACATCTAAAAGGTTAGCTTTTATTTTGGCGCTGGCAAGCGTTGGATAATTGTGTGTAAAATAAATTGCCAGAGCAATTTGATTTTATAAAAGCAATCGAGCGTTTGGTAGCTAAAGGCTATTTTACATAATTGTTCTTATGTGAAGTAAAATACATTATCAATAATATTGCTAAAACTATTAAATCAAGAGCGCATTTTAGATCATCCCGAGCAACAGATGAATTACCCCAAAAGCACTATATTGATGAGAAG
>JAZGEQ010000044.1:0-7904 GCA_036478775.1 Cellulophaga sp.
ATATTGAAATGAAAAAAAAAATACACGTTTGTATATTAATGCCAAGTCACTGGAGCAATAGGAAAGGAGGCGCTCAACTTCAAGCTCGATATATCATGGATTTTTTACAAGAAAAAGATGATATTAAAATTACTTATGTTTGTCGTAATGTAAAATTTAATAGCAAAAATAATATCTATAAGTTACCAAAAAAAATTCTATCGAAGTATTTTTACTTTATTGATAAAAAAAATATTTTCGATATTTTAGATAAAATAAAGCCAGACTATATTTATCAACGAGTATTGTGTTCTTACACGGGAATAGCTGCAAAATATTGTAAAAAAAACGCTACTAAAATGATATTTCATGTTGCAAATTCTCCAGATGTTGAACCGCAGAAAGCAAAATTTAATAAGTTTTTCCTTGCTAACCTTATAGAAAAATATTATCGAGAATATGGAATTAACAATGCCGATTTAATTGTTGGGCAGGCAGAGTATCAGGACCAATTATTATGGAAGCATTACTCTAGGCGATGCGACTTAATAATGCCTAATATTAGTCCTGATGTTTATGCGACTAAGAAATCGAGTGCCTTAAGTAAAAAAATAATTCTATGGGTAGCTAATATTAAAGAACAGAAGGGTCCGGATATATTTTTGAAGCTTGCAAAAGAATTTGTTAATAATGATCAAATTGAATTTCATATGGCTGGGAAAGTAACATCTAAATATGGTAAAGAAATCAAAGAAAATGCTTTTAATATGAAAAATGTTTTTTATCATGGGGAGTTGTCGCTAGAAGAAGTAAATGTATTGATGTCTGAAGCATATTTATTTATAAATACAAGTAAATACGAAGGGTTTCCAAATACATTCATACAGGCATGGATGAATATGACTCCAGTGCTTTCTCTTAACGTAGACCCTGATAATATTATTGAAAAAAAT
Source organism: Cellulophaga sp. (assembly GCA_036478775.1). Lineage (GTDB taxonomy): Bacteria > Bacteroidota > Bacteroidia > Flavobacteriales > Flavobacteriaceae > Cellulophaga. The sequence goes on from JAZGEQ010000044.1 coordinate 933, forward strand.
GGGTTGGGGTGGTTTTGTGGTGATTATTCTACGCTTTTGACAAATTTAGAAAGAATGATAGAAATCGAATCCAATATATCGATAATAGGTGAAAAATGTAGATCTTTTGCTTTAGAATATTTTTCTTTGAATAATGTTGAAAGTCTATATAGACTTATTCGTAATAGTTTTACTACAGGTAACAAGATATGAGCAAAAAATTAGTAAGCATAATAATAACAGCGTACAACGAAGAAAATTACATAGAAAGAGCTATTATATCTGCTTTAAATCAGTCTTACGAGAACGTAGAGGTTATTGTAATAGATGACGGAAGTAATGATAAAACACTAGAAATTTCAGAGAAATATCTTTCGCAGTTGGAAATATTTCATAATGACAGTCCGCAAGGTTTAATGGAAGCACGAAACATTGGTGTTAGAAATGCTAAAGGAGAATACATTGCTTTTCTTGATGGAGATGACAGTTATCATAAGAATAAAATTGAAATACAACTCAACACTATACAAACACTGCCTGAGAAAAGTATACTTTTTACGGGAAGAGTTGTTCGTTCAGAAAATGGTGTTCCTATGATCCCCATGTCGGGAGATTTATCTGGACGTATATCATCCTTCGATTATAACGATGCTTTAAAAAGGGTTGTTACTTCTTTAGGGCCAACGTTTATGATGACAAAGAAGGATTATATAGAACTTGGTTATATGGATTCTGTGGTAGGTAAAGAAAGAGATTTTTTTGCTCGATATTCTTTTTCAGGAGGTAAGTTATTTAGACTTGCCTTACCGTTATATATACACCATAACAAACCAGGATCAATGAGTACCCAGACTTATAAGACATATCAAAGGGAAATGAAGATGTTGGCAGCATGGATGCCATCGGAAACACAAGACCTGAATAGGAAAATAAGCATGAGCGAGTATATTGCTTATGAAAAATCAGTTAAAGAAATCTATAAAAAGAAATTTGTTAAAAATACAGACCCATCAGAATTACCTGAAGAGTATCATTCGCTCTATCTAAATAGAGCAATAATGTCTTTTATCCAAGTTTCTAAGGATGGAATTAGAGATGTTATAGGTTTATTTAGGTATGCTTTGTTTAAAATTAGAGAAAAACACATTATTGGCTCAATTACCAACACTACTGAAAATTCTTAAATGTTGTCGCTCACAAAAAAATTATTGTCAAACCTCCATCAAAATAATATTCGCTATTGTCACTGGAAAAGTAATGCTCACATATCAAGAAGCTTGGTAGGTGAGGGTGATCTTGATGTTCTTATATCACAAGAAAATGAAAAAGAATTCTACAAAACTATAATAGATCTAGATTTTAAACGATTAGTTGAAAAGCCAGGAAAAGCATATCCTGGAATTGAACATTGGTTAGGTTATTCCAAAAAAGAAGGAAAATTAGTGCATCTACATGCACATTTTAGGCTTGTCTATGGAGAGAAATTTATTAAAGGATTTAGAGCAATAAATGAAGAGACATTACTTAATAGAAGGATATTAGAAAAAGATATCTATATGATGAGTAAGTCAGATGAGCTAGTGTTTTTATTTATACGAACGATTGTCAAGATAGATATAGTTTGGCTAATAAAAAAAATATTGGGAAAAGAGAAAAAATACTATCCACCTTATATATTAGAGGAATATGGATATTTAACAGAAAACTTGCCAGATGAAGATATAAATAGATCAATTGATTATTTTTTACCAAAATTAGATCGAGAAGAGGTTAAAAAGGCTATTTTCAATATTGAAAAACTTGGTCTATGGGATATTTTGTTATGGAAAAATATTTTAAATAAGAACTTATCTTGGTCTCGACGTCTTTCTAGAACAGGAAGGTATAAAGCTTTTGTTAAAACATATACAGATTTTTTATTTATTAAACTAGGGTTAAGAAAGAAAAAAAGAAAACAATTTTTTATGGGCGGAACATGTATTGCTTTTCTTGGTGCAGATGGTGCTGGAAAATCTACTATGTTAAGAGAAATAAATGATTGGCTAGGAAAGCATGTTGATATTGAAATTCTTTATGCAGGAACAGGAGATGGGACAAAAAGTTTTGGTCTTAATTTTTTTGATAAAACAACAAATATTCTAAAACAAAAAAAACGAGTTAATAGCGATCAACAAAAAAATATTAAAGAAAAAGATGATCCAGATTTATCAATATTTAAATATCTTTATACGAATATAAGAGCTATTCTTATTGCCAGACATAGAGATAACATAATAAGAAAAGGTAGTAGACTGGCAAATAATGGAGCAATTATTCTCTATGATCGTTATCCTCAACCTTTTCAAAAAGGATATGGGGATGGACCTAAAATATTAACCAGTAATAATTTTGTATGGAAACAAGCTTCAAAATGGGAACAAAGAATATATACCAATCTTTATGATCAATATCCAGAACATGCTTTTATTATGGAAGTATCACCTAAGACTAGCCTAGCCCGTAAAGGCGAGGATTCTGAAGATGTTATTAATGCAAAAAATAAGGTTCTTAGCGAAATTAAACAACAAAAAAGTGAGCAGACAATAACAATTGATGCAAACAAAGAATACAAAGATGTGTTGGCTCTTTTGAAAGACAAAGTGTGGGCATGGCTTTAGTTATTGAAATAGCAGGTATATCATGCTCTGGAAAATCAACAGCTATACAATATTTTAAAGGAATACGATGCAGTAATAATATTATTGAAGCAGAAGAATATCTTGGAGGATATTATAAAAATATTACAGATGGTTTTTTTTTGAAAGACACTGTAATAAATATGCCTATATTTAAATTCCTTGTAGTAGCCATAGAGCATTTAAAAAATATATTCAGATATAGACAATTTTATTTTATGTGCGTAGCACAAATTATGAAGAATGAAGGGAAAGTAAAAGCATTCCGATCTTTTTTCTTTAAAATTGGGAAATATTATATTTTGGAAAAAGCGAATGTGGAAAAAATAATCATGGATGAAGGACCTATACAAGTTCTTTTTTCTCTATTCATTAACAACAATAAAATAGGGGACACACAAATTGCTGATATAAAATCATTCATCCAGTATGCGCCTTTAGCAGACAAAGTAATATTTGGGCCAATTATCCCACAAAAAACATTTGTCTCACGAATGATGAAGCGTGGCCATCATAGGGTGGTTGGAACTGGAGAAAAAAAAACTTCAGATAGAGTTAAATTTTCTGAATCAGAAGTAAGGAAAAGAGCTGAGTTATTTATAGCTAAGTCAGTACAACTACAAAAAATAATTTTTCAGGAAGTAAAAATTCGTACCGGTGTTTTATCTCTTTCTGATGTCAATGAGTGGAATAAAGTTTTTGATGATCTTTGTGCATAAATAATTTTTAGATATCAGATTTTAACACGTTATTAATAAAATACTGTTGCACACAATTTCTTTAGGACGCCTTCTTTCTATGTTAGTTTTGGAAACTGATTACGAATATTTTTTTGTAAGCTTGGATTCTTCCATATTCTAGTGCTTAATAATTTCTTATTGTAAACTTTGCTGTTGATTGACTAACCAACCAAGAAGGAAGACGCATTGAAATCACAAAATTTTGATATTGATGATTCTGATATTGAACAGAAAAAAAATATTCAACGAATTAAAGTACTTATTACAGGCCCCGATCTAAAGGACCCTGGAGGCGTATCAAATTATTACAGTACGATATTACCGTTACTTCGTAAAAAAAATAATTTATCAATAACCTATTTACCTATTGGGGGAACTTATGCTAAAGGAAAAAAAGGACATCTATTAAAAGATCAAATAAGATTTCGGGATGCTATAAAGATTAATAAAACGTCAGTTGTATTAATCAATCCATCTCTAAATTTTAAGAGTTTTTTTCGGGATATGTTTTTTATCAGAACAGCACTAATATCAGGTAATAAAGTTGTAGTTTTTTTCAGAGGCTGGGAATGGCCTTTTGCTAGGTTCGTTGAAAAATATTTAAAGAAGATATTGCTTTTATATTATGGAAAGAGTTCTAAAATTATAGTTTTATCTACTGAATTTTCTGAGCAACTTCAGCGGTGTGGAGTCGATATACCGATTGAGATTGAAACAACAACAGTGCCGCTAGAATATATCATAAATAAATTAGAAATGCCTAGGATTTTAGAAACCCGAAGAAAAGGTCCGCGAAAAATATTATTCATGTCTAGGCTGGTAAAAGAGAAAGGTGCTCATGAAACGGTTGATGCATTAAAATTGTTATTAGACAAAGGATATGATGTTCAATTGACTATTGCTGGAGAAGGTCCGGAAGCAGGAAATATTCAAAAAAAAATAGTATTACTGGGGTTGCAGGAACGGGTATTAATGGCCGGTTATTTAAGAGGAAAAAATAAGATAAAAGCTCTTTATGAACATAGTATTTTTTGCTTTCCTACCCGTTATGGTGAAGGAATGCCAAATGCTATATTAGAAGCAATGGGAGCTGGGTTGGTGATAGTTACTACCTCTGTTGGAGGAATTAAGGATTTTTTTGAAGATGAAAAAATGGGAACCCTTGTTTTATCAAATGCCTTAGATATTGATAATAGATTAGAATGGGTATTAGATGATGATCATAGACTTGAAGCTATTGGAAAATATAATTCAGAATTTGCAAGAAAAAATTTCGCTTCTGATGTTGTGACAGATAGATTAGCAAAAATACTTCTCAACGTAGCATGAGCAGAAAAAAATAATATAATTTATTTTATTTGTAACTACTTATCATTAATTGCTTATCTTATGAAGATAAGCAATTACGAATATTTTATACGTAAAGTGGCAAAAAGCATAAAAATAGATATTTAAGAAAAATTTTTACTTAATATATAAATAAGGCTCGAATGTTTGCTACTAAGAACCCCAATTGATATTATATTGATAACTTTTTTAATTGTATGTATTAAAAGTTTTAAAGCCCCCTTACCTGGATTGAAAAAGCCACCTCCATATTCTGCTTCAAGCGCTATATTAGTGTTTTCATTACAAAATAAGCTCATACCTTTTCTTGAAATAACTGAATTATAATAAGTTGGATAAGGGGGATAACCGGGTTTTCCAGCATTCTTATTTCCCAGAACAAAGCGATAAAAAAAGACATGAAACCAATGTGGAGTAATGCGAGTGATATAACCGTGAACAGAATCGGGATCGGGTACTTTTATAATAATAATTCCATTAGGTTTTAGCCACGTTACAAAATTATTTAAAACCACATTAGCTTTTTCAATATGTTCGAGTACATATGAACAATAAATGACATCAAACCTATCTACACCTAAATCTAATGAACATAAATCACCTTCAATACTTTCATGTAAATCAGACAATATATTTTTTCGAATATCTAAGGCTTTTTTATCCATATCAACACCTGTGAGGACATAGTCAATTCCTTCTAGTTGAAAAGGCCACTTTCTTCCGCATCCAGCTTCTAAAATATGCATAGTTTCTTTTTTAGATGATTTTTTTCTAATGAAGTCTTCTATTATTTTGTTCATTTGTTGACGATCTTCTATTAACTCTAATTTTTTTTCTTTAAACATCAAATATTCCCCTATAAGTAAGTAACTCTAAATTTTTTCTTTAAACATCAAATAACTCCTACTCAAATCTTGTTTTGCATAGAAATTTTTTTAACACTAGAGAAGTGAGTTATGATTAGATGATCTGGTGTTTGACAAATAAAGATTGAGTATTCTGTTGCAATCTATCCTACAAGATAAATTTACAACAAGGAACCATCATAAGCAATAGTAATATTATGGTTCTTTTGAAATTCAAGTGGGTAAATTATAATTTCTGAATTTAAAATCAATCAAGTTACTTTCATTATGATGACAAAAAGAGACTTGATATTCATATAGACTTCAAGCGAGGCGGTACCTTTAGAGATCCTGATACAAATGAAAGGATCGGGATCATTAAAGGCAATTTTCGGTAGTTCTTGATCTGGTTTAAAAGCAACCAATGCAGCAGAGCTTTTGTTATTATCTAGTGCAGCACGGGATAATTTTATTTCACTTGCTAAAGCTTCTATTTTGTCTGCTCTTTTTTGTTGTTTGGTTTTTTTGAATGTCCGATAACGTCCCAATGGAATTGGATCATTAACAGAACGGTAAGGACCATAGCGTTTTTCACCGAATTCAATAAATAATTCGCTATCAAAAATTCCCCACCAAAGGATAACTGTTTCTCCGGCCAAATCTGGATCAACTTCATAAGCAATACCGTCAATATTGACACGGGCGTCTCCACCCACTTTTCTGCGTTCGGGTTCTCTTGCAAACGTACAGAACCGATCCCATGAACACATTTCACAGATACCGCTAGAGGGCAAGTTTTGTTGCCAATCCTCCATCCTGGAATGGTTCTCAGATCGGTGCTGCATGGCGTTATATCGTATTAGAAAATTAAGCAGCCATTCATTTGCTTCCACTTCATTTTGAGGTTCGTGAAAATGATAAAGGGTCTCATGCATTTCTTTAACGGTTCTAAAAGGTCTTTCGACTTTTCCTTTTGATCGAGCTGTTACGCGACGACCATCACTGTTTCTTGGCATGTGAGTTTGAAATTCAATGCCTAAGTATTTCATGACTTGTTGAAAAATATGGCTCCTAGAGATAGGACCATTATCAGAATAAATCATGGAAGGAATACCTTGTAGTACGAATTTCTCATCCTTTTTTAAAGACATTGCTGTGAATAAGAAACGTAATGCAGCTTCTACATTCGCTGCCAGCCATGGAGAGCGAACGCGAGGGCTGGTAGTCCCCAGAAGGCGTAGGTCCGTTGTTTTGTCGGAATCGAGTTATAGTCAATTCTGGTGTTTAAGAATTAGCTAATATTCTGTTTTTATTATCCTTGGTTTCTATTTCTTCTTTCTTACCATTGATAAATTCCACTCCATCAATGACATCACCTAGAAGTTT
>JAZGEQ010000045.1:0-210608 GCA_036478775.1 Cellulophaga sp.
GGAGTAAATTGAAATTTTGGAGATTTTGGCTGTTCGTGTGTTCCGATTTCTTATCGGAAATGTATCGGAGAACATAAAAAACGTATTCTCGATACATTTTTAGTACCTCAAAATACTCGAATTGACATTTCGTAATCTACCTGTCATTCCTGTGAAGATAGGAATCCACTTATACTTGTTATGAATCCCTTTTTTCAAAGGGATGACAAAATCTAGAATTGACAGATTTTTCTGGATTAAGTATAATTCTGGGGCTAGAAAAAATTACACATAAATTTTAGTGAGCTTATAGAGGAAAAATGTAATATCTCTTACCCCTCTAAACTGTGCTCTAAATTCTTTTATTTTAGCATTAAAAGATTCCGCAGAAGCATTGGTAGAACAATGGCGTGCAAGTTTAATTTATAGCGAAGGATTTGTACAGCATTTAGGCGGTTCTTGAGGGATATCAAATTAGGGTGCTTTTTTAAGCATAATCGAGGTTGTGAAGTCGCTCTTTGGAATTCTAATTATCAATTGGATAAACGGCTATTAAATGTGTTCTAACATAAACTGCTGTATCAATACTATCTTTATTCAGTTTAACCTTCATGGAATTGGAGGGGGCTACAGGCATATGACAGGCTATACAATTGTTCCCCATGCTTTTTATTATTGCCGGATCTTCAGTACATAGACTCTCATTTGTAGTATGACATTCAATACACTTTTTAATAAAATGGGTGATGTTTCCACGTTGTTTTTTATGGGAATTATGACATGTGGTACAATCCATTTTTGGAGTTTCTTTATAACACTTACTACTTGTTAAAAGACCATATTGATTGCCATGAACATCTAAGGTTTTATTAGGTCGACCAGAAAAAAAGTTTTTGGAATATTCTTCTAAATTTTCTCCTGAAAGAAAAGAGAATGGATTTCCTTTTAAACGTTGAATTCTTAATCCTGAATGACATACAGCACAGGCATCCACACGTTGTTTTCTTGAAAGTTCACTGAATTTTAACATGAACTTTGATTCTTTTATATCTGGATTCTCTCTATGGAAAACTACGTGTTTAGAAGATGGAAGATGACATCTTTCACAATCAACTCCAAGAATTATACTTTCTTTATTGTATAGATATGCATTTTTTGAAAAATCTTTATTTTTAGCAAAAGTTACATGGCATTTTAGACAGTCACTTGATATAGGTCTTCTTGTACTGTATTCAGGGTAATTGGGACTGTTTATCCAGCTATTGGTTGGCGTATAATAGGATGTTTGTAATTGGTAAAGTCTATCGTTGTCCCAAGAGAGATAGGACTGCCCTTTAACTCCAGATCCAATAACAATATCTATTTTTGAGAGGGACTGATTTTTGTCTTCGTATTTATAGGTGCCCTGTTCATAAAAAAAATTATTTTTCGAAATCATCTGATACCTCATTTCTTGTAGTTCCAGAGTATTATGACCAGGTATAAAGCTGCCTTTTATTCGCTCTAGGCTGGCAGGGGCAGAAGTATTATAATGTGCAGTTTTTATATGAGAGTTATAGATGTCTTCATGGCACTCCATACAAGTTTGGGAGCCTACATAATGTTCTCCATTAGAATGGGTTGCCAATATTTTGGGCGTAAAATAATCCGAGGCACCCTTTGCATATTTGTTATACCATAAGAAAATAGTAAGGAGAAGGACTAAGGAATAAAGAAAATATTTTTTTTTCAATGTGGTATCGTTAATAAAAATTATATTTTTTTGTCCACTAAATTAGTTCATATGCATGTTTTTTAAGAAAGAATCGGGAGAAACGTATTTGAATTCTTGAATTTAATCTGTTTATTGGGAATCTTGAAATTGTATAGTCAGTTTTTTTTGGTCAACACACAAAGTTGTGGAGCAGGTAAAAATGGTTGAACTTTGAATTTAAATTTTTCATATCTTCAAATTCCTTATTAGCCAAAGCTAATTTATTACTTCGGGAAGTACTTGTAGCCTATTTGTATTTAACCAAACACCAAAACAAAAGACTATTAGTTACATTTTTACTTTACAGAACTAAATACTATTCCAGTTGAATTTGAAGGTGTTAAACTGAGTTCTAAAAGTTTTTTCGCTGAAGCTATTGTTCAAGATTTTCCAATACGAGGGAACAATGTTTATTTGTATATAACTAGGCGTTGTTGAATTAATGAATCCTCTGGCAATTAGTAGCAAAAGGAACTAGAATTACTAGTGAGTTTGTTACTTTTTTAAAAGAACTCTATTAGTAACAATGCTTCTAGCACAACAGTTGTAGCGAAATTATATGGAGTTAACCCCAGAAGTATGCAAAGGCAGTACCAATTGAGAGCTTAGTCAATGTATATTATTTAGAAAAACCTACTTACTCTGTATCTTTCTCTGCTTGCGTAACGTCATGAAATGACGGATCTGTCTCCCTAATACTAGCAGCACCTTTTTTATTTATTTTGAAAATAACATCTTTCTTTGTGGTAAATAGAAGAACAGATAAAAAAGGGTTTCTAAGATGAGATTTTATAACCTCAAATGCCTCTTCTAATGTAAGTTCCTCTTCTGTATCCTCCGTCTCTCTAGGTCTGTAGCGGAATTTTAGTAAGACCTTAAAGTCATCCTTAGAATAGATAGGTCTAATAAATATATTTTTCAATTCTTGCTTACCAATGGTCTTAGCCATAGTTAACTTGGCAAAGCTGCCTTCTTGGACACTTTCTTTTAGCTGTTTCCAGAAAAGAACAAACACATCTTGGTAAGGCATAAACTAAAGATTAATTAGTAACGTATTTTACGTGTTTCAAAAGTAATACAAATAATCCAATCGGTAGATCCAAATCTATTTTCAACATTATATTATAGAAGTTTTTTGAGTAGTAAATAGTGGCTTTGGTATGTTTAAGGTTTAGGATTGACGCTTTGTTTTTTTTGTGCTTACGTTAGTCATGATGTTTTTTTGTATTAATTCTCAGAGGATATGTTGGCGACAAAAAAAACAAATATCCATATCTTATTGGTATTCAGTGTTTTATTTTGTTTTCGTTATTTGTTGTAATAGATTTGTGACTATATAATGTGGGTGATTATCCCTGGCTAGCGCTCGCTTGTAGCGAGTGCCCGTAACAGTTGATAAAACCACATAGTTTTTCATATTTTACCTTCCGTCATTCTTTACTCGGTAAGGCTTAGCCGGTACGGCACTCGTCATAGACAAGCGCTAGCATGATGAGCTCTAGTTGGGAATTGGAATTTATACTCGAAAATCAAGAAATACGATGAAATTAAGTGGACTAATTACGGTTTACGGACCATTGGTTTCTTTTGCTTTTATTTGTGGCTTTACTGCAAATTTGTATGTAATAAACATAATTAAATCGGACAAAGTCGATTTTATCGTAATGATAAGTTCAATAGTGGCAATATGAGTTGGTTGGATTTGGTGGAGTTATCAAATTGTAAAGTGGAAATTTTCGGCGTTTTCTAATGCTAATTATGATGATGCTAATTTATTATACAATAAGGCTGTTGGAGTTGGACTAGTATGGCCAACCGGAAGTGTGTTTAATAAAACCGAAATATGGACAAAGGAAGACAAAATAAAATGGTTAGAAATATGTTCAGATATTCGAAAAATAATTGAACTGAATACTGAATTATGAGTTTAACAAAATACCAAAAAACAAAAACCAACCTAAAACAAAAAGCCTCCTAAAAAATAGGAGGCTTTTCTTGTGGGCCCTACTGGGTTCGAACCAGTGACCCCCTGCTTGTAAGGCAGGTGCTCTGAACCAGCTGAGCTAAGGGCCCGAAACAACTAATTGTGCGTTGTTGCGGGTGCAAATATAGAATAGTTTTTTATCTCTCAAAAGAAAAAAAGGAAATATTTACACAACTTCTGCTACTACAAATGTGCTACCTCCAATATAAACGAAATCTTCCTTTTTTGAATTGGCCAAAGCTTCGGTAAGTGCTTTGTTTACCGAGGTATAGGTTTTTCCATTTAGATTATATGCCAATGCTTCTTTTTGTAAAGTTTTTGCATGTAAACCTCTTGGGATATCTGGTTTTGCAAAATAGTAGGTTGCATTTTTAGGAAAGAGCGGTAAAACACGGTCCAAATCCTTATCCGATACAAATCCTAGTACAATATGAAGGTGGTTATAGGTTTGTTTAGACAATTGTTTCATTACTAAAGAAAGTCCTTCTTTGTTATGCGCTGTATCGCAAACAGCCATAGGTGCTGTTTGTAAAACTTGCCACCTGCCCATTAAACCTGTATTTGTTACAACGTTTAATAAGCCGTTTTTGATATGTTCCTCTTCTACCTTAAAGCCTTTTAATTCTTTTAGTGTAGCGATTACGCCCTTTATATTTTTGGCTTGGTATTCTCCCAGTAAGGCTGTTTTGTAGGTTTCTTTTACGGTTTCATTGGCAAATACGATAGAGACTTCATTATCTCTTGCTATTTCTTTAAAGACAGTGGCTATTTCTTTTTGTGTTTCACTAATGACAACGGGAGTTTTCTTTTTTATGATTCCCGCTTTCTCTTTGGCAATTTGGGTGAGGGTATTGCCAAGCATATCAGTATGGTCTAATCCAATATTTGTAATTAGAGATACTTCTGGTGTTATAATATTGGTAGAATCTAAACGTCCTCCTAGGCCGACTTCTATGATGGCAATATCAATGTTATTCTTTGCAAAATAATCAAACGCCATGCCTACAGTCATTTCAAAAAAGGAAAGGCTGTTCTCTTCAAAAAATATTTTGTTAGAGGTGATAAAATCTACCACAAAATTTTCGGAAACTGAATTTCCGTTAATTCGGATACGCTCTCTGAAATCTTTTAAATGTGGTGATGTATAAAGTCCAACTGTATAGCCAGCTTCTTGTAGTATGGAAGCAAGCATATGACTGCTAGAGCCTTTGCCATTTGTTCCTGCGACATGAATACTCTTAAACTTTTTTTCTGGATTTTGAAGATGGGCCGATAGTGCTAGTATCGTATCTAATTTGTTATTGAAAGCTATTTTTCCCTTTGCTTGGTACATTGGTAGTTGTGCAAACATCCAATCCAAAGTTTGTTTATAGGTCATTTAGTCGTATTGAGATGTCAAATGTACTAAATTAGTAGTGCAAAATCACACTTTTACGTGTTTCAACAGTATGTTGGAGAACAGTAATAAATCAAATGATTTTTATTGCTTTTGTCTGTTTTCTGGTTCCGATTTTTATCGGAATGTATCGAAAACATAAAAAGGGTATTCTCCATACGTTTTTCGAACCTTAAAACACTCGAATTGACGACTTTTTCTATTTTCAACCAATGTATTGTTTAGGAAAAAAGTGTGAGTTTTGCCCGGATTAAATTAGGTTGCTAATAGTGTGTTGAAAAAATAGATCCTGTGGGGTAATCGTTATTTTAGAATGCCTTTTTTAAGGAAGGGTAAACGAATAATTTTTTAGAGAATTTCCTTAGTTCAGAAAAGCTTGACTATTCACCTAATTTAAAATTAACGACAACAAAACCTATTTGTTGGTTAGGTGCATTACTGTCTAAATTCCATTTATGCATTAAAGCAGTCTTTTTTGCCGGAGCTATTAAGCATGGATGGCTATTTGTTGTTCCTCTTACACCAGCTGTAGCGCTAATAACTTTTCCGTTTCTGTTTACGATAATTTTCACAACAACTTTTCCTTCTTCGTTGCAGTCTTGTTGTACTTTTCCTTTATTCACTAAGGATCTGCCATTTAAACCGTAACCGCCAGTGCCACTTCCTGATCCTGGACTACCATAATAACTGGTAGCATACGGGTCTCCGTCTGTTTGGCCTTTATCTCCTGCTTTAGTATCGTCTCCTTCGCTACCAGAAGCAGTTCCGTCAGATTTGTTAAGTCCACCCATCATAGCATCCAATTTGCTTTTCTTTGCGGCTTGTTCTCTTCTGACCTTCTCTTCAGCGTCTTTTTTTTCTTGTGCAATTTTTGCTGCTTTAGCCTTTGCTTTTTGCGCTTCGGCAGCGACTTTACGCTTAATTTCTTTCTGCTGTTTTATTCGAATAGATTCTTCACTTTCTTGTGTTAAAACCTTTTCGGGGGCTTTGTCTTCTTTAATAGGTTCTTCCTTTACGGCTTCGGAAACTTCGGTAACGACCTCTTCTTTGACTTCTTCCGGAGCAATTGGTTCGTTAGGTTTGTTTAAAGGTTCTGATTTAATTTTTTCTTTAGGCTGTACTCGTCCGCTACCGTAATTGGTAGTTCCAAAATTAACAGATATTCCGTTTTCTTCTGGTGGATCCATATAACTGAGCCCTATATAAAAGAGTATAAGGAGCAGTACACTTAACAATATGGTTGTTAGTGTAAAAGATTTCTTTTTGTGATTTGTGTCTAGTATTGACATTAATTAGGACGCACTGCCAAAATTACCTTGTACTTATTCCTATTTGCAATATCCATAACATTTACGGCTTCTCTTATTGCTACAGATTCTTCTGTTCTAAGAATAATAGTAGGTTTTTCTTTTCCTTTTAGTGCTTTTTTTAATTCAATTTCTATGTATTCTCCGTTTATTTTTACATTGTTTACAAAATATTCCAATTTCTTATTTATAGTAACGGAAACATTCTGTGTGTTGGTAGATTTACCTTTTGCTTTTGGCAATAGTAAATCTAATGCATTTGGCGAGTTGGCGGTTAGCATAAAGAAAACCAACAACAGGAAAACAATATCTGTCATAGACGACATACTGAAATCTGGACTCACTTTATTTCTTCCTTTTAACTTCATAGTATAGGATATTAAAGTGGTTCGTTCAGTAAATCTAAGAAATCAACAGCATTTGCTTCCATGGTATGTATCACTTTGTCTGTTCTATTTACTAAGTGATTGTATCCAATGTATGCAATAATACCAACTACAAGTCCTGCTGCAGTTGTTGTCATAGCGGTATAAATACCATTTGCTAGTACGCCCATTTCTGCTTGTCCTCCTCCAGAGGCCATTTCATGAAATGCTAAAATCATACCAATTACAGTTCCTAAGAATCCAATCATAGGAGCAGCTCCTGCTACAGTAGCTAGTATACTAACATTCTTTTCTAGTTTATAAACTTCTAACGTTCCTGCATTTTCAATTGCGGTATTAATATCGTCTAAAGGTTTCCCAATTCTAGAAACTCCTTTTTCTGTTAATCTTGCTACAGGTGAATCTGTTTGCGCACATAGTAATTTTGCAGCTTCTAATTTACCATTGGTGATGTGGTCCCGAATCTGATTCATGAAATTCACGTCTACTTTAGAGGCGGCTTTTATAGCAAACAAACGTTCAAAATAGATGTACAAAGCTACGAATAGTAATATGAATAATATTCCTATTATTACGACACTACCAGTACCTCCATTAATGATTAAGTCTATTATAGAAAGTGTTTTTTCTTCAGATAAAGCATCTCCTGCTTCTGACCCTTCAGCCAGATTTTGTATTAGTGACATATATTTTTTTAAATTACTGTTGCCTTAATAACGGTAGTTTCTTTATAAAATTATATACTAAAGCACAAAATTACGCATGATGATAAAGCATATAGATCCAGCAAGAAATCCGATTAATGCCAGCCATGCAATTTTCTTGAAATACCAGAAAAAATCTATCTTCTCCATACCCATTGCAACTACCCCTGCGGCAGATCCAATAATTAGCATACTACCACCTGTACCTGCTGAAAATGCTATGAAATGCCATAATGGATCATCTAATCCTTCGGTGAACATACCTAAACTGGCAGCCACTAATGGTACGTTGTCTATAACAGCAGAACCAACCCCTAATAACATTAACACTAAATCGGAAACTTGAGCACCTTCTAATTCTGTTCCTAGCATTGGCATACTCTGTTTTAAAGTGTCTGCAAAACCGAATAACATTCCTAAAGATTCTAAAGCTGCAACTGCCATTAATATTCCTAAAAAGAAAAGAATACTCGGTAATTCTATTTTTGAAAGTGAATGGTGTACTGGACTATGGCGTGCAGCTTCATCACTTTCTTCATCGATACTAGAAAGACTGAATTTTGACCCACTGTAAATTTCTGCAAAAGTTGCTACAAGTGCTAAGGAAAGCATCATCCCTACATAAGGAGGTAAATGGGTTACTGTTTTAAATATTGGAACAAATACAATTGCACTTAAACCTAAATATAGCATGGTTGCGCTGTATTTGCTCTTAGGTTTTGAATCGGAGTCATCGCCGTCTATATCCCCTTTGAAAGCAGGTAACAAGGATGCGATAAATGTTGGAATTACCATACAAACCAAAGAAGGTATTAAAAGATATGTAATAAGGTTAAGTGTTGTAACTTTATTACCAATCCAAAGCATTGTTGTAGTTACGTCTCCGATTGGAGACCAAGCGCCTCCTGCATTCGCAGCTACAATAATTAAACCAGCAAACCACAAACGATCATTTCTATTAAATACAATTTTTTGTAGAATAGAAATTAATACAATTGTTGCAGTAAGGTTATCAATGATAGCAGATAATAAGAATGCTAAAAAGGAGAAAATCCATAAGATTTTTGTCTTCTTTTTTGTTCTTATAAAACCTTTAATAGTAGCAAAACCATCAAAATAATCAATGATTTCTACTATAGTCATTGCACCAATTAAGAATACCAATATCTCGGCTGTTTTTCCTAAGTGGTGCAACAGACTTTCTTCTAATATATGGAGTTTGGCTTCGTGTCCTAGTGCAGAAAAATTATCCATTAAAGCATGGTTTCCAGAATCGAACCAGGTGGTAAACCCATCAATTCCAAAAGACATAAGTGCCCATAATACAGCCATCATAGTAAGGGCTGGGATTAATTTATCTATTTTAAGATTGTGTTCTAAGGTTATTGCTAAATACCCTAAAACAAACACGATAATCATAATAGTCTCCATATATTCGGTCAGTTTAAATTAGATTAATTGTTTTAATGCTATTTCAAAAGCGGTTTTACTTATATTTATTTTCGTTTTATTTTTCTCAAAAATAGAAACAATTGCCTTTTTAATAATTTCAGAAGTATCCTCAAAAATGGCTTCATCGTTTATGGTTACTCTTTTCTCCATAAAGTAAGCAAATACTCTTGCCATGCCACAGTTAGATATGAAATCTGGTATTAGACTAACTTTTCCATCGGTATATTCCATTATAGAACCAAAGAAAATTTCTTTGTCTGCAAAAGGGACATTGGCACCACAAGTTATTACTTCTAAGCCAGTGCCAATCATTCTTGCGATTTGGTCTTGCGTTATTAATCTAGACGCAGCACATGGCGCGAATATTTCTGTTTGCAAATTCCAAATACGATCGTTTATTTCTGCAAAAGGAATCATGTTTTCTGAAACCAATGTATTTCCATCTTTCTTTAAAAATAATCCTCTTATTTCCTCAAAAGAGAATCCGTCTTCCTTAATTAAACCACCATCTCTGTCTATAATACCAACAACTTTAGCGCCCATTTGAGCTAGATAAAAAGCTGCTGCAGATCCTACGTTTCCGAAGCCTTGCACAATAGCCTTTTTCCCTTTAATACTTTCGCCATGGACATCGTAAAAATGCTTTGCAGCAACTGCAACACCATAACCGGTAATCATATCGGCAACGGTATATTTTTTGAAAATATCTGGAGAATAGGTGTCACTTTCTAATACTTTTATTACACCTTGTCTTAGTTGTCCTATTCGGTTGATTTTATCCGCTTCTGTTGGTTTAAAGTGACCATTAAAAACACCTTCCTGTGGGTGCCAAACACCAACATTTTCGGTAATAGGAATTACTTCATGAATTTCATCAACATTTAAATCGCCCCCAGTACCATAATAATTTTTTAATAAAGGAGCTACTGCCGCGTACCAACGCTCTAATACACCTTGTTTTCTAGGGTCTTGTGGGTCGAAATTTATTCCAGATTTAGCGCCTCCAATTGCTGGGCCAGAAACGGTGAATTTCACTTCCATGGTTTTTGCCAAGGATAAAACTTCATTCATGTCTAAACCTACACGCATTCTGGTACCACCACCTGCTGCTCCTCCACGAAGAGAATTTATAACTGTCCACCCTTCAGCTTCTGTTTCAGGGTCTTTCCAAGTAAAGACTATTTCTGGAGATTTATTTTCGTATTTTTTTAAAAGTTCTTTCATTTTAATTGATTCTATAACATTATACACTTTAACTAGTCACTCGTACTTTCTTTCTAATCATTTAGTTATATCCCCCAAGGGGGTTAGTGTTGCCTCATAGCTGTTATATTTATATCAATTTATACCCTTATAATCTAACAAATATAAAGATATTGAACTGGATTTAAAGCTTTTCTTGTGTCTCTTTATTTTTTTTTTCAAATCAAAAACAAAGGCTTTTGAGTCTTTGTGAATTCTCAATTTATAATCATATTCTTTAAGTATCCGACAATTTAAATGTATATTTGATTCCTTTTTTTAATTATATCGCAAAATTTATGGATTTTACATTGTCAGAAGAACAGCTAATGATTAAGCAAGCTGCTAGAGATTTCGCTAAAAATGAATTGCTTCCTGGAGTTGTTGAAAGAGACGATGCTCAGGAATTTCCTATCGAACAAGTTAAAAAAATGGGCGAATTAGGATTTTTAGGTATGATGGTGAATCCAAAATACGGAGGTAGTGGTTTAGATACTTTGTCCTATGTTTTGGTAATGGAAGAATTATCGAAAATTGATGCTTCTGCTTCTGTTGTTGTGTCTGTAAATAATTCTCTGGTTTGTTGGGGGTTGGAAGCTTATGGAACCGAAGCCCAAAAGGAAAAATATTTAACGAAACTGGCTTCTGGAGAAATAATTGGCGCCTTTTGTCTTTCAGAACCGGAAGCGGGGAGTGATGCCACTTCACAAAAAACTACGGCCATAGATAATGGTGACCATTATATTATTAATGGAACAAAAAATTGGATTACAAATGGGAGTACTGCTTCTGTTTATTTGGTAATTGCTCAGACTGATGTAGAAAGAGGTTCCAGAGGAATAAATGCTATTATTGTTGAAAAAGACACCCCTGGTTTTGTAATAGGACCAAAGGAAAATAAATTAGGTATTAGAGGAAGTGACACACATTCTCTTATTTTTAATGATGTAAAAGTTCCTAAAGAGAACAGAATTGGTGAAGACGGCTTTGGTTTTAAATTTGCCATGAAAGCAATTGGTGCTGGGAGAATTGGTATTGCAGCACAAGCTTTAGGAATTGCGGCTGGTGCTTATGAAATGGCAAAAAATTATTCGAAACAGCGAAAAGCTTTTGGTACTGAAATTTGCAACCACCAAGCAATTGCTTTTAAATTAGCAGATATGCACACCAGTATAGAAGCTGCCAGACATTTGGTATACAAAGCTGCTTGGGATAAAGATAATGGACATAATTATGACCTTTCTGGAGCGATGGCAAAAGTTTTTGCTTCTAAAGTGGCTATGGATACATCAGTGGAAGCTGTTCAGATTCATGGAGGAAATGGTTTTGTTAAAGACTACCACGTTGAACGATTAATGCGTGATGCAAAAATTACACAGATATATGAGGGGACTTCGGAGATTCAAAAAATTGTAATTTCTAGAAGTATTTTAAAGGGATAGAATTTTGTTATTCCTGCTTTCAAAGTAATGAATAGTATTTGTTTAAGAAGAAGTTTTTTATAAAACCCTATTGGATTTTTATTCATTAGGGTTTTGTTTTGTTGTAGCTTTCATTGCACTTCGCAAACACCTAATTCTGGTGTAAACCGTAAAATTGATTTATCATAATCTCAAATTAGCACTACTATAGTTTTAATACTGCATTTTTTTCAACACTTTATTTGAATCGCTGTATTTTTTTCTTCATATCGCTGTAAACACTGAGGAATATTCAGCATTATTGGTATTTTTGAGTAAATATCATAATTTATGAAGTTGAAAAAACAAGGGTTATACCTTCCAGAATTTGAGCATGATAACTGTGGAGCTGGATTCATTTGTAGCCTTAAAGGGGATAAATCGAATGGAATTATTCATAAGGCTTTAGAGATTCTAGATAGGTTAGAACATCGTGGTGCTGTTAGTTCTGATGGAAAAACTGGAGATGGGGCTGGAATTTTAATTGATATACCTCACGATTTTTTCACGGATGTTTGTGATTTTGAACTGCCAACCCCTGGAGAGTATGCCACGAGTAATGTTTTTTTACCTCAAAAAGAAAATCAGAGAGATTATTGTATTTCTATTTTTGAAGAGAATATAAAAAAACAAGGGTTAAAACTTTTAGGTTGGCGAAATGTTCCAGTAACCAAATCTGTTCCTGGAAGAATAGCAACAGAAACAGAACCATTTATAAAACAACTTTTTGTTGCTAAAGAGAATGAGGAACAAAGTTATTTTGATTTCAACTTAAAACTATTCATCGCAAGAAAAGTTACAGAGCACAAGATAATTGGATCTAAATTATCCGAAAGCGACTTCTTTTATGTTCCTAGTTTGTCTACAAAAATCATAATTTTTAAGGGGTTATTAATGCCGAAAGACATTAGCCTTTACTATAAAGATTTAATGGATTCTCGTGTTGTTACGAGATTAGCATTGGTGCACCAACGTTTTTCTACAAATACATTTCCTACTTGGGACTTGGCACAACCGTTTAGATATATGTGTCATAATGGGGAAATAAATACACTTCGTGGTAATGTTTCGCGTATGCGTTCTCGTGAAGAATTACTAAAAAGCGATTGGTTTGGGGATGAAATAAAAGCGATACTTCCTGTAATTTTACCTGGAAAATCGGATTCTGCTACTATGGATATGGTGGTGGAACTATTAGTAATGACAGGACGCTCTTTGCCTGAAGTTATGATGATTTTAGTTCCTGAAGCTTGGGAGAGAAATCCTGATATGTCAGATGAGAAGCGCGCTTTTTATGAGTACCATTCGTGTTTAATGGAACCTTGGGATGGTCCTGCTTCAGTTCCCTTTACGGATGGGAATTATATCGGGGCAGTTTTGGATAGAAATGGTTTACGCCCATCTAGATATTCGGTTACAAAAGATGGGTATGTAATTATGTCATCGGAAACTGGTGTGGTAAAATTGGAACCTTCAAATATTGCCTATCATGGTAGGTTAGAGCCAGGAAAAATGTTCTTGGTGAATATGGAAGAAGGTCGTATTATTAATGACGAAGAAATTAAAGAAACCATTACGCAAAAGCATGCCTATAAAAAGTGGTTAGATAAGAATCTTGTTTACTTAAAAGATATACCTTATACAGATTGTCCACTCTTTTTAAAAGAAGCAACTTTAGAAAAAAGAAAAACTGCGTTTGGATATACCCTTGAAGATATTAACACCATTATTCTTCCAATGGGAAAAACGGCTAAAGAACCTTTAGGCTCTATGGGTTCGGATACTCCAATAGCTATATTATCAGAACGCCCTCAATTAATTTACAATTACTTTAAACAGTTATTTGCGCAGGTTACAAATCCGCCTTTAGACGGAATTAGAGAAGAATTAATTACAGACATAAGTCTTACTTTAGGTAGCGATCAAAATATTTTTGAAACAACAGAATTACATTGTCGAAAACTGAAAATTCAAAACCCTGTTATTTCTAAAGAGGATTTGGATAAGATAAAGAATTACGATTCTAGTTCCGATTATAAAGTACTTTCTATTCCTATATTATATGCTATTGAAAAGGGAAATAATGGATTAGAAGATGCTTTGGAATCAATTTTAAATAAAGCATCTAAAGCGATTGATGAAGGAACAAATATTATTATTTTATCCGATAGAAATGTAGATGAAAAGAATGCACCAATCCCTGCTTTGTTAGCATGTGCTTTTGTAAATAGTGGTCTACAAAAACTTAAAAAGAGTTCTAGAGCTAGTATTATTATAGAATCGGCTGAACCTAGAGAAGTGCATCATTTTGCATTGTTATTTGGTTTTGGAGCAAGTGCGATAAATCCATATTTGGTAAATGAAATTATTGCCGAACAAATTAAGGAGAATGATATTACAGAGTATTCTTTTGAAGAGGCAATTAAAAACTACAATAAGGCTGTAGGTAAGGGTATTTTAAAAGTGATGAACAAGATTGGAATCTCTACATTGAATTCTTATCGAGGTTCACAATTATTCGAATGTATTGGGATAAATACCAAAACAGTAGAGAAGTATTTTCCTAATACACCAACCAGAATACAAGGAATTGGTTTGTACGAAATAGAAAAAGAAATTTCGAAACGTCATAAAAAAGCATTTAAAACACAGCATATTGCAGGAAATTTAGACGTAGAAATTGGAGGCGAGTACCGTTGGCGAAGAGATGGTGAAAAGCATATGTTTAATCCGTTAACTGTTTCTTTGCTTCAAAAATCTGTTCGTAATAACGAGCATAGTACCTATAAGGAATATGCGAAAATGGTGAACGAGCAGTCCAAAAGTTTAATGACAATTCGTGGACTGTTTGAATTCTCTAATTACGATCCTATTGCTATTGAAGAAGTAGAACCTTGGACAGAAATTGTAAAACGTTTTAAAACGGGTGCAATGTCTTATGGCTCTATTAGTAAAGAAGCACACGAGAATTTGGCTATCGCTATGAATAGAATTGGCGGAAAAAGTAATTCTGGTGAGGGAGGTGAAGATGTAGAGCGTTTTTATAAAAACCAATCTGGCGATTGGAAAAATAGTGCCATTAAACAGGTTGCTTCGGGTAGGTTTGGGGTTACTTCCAATTACCTTACTAGTGCAAAGGAGATTCAAATAAAAATGGCTCAAGGTGCAAAACCTGGAGAGGGAGGACAGTTACCTGGACCTAAAGTGAACCCTGAAATTGCTAAAACGAGAAATTCGACACCTTATGTTGGACTTATTTCTCCACCACCACATCACGATATTTATTCTATTGAAGATTTATCACAGTTAATATATGATTTAAAATCTGCGAATCGCGAAGCTAGAATTAATGTGAAATTAGTTTCCGAAGTTGGTATTGGTACTATTGCAGCAGGAGTTTCTAAAGCTAAGGCAGATGTTATTCTTGTTTCAGGATTCGATGGCGGTACTGGTGCTTCTCCGTTAACCTCTTTAAAACATGCTGGCTTACCATGGGAATTAGGAGTCGCAGAAGCGCAGCAAACCTTGGTAATGAATGATCTTAGAAATAGAATTGTTCTGGAGTGTGATGGACAGCTAAAAACTGGTAGAGACGTTGCTATTGCGTGTCTTCTAGGGGCAGAGGAATTTGGTTTTGCTACAGCGCCACTTGTTGCATCGGGCTGTGTAATGATGCGTGTTTGTCATTTAAATACCTGCCCAGTGGGTATTGCAACACAAAACCCGGAATTACGTAAAAAGTTTAAAGGAAAACCAGAGCATGTTGTAAATTATATGTATTTCGTTGCCCAAGAACTTAGAGAAATAATGGCGAAACTTGGGTTTAGAACCATTAATGAAATGGTTGGTCAGGTACAAAAATTAGATAGAAAACAAGCCGTTGCACATTATAAGGTTGCTGGTATCGATTTAACACCAATACTGCATCAAATAGAAGTGCCAAAGGGAACTAAATTATATAATACACAAAAGCAAGAACATTATATAGAGGAGTCTATTGAGTTTAAAATTATAGAGAAAGCACATCCTGCTTTATTTAGAAAAGAGAAAATTGCGTTAGATTTTCCAATAGAAAATACAGATAGAGCCGTTGGAGCCATTATTAGTAATGAGATTTCAAAAATTTATGGTGCAAAAGGACTTCCAGAAAATACGTTAAGATTAAATTTTACTGGTTCTGCAGGGCAAAGTTTTGGTGCTTTTGCAACCAAAGGGCTTACTATGATTGTAAATGGCAACACTAACGATTATTTAGGGAAAGGATTATCTGGAGCAAAACTTGTAATTAAAGTGCCAGAAGAATGCACCTTTAAACCAGAGGAAAATGTAATAACAGGGAATGTAACTTTATACGGGGCAACTGCTGGGGAGGCTTATATTAATGGTAAAGCAGGAGAACGTTTTTGTGTTAGAAACTCGGGGGCTATAGCTGTTGTAGAAGGAATTGGTGATCATGGCTGTGAGTATATGACTGGTGGAATTGCTGTTATTTTAGGCGAAGTAGGTCGAAATTTTGGCGCTGGAATGAGTGGAGGAATTGTCTATGTGTATGATGTAAATGGTACTTTTAAGAAGAATTGTAATAGTGAAGATTTAAATTTATTAAACGTTGAAGAGAGTGAAGATATTCGGGATTTAAAAACTTTAATAGAGAATCATTACAATGCAACTTTAAGTCCATTAGCACAGCAAATTCTAGAAAATTGGAATTCTAGTCTACCAAATTTTATTAAAATTTTCCCAGAAGAATATAAACAAGCTTTAATTCGTTTGGAAAAAGAAAAATTAGCAACAATATAATCGAAATATGGGGAAGATAACAGGTTTTTTAGAGTTCGATAGAAAAGTAGAACAGTACGACACGGTTGAAAAGCGTATTAAAGATTATAAGGAGTTTACACTTCCAATGGAAGAAAAGGAGCTTAAAGATCAAGGGGCACGATGTATGGATTGTGGTATTCCATTTTGTCATAGTGGTTGTCCTCTTGGAAATTTGATTCCTGATTTTAATGATGCAGTATATCGTGGAAAGTGGGAAAAGGCATCAGAAATATTACATGCAACAAATAATTTCCCTGAATTCACGGGTAGATTATGTCCAGCACCTTGCGAAGAAGCATGTGTTCTTGGTATAAATGAGAATCCTGTTTCCATAGAAAATATTGAAAAGAATATTGTAGAAGCAGCGTTTAAAAATGGTTGGGTAAAAGCAATTTTGCCTGAAGTTAGAACTGGAAAAAAAGTTGCCGTTGTTGGATCTGGCCCAGCTGGTTTAGCTGCAGCCCAACAATTAAACAGAGCGGGACATCTGGTTACAGTATATGAGAGAGACGAAAAAGCAGGTGGACTTTTACGCTATGGTATTCCCGATTTTAAAATGGAAAAATCCGTTATAGACAGAAGGCTAGCCATTTTAGAAGAAGAAGGCATTGTCTTTAAAACAGGTATTAACATAGGAGTAGATATTACTGCCGATGAGTTGAAAAAATCTTTTGATGCCATAGTACTTTGTGGTGGAGCAACTATTAGAAGAGGTTTGCCTGTAAAAGGATCGGATTTAAAAGGTGTGGTGCAAGCGATGGATTTCCTAAAGCAGAATAATAAACGTGTAGACGGAATTACCGATTTGGGTGAAGAAATAAAGGCGACAGGAAAGGATGTAATCGTTATTGGTGGTGGTGATACAGGTTCAGATTGTATAGGAACTTCTATTAGACATGGAGCTTTGTCTGTTTCAAACTTCGAAATAATGGATAAAGGAACAATACACAGACCCAAAGATCAACCTTGGCCATTTTGGCCAATGCGATTAAAAACTACTTCTTCGCATAAAGAAGGAGCAGAAAGATTTTTTAGCATTGCGACCAAAGAGTTTTTAGGAGATGAAGAAGGGAACTTAAAAGGGTTAGTTACTATAGATGTGGAGTGGATTACTGTTCCTGGAAAACGTCCTTTACTCAAAGAAGTGGCAGGGACAGAAAAGGAGTGGAAATGCGAATTAACTCTTTTGGCTATGGGGTTTACAGGTTCTGAAATGACTATAGCAGAACAGTTAGGACTAGAAACTGATGCGAGAACAAATATAAAAGCATCTGTAGAGGATTATAAAACAAATGTAGCAGGAGTATTTGTAGCAGGTGATCAGCGAAGAGGGCAGTCGTTGATTGTATGGGCGATTTCGGAAGGAAGACAGGCGGCACACCATATTGATGAATATTTGATAGGGAAGTCTAATTTACCCCTAAAAGGAAAAGGAGATATGCCGAGGATTTAAAATGAGAATTCACTTTATTTGAATTAGCTAAAAGGCTGCTCTTTAATATTTTAGAGTAGCCTTTATAGTTGGCAACTATATTTAATATATAAGCTTTGTCTTACATTGTTGTTTTTTGAGGATAATTTCTACAAATATTACTTCCCCATAAAACACTACTAGTAGTAAACATTGTTACGAATAATTTCTACTTTCCGAATAATAAAAAATAGGCAACCATACTTTTGTCCAGTTATTTGCGTTTATGTCAAAGTCAATAGTTAAAATACACATTATGACTAGTTTAACAACTATAATCGTGATTAATACTCACTTGAACAGATAAACTTTTAATGAACAGAAAACTGTACTTACTTTGCCACTGTGTAATAATAAATTAACCAAATCTATAATTAATATAAACCACAAACTCTAACCTACACTTTCACCTACCTTAATCTGTTATTTAATTCATTATCAGAACATTAATATTTAGTTCGGTTAATAAGTTATGTAGAAGTGTTTTAGAATTAAATGATTACACGTTTAATCTAACCAGTTATGAAAAAACTTTCACAACAAAATTTTAATTTAAAGTACCTACTCGTTTTTTTAGTTTTCCTTATAGGAACTATTTCTTATGGTCAATTACAAAAGCCATTTAAAGTAAGGTATGCAGAAACTATTAATGGTGACGTTATTACTATTGCCAATAATGTTCTTTCAAGACATGCAACGAACGCATATACTGGGGGTAATGATAATCATGACAATGATGACAATGTCTTTGTCGATATCGATACGGATAATTCTACTTTTAATTCAAGTAGTGCTAATTTATCTAACCCAGCGCCAGGCGCAAACTGCTTTGCCTTAGTAAAAACTTATTTATACTGGGCTGCAGCGGATAAGCCTTATGATTACAATACAGGTAACGGCGGGAGCGAACCTAATTGGGATTTTGATAAGGTTAAGTTAATGCTCCCTGGAGCAACTTCTTATACCACAATAAATGCAGATGAAGTAATATATAACGGAAGGGCAGCGTCATTTGGCAATGCTCCTTATGTATGTATTAAAGATATTACTAATGAGGTGCAAGCACTTGCGGATCCTTTTGGTAAGTATCAAATTGCAAATGTAAAAGCAACTGAAGGGGAGTTGCATTCCTATAGTGGATCTAATACAGGAACTTCAGGAGGGTGGCAAATCATTTTTGTTTACCAAAGCCCAAATTTGCTTCCTAGAAATGTTTCAATTTTTGATGGTTATGCCCATATTACGAAAAACAGTGGTCAAAATAATTATGAAGTAGCCTTAGATGGTTTTCAGACAGTACCTTTTGGTGAAGTAAAAGCTAATGTTGTTTTTGGAGCTTTGGAAGGAGATCAAGGACTTAATGGAGATCAGCTTCAAATTCGTAATACATCAAACGTTTGGGAAAGCTTAAGTACAACGAGTAGAGATTCTAATAACTTTTTTAATAGTAGTATTACACAAGGAGGTACTGCTTTTTTAGATAGAAGTCCTGCTAGTACAAATACTTTAGGTTTTGATGTAGGTGTTTTTCCATTAGAGAATGATAATAATAACCTAATAGGAAATAACCAAACCTCTGCTACTTTAAGAATGACATCTAATAAGGAAGCCTACGGACTTTTTGCTTTAGGGTTCTCTGTACAGGTATGGCAGCCAGATTTAGGATCCTTAGAATTTTCTGCTACACCAAATAACCTTACCTATAATGCTGGTGATGCAATTACAATGAGTATGGTAATTGATAATACTGGTAGTGACGATATTCAAAATTTAGAAATTTTCACAATACTCCCACCAGAATTAACTTTTGATCAAGTTATTGGTATTCCAGATGGTGGCGGAGTGTCTCATACATTTAACCCTACTACAAAAGAGCTTCGCTTTTTTGTAGAGGATGCATTTGTAAAAGCTAGTGGAACATCTTTTACGATCGATTTTTTAGCTAATGTAAACGGACAATGTTATTTTTTAGAAACTGCTTGTTCTGCGGATTTTGCTATTCAGGCAACGGCAACCTATAGTGGTGTTTTTAATACAATTCCTAGAACTACAAAAAGTTCAGGAACTGTAGATGCTTGTGGTGAAGGTCAACATGACCCAACCATAATTGATATTGTTAGACCTGATGCCTTAAATTGGGGAACTGCAGATAGTGATTTAAACCGTACAGTTTCTTGTGATGATACAACGGCTCTTAATGCAGCGCAAGCTCTTGAACCTACCATTGAAGATTGTAATTTAAGTATCACAAAAACTACAGGAACCTTTGTAGAAGATGCATCTTGTGCAACTACAGGAAGTTATACAAATACATGGACATTCACCGATGCTTGTGGACGCGTTAGTGATACATATACACAGGTAATTATAATAGAAGATACAGAAAATCCTTCTTTTGTGGAGGCATTACCAACTAATACAGTTGCGGCTTTTAATAATATTCCTGCTGCAGAAACACTAACAGCAAATGATAATTGTGATAGTTCTGCAAGTGTAAATTTAGTAGAAACTTATGTTGGAGATTCGTCTTCTACCAACTATACTATTGTGAGAACTTGGACAGCAGAAGATTGTGCTGGAAATAGTGTTTCGCACACCCAAAAAATATTTGTTACGGAAAATGGAGATGCTGTTGGATTAACAATTAATGCTATTATTGTTAATGAAGCGGATGGCTCTGCTGATTTTAGTATTGATTTAATTGGAGATGTTTCTGGTGGATTTACCGTAAAATATAAAACAGTAAACGGCACTGCAATTGCAGGTAATGATTTTGATATTATAAATTTAACTTCAATAGGTTTTTCAGGAACGCATGGAGAAACGAAAACAATTTCTGTTAATATTTTAGAAGATACTATTGTTGAGGAGACGGAAAATTATACTGTAGAACTTAGTGAACTTTCAACGAATATCATTTCAATAAATGATGCTATAGGAGAGGGAAGCATTACGGATAATGATTCGGCTACTGTTTCTATTAGTGATATTACTGTTAATGAAAATGTCGGAACTTTTAATTTGAATGTTACGCTAAACGGAAATGTTCAAAATAGCTTTACGGTTGATTTTGAAACGGCGAATGGTTCTGCAATAGCTGGTAGCGATTATGATGCAGTAGCCAGTCAAATTACATTTCCAGCAAATTCGAATAATGGAGATACGCAAAATATAGTTTTAACTATTACGAATGATGAAGTAATTGAAGCTACGGAAAACTTTAAGGTTAGTTTAACTGGGATTAATACCTCTAACGTTACTATAGATGATGACGAAGGTGTTGTTACTATTAACGATGATGATAGTGATCCAAGCAAAGGAATTTCTTTTGATAATACCAATGTAATAGTAACGGAAGGTGCTGGTGTAGAAGCAGTATTCACGGTAAGCTCTAATGTAGCAGTACAAGGAGGATTTACGGTAAAGTATGCAACATCTAACGGAAGCGCATTAGAAGGAGACGATTATGAAATAACAACAGGCACGTTAATCTTTACAGGCGCACTCAACGAATCCTATACAATCAAAGTACCAATTAGTAACGATGCAGTAATAGAAAACCAAGAAGCGTTTACTCTTACTTTATCAGATATTTCTAATCCTTTGGTAGCCATAGTAGAAGATGAAGCCACAGGCATTATCTTGGATGATGATGCTATAATAGGAACAGGAATCACATTTAATACTACCAATATTACGGTGAATGAAAATGTTGGCTCAATAACTTTAGATGTAATTCTTACAGGGAATATGGATGCGCCTTTTACCGTTGCCTATACAACTATTGCTGGTACAGCGGAAGAAGGATTGGATTATACTTTAACCGAAGGAACTCTCCCTTTTAAAGGGTACGACCAGGAAACGCATCAAATAGAGATATTCATTACAGATGATGCAATTATTGAGGATATGGAAAGTCTAGTAGTTAAATTATCAGAGCTATCCACGAATCTGATTGGCATCAATACAGAAGAGGCTACAATTACAATTGAAGACAATGATAATTACGATCATTTTCCATCGGATACAACAGTTAATTGTTCTGAGGTTTCTGTAGTTGCGGAGCTGGATTTCAATTCTAGTTGTTCTGTTAGTCAAACAATAGAAGAAATAATTACAGGTCAGGATGATGCTTGTCCATCAGAATATACAATAACAAGAAATTGGACAGCTACGGATTGTGCTGGTAATATTATTACGCATACACAAGTAATAACTGTAGAAGATACTATTGCACCAGTCTTTGTAGAAGTGTTACCTCAGAATATGACGGTTGCTTGTAATGAAGTTCCAGAAGCAGCAATACTTACCGTTTTAGACGGCTGTGATGCAGATGCTACTATTACATTTAAAGAAACGATTAGTAATGATGCCAATTGTGAGCAGGGATACACGGTAACAAGAATTTGGACAGCAAATGATTGTGCAGGGAATACCAATGCACATACACAGATTATTACTATAGAAGCTACTGGTCCTATTACGGCTAGTAACTATGATAGTGAGATTAATATTTACTGTGGAGAGGATATTCCAGAAGTACCAGAATTAGTATTCTCAGGTGGTTGTGGTGATTACCATGTAGATTTCAAGGAAGAAACAATCTCTTTAGAAGCTACTGAAGATTATCAAATTGTTAGAACTTGGATGGTGATTGATGCTTGTGACAATACAGAAGTATTCACGCAAATAATTACTATTAATCAGTTAGAAAAAGAAATTATTTCTATTGCTATCTGTTTAGAGGATGAAGCTATAGACCTTAGGGACTATTTACCGGAAACATTCGAAGATCAGGAAAATGTTACGTTCTTATTAACTAAAGGAAACGTTACTTTAGAAAACGGCATATTTAATCCTGCGGATTATGAAGAAGGGGATTTTAGTATAACATACACCGCAACTAATGGTACTTGTGTTTACTATGCCGATTTCGATATTAATATTAATAAAGACTGTGTGTCTTGTACGGAGGATGATATAATTATATCTAGAGCAATTACTCCGAATGGCGATGGTAAAAATGATCTTTTCGAAATTACAGGAACAGAAAACTGTGGTTTCCGATTTAAACTGATGATTTTCAACAGATGGGGAGACAAGGTATATGAGTCTCTTGATTACCAAAACGATTGGGGTGGTTTTTCTCCAGATACTTCGTTTGGTAATTCAGGAATGCTACCAGCAGGAACATACTATTATATTGTAAATACAATTGATATAGATTTTGAACCAATCAACGGATACATATACATAAGCTCAAAATAAAATAAAAGAAAAACAAAAATGAAGATTATAAAACTATATCCCATTTTTTTGCTAACGATTTTTACTTCGGTAGTATCAGCACAACAATTGCCTCAGTTTACCCAATATATGTTTAATACTATATCGGTAAACCCAGCGTATGCAGGTAGTAGAAAAACTATTAATGCAACAGTATTACATAGAAACCAATGGGCTGGTCTTAAAGGGAATCCTAGAACAAGTACTTTTTCTGTACACGCACCATTACGCAACGATCGTATTGGTTTAGGAGTGTCGTACATTAATGATAAACTTGGAGACGAAAGCACTAATTATTTCTATGGAGATTTTTCATATACCATACCAGTTAGTGAAAAGGCAAAGCTTTCTTTTGGTCTTAAGGCAGGGTTTACTAATTATAAATTAGACAATCCAGACCCTACAGATCCTGCACTTACTACTTTTAGTGAATGGAATCCTAATATTGGAGCAGGTGCTTATTTAACTACAGATAAGTGGTATGTTGGAATTTCTTCTCCTAGAATTTTAAATACAGAATTAAGCAAAGGAGAATTTAAAGCAGTAGAAACAAATAGTTATTATCTTATAGGTGGACTTATATTCGACCTAAATGATAAAGTGAAATTTAGACCCACCGTTCTTAGTAAATTTACGAACGGAGCACCTTCTTCTTATGATTTAACAGCAACTTTTCTTTTTTACGACAAGCTATGGTTAGGATTATCCTATAGATTTAATAATGCTAACAATTTTGGTGCATTTTTAGATGTCAAAATATCGAAAGATATTAGAGTAGGGTATGCCTATGATCTTCCAACAGGAGATTTAAAATTATATTCAGGAGGAACACATGAAGTTATTTTAATCTATGAATTAGGCTTCAAGAAAAAAGGACCAATAAAATCACCAAGATATTTTTAAAAATTACAGCTATGAAAAAAACACAAACCATATTCTGTACGTTACTCTTTTCCATTCTTATGCAACTAAGTTTTGCACAATATGGAGCACAAAAGAAAGGAGATTATTTCTTTGGACAATTTTCCTATATTAAAGCAATAGGGGAGTACCAAAAAATGATTGACGGTAGTTTTAAAACTGACTATGCCCACCAACAATTGGCAGAATGTTACTTGTTGATAAGAGATTTTAAAAAGTCTATTCCACATTTTAAGGTAATTATTAACAACCCTAATTTACCTAAAGATTACTTTTTTAAGTATGCCATGGCTTTGTATAGTAATGGCAATAAAAAAGAAGCACTTTCTTGGTTAAAGAAGTATAAAAAGTTTAATAAAAAAGATTCTAGAGTAAAACGTTTTTTAGAGGTTGATGGTAATCTCGCATCTGTGGTTTTTAATAGTAGAGAGCGCTATGAGATTTTCACAGTTCCTTTTAATTCTAAAGAAAGTGATTTTGGAGCTTTTCTACATGAAGGGAATCTCTATTTTTCTTCGTCTAGAGTCAATAAAGATTCTGGTGACAATTATGGGTGGAATGATGAGCCATGGCTAGATATTTATACGGTTCA
Organism: Cellulophaga sp.; assembly: GCA_036478775.1. Taxonomy (GTDB): domain Bacteria; phylum Bacteroidota; class Bacteroidia; order Flavobacteriales; family Flavobacteriaceae; genus Cellulophaga. The sequence goes on from JAZGEQ010000045.1 coordinate 24,755, forward strand.
GGAAGGTAATGAACATTCTGTACCAGGGAGATTAGTAGGTAATGTAAACACCAAATATCACGAAAGTAATTTAGTGTATTCTACAGATTATAAAAATGATACGGTAGTGTATTTTACAAGAAATAATTACTATAAAAAGAAAGAGGTTTATGGCGTTCAAAATGAATTAAATTTAAAAATATTTAGTGCTATTAAAATTGATGGCGAATGGACAGTGAACAGAAACTTATCTATTAATAGTGATCATTATTCTGTAGGGCATCCTTTTGTTACCCCAGATAGAAAACGATTGTACTTTACATCCGATGGCCCAGGAAGTATTGGTGGGAGCGATATTTTTTATGCAGAAATACATGCAAGAGGAGGAATCGGAAAACCTATTAATGCTGGTCCTGTAATTAATACAGAAGGAAATGAAATGTTTCCATACATAAATGAAGAGGGACAATTGTTCTTCTCTTCTGACGGACATGTTGGTCTAGGTCAACTAGATGTGTATTCTACCATTTCGAATGAAGAAGGTAAAATCGTAGATGTTGTAAATCTAGGAGCACCAATAAACAGTTCGAGTGATGATTTTGGATTCTACGGAACCAATGAGGGCTTAACAGGTTATGTGAGCTCTAATAGAGAAGGAGGCATGGGAGGAGATGATATTTATGCCTTTAAATTTACTCCGTCACTTGCTATAGAAGGGTATGCAATAGATGGTGTAAACGGACAATATCTAGACAATGTGCTAATTTCTTTATACGATCAAAAAGATGGTTCTAAAGTTGGCGAAGTACAAACCAATGAAAAAGGGTATTACCAGATGCAAGTAGAGAGAAAAGTATCTTATGTAATAGAGGCAGCAAGAAAAACGCATCCTAAGAAAAACGAGTATTTTAATACTTTTGGCACACACCATACAACTAAGACTCAAAGGCAAGATATAATATTGAACCCTGTTTTGGATTTAAAAGTTCTTGCAGATTTAAATAAGATATATTTCGATTTTAATAAAAGTAATATACGACCAGATGCCGCTGTAGAGCTTAATAAAGTAGTGAAATTGATGACAAAAACATATCCAGAAATGGTTATTAGTCTTGAAGCGCATACGGATCCTGTTGGCAGTAATAATTATAATGATAATCTCTCAGAAAAGAGAGCAAAATCTACATATGACTACCTTATTGCTAATGGTGTTCCAAAAGATCATATTCTTTCTTATAAAGGGTATGGAAAACGTAAAATTATCAATGGCTGTACGGGAAAGAAGGACTGTACCCCTGAGGAGCTAGAGCTAAATAGAAGAACAGAATTCCCTATTGATAGAATTAAGAAAAACGTTTCTAGATTAGCTAAATAAAAAGTAAACAAATATCAGTATAGTGTTTAAAAGCTGCCCATATAAGGCGGCTTTTTTTATGAAGGAAAAACGATGGATTAAAGCAATCTTTACAACAAATTCTTATAAAACACAGAAAACTTGTTATGTTATGGAGTTCAGTAAGATAAGTGATTTAGTAGTTTATTTCTGACATGCGTGCAGTAGAGACTACAAATTATATTTTCTCATCTAGCCTAATGACAGCAAGTATTTAGCTCAATTTATGTTAGGGGGTGGTTTGAATATCTTATTTTACTTCTTTGACTCTACTAATACTAATGTTCGCAACAAAAAATTTTGCAGTCAGAAAGAGTTGAGAATATTTGCACCATAAAAATTAACTAAACCAAATAACTAAATACTAAGTTTTATGAAAATTGATTTGAAACATCTATTTTTGGGGCTTTTCTTTTTTGCGGTAACAAATAGTACTGTTGCTCAGCATTTTGAAAGTGTCACTGTAACATCAGTTTCTTCTGGAAATGGATCCAGCAATGCATTGTTTGATGTGAGTTCGGCAACAATTCCCGATTTGAAATATATTAGAGCTTCGGTTATAGGGGGACCTGGAACAGGAGAATTTGAAATGAGAGATGATAATATAAGATATATATCACGACCTAATGCTTCTGGTATACCAAACAACTTATCAAGAATTCGATTTACCTTCTTAAGGTCGGATGGAACAACACCAATTAACCCACAAGATTTTCGTTTTGTAATAAATGATATTGATGGGCCAAACAATGAGGCATTAGGAACAAATTGTGGGGCAAATGTTAGGTTTACAGCTACGGCAGACCCTACTAATCTTGCTATTGATAATGTTTTACCGGATTTAAATGCTACTGGTACTCTAAATGAAACAAATGGATCTACTAGTAGAGTAATGTATGAATTTAATGATATTTCATTTATTGAATTTGATAACTATGCAAATAATGGTTATTTAAAAGATTTTGATTTAAATTACAATAACTTTCCAATTTCTACCCCACTTTATTCTGTGTGTTTAGATGATTCAGATGGTGATGGTGTATTAGATGACGTAGATTTAGATGATGATAATGATGGAATTTTGGATTCTGTTGAAGCAGGAGGGAATGACCCAAATGGAGATCATGATGGAGATGGATTACCAAATTTTTTAGATTCGGAAGACAATACTGGAGATTCAGCAACTTACTTAGCGAATGCAGATGGATCAGTTACAATATATACAGATGCAAATAATGACGGAGTACCTGATGTTTATGAGTCTAGTATAGATTCTGATGAATTGGCAAACCATTTAGATACAGATTCAGATGGTGATGGTTGTGCAGATGTAGATGAAGCATATGGCACAGGAACAGATACCAATGGCGATGGAACTTATGGAGGTGTTATTACGGCTTCCGATGTAGATGCCAATGGACTAGTTTTAGCAGCGGGAGTTTCTGGAAGTTCTTATACAACTATTCCTTCTAATTCTTATTTACAGGCAAGTATTAGTATAACCGGGATTAGTACACACCCTTCAAATAATTTGCTAGTAACTTTGAATTCTACCCAAACTTTTTCTGTTGTGGCAAGTACTTTGGGTATTGGTGTTGGAATAAACTACCAATGGCAAGAAAATTCAGGTTCTGGATATACAAATATTACTAATGGTGGTATTTATAGTGGTGCGACAACAACAACCTTAACATTAACTAATGTAGCATTAGCTCATTCAGGAAATCAATATAGGGTTCAATTAACTTCGCCAACTATTGTATGTGATACAGATACTACTTCTAATGCAGCTACCTTGACTATTGAAAATCAAGCTCCAGTTGCAACTGCAAATAGCAGTATCACAAATGAAGATGTGGCAGTAACGTTTAATGTAACAAGTGATGACATCGATGTAGACGGAACCATAGACGCATCCACAGTAGATTTGGACCCAAGTTTAGCAGGTAAACAAACCAGTGTTACTACAGCAGAAGGAGTTTGGACGGTAGCATTAAATGGTGATGTAACCTTTACACCAGTTGCTAATTATTACGGAACAGCTACGCTAAGTTATACTGTAGAGGATAATGACGGAGGGGAATCAAATACCGCAGCATTAAGCGTATTGGTAAATTCAGTAAATGATTTACCAGTAGCCACAGTAAATAATACAACTACAAATGAAGATAATGCAGTTACTTTTAATGTAACAGGAGATGATACCGATGTAGACGGAACCATAGACGCCTCCACAGTAGATTTAAACCCAAGTTTAGCAGGTAAACAAACAAGTGTTACTACAGCAGAAGGAGTTTGGACGGTAGCATTAAATGGTGATGTAACCTTTACACCAGTTGCTAATTATAACGGAACAGCTACGCTAAGTTATACCGTAGAGGATAATGACGGAGGGGAATCAAATACCGCAGCATTAAGTGTATTGGTAAATTCAGTAAATGATGCTCCAATAGCACAGAATAATACATATAGTGGTAATGAAAATGCTACAATAATAGCAAATATAATTACAGATAATGATTTGGTTTCAGGACTAGATAGTGATATAGATTCTGGATCATTAGGTATTCAGGATTATAATATCTCTGGAATTTCTGGACCACAAACAGTAGGAATACCAGTAGTAATTCCATCCGTTGGGACACTAACAATAAACTCAGATGGTGGATTAAATTTTGTTCCAGAAACTGGTTATGTAGGAACAGCACCAGCAATTACTTATACTTTAACCGATGGAAGTTTGACTGCTACTGCAGATGTAACAATTACGGTGACTTCTTGTTTAAGTATTTTAACCAACGATTGTGATGGCGATGGGGTAACAAATGGAGATGAATTGACACCACCGAGTGGAGGAACCGTAACAGATCCAAGCGATGCTTGTTCTTATTATATAGCTGATGTTACTTTAGCAATCACTTCAGGATTAGATTGTGATGGTGATGGTGTATTAGATATTACAGAGATAGCAAACGGAACAGATTCAAAAGACGGATGTTCTTATAATGTAGCTGATGTTACAGAAGCAATTACTTCAGGATTAGATTGTGATGGTGATGGGGTAACAGATAAAGATGAAATTACGCCACCAAATGGCGGAACAGCAACAGATCCAAAAGATTCTTGTAGTTTAATAGTAGCAGATCAAAGTGTAGCACCAAATGCGGCATGGAATTCTGGAGATTGTGATCAAGACGGGCATACGAACGACACTGATCCAAATCCATTTGTTCCAACCGCAGCAGATGATGCATTTACAGCGCCACTTGGACAGGTAACATCGTATGATATTTTGGAAAATGATGATTATTTGCCAGGTGCAAATACAAGTATAATACAAGCAGGAGGTTCTGCAAATGGAACAATAAGTTTTGATTCACTAAACGGAACAGTTAGTTATACCCCAACCGCAGCAGAGGCTGTAGCAGGGGTAGTAGTTACAATTAATTATCAAGTGTGTCATACAGTACCAAATCCAGATGTATGTGAAACGGCAGTAATTACTATTGCAATAACAGATGCCGATGATGATGGTGATGGTGTTCCAAATGGAAAAGAAATAGAAGACGGAAGCGATCCAAATGACGGATGTTCTTATGAAGTTACAAGTCAGGAAATAAATGCTACATCTACGCTATGGAAGAATGGCGATTGTGATGGTGATGGTGTAACTAATTTGGACGAAGTTAATGGTTCAGATGGTGATCCAGCAACTACAGCAGATAAAACAGATATTAATGACCCTTGTTCTTATGATACAGATGCTATAACAATTCCGATTACAGCAAATGTTGACTGTGATGGTGATGGTGTCTTAGATATTAAAGAAATAGAAGTAGGTACAGATCCTAAAGATGCTTGTTCTTATAATGTTGCAGATATTACAGGAATTATCATAGCAAATAAAGATTGTGATGGTGATGGTGTATTAGATATTGAAGAAGTAGCTAAAGGAACCGACCCACATGATAGTTGTAGTTTACTACTAGCAGATCAATCAGAAGCACCAAGCGTTGCGTGGAATGATGCGGATTGTGATGGCGATTCTATTCCTAACGGAAAGGAACTTTTAGACGGAACTGATCCACTTAACGAGTGTAGTCATACTGGGGGTGTTTCTTCAGGAACAAGTGATTGTGATGAAGATGGATTAACCAAAGACGAAGAAATTATTCTGGGAACAAATCCTGATAACCCAGACACAGATGGTGATGGTGTTCTTGATGGAACAGAATTTGAAGATAAGACAGATCCTCTTGATAATTGTGATTTACTAGTTAATCATCAAACTGTAGTGCCAAGTGAAGAATGGAACAATGCAGATTGTGATGGCGATACTATTGACAATGCACAAGAAGTAAGAGATAGTACAGACCCATTAGATAATTGTGACCATATAAATGGAGTTTCATCTGGTACGAGTGATTGTGATAATGATGGCTTAACCTATGATGAGGAACTTACAGTTTCATTTGAAACAGCAGACGGAGCGGGTACTACAGATCCTAATAATCCAGATACAGATGGTGATGGTATCTTAGACGGTAAGGAAATAGCAGATGGTACTAACCCATTAGACCCTTGTGACTCTATAGGAGGAACACCACCAAATAATGCAACATGTGGATTAAATGTTCACAATGAAATTATTTCTCAGAATGGAGATAGCGAAAATGATTATTTTAAAATAAATAACATAGAACAATATCCAGAAAATACTGTAGAAATATTTAACAGATGGGGTATATCAGTCTTTAAGACTAAAGGTTATGATGATGGTAGTAATGTATTTAGAGGTGTTTCTAACGGAAGATCTACTTTAAGTAAATCAGAAAAATTACCTTCGGGCATATATTATTTCATAATTACCTATAAAGATGGTGCTGCAGTAAATAAGACAACGGGATATCTTTATATCATTAATTAATAAGAGCTAAAAAACATGTATTACAATACAAAAATTAAACCAATGAAAAAGTATTTATCCATACTAATAGTGTTATTTGCAACCTCCTTTGGGGTTGTAAATGCACAGCAAGATGCTCAGTATACACAGTATATGTATAACACAATATCTGTGAATCCCGCTTATGCCGGTTCCAGAGGTGTTTTTAGCGCAGCTTTATTGCACCGTTCCCAGTGGGTTGGGTTAAAAGGAGCGCCTACTACACAAACTTTAAATATTCATAGTCCTATGTCTAGAAATATGGGATTAGGTTTGTCTATTGTTAATGACGAAATAGGAAATGGTACTATGGCAGAAACTAGTTTTGATATTTCTGCATCCTATACCATTAAAACATCGTATGAAGGGAAACTATCTTTTGGTATAAAAGCAGGTGGACATTTATTAAATATAGATCTTTCTAAATTAGCTGGTTATGAACTAGAGGTAGATAACGCAACGCAGGTTGATAATAAATTTTCTCCAAATATAGGAGCTGGTATTTATTATCATACAGATAAATTTTACGCAGGATTTTCTGCGCCAAATTTATTAGAAACGGATCATTTTGATACTTCAGACACCAATACTTATATCTCTACAGAGCGTATAAACTTGTATTTAATTACAGGATATGTTTTTGATATGGCTAACGATATGAAATTTAAACCAGCAGCTTTAATAAAAGCAGTAGAAGGTGCACCATTACAGATAGATGTCTCAGCAAACTTTATGTTTAATGAAAAATTAATCTTAGGCGCTGCGTACCGTTGGGATGCAGCTGTGAGTGCAATGGTAGGTTTTCAAATTTCCGATAGCCTTATGATTGGTATGGCATACGACAAAGAAATTACAAAATTAGGAAATGCTTCTTTTAATAGTGGTTCATTCGAAATTATGTTTCGATATGAATTATACAGTAGAATGAGAAGATTAATAACACCAAGATTCTTTTAATAATAGTAAGTACGATGAAAAAAAGTATAAAATATTTATCAGCAGGATTACTATTGTTTTCTTGTTTGTCTTATGGACAAAAATTAAAAAAAGCAGATAAGAGATACGAATCTTATGCCTTTAAATCAGCTATCGAAACTTATAAAAGTTTACATAAAAGAGGATTGTCTAACTCAGAAATATATCAAAATTTAGGAGATGCCAATTATTTTAATGCCAATTATAAAGAAGCTGCAAAATGGTATTTAGAGTTAATAGAGAATACAGATGCAAATTTTTCGCCAGAGTATATCTATAAATATGCGCAAAGTATTAAGTCTACAGGCGATTATGAAAAATCTGCTATTTGGATGGCGAAGTATGTTGCAAAAGCAACTTCAGAGGACGTAAGAGCAGTTAAAATTAAAAACCAGAAAGATTATTTAGAAGAAATAGAGAGTAATTCTGGAAGGTATAAAATAGAAAATATGAACGGCGTAAATTCTGCTGGTTCAGATTTTGCACCATCTATAACTAAAGACGGGTTCTATTTTGCTTCGGCCAGAGATACAGGATTAATACGGAAACGTGTGCATGACTGGAACGATAAAGGGTTTTTAGATATTTACTCTAGTGACAATGGTGATGTGAGTAAACTATCAAAAGTAGTAAATTCTAAATACCATGAATCTACATCTGTAGTTACCAAAGATGGAAAGACGATGTACTTTACCAGAAACAATTTCGTAAATGGAAAGGTTAAAAGAGATGGTAAAGATATTATGCGACTAAAAATTTACAAAGCTAAATTGGTCAAAGGGGATTGGAAAGAAGTGAAAGAAGTTTCTTTTAGCAGCGATTTATATTCTGTTGCACATCCTGCATTAAGTCCAGATGAAAAGCAATTGTTTTTTGTTTCAGATATGCCAAATTCTGTAGGAGCTTCAGATATTTACTATGTATCTATTAAAGAGAATGATTCTTATGGAAAACCAATAAATGCAGGAAAAAATATTAATACTGAAGGAAGAGAGAGTTTTCCTTTTATTAGTAAAAATGGTACTTTATTCTTTTCTTCGGATGGACATCCAGGATTAGGTGGTCTAGATGTTTTTGCAATTGAAACAAAGGATTTAGCTGAAGGAAAAATTTTAAACCTTGGAAAACCTGTAAATAGTGTTCAGGACGACTTTACCTATGTTATAGATAGTGAAATTAACGAAGGTTATTTTGCATCTAATCGTAAAGGTGGTAAAGGAGATGATGATATTTATTTCTTTGTAGAAAACGAACCTATTCCATTTAATTGTACAGGGCAAATTTCGGGTGTAGCGAAGGATAAAGGCACACAAGAAATTTTAGCTAATGTTAGTGTCGGCTTAACAAATAGTAAAACAGGAGAAGTAATACGAGTACAAACAGATGCCTTTGGAGCCTATAGTTTTGATATAGATTGTAATGAATTAAAGTACGATTTAATTGCAATGAAAGAGTACTATGATACCGACAAAAAAATGGTGTCTCTAACAAGGAAAGAAGCAAAATCGTTTAAGCAAGATTTATTGTTAGATAAGCAAGATTTGGTAGAATTGTTACAAATGAATCCTATCTATTTTGATTATGATAAATCTAATATTAGAAAAGATGCAGCCTTAGAATTACAAAAGGTAGTAGCTTATTTGAACAAATATCCAAATATATCTGTAGAAGTTAGGTCTCATACCGATAGTAGAGGTAAAGCCAGGTATAACCTTAGATTGTCAGATAGAAGAGCAAAATCTACAGCAGCGTATATTATAGCGCAAGGAATAGATTCTTCTAGAATTAGTGGTAATGGATATGGCGAAAAAGAAATTGAGAATGGATGTACGAATGGTGTTAAGTGTAGTGATAATAAGCATGAGCAAAACAGAAGATCAGAATTTATTATAAACGCAAAGTAACCAGCCAATTTTTATTCAAATCCATTTTTTATAATGGAGTAAGTGTTATTTTACCTCCCAGTTTACTGGGAGGTTTTTTTGTTATAAATATTTTACAAAATGAGTGCCATAATGTATTTTGACACGACAACTTCAATTCTGTTTTGTTTTTTTGTGAAAACTTAATAAGACAAACCATGAAGATTCATCAGCAATACATTTTTATAATTTTACTTTTATTTTGTAGTAATATTAATGCTCAAAACCTACCAAGTTTATTATTAGAAAAAAATATTAATGCTACATTTTCTATTTTGGCATATGATGATGAAGAAAAAGAATGGGGTATAGCAGTTGCTACAAATAATATTTATGTAGGGAATTCCACTATTTATATAAAACCAGGAATAGGTGCTTTTTCAGTAATTGCAGAAACCGAACCTCTATATGCCGTTAATGGGTTTAAACAGTTAGAAAATGGAAATACGATAAAAAATGCAATTAATTTTAGTAAAGCTAAAGATTCAGATTCTCATTATAGACAAGTAGCAGGAATAGATGCTTTTGGAAATACATATGCTTTTTCAGGAGATGCTTTAAAATATTGGAAGGGTACTAACGGATTTCTTTATGGTAAAAATTACGTAGTGCTAGGAAACCAACTTGGAGATAGTGTGTTAACTATTATGGCAGACACCTTTGAAAACTTAGGCGGAACGTTGGCGCAACGACTTTTAGCTAGTCTTCTTGCAGGACAAAGAGCAGGAGGTCAAATTACAGGTAAATTGTCGACCGCATTAGTTGTAAAAGGGACTAATAACGAATGGTACAATCAAATAGATTTAAGGGTAGACTATTCCAAAACACCATTTCAAGATTTACAAAAATTACTTAATTATCATGAAGGGCGTATTAGAATTAATCAAACGTTATATGCAATTAGAGAAAATAATAGGAGCAGAGCGACTAGGTTATTGGAAGAAGCGGAGTCTTTATTGAAAGGATGGGATGGAATGTATAGTAAAATTGTAGTTGCGTATTTGCTAATGGGAAATAAAGAGAAAGCCGTGACTGTTATTAAAAAAGCACTGGCAGAAAATTCTAAATGGAAAGAAATACTCCCAGCGTTTTATTATTTAAAAGAATATGATGGTTTAAAACAAGAAATAAATGAAGAACTATTTTCTCTTAAAGATTGGAATAATGCTATCCATTTGTTACTTCAAATAAGGGAGTATAAAAAATGTATCGATTTGGCACACAAAAGAATAAAGATTAATCCAGAATCTTCTTATACGCATTATTTACTCGGGAAAGCGTATCTTGAAATACATAATAGTAAAGATGCGAAAATTCATTTGGAAAAAGCAATACTTCTTGATCCATCAAATGTAGAAGCTAAAAGGGAATTGAGTTCTTTGAGTAAAAATTAGAAGTATCTTTTTAAAATAGATAAACTGTGGTAGCATTACCAATAAACATTTTTAATGTTTTTCTTCTGTGTTTAATAGTCCTTGAAATTGTTTTTGGTGGGTTGTTATTGTTGAAAAAACAAAATTTTAAGCCAGAAAATGTGTTTCTAGGAGTAGTACTGCTAATCTTTTCTTTTATTCATTTTAAGGTGTTACTTATAGATTTAGGATTGATAGATTATTTACATTGGTTATTTTCACTTTCATTTTCACTTACAATCGGATCGTGTCTTTATTTTTATATGTTGCATATAACGGTTAAAGAGGTGCGTTTTTCTAAAGTAAAACTTTTACATTTTTTGCCAGGGCTTTTGGAGTTCTTGTTTTTTTTGATTTATTCTAATAAAAATGGGGAGGTGAATTTCTATAATTATAGGATAAGTAGCCCTATTGCTATACTTCAAATACTGTTTAATAGTTCTCTTATTATATATTGTTTTTATGTGTTTAAAAGAGTAAGTAAATATTATAAAGATATAGATTCTTCCGATGAAAATGATGAAACTTTCACCAATTTAAGATGGTTGAAAGGACTAGTCGGGGCACTTTCAATTATAGCTAGTATTTGGCTTTTATATTTTATTGCTAGTTATTTTTTCGGAAACTATTATATTCATATTCTAGATTTTTATTTGTTTTATATAGTTAACGCGATTCTTGTTATTTGCATTGGGGTACAAGCCTTGTGGAAAGAACGGTATATTTTGATTGAGAAGAATGTTAGAAAAAGAGAAGTGCCTTCTGAAGAGATTATAAAAATATGTGCTTGGCTTGAAGCACAAATGGTAGAAAAATCATTTTATTTAAACCCTTTACTAAACCTAAATATTCTTTCAAAAGCATTAGACATTAATACCAATATGATTTCTCATGTAATAAATGAAGGCTTAAATAAAAATTTTAAAGACTTTGTAAATGAATATAGGATTAGAGAAGTAGTTAAAAAACTTAGTGAAGATAAGGGTTCAAATTTAACTTTATTGGGTATTGCATTCGAATGTGGCTTTAACTCTAAAAGTACTTTTAATAGAGTTTTTAAAAAGAGCACAGGGAAAACTCCTCTGGAATTTAAAATGAACGTGGAGAAACTAAAGATTGAAGGCTAAGAGATTTATGTTTAAAACAAAATGTAAATTTCACAACCATTTCGCCTTAATATATTTGTACTTTGTACGTCCAATAGGCAGTACTTCCCCATTTTTAAGTTCTGCCATGTATTTGCTTCCAGATTGTATCGATATTTCCTTAACCTCTGCCATTTTTACCAAATAGGATTTATGAATTCGCTCAAAAGTATGTGGTAGTAGTTGTTCTAGCTTTTCCAACGATTTATCATGTAATTCCTTTTGCCCATTAGAAAGATATAGTTCTGTATATATGCCTGCACCTTTAATATACAATACATCATCTACAGATAATAGTTGGATTCCATTTTTCTTTTTTACAGCCAAGAGCTTAATATTTCCATCAGTGGTTTTTTCATTTAAAAGCACTCTTTTAAAGGCTTGTTCAAGCCTATTTTGATTGAAAGGTTTTGGTATAAAATCGAGTACACCATATTCAAAAGCGGCCAAAGCACGGTCCTTATGTGCAGAAATAATAATGGTATGAAAGGCTTCGGATACCGCAGAACCAAGAATGTCAAATCCATTTTCACCATTGAGGTTAAGGTCTAAAAGCACGATATCCAATGAATTGTGTTTAACAAATTCTAAAGCGTCATTCAATTCATCCACGCGATGCAATGAACTTAAATTATCTAAAAAGAAATCTCGCGTCATTCGCTCAATTCTTTTGGCAATTCTAGTCTCGTCCTCAATAATTAAGATATGCATAACTGTTAACAGTATATTTTAATAATATTCTTCCATCCTTCAGAAGTGTTTTCTGAAAAGAAACTCCATTTAGATTCATAACTTTCTTCAAGTCGCGCTTTTATGTATTTTGAACCTGTACCATCTTTAATTTCTTTGTAGGTATTCCTAACTCTGGCATAAGTTAAAAAGGTATAACTTTTATAGGTAGCTTCGGACTTAAAAATTAATTTAAACACCATACTATTATCAGGAAGGGGTGCACAATGGGTTATTCCATTTTCCAATAGCGTGTGTAAGATAGCTGGTGGAACCTGTTCAGATGCATTTATACCCTCTTGCTCCCAAATATAATCGACCTCTTTTCTGAATTTCATAATCTCCAAATGTGTTCTGCAAAGTTCGATTTCCTGAGCAATAGGAATCCTTTTTTTGTTTTCTATTTGATTGAGCAGATCAAATTCTTTGGACAGGGCTTCAATAAAGAAAACTCCTTTCTTTGGCGATTCTTCAATCCAGTCTATCAAAGAAGTTAGGCTGTTCATTATAAAATGTGGTTGAATGTTCTTTTTAAGCAATTCTAATCGCAAGCGTGTTGATTGTACTAAGGAATTTTCATAGGCGAGTCGCTGTTCTTTAGTTTTTACGGCCAGTATGTAGAACATACCCAAAAGAATTACACTGAAACCTGCAAAAAGACTAGTGTCGAAATAAGCGAACTTAAATATAATACCACAGATCAGTATTGAAAATAGTACTGTTAACGCTCCTTTATATTTTTTGTAAACTCCCCAAATAACTATAAAAAGTGAAAAGAACCAAGTGGTAATGGCCATACATACAGAAGTCCAATCATAGGATTGATGATCTTGATAAAAGATGTAAATAAGGAAACCAAAATAGGTAAGTAAAATAAGTTTTTGCTTGGGGTATCTAAACTGTAATGAAAAGTAAAAAGGAACCAATAGCCCTATGAAAAATGTTAAGTACGCAATAATTTCCATTCGTATATTATGCTGGCTATAATGAATAGGGAGATAAGTTCGAACAAACTCCACCATTATCAAGGCGAAAAAGAGGAAGCAACTAATACTAAAAACCAAAATTGGTTTTTCTTTTTTATTACCTAAAAAAAGGAAAAAGAAATATATAGCTGCGATTAAGAAAGCTCCAGCAAAAATGTGCATAAAAGCCGCATATTTTATGGGGTTTTCTAAAAGGAAGTCATAATCATATACATAAAAACGAAATTGGGTATGGTTAGGGAAATGATAAAGACTTTTTTTTACCGCGATGAGGTGTTTTCCTTTTTTGGATAAATTTGCTGGAATTTTATAAACACGCCACATTTTTCCACTTGGTCCCTTTGCTAATTCTTCCCCTGGATTCCCATTTTTTCCAATTAAGACCCCATCCCAGTAAACTTCATATTCTCCGAATGAATTCACAAAATCTAACCCAAAAGTCTGTAGTTTTTTGGCATCTTTGGTAATATCTAGAACCGTTCTGGACCAAAAAACTTCGCCAGCTTGGAGCTTTATTTTTTTATCCCAGTTTTGATCGTTGAAATCTATGTTAGCCCATTCTTTTTGATTTCCCTTTTTATAAACCGTACTTATATGATCATCTAAATAATAATTTTTCTGACAAGAAATGTTAAAAAGAACAAGTACAGGTATTAGAAGTCGATATGCAATTTTAGAAACCATAGGGCACGATTGTATTTTGTAAAATTAACTTAAAAAGAGCATTTTTTATAGCGGTTCATTTAATCATAGAGCAGTTGGCAAGTTATCTCTTGTAAAGCCGATGGCTTGCATCGACATTTACCTTGTCAATTAAAAAATCAACAAATCATGAAAAAACTATTGCTTAGTATTTTGGCTATGGTAACTGTAACCTTTTCTTGGGCACAGCAATCAAAAAATGGGAATGCAACTATCTCTGGTAAGGTAGTGGAACAGTCATCGGGACAAGCATTACCTTTTGCATCTGTTGTCTTAAAAAATAGCCAACAGGAATTAGTACAAGGGGTAATTACCGATGAAGATGGGCTTTTTAATATTACAGAAATACCTGTAGGAGCCTTTACTGTTGAAGTAAGTTACACTGGATTTGGAATACATACACAAACTGTCGAAATAAAAACGAAAAGACAGAAATCTAGTTTAGAGACTATTGTTTTAAAAGAGGGCACCACTAATTTATCCGAGGTTGTGGTGACAGGTGAAATATCCCAAGTTTCTTTACGACTGGATAAAAAAGTATTTAGGGTCGGTAAAGATGTATTGTCACAAAGTACTTCGGTATCCGAGGTCTTGGAAAACGTACCTTCGGTAACAGTTGATCCATCGGGTACTGTGAGGTTAAGAGGAAGTGCTAATGTTACTATATTGATTAATGGAAGGCGATCGGGGTTAACATCTGCTCAAGCATTAGAACAGCTTCCTTCCGAAAATGTAGATAGAGTAGAGGTAATAACAACTCCTTCTGCGCGTTACGAAGCTTCTGGATCTGCTGGAATAATCAATATCATTCTAAAAAAGAACGTAAAAAATGGACTAACAGGTAGGATAGGGGGCACCGTTGGAACTCCTGCGGATTATAGAGGTACAGGAAGTTTGAGCTATAAGACCGATAAAGTAAACCTATTTGGAACAGTGGGAATTCGGTATACTGATTATGAGGGCGATTATTCCAGAAAGCAGACTTCAACAAGAAACGGACAGACGATTTATTTAGATCAAGTGCAAGATCAACATAGGCATGATGATGGAAAATGGTATTATTTTGGAGCGGATTATTATTTAAATGATAAAAATACAATTACAACTGCTTTTTATAGAAATGAAACTGAAGATACAGATGTGACGGATTTTATATATGAGTACACTTCAACAGGTATAGCTGTAGATAGTACACTGGTTACCGACGGAAATTCTAAAGAACACCGCTCGTACAATCAATTGGAAATGAACTATACCAAAACCTTTGAAAAGGAAGATAGAAAATTGACATTTGATTTTCAATACGATTTTTGGAATAGTACTATGAGATGGGGGGTGCTCACAAGAAAAATTCAACCAATTCAGGAATCACTTTATAATTTACAAACTATTTCTACCAATAAGAACAATGATATTGCCCTTCAGTCAGATTATGTGACTCCATTAGGAGTGCATTCAAAATTAGAACTTGGAGTGAAATTTGAAAATAGGCATGTAAAAGATGGATTTGTAGCTCAAGAATTGGTCAACGCAACTTATGAGACAATGGACGGTTTGGATAATAACATTAAATACGATGAACAAATTATTGCGACCTATGCTCAATACGGGAACAAAAAAGGAAAGTTTAGTTATTTATTAGGACTGCGAATGGAAGCTACCATGACTAAAATAATAGGAACCGAAGGAAACTTAAATAAGAAAAATGACTATGTAGATTTATTTCCAACGCTAAACTTAGGATACGTTTTTAGCGAAAACACCAATATGGGATTAAATTATAGCCACCGTATCAACAGACCTTCCTTATGGCAATTAAATCCGTTTTCGGAAATTGAGGATTTTAATACCCGTTTTTATGGAGACCCTACATTAAAACCTGCTTACACGGACATCGTAGAACTTTCTTTATTGCGTAACAGTAAAGGTTTTACCTTTAATCCATCAGTATATTATTCACATACCACCAATACGACACAATGGAATACGGTTCAAAATAATGAAGGGGTTTTTGTGAACTCTATAATTAATTTGGATATGGAAACCAGATTGGGTTTTGAATTTTCAGCATCCTATTCCCCATTGAAATGGTTGAGTTTTAATGGCAATTTTAATGCCTATAAATTTACCCAAGAAGGTATGGTAGATGGAAGAAGTTTAGACTACGATGATAGTACTTGGTTTTCTTCTTTAGGAACCCGAATAAAAATGGGCAAAGGTCTTGCTTTTCAAAGTAGACTGAATTACCAAGGGGTATCTAATACGGCGCAGACTTCGGAAAAGGCACTATGGTATTTAAATGCGGGTCTTAGTAAAAAGTTGTTTAATAATAAAGGAGATTTAACTTTTAGGGTAAGTAATATTTTTGATACCAGAAAGTCCAAGAGCGAAACAACAGGAGCTAACTTTTTTGTAAGTAGTGTAAGAAGTCGTAATGCAGCACGTTTTGCACTTAGTTTCTCCTATAAATTTGATGGAAATACTGGCTTTAAAAACAGAAATGCACAACGAAGAAATAGGTTTTAATATTAATTTAAAGGTATTATAGGATTATCGCAATAATTCGGTAAGCTGCAGCTTATAAACCTTTCCCACTGGGATATGGTGCCTTCCGATTTCTATTCTATTCCCTTCAATACTTTTAATGTGTTTTATGGCTACGGCAAATGATTTATGTACTTGTAAAAAGTCGTCCTTTGGCAGGCCTTCCAATACATCGGATATTTTTTCCCTTACCGTGATGGTCTCTTTGGAAGTGACCACCTTACAATAATTGCCTGCTGCTTCAATATATTGGATTGAATCCAATACTACTTGAGTATATTTTTTGTTGGAGCGAAGAAAAATAGTTTGGTGGCTCTTTTCATTTGCTAACGGAACTGGACCCGACGTCTTTGTTACGGTACTTACGGTCTTGTTTATAGCCTTTAAAAAACGATCGAACCCAAAAGGTTTTAATAGGTAATCCACTATGTTTAGTTCGTAACCTTCAAAAGCAAATTCCTTATAGGCCGTAGTTACAATAACTTTTGGAGGTGCTGCAAGTGTCTTTAAAAAGTCGAATCCTTTTAATTTAGGCATATTTAAGTCTAGAAAAATGAGATCTACCTCATTTTCATTCAAATATTCAAAAGCTTCCAACGCATCATAACAGTTCCTCATCAATTGCATATTGGGCAGCAGATCACAATACCCTTTAATAATATCATGGGCAATATACTCATCATCAATAATTAAATATCGGATCATAATCGTTGTATTGTCAATAGTACCTTATATACCTCGTTTGTGCTTGTAAAAGATAAGGAATGTTTGTTTGGGTAGACAAGCTCCAGCCGTCTTTTAAGATTTTTTAAACCTATACCAGGGTCATCATTAAGTTGTGTCGGGTCAAAATTATTGGCTACTTCAAAGTGAATATTGTTTTTGTTGGTATACATCTTTGCATGGATATACGCATTCGTTCTTAGATTTTCAACCCCATGTTTAAAGGCGTTTTCCAAAAGGATAATGAATAATAAGGGCATTACTTTATAGTTCTCTTGGGTTTCAATATTGAAATCTATCTCGATTTTTTTATGGTAACGCATTTTATGAAGAGCAATATAATTTTTCAAATAGGCTATTTCTTCTTCAAGTGTTACTTCCTCTTTCAATCCTTCGTAGATACCATAGCGCATCATGTCCGAGAGTTTGAGGATCAATTCTTGTGCTTTTTTGGAATCTTTTTCTACCAAACCATATAAATTGTTGAGCATATTAAAAAAGAAATGAGGATTCACCTGACTTTTTAAATGCAATAATTCTGTTTTTGCTTTTTCATTTTTTAACGTGATGATTGTTTTTATTTGCATGAAAATCCAACGTATAGTTAAAAAGAGCAACAATGGAAAATAAAAGAATGCCGTAATAATCAGCGCATCATTATTGCTGCCTTCTTCCAATAATAGGATTACCCTGCCTACGCCTAAAGCAAAGGACCAAAATAGAAGCTTTTTTAAGAAAGATGTTGATAATGGATTCGCGCCCTTTTTTTTAAGGGTGTAATTCTTTAGGAGTACTCCACCGATTATAAATGCATAGATAAAGAATAAGGTGAAAACGGCACTAAATTGTGTCGATATTGGAAGCGATTCAAATATCCCAATAAAGAAAATTATCCCGGATACGCAGGTGACAAGTCCTATTTCCTTAGTAACCCATGAGCTTGGTATATTAGTGCGTTTTTTTCTGTGCAGTAGCCAGAAAATGACTAGGTAACAAATAATGCTACCCCCAGTTAAAACGGATAGGGTTCCCGTAAGTTCAATTTCTGAAGCCGCGCTTATAGTCCCGCTAATTACAAAAAAGAAGGCTAGGCTTAGGGCAATTAGCCCTCGTTTGTATTTTTTGAATAATAATAACATCCTCCAAAATTAATTGAATAAAAGTTTCAAACCAAAGAAGTTGGTAAACGAACCATTGTTGTGGTTCAACCCATGAAAAGACGGGATAAAGTCACTTGATATACGATTGAAGTGTTTCTATCCCTATAGAAACTCTGTTGGTCACATTTGTGTGTTTAAGGGCTGGTCGACCTTTATGTTTGTGGCACAAATTAATTGATTCAGACTTAAAATATGAAAAATAGATTATTAAAATACCTTAAACGAATACTACTGGTGTCATTGTTAGGGCTTTCTTTACTTTTTATAATTGGGTATTATTTAGGGGCTGAATACCATTCAGGGGACAATCCTTTGGCAGCTAACTGGGATAATGAAGGCCCTTATATTTTTTACGAAAATGATAGCGTTTTAAATGTCAGATATATTATGGGAAATGAGAAGGAGGGATTGTATGAAAGAGAAAAAAAATACCATGTAGATTCTTTAATTTCTGTTAGATCCCATTACCCCTTAGATTCTTCCAGTTTCGATTTTTCAATTAAAAGCAATAATAAAACACCAAAGAGTACCTACCGGGATAATGGTGATATTTTAGCTATTTCAGATGTTGAAGGGAGCTATAAAGCATTCAGGGATTTCCTTATACACAGCAAAGTTATCGATGAAGATTTAAACTGGACATTCGGGAATGGACATTTAGTATTGGTAGGGGATTTTGTGGATAGAGGGGCGTTTGTAACCCAAGTACTTTGGTTTATTTATAAGTTAGAGCAAGAGGCGGAAAAAGAAGGAGGTTTTGTACATTTTATAATTGGAAACCATGAAATAAAGAACATGCATGGAAATTATAGGGCCGCTGGGGAAAAATATGAACAGTTTGCAAATACCTTGGGAAAAGAGCAATTAGATCTCTATGGGGTCAATTCGGTAATAGGGAACTGGATGTCCAATAAAAATGCAATAGAATTGATAAACGGAAATCTTTTTGTTCATGGAGGGATACACCCGGATTTGGCAAATTTCAAACTGAACTTATCAGAAATCAATGAAATAATCCGAGCTGATTATTACCATTTTCCGACTTCGAATAAAAGTAATTCTTCAGAGAAGAGTCGAGATGAAATTGTACAAGAGTTCCTCGTTTCATCAAAAACCGGTCCTTGCTGGTATAGAGGATATTTTAAAGATAATTTATCTCAAGAAGAAGTAGAAAGTGGGTTAGCGATATTCAATGCCAATACGGTCATTGTAGGGCATACTATTCAAAACAAAGTGAACAGACAATATCAAGGAAAAGTTATTGGTATCGATGTTCAGCACCCGCAGGGTCATCGTTGGCATTGGCCTCAAAGAAAATCAGAAGCATTGCATATAGAAGGAAGCAAATACTACCGTGTTTTTGCCAATGGCGATAAGGAAGAAATTTAGGAGCGAAAGTCAAACCAATCAATCAATCAATCAATCAATCAATCAATCAATCAATCAATCAATCAATCAATCAAAAAACGAACGGTCTTATACCAATTTAAACTCAAAATGACGTAAAAGAAATGGTTTGTATGCGTCGTTTTAAGTTTGAATAGGTACTGTAATCACCAAGTATTATGTCCTAAGAATTTTAAAATGGGCAACTGTCAATTCGAGTCGATTTATTGGAGAATTCGTAAAGAAATTAGTATCGAAAACAATTGTGGAACCTTAGGATTAATCAAATCAACAGAACAATATGAAGCTTATTATAAATAATTTATCAAAAACGTATTCGAATGGGGTGCAAGCCCTAAACAAAGTGTCCTTAGAGATTTCAACAGGCATGTTTGGACTGTTAGGACCCAACGGTGCTGGAAAATCCACTCTGATGCGCACTATAGCAACATTACAGGAGGCAGATCAAGGAACAATTACCCTAGGTGATCTGGATGTAATAAAACAGAAAAATGAAGTACGAAAGATACTGGGCTACTTGCCGCAAGAATTTGGGGTATATCCTAAAGTAACCGCTGAGGTACTCTTGAATCATTTAGCAGTCTTAAAAGGAATTACAAATCGTCGGGAGCGAAAAGAAGTGGTTAAGGCCCTGTTGCACAAAACCAATTTGTATCAAGATAGAAAGAAAAACTTGGGTGGGTATTCCGGAGGTATGAAACAACGGTTTGGTATTGCGCAAGCACTTCTTTCTAATCCAAAACTTATTATTGTAGATGAACCTACCGCAGGATTGGATCCTGCAGAACGGAATAGGTTCTATAATTTATTAAGCGAATTGGGAGAAAATACGATTGTAATTCTCTCTACCCATATTGTAGAAGATGTAAAGGAATTGTGTACCAATATGGCCATTATTAATAAAGGCGAAGTGCTTTTAAGAGGGAACCCGGTAAAGACGATTGAAACTTTGGAAGGGAGATTGTATAAAAAGACCATAGCAAAAAAGGAACTTCAGGATTACAAACAACAATATACCGTGATAGCTGAAAAGTTACTGCAAGGAAAACCAAATATTCACATCCTAAGTGATACTGACCCTGGCAATGGTTTTATTCCACAACAAGCCGATTTAGAAGATGTGTATTTCTCCTATATTTTTGGAGGAATGCCTTTGCACTCCTAGTTCACTTAATAACTACCCTTAAATAACCAAATAGAAATTTTTACAAATAATCCAATTAACGATTTTACCATGTGGTACGAAATATTCAGATTTGAAATTAAATATAGAGCAAAGCGCCTGGATACCTATATCTATTTTGCAATAGTCTTTTTGTCTTCTTTAGTGGCAGTAGACTTTTTTTTGCAAGGGTCTCCATACACGATGAAAGAAAATGCACCTTATATTATAGCCAAAACAATGACGATACTTTCCGCATTCTTTATGATGCTGGTCTCTATGATTATGGGCGTATCTATTTTACGAGATTTTAATTATAAAATGGAATCGCTACTCTTCGTAAATCCAATAAAAAAACGAGATTATTTGTTGGGAAGGTTTTTAGGATCTTTTGTAGTGCTTTTATTTATTTTCTCGGGAGTATTGTTGGGGTTTGTTTTAAGTGAATTTATGCCATGGAAGGATCCGGAAAAGTTAATCCCCTTTAACTTATGGAATTATGTGCGGACATTTATATATGTAGTGTTGCCAAACTTATTTTTTGGCGGAACTCTTTTTTTTGTTAGTGGTGCTTTAAGTCGAAAATTAATTGTGGTATACACTCAGGGTGTACTATTGTTAACGGTGTATCTGATATCTATGGTTATAGGGCAAGGAGGAGAAAATAAAATTATAGCAGGACTTCTAGACCCTTTCTCTTTTCAAACATTCGATATTATTGTAGAATTCTGGAGTCCAACCGAACTCAATAATAAATCGCTACCCCTAGAAGGCCTTTTCTTGTATAACAGAATCTTCTGGATAGCAATGGGCAGTGTTATTTTGGTGCTAGGGTATTTTGGTTTTAGCTATAATGTTGTTAGAAACTCCATTTTTAAAAAGAAAACTCTTATTTCTTCCAAGAAGGAAAATAGAATAGAGACAGATATTTCAACTATTAAAATTCCTGTGTTTACTCAAGGTACAGGCTTAAAATCAAAACTAAATCAGTTACTTACCCATACCTTGTTTTATTTTAAATCAATTTTAAAAGAGGTTCCTTTTTTGGCAATTGTCATTTGCGGTATGGCTATTATAGGGATTAACTCTATTAGTTTAGGAACTTTTCATGGGGTCAATAGTTTTCCTACCACCTATTTAATTATAGAAGAACTGAAGGAAATGGCACTTATCTTTTTTCTGATTATCCTGATTTTTTATTCTGGGGAATTGGTTTGGAAAGAAAGGGACGTTAAGCTGAACCTTATATACGATGCATTACCAGTATCGGATTTAATGCATCTGACAGCTAAATTTTTAGGACTTTTACTGATCTATGTCGTACTTATTTTAGGATTGATAGTTGCAGGAATACTATTTCAAACAGCCAATGGATATTATAATTATGAAATAGGAATCTATTTTACTGGCTTTTTTATAGGTGTTTTTCCATATCTCGTTCTTTTTACTTTCGTATCCTTTTTTATGCAAGTAATTACAAACCATAAGTTCCTAGGGCATTTATTGGTCATCCTCTTTTTTGTTTTGACTATTGCTTTGCAATTGTTCGGATTTAATCACAGTCTTATCGGCTTTGGGGGCAATGAGTTGGGAACTTATTCTGATATGAATGGTTACGGACATTTTTTAGCACCATATTTTTTGGTAAAAACGTATTGGATGTCAATTGCAATGCTGTTTTTTATAGTTACTGTACTATTATCAGTAAGGGGAACGGAAACATCTTTAAAAAAGCGTTTCCAAATGGGAAAATTGCGTTTTACACCTTCTTTACGAAAACTTGGTGTTGTAGCATTATTGGTTTTTGTTTTTTCAGGGGGGTATATCTATTATAATACGAATATTCTTAACACATATTTATCTTCAAAGGAAAAAGAAGAATATCGGGTGGCCTACGAGAAAACGTTGAAAAATTTTGAATACGTACAGCAACCAAAAATGGTTGCTATAAATCTTACCGTTGAGATTTACCCAAAGAAAAGGGATTATACCGTGGAAGGTCGTTTTATTTTGGTCAATACAAATAAAATGGCATTGGATGAGGTGCATATTCAAAAGCGATCCAATGATGATATTCGCTTGGACTATATAAAATTTGATAGAGATGCGACATTGAACAATGCCTACGAAGAATTTGATTACTATATCTATAAACTAAATAGAGCATTGCAACCAGGTGATTCTATACGAATGGAATTCAAACAAACTGCAACAACAAAAGGATTGATAGAGCAAGGGCAGAGCGATAGAATTGTGGAAAATGGAACTTTCCTTAAGAATGATCTTTTTCCTACAATAGGTTACAATAGTAAGTATGAATTAAAAGAAAAGGAAGCTAGAGAAGAATATAATTTACCTCCAAGAAAACGTACTCCCGTTATTGATGGTCTTAGGGAAGTAAAAAATGGAAAACGTGGGGATGATGGGTATGAAATTAATTTTGAAATTGTTTTAGGAACGGATATAGATCAAATTGCACTAGCTCCAGGTACTTTACAAAAAGAATGGATTGAGAACAATCGAAAATATTTTCATTATAAAATGTACGAACCAATGATTAACTTTTATTCGATTGTTTCTGCTCGTTATGAAGAAAAAAAAGACAAATGGATACCGATGCAGGATAGTTTGGGAAGGTCGGTTGACTTAGAAATTTATTATCATAAAGGACATGGATATAATGTAGATCGAATGATGAAATCGATGAAAAGATCTTTTGATTATTACAGTGAAAATCTCGGTCCATACCCTTATCAGGAGATGCGAATTATGGAATATCCACGTTATGCGAAATTTGCACAATCCTTTCCGGGTACTGTACCTTTTTCTGAGGCGATTGGTTTTATTTTAAATGTAGAAGAAAAGGAAGATCTGGACATGCCCTTTTTTGTAACAGCACATGAATTGGCACATCAATGGTGGGGACTACAATTGATAGCGGCCAATGTACAGGGCAGGACTATGATTTTAGAATCATTGGCACAATACTCAGCTCTTATGGTGATGAAACGAACATTTTCTAAAGAAAAAGTACAGCAGTTTTTACAAAAAGAAATGCAACGTTACATAAAAGGAAGGTTAACAGAGGAAGTTCGGGAAATGCCATTGTCAAAGGTAGAATCTGGCCAAGAATATATATACTATGGAAAAGGTATGGTAAACCTTTATGCATTACAAGATTATATCTCGGAAGATAGTGTAAACCTTGCCTTAAGACGTTTTCTTAAAGATTGGAACGGTTTTGATGGCGAGCTTCAAACGGATAGATATGCCACTACGAACGATTTGCTTGGTTACTTCAAAGAGGTTACGCCGGACAGCCTTCAATATGTAATAGAAGATTTATTTGAAACGATAACACTTTATGATAATAAAACAACCAAAGTCGAATTTGAGAAAATTTCAGACAAAGAGTATAAGATCGATTTAAGCTTGGAAACAATTAAATATCGAGTAGATAGTTTAGGGAAGGAGTCACCAATTGCAATAAATGATTGGATAGATGTTGGTGTTTACGTTAAAGGGGCCGATGGACAGGAAGAGTTAATCTATTTTAAAAAACATAAAATTATATTGGAGCAAACTACACTGGAGATTATGGTAAACAAAGAACCTTCAAAAGCAGGAATAGATCCATTGCATAAGTTAATAGATAGAAATAGAGTGGATAATGTGAAAAATATTTTGAATGAATAATGTATTGAATTTACAATAACGTTACGATACGTTCCAATGCCATTCCTCTAGACCCTTTTATCAGGATATTACTTTTGTTTAGAGAATGCTCTTTTAAATATATTTCTAGAGAAGTATAGGAATCGAATTTCATAGCGGATGAGTTTACTATATTAAAATTTTCACCTATTAAGAAAATTTGATGAAAATTCATTTTAGTTGCTAAATCTGCTATGTTTTGATGTTCTGCTGCTGCCGTATTTCCAAGTTCGAACATATCGCCTAAAAAAATAATTTTATCCTCTTCTTTTAACGTATTAAAGTTTTCTAATGCGGCAGTCATACTTGTAGGGTTTGCATTATAGGCATCTAGAATAATATGGTGTCCGTTTTTTTGAATAATTTGGGATCGGTTATTCTGTGGAATATAGGCTTGTAGAGCTTTTTGAATAAGTTGTAGTGAAACATTAAAATATTTGCCAAATACAATGGCAGCACAACAATTGAGAAAATTATAACTTCCTATCAGTTGGGTTTTTATTTCAATCCCTTCTACATCTATAGAAACAAAAGGATTTGCTTCTGTAAAATTAATAAGGTAGTAATCTGTCTTCGTTTTACTAAAACCATATTTTTTAATATAACCGCCTAATTTTTTTTCTTGAATTGGGTCATCGGCATTTATAAAGACCGATTTGTCATTCACAATGAGATAATCATAAAGTTCGCTTTTCCCTTTTATAACACCTTCAATACTTTCAAAACCTTCTATATGTGCCTTTCCAAAATTGGTAACATAACCAAAATCTGGCTGTGCTAAAGCACACAAGAACTCTATTTCTTTTTTGTGATTGGCGCCCATTTCAATAATAGCAATTTCAGTATCTTTTTTTATTGTTAATAGGGTTAAGGGAACACCTATATGGTTGTTGAGGTTGCCAGCGGTAGCAATGGTTTTATACTTTTTAGAAAGGACTTCTCTAATAAGTTCTTTGGTCGTAGTTTTTCCGTTACTTCCTGTAATACCTATAATTTTGGCAGAACAATAATTTCTGTGAAACGTAGCTAGTTGTTGCAATGTTTCCAATACATTATCTACTAAAATAGTTTTGTCTGAAGAGATATATTTTTCTTCATCTACAATCGCATATACGGCTCCTTGTTCTGTAGCTTTTTTCGCATATTTATTACCATTGAAATTAGTTCCTTTGAGAGAAAAGAAAATACAACCTTCTATGATTTTCCTTGTATCGGTAGAAACTATTGGAAATTGTAAAAAGAATTCATGTAGTTTTTCTATTGTCATAAAACTAAGGTATAAAAAAAGCCCTTTCTAGAAAGAGCTTTTTTATCATTTTATAAATATTTTTTGTTATCTCGCTTTTTTATGACGAACAGTTTTGTTTTTAGATTTAGATTTAGAACCTACTCTAGACATAGCTCCTCTAAAACCAATATGGTCTGTTGCCATATATTGAGGTAAGTATCTACGCTGTGCTGGGTCTAACCAATATGCTCTATCTCTCCAAGAACCACCTTTGTAAACTCTAACTTCATCATTAATTAGGGTTGTTCTATGGTTAGATTTGTCATAGCTTCTAATTAAGTTTCCTAAAGAATCTTTTTCTACTTTATGGTTTGGAGAATCGTACATTCTCTTTTTGTTAGAACTATCATCCTCGTCATCACTAAACTTGTCGTAAAATCTTGAAGATCCAGGCTCTCCATCTCTATAACCTCTGTTATCACTAGAAGAGAAGTTTGTTCTTAAATAAGTTTCTTGCTCATCTACAGCAACCATTTCTATTTCTCCAGGAAGGTTTACTGCTATTATTTTTCCATTTGGTAAAGTGTCATAAACAATCTTGTCTTTAAGAATACTTACTTTTCCATCTTTTCCAATGGCAGATTTCATATAAACATTTCCTCTATAGTAGTTAAAATCACTTATTTCGTCATCTACTATTGGTCGGTATACATCAGCAACCCATTCAGAAACGTTACCAGCCATATCGTAAAGTCCAAAATCATTTGGTTTGTATGATTTTACTTCGGCAGTAATATCAGCTCCATCATCGGACCATCCAGCGATTCCACCATAATCTCCTTTTCCTTGTTTAAAGTTTGCCAACTGGTCACCTCTACCAACACGTTGTCCGCTTCTAGTATAGTCTCCTTCCCAAGGGTATTTTTTTCTACCTCTATAGTTATTGTATTCTCTTGTTCCAATTAATGCTTGTGCAGCATATTCCCATTCCGTTTCTGTTGGTAGTCTATATTCTGGTAAAATTACACCACTACTTCTTTTTGCAAAAACAGATACAGAATCACTTTTCTTTTTCCCTTGTAATGAATCTATTTGTCCGTTATAGACAGATTCAGGTCTATTTAAATATGCTTCTGTACTAAAAGTCCCTCCAAGTTCTCCTGAAAGCGCTTTGTATTTTGCATCTTCAGAAAGATACCCTTCTCTTTCTAACATTACTTCGTTAACACGATCTGTACGCCACTCTAAATATTGTACCGCTTGAATCCAGTTTACACCAACTACAGGATATTCTGCATATGCAGGATGTCTTAAATAGTTGTTTGTCATTGTTTCGTTATACCCTAATCTATTTCTCCATACTAGAGTATCTGGTAATGCACCAGTATATATGTTTACATACTTAGGGTTCTCAGGAGGATAAACGCTCTTTAAATAATCTAAGTATTCTAAATACATTACATTGGTAATCTCTGTCTCATCCATATAGAAAGACTGAACGTGTTGTTGCGTAGGTGTATTATTCCATTCGTGCATAACATCGTCTTGCACCCTTCCTTTTGTAAAAGTACCACCTTCAACAAAGACCAAGCCAGGAGCTGTCTCCTGCTCTTTAAAGTCTGAATTGTATTGAAAGCCACCTTCTTTTGCATTAATCTTCCATCCTGTTGCTCTTGAAACATTTTTCGAAGAAGAAGAGGAGGTTTTGTTACAGCTGCTAAGACTTCCTGCAATTACAATGCTAGAGAGGACAACTTTGATCAATTGTTTTTTCATAATTAGGACTTGAGTTCAAAAAAATGCAACCTGCTTAAGAGAAGGTTCCATTTATGTAATTTGTATTTTAAATTAATTATAATGCTAATTTCGGCTTATAAAACGACGGTTTAAACATTATATTTTGTTCTATTGAAAAATAATTATTCCAAATTGATTTTATCCTAAGATTTCAATTAAAATTGGACATATTTCAGAATCATAACGGAACAAAACCCATATTAGTATGAACAATCTATTTTCTTTTAGTGGTATTGAAAAGATTCGGTAGTTTAACTATTTTCACTTTAGTAATATAATAAGGAAGAGTATTTTAATAAAAGGAAGCTATTTCATTAAAAAAAAGAGGTAGGCAATTATAAGAAAATTTTATATAGCCCGTTAATAGGTAATACAACTGATTTATTTTTGTATTCAACTATAGTTTATGACTTTTGAAAATAATAAAATTAGAACCATAAAAATGAAAAAATTAGTAATATTAATCTTGTTTGTAGTGATGGGTAAAGTATTTGCGCAAGATAATGAGAGGGTGATTACTACGGCTGTGCCTTTTTTAACAATTGCTGCTGATGCTAGAGCCGCGGGTATGGGAGATATAGGAGTTGCCACATCTGCCGATGCATATTCGCAACAATGGAACCCTGCAAAATATGCTTTTGCAACTAGTGAAATTGGAGTAGGAATTAGTTATACCCCTTATTTAGAAAGCATCATTACAGATATTTCTTTGCTTAATGCCAATTTTTTTAAAAAAATAAGCGAGCGGAGTGCATTTGCGGCTAACCTTAGGTATTTTACTTTAGGTGAAATAGAACTAAGACAAACAGCTGGCGAAGATGGTAGAACCGTAAAGCCTAATGAATTTGCATTAGACCTTTCCTATTCTATGAAACTAAGCGAGCATTTTTCTATGGGTGTTGCAGGTAGGTTTATTAGTTCTAAATTAAAGTTTCAAGATACTAATTCAAATGAAGCAGCAAGTACATTTGCTGTAGATGTTGCCGGTTACTATAGGTCTTCAGAAATAGCGTACAGTAATTTTGATGGTAGATGGAGAGCTGGTTTTAATATAGCAAACCTTGGAAAGAAAATTAGTTATGATGAAGGGGGACAAGAAAATTTTATACCAACTAATTTAAAGTTTGGTGTTGGGTTTGATTTTATCCTAGATCAGGATAATGTTATTGGTGTAACTACAGAATTTAATAAACTTTTAGTGCCAACTCCACAAGATTTTAATGATGATGGTGTGCAAGATGCTTTGGATAATGAAGAATATCAAAATATAAGTTTCTTTAATGGTGTTTTTAAATCTTTTGGAGATGCTCCTGACGGATTTAAAGAAGAGTTACAAGAAATGACTTGGGCTATTGGAGCTGAATATACTTATCAAAATTCGTTCATGTTTAGAACTGGTTTCTTTAATGAGAATGAATTAAAGGGAGCTAGAAAGTTCTTTTCACTTGGTGCAGGTTTTAAGTTTAATATGGTACAGGTAGATTTATCTTATTTATTCTCTTCCTCTAAAATTAAAAATCCATTAGAAAATACATTACGTTTTTCACTTACCTTTAATCTAGGAGAGCAGTACGAAAATGATTAATCTAGTTTGACTAGACATTTAGAAATAGATGTATTGAAAAAAACGTGTGCCTTCTAGTAAGAAAGTACACGTTTTTTAGTTTATTCCTGTCACGAGTGTTTTATGTGATTGTGGATTAAAGTGTAATGATTAAGAATTAAAATGAAACAAGTTGAAAAAAATTAAATTTACTTTCGATGTATTGGCGTATGAATCTATAGAAGAACTAAGTCCACAAGACTTGCAACTTATGCATAAGGCTATTGTTGCCAGAGAAAAGGCATATGCGCCATATTCGAACTTTAACGTAGGTGCAGCTGTCTTGTTAAAGAATGGAGAAGTAGTAACAGGTGCTAATCAGGAAAACGCAGCGTTTCCTGCAGGTTTGTGTGCAGAAAGAGTAGCTGTATTTTACGCGGGCGCAAAGTATCCTGAAGTTGAGATTCTAACTATTGCGATTACTGCTGCATCTAAAATTAATACAACAGAGAAACCTGCTGCTCCTTGTGGTAATTGTAGGCAGTCCATTTTGGAGTATGAACAAAAGCAAAGGACTCCAATTAAATTACTCCTTATGGGCGAAAAGGGAGAAGTGTTACAATGCAATTCTATTGCAGATATATTGCCCTTGGGTTTTGATAGTTCCTTTTTATAATTACTCCTAAGAGATTCTTTTTTTATACGTTTATAACGTTTAGTTTAATTTTTTAAATATTCGCATTAAATATATACCATTTGTTATATATTAATTGTGGTTGTGTATTACTCGGTTTAAAACATTGCTAGGTAGTGAGTTGTTGCTTTGTTAAGATTGCTTTTTAATGTTGTATGGATGCTTTATTGAGTTAGATTTAAATTTAAGAACAAACTTCTAATTAACCTTTTCTCTCAATTTTTTTTCACTATAGATTTAATGTGTATTTTTGTTTTTCCTTCTAAGGAATTTCTGTAAAAAAAATAGCAATTAATGGAAAAAATTACCAAAGATGTCTACCTAAAATGGTATGAGGATATGTTGTTTTGGAGAAAGTTTGAAGACAAACTAGCTGCCGTTTATATTCAACAAAAAGTGAGAGGATTTTTGCATTTGTACAATGGCCAAGAAGCTGTTCTTGCAGGATCTTTACATGCAATGGATTTAAGCAAAGACAAAATGATAACGGCATACCGTAACCATGTTCAGCCAATAGGAATGGGAGAGGATCCCAAAAGAGTAATGGCAGAACTGTATGGGAAGGTTACTGGTACCTCTAAAGGTATGGGTGGTTCTATGCATATTTTTTCTCCAGACAAAGGTTTTTACGGAGGTCATGGTATTGTAGGTGGTCAAATTCCTTTAGGCGCTGGCTTAGCTTTCGCAGATAAGTATGCAGGTAGTAATGCTGTTACTTTATGTTATATGGGAGATGGTGCTGTAAGACAAGGTTCTTTACACGAAACCTTTAACTTGGCTATGTTATGGCAGTTACCAGTTGTATTTATTTGTGAAAACAATGGATATGCAATGGGAACTTCTGTAGAAAGAACATCTTTCTCTACAGATATCTGGAAATTAGGTTTAGGGTACGAAATGCCTTGTGGACCAGTAGACGGAATGGATCCTGTTACCGTAGCCGAAGAAGTTAGTAAAGCTGTAGAAAGAGCAAGAAGTGGTGGTGGTCCAACTTTCTTAGAGATGAAAACATATCGCTATAGAGGACATTCAATGTCAGATGCACAACACTATAGAACGAAAGAAGAAGTAGAAGAATACAAAAAAATTGATCCAATTTCTCAGGTTTTAGGTATTATTAGAGATAATGAATATGCTACAGAAGATGAAATAACGGATACAATGAAAAGAGTTAAATCTCTAGTAGCTGAATGTGAGAAATTTGCTGAAGAGTCAGATTATCCTCCAGTGAGTCAGTTATACGATATGGTATACGAGCAAGAAGATTATCCATTTATAAAACATAAATTGTAATAATGGCAATAGTAATAAATATGCCAAGACTTAGCGATACCATGGAAGAAGGTACCGTTGCTAAGTGGCTTAAAGCAGTTGGTGACAGAATAGAAGAAGGTGACATTTTAGCCGAAATTGAAACCGACAAAGCTACGATGGAGTTTGAATCTTTTAACGAAGGAACTTTGTTACACATTGGAATTGAAGAGGGAGAAGCTGCTCCTGTGGATACCTTATTAGCAATAATAGGTGATGAAGGAGAAGATATTTCGGCCTTGTTAAGCGGAGGAGCTTCAAATGTTTCTACGGAGACAAAAGTTGAAGAGGTTGCAGAAGTTGCTCCCGTTTCTGATTCAGGAAATGTTGTGGTTGAAATTCCTGAGGGAGTTGAGGTTATAAAAATGCCTCGTTTAAGCGATACCATGGAAGAAGGTACTGTTGCGACTTGGATAAAGAAAGTTGGAGACGAAGTAGAAGAAGGAGATATTCTTGCCGAAATAGAGACAGATAAAGCTACAATGGAGTTTGAGTCTTTTTATAATGGGAAGTTATTATATGTAGGAATACAAGAGGGAGAAAGTGCTCCTGTAGATTCTGTTTTGGCAATTATTGGCCCAGATGGGACAGATGTAGATAGCATTTTAAATGCGAAACCTGTTGCAGTTAGTGCAGAAAAAGCACCTGTGAAAGAAGAAGCGCAGAAGCCTGCTGCTTCAACTTCAGAAAGTGGATCCGTAACGAAGTCCGAATCTAATTCAGGACAAAGAATTTTTGTTTCTCCATTAGCAAAAAAGATTGCTTCAGAAAAAGGAATTAATTTATCTAATATTAAAGGTACCGGTGACAATGGCAGAATTGTAAAAAAGGATGTTGAAAATTATCAACCTACAGCAATAGTTGCAGATACTAAAAGTTCAACTGCTTCTACTGCAATGCTAGGCGTTGCTGTTGGAGAAGAAAGCAGTGAAGAAGTTAAAAATTCTCAAATGCGTAAGGTGATTGCCAAAGTATTAGGGCAGTCTAAATTTACAGCACCACATTACTATCTTACTATAGAGGTAGATATGGACGGAGCTAAAGCATCTAGAGTGCAGATTAATAGCCTACCAGATACGAAAGTATCGTTTAATGATATGGTTGTTAAGGCTTGTGCAATGGCGCTTAAGAAACATCCACAAGTAAACACTTCGTGGAAAGGAGATACAACCAAATTTAATCATCATGTGCATATCGGTGTTGCCGTGGCAGTAGAAGATGGATTGGTGGTTCCTGTTGTTAAATTCGCAGATAATCTTGGGCTTACTCAAATTGGAGCGGTTGTTAGAGATTTAGCAGGAAAAGCAAGGAATAAAAAGATTACTCCTGCAGAAATGGAAGGAAGTACTTTTACAGTTTCTAATTTAGGGATGTTTGGTGTTTCTGAATTTACTTCTATTATTAATCAGCCAAATTCGGCTATTTTATCTGTTGGTGCTATAGAGGAAAAACCTGTAGTTAAAAATGGACAAATAGTTGTTGGTAATACAATGAAAGTTACTTTGGCTTGTGATCATAGAACTGTAGATGGTGCTACCGGAGCTCAGTTTTTACAAACGTTAAGAGCTTATTTAGAAAACCCAGTAACTATGTTAGCATAGCATTTCTAGAAATAGTAATAAATATTATTACAAGCATCCTAGTATTATATTAGGATGCTTTTTTTATCTTTAAAACCAAATAAGAAAATAATGAAAAGAGGACTTTATATTATAGGTGTATTGTTAGTTATTAGCTGTGGAACTTCTAAGCAGAAAACAACCAGTACGACAGATATACAAAATGCTCCTGACGGAGTTAAAGGTAGTATTGTAGCTTCTGTAAAAACAATACAAGCAGATTTTTCTACTGCAAAAAGCGTAGGTGATATTATTACTTTTTTAGCTTCAGATGATTTAAAAGGGAGAGATACTGGAAGTGAAGGTATTGCTAAAGCTGCTGTTTATATAGAAGCTATTTTTAAAGCAAATGGTATTGCACCGTATTTTGCTACCTATAAAGATACCTTGTCTAATTTTGAAAAACCTGCATTTAACATTGTTGGTGTGTTAGAAGGCAACGACCCTATTTTAAAAAAAGAATTTGTAATTCTTGGTGCGCATTATGATCATATCGGAATAATTAAGTCAGATAATGGAGATGTGATAGCGAATGGTGCAAATGACAATGCTTCTGGTACTTCTACCGTATTAGAAATAGCCAGATATTTTGGGACTCTTAAAAATAATAAGAGAAGTGTGATTTTTGCTTTGTTTAGTGGAGAGGAGAAAGGACTTAAAGGCTCTTCTCACTTGGCGCAAAAATTGAAGGCAACGAATTTAAATTTATACGCCATGCTAAATTTTGAAATGACAGGTGTTGCAATGGTAGGTAAAGATCACTTAATGTATGTTACAGGATACGAATTGTCTAATTTGGCTGAGGTTAGTAATAGCTATTCTAATGAGAAGTTTGTTGGTTTCTTACCTAAAGCAAAAGAGTTTAACTTGTTTAAAAGATCGGATAATTATCCGTTTCATAAGGAGTTTGGTGTGCCTTCACAGACTTATTCGACTTTCGATTTCACCAATTTTGACCACTACCATAAGGTAGGAGATGAAGCTTCTGCGATGGATTTTAATCATATGTCAAAAGTCGTAAACAAAGCTATTCCTGTGATGCAGGGAATAATTAACGCGCCAACAAAAGAAATTAAATACAACTAATGGCAAATGTAATTATTACTGGTTCTAGTCGAGGAATTGGTTTAGAGCTAGCCTTGCTTTTTGCAGAAGAAGGGCACCAGGTTTTGGCATTGTCTAGAAATGATAGACCTATTATAGATTTAAAGCATAAGAATATTTTTTGTTTTCCTTTTGATATAACCAAGGCTTTAGATTTGGATAAAGTAACCAAATTTATTGAAGCCAATTGGTCACAAGTAGATATTCTCATTAATAATGCAGGAAGACTTTTAAACAAACCTTTCCTAGAAACGAAAGCTATAGAATTTGAAGAAGTTTACAAAGTAAATGTTTTTGGGGTTGCTAATTTAACTAGAATCGTATTGCCTAAAATGATAAAAGGGAGCCATATCGTAACTGTTAGTTCTATGGGTGGCGTTCAAGGAAGTATGAAGTTTCCAGGATTATCAGCATATAGTTCTA
The DNA here is from genome assembly GCA_036478775.1 of Cellulophaga sp. Classification (GTDB taxonomy): domain Bacteria; phylum Bacteroidota; class Bacteroidia; order Flavobacteriales; family Flavobacteriaceae; genus Cellulophaga. Next base: position 59,372 of record JAZGEQ010000045.1, read on the forward strand.
GTAAAGGAGCGGTGATAACTCTAACAGAACTTTGGGCAGAAGAGTTTAAAGATTCGGGTATTTCATTTAATGTTTTAGCATTGGGAGCTGTGCAAACGGAAATGTTAGAAGAAGCTTTTCCAGGATATGAAGCACCTACAACTGCAAATGAAATGGCAGTGTATATAAAAGACTTTTCCCTGAATGGGAATAAAATGTATAACGGAAAACTGCTGCAAGTATCTAGATCTACACCTTAGGGGATGAAGAACTATAAATGTATTTTATTTGATTGTGATGGTGTTTTAGTAGATAGTGAAATACTTGGAACTCAAGTTATGGTAGATATGGCGAATGCGCATGGTGCCAATATCAATTTAGAATTTGCTTTGAAAAATTTTAAAGGTAGTTTTCTAAAAGAATGTATTTCTCAGATTGAAACAATACTAGGCAGTCCTTTGCCCAGCACTTTTGAAAAGGAATATAGAGAACGTTCTTTTGATGCGTTTAAAAATGATTTAAAAGCAGTTAAGGGAGTAAAAGAGGTTTTGCAAGCATTAACGATTCCGTTTTGTGTTGCTTCTAGTGGTCCTAAAGAGAAAATAAAATTAAACCTTACTCTAACTGGACTAGCTCCTTACTTTGAAGCTAATATTTTTAGTTGCTATGATATAAATTTATGGAAACCTAATCCTGCAATTTTTTTACATGCCGCAGAACAAATGGGATTTAAACCAGAAGAATGTTTAGTCATAGAAGATTCTTTAGCAGGGGTAAGAGCCGCTAAAAATGGTGGGTTTGACGTTTTTGGATACGCCGAATTAGATGATAAAAACGAATTAGAAAAAGAAGCAACTCTTGTTTTTTACAATATGAAAGAGTTACTTCCTTTTATTTTTTAGTAATTGTGATTTTGTTCTGTGATGCAGTTCCTGAAATTAAGTCTGCAACAATTTTGGTCTGAGGAAACTGACTTAAAATAATTTTCATAAATACTGTAATAGGAATCGCCATGATTAAACCAGGAACTCCCCATATATAGCCCCAAAACATTAACATTATTAAAACAGCAATAATGTTTATTGAAAAGGATTTTCCCATGAAAATTGGTTCTAGAATAGCGCCAAATAAAATTTGCACTCCAGTTATTACAAGAATAAAAAAGAGTAATGTACTGGAAGGATCCAGTTCTACAATTGCAAAAAGAGATAAGAAAATTACAGAAATGAAGGAGCCTATCATTTGTACAAAATTTATAGCAAAAGCAAAAAGTCCCCAGAAAATAGGGAAACTTATATCAAAATAAATACAGGCTAAAGCGGTTCCAATTCCTGTAAAGAAACTCACTAAAAATTTCACTTTTATAAATTTTATAAGATCCTTTTCAATCTTTATAAACGTTTTAATAGAGGTATGCTTTTGTTTTAGTATTGTATTGTGTAATAATTTTTGGACATTCATAGATTCTGCAAGCCATAAGACAACAAAAAATACGGTCATTAATAGCATCGTTAATGTATTGCCAATAAATTGTACTGTTGTGCCAATATTTTCTTTGAGAAAAGAAGGGTTAACAATTTTGCCATCTTCCGAAATTGGAGCTCCTAAGAACTCTTCCACTGCAAAGACTAACATTTTAAGTTTTACTTCCGCTTTTTCTATAAACACTGCATTTGTAGATACAATTTCTCGGCTAGACAGTTTTACCAATTCTCCTCCTAGCTTTAATCCAATTAGGATTAATAAAACGACTAAAATAATACTAATTGGTCTAGGTACTTTCCGTTTTGTAAGCCATCGCATTATTGGTAGAAATAACAATGCAATGAACATAGAAAATACAAGTGGAATAAATATAAAAGAAAGTAATTTTAATAAATAGAATACCAAGGGTATCACTATTATTAATAATAATTTATTTGTTGTTTTTATAGTATTCATAGTAATGGTTAAAAAACTAAATTGTGTCTGTTGGAGTAGGCAAAGTTAACTCTAAAGATTTTGATTTTGGATAAGAAATGAACTTTTAACTTCTTTCTATGATATGTTTTATACGGTATTAATGCTAAATTAGATGGAATGTCAATTTTTCAAACTAAATACAAGATGAATGCTATTTTCTAGCATAGAAAACTGTTACTTTTGTTAGATGCATATTACTCTTGAGAAATACCTTCCAGAAAGGGCTATTTTTTCCTGTGCAGAACTTATTAAGAATAATAAGGTGCATTTGAAAATTGTAAATGAACGGGTTACACGTCATGGAGATTATAGGAGAATGCCAAATGGAAAGCATCAAATTACTGTAAATTCATCGCTTAATAAATACCGTTTTTTAATTACTTTAATTCATGAAATTGCGCATTTAGTTGCTTTTGAAAAATATGGAAGACGAATAAAACCACATGGGATTGAATGGAAACATACGTTTCAGTATTTAATGTTACCATTTATTCGTCCAGAGATATTTCCAATGCAACTTTTACCTTTGTTGGCAAATCATTTTAAAAATCCAAAAGCTAGTAGCGATACAGATGCTAGGTTGTCTATTGCTTTAAAACAGTTTGATTTAGAGTCGGATAAGACCTATATTTATGAGGTGCCTATTGGAAGTGTATTTAGAATATATAATGGTAAGCTTTTTAAAAAGGGAAATAGAAGGGTAAAACGATACGAGTGTATTGAAGTTGCTACAACAAAAATGTATCTTTTTCAACCAAATGCAGAAGTAGAACTAATAAGTTAATAAAAACATATGAATAAAAACTATTATGCGGTATTAATGGCAGGTGGGGTAGGGTCTAGGTTCTGGCCTGTAAGTACGTCGGGTTATCCTAAACAGTTTCATGATATGCTTGGAACAGGAGATACTCTTATTCAAAGAACCTTTAAACGTCTGAATAAGTTTGTGCCTACAGAGAATATTTTAATTCTCACCAATGAAAGGTATAATGATTTGGTATTAAAACAATTGCCAAAAGTTACACAAGAACAAGTAGTTTTGGAGCCTGCAATGCGGAATACTGCACCTTGTATTTTATATGCTGCTTTGAAGATTAAGAAGAAGAATCCTAATGCAGTAATGATTGTTGCGCCTAGTGATCATTGGATAGAGAATGAAGATGCTTTTGCCGAAGATGTGAAACAGTGTTTTGATAAGTGTGAAAATGAAAATGTACTATGCACTTTAGGTATAAAACCTGCTTTTCCTAATACAGGATTTGGTTATATAGAGTTTGATAAAGAGAATACTACTCCTTTAAAAAAGGTGCATCAGTTTAGAGAGAAACCAAATTATGAAACGGCAAAAGAATTTCTTAAACAGGGTAATTTTTTATGGAACTCTGGAATATTCATGTGGAGTGTAAAAACGATAGTTGCTTCTTTTGAAAAGTTTCAGCCAGAACAATTTAACTTGTTCAATGTAGGGATGTCGGTATATAATACAGAGAAGGAATGGGATTTTATTGCTGAGAATTATGAAAAGGCAGAAAACATCTCTATTGATTATGCCATATTAGAGCAGTCAAAAGCAATTTTTGTTCTGCCAGCTACATTCGATTGGAATGATTTGGGTACTTGGGGTTCTTTGTATGATAAGTTAGATAAGGATGAGAATAACAATGCAGTTGTTGGTAGTAAACTTATAGCGGAAGATGCACAAGGGAATATGATAAGGTCTCCAAAAGGCAAAGTTGTGGTTGTAGACGGACTTAATGATTACATTATAGTAGACAAAGAAGAAGTGCTATTAATTTATCCAAAATCTAAAGAGCAAGATATTAAACAAGTTCTAGGAAAAGTTAAGAGTAAGTTTGGAGAAAAGTATACCTAATAGATAGTTTTAGTTATGAGTAATCAATTAAATTCGGAAAAGCTAAGCTCTCAGGAAGAGGAAAATGGAAGTGGAGAGGAAGTGAAAAAAGATTTGAAAGGACTATTGGAGTCAACCAAACTTTTTCTTTCGGAATTAATTGATATCCGTACAGATACAGATCAGGATGCTACTAAAGAAACTATTGAATCTGATATATCTTTTAAAGGGCACACAACTTGGATTTTGGTCTGTTCTATTTTTATAGCTTCCGTTGGTTTGAATGCGAATTCAACGGCGGTTGTTATTGGAGCTATGTTAATTTCTCCATTAATGGGACCTATATTAGGTGTAGGGATGTCTTTGGCTATTAATGATATTGACACCTTAAGAAGATCTTTGAAGAATTTAGCCGTTATGGTTGTTTTAAGTGTATTAACAGCTTATTTATTTTTTGAATTTTTTCCATTGCCGGGGGAATCTTCTGAGCTTTTAGCACGTACAAAACCAGATATTAGGGATGTATTAATTGCTTTTTTTGGTGGATTGGCACTAGTTATTGCACGAGCTAAAAAAGGGACAGTTGCTAGTGTTATTTTTGGTGTTGCAATTGCAACAGCATTAATGCCGCCACTTTGTACGGTTGGTTTTGGATTGGCAATTGGCAATTTTAAATATGCGGGAGGTGCACTACTTCTTTTCGGAATTAATACGATTTACATTGCCTTAGCTACATTTTTAGTTATAAAGTATTTACGTTTCCCTATGGTACGTTACGCAAATTCTCAAAGACGTAGATTAATTGCTCGTGTCGTTTCTTTAATTTCTTTATCCGTTTTTATTTTTTCTGTGTACTTGTTTTTTAAAGTGTATCAGGAATCTAAATTTATGCAAGAAGCAGATAATTTTATTGTAGAGAATGTTGCTCCCTATCAATTTTCAGGAGAAGGAAGATTTTTAGAAGATTTTACCGATTTAGAATACAATAAAGGAGAAAAGCCACTCATTGAATTGTTTTTTATGGGGAGTGAAATTATCCCAGACAATGTGATTGCAACTTGGAGAGTGAAAAAGAATGGCTATAAATGGTTAAAAGAAGCTGAACTAAAGGTGGTGCAAGGTTCAAAAAACGAAGATGCAGATCAATTAAAATATGTAAATGAATTGTACGAAACTAAAAAGGCGGAATTATTAAATAAAGACGAAAAAATACGACTGCTAGAAGAGAAGATAGGTGTTTTAAGTAAAATGACATCTAAGCAAATTCCGTTTCAAGAAATAAGTGAAGAGGCAAAAATTAATTATGAAAATTTAATTTCATTAAGTTTTTCTTCTAAAGTAATAACAGATTTTTCTAAAATAGATACGATTCCCGTTTTTGAAGTGAAATGGAAGAAAGATATAGCAGAAAAAATAAAAGAAACTGAAGCAGAAAAAATTACAAGGTGGTTAAAAACAAGACTAAAAGATAGTACTATACAGCTAAAGCAAGTAGCGGATTAATTCCGTTCTTCAATATACATTTGTCTTACTTTTTTGAATAATTCGGAAGAATAGACAAAATCGGTTACAGCTTTATTATCTGTTTTGAAAATCTCTTTATTGGTGCCTTCCCATTCTTTAAGTCCTTCTTTTAAGAAAATTATCTTTTCACCAATTTCCATTACAGAGTTCATATCGTGCGTATTAATTACTGTAGTGATATTGAATTCTTTGGTGATTTTTTGGATAAGATTATCTATTAAAATTGCAGTTCTAGGATCTAGCCCCGAATTAGGTTCGTCACAAAATAAATATTTCGGATTTGTAACAATAGCTCTAGCAATGGCAACTCTTTTTTGCATTCCTCCAGATATTTCCGACGGAAATTTTTTATGAGCATCTACTAAATTTACTCTTTTTAGAACAATATTTACTCTGTCTTCCATTTCAGATTTGGATTGCTTGGTGAACATTTCTAATGGAAACATTACATTTCCTGCAACACTCATAGAATCGAATAAGGCACTTCCTTGAAATACCATTCCCATGTCTTGTCTTAAATTTCGTTGTTCATCTAAGGTGAGTTTTGAATAGTTTTTGCCATCATAGCAAATTTCACCCTCTTCTGGTGTGAAAAGCCCAAGGAGAGACTTTAAAAAAACCGTTTTTCCAGAGCCACTTTGACCAATGATTAAATTGGTTTTACCAGTGTCAAAACAAGTGGATATTCCTTTTAAAATTTCAGAATCTCCAAAAGATTTATGTATATCGTTTACTTCTATCATTAGCCTAATAGTAATTGTGTAAGTACATAATTAACAATAATAATTGCAACACTAGTCCATACAAATGATGTGGTACTCGCTTTCCCTACTTCTAATGCACCACCTTTCATAAAAAAGCCGTGATAGGAAGGTATCGTTGCAATTAAGAAAGCGAAAATTATAGTTTTTATAAAGGAATAAGTAATATGAAAAGGGATAAAATCTAGTTGTATTCCTTCCACAAAATCAGCAGAAGTACAAAATCCACCTAAAACACTAGCTACCCATCCTCCAAAAACACCAACGTACATGGCAATGGCAATGGCAAAAGGATATAGTAGCATTGCTATTATTTTCGGGAAAACTAAATAGTTTAGAGCGTTTACTCCCATTACTTCTAAGGCATCAATTTGCTCAGTAACGCGCATGGATCCAATACTAGATGTAATATAAGAACCTACTTTTCCTGCCATAATAACAGAAGTAAATGTAGGTGCAAATTCTAAAATTACTGATTGTCTTGTCGCAAAGCCTACTAAATTTCTTGGAATTAGAGGATTTGTCATGTTTAATGCCGTCTGTATAGCAACAACACCACCAATAAAAAAGGATATAAAAATAATTATACCTAAAGAGCCGTAGACCAATTCATCTACTTCTTTTAAAATTAAGGATTTCATAACCTTCCATTTGGTAGGTTTTTTGAAAATTTCCCGAATCATTATAAAATAGCTGCCAATAGATGCTACGTAGTTCATGTAATAAATGTGCTTTGTGTTGTAAAAGTAATCATATTACATTTTATTTCGGAAGTTTTTTTACAAAGAAAACCATGTTCATTTTACATTCATTTAAACTATGGAGACTTTTATTTTTCTATTTTTGTTATAAAATAAAACCATTGAATTCATGAAAAAGCTCGGTTCATTTATTTTTGTTGCAATTTTATGTTGTACAATTTGTTCTGTAAATGCACAAAAAAAATCTAAAAATAAAATATTTAATGATAGTTCTACTCCATTGGCAGCTACGCCTAAGTTGGTAGTAGGTATTGTTGTAGATCAGATGCGATACGATTATTTAACCCGTTTTTGGAACCACTATGGTGATGGTGGTTTTAAGCGGTTGGTTAGGGATGGTTTTTCGTGTAAGAATAATCACTTTAATTATGCGCCAACAAGTACAGGTCCTGGGCATACTTCTGTATATACCGGAGCTACACCATCTTCACATGGTATAATTGGGAATAATTGGTATGATAAGGAAGCCGATGAAAGGGTGTATTGTGCTTCGGATAACAATTACAATTCTGTGGGAACGACTTCAGATGCCGGAAAAATGTCACCGCATAGAATGATGGTTACTACAATCACAGATCAATTACGTTTACATACGCAAATGAGAGGGAAGGTAATAGCAGTAGCTTTAAAAGATAGGGGAGCCGTATTACCAGGAGGGCATACTGCAAATGCCGCATATTGGTTTTATGGAAAAGGAGAAGGAAACTGGATTACCAGTAGTTACTATATGAGTACGTTGCCAAAGTGGGTTACAGATTTTAATAGTTCTAATGAGGCTGAAAAGTATAAGAAATCGTGGACTACTTCTAACAGGATTACTACCTATTTAGAAAGTGGATTAGATAATAACAATTATGAGGGGTTATTTACTGGTGAAAAATCACCTGTATTTCCGCATGATTTACCAGCGCTTTGGGAGCAGAATGGAAAATTTGAAATAATGAAAGTAACTCCCTATGGTAATAGCCTTACAGCGGATTTTGCCATTGCTGCTTTAGATGGAGAACAATTGGGGAAGGATGTTATTACTGATTTTTTAGCGGTAAGTTTTTCTAGTACCGATTATGTTGGTCATTTTTTTGGTGTAAACTCAAAAGAGATTCAGGATACCTATATTAAATTAGATAAGGACATAGAACGTATTTTTAAAGCTTTGGATAAAAAAGTGGGAGAAGGAGAGTACACCGTTTTTCTAACTGCTGATCATGGGGCAATAAATGTTCCTGCTTATTTGAGTGATAAAAAAATTCCTTCTGGGTATTTGGAGTCTAATCCAATTAAAGAAAAGTTTATGGAGTTTGTTAAGTTTACTTATGGCACAACAGATTTACTTAAAAATTGGTCTAATTTTCAATTGTTTCTAGACCATAAAGTAATTAAAAACTTAGGGTTAAATCTTAGAGATGTTCAAGAAGATTTGGCGCAAGAATTGTTGACCTATGGTATTATTGATAAAACATATACAGCATATCAAATGTGGCAGAATGAATACACGAGAGGTATTCCTTATATTTTACAAAAAGGATACAACCAAAAGCGATCGGGAGATGTGCTTTTTGTATTTAAACCTGGGTTTGCAAGTTATTCTAAAACTGGTTCTACACATGGGTCTCCACAGATATATGATACGCATGCACCATTATTGTTTTATGGTAAGGGAATAAAAAAGGGAAGCACTGTATTGCGCACAGAAATTCCAGATATAGCACCAACAATAGCGACTTTATTGGGTATTTCTTTTCCAAACGGAGCTACTGGTAAACCAATATCGGAAGTCTTAAAGTAGTTTGGATTTTATTTTTCCCCATCGTAATTTTCTAATAAAAATGCCTTCTTCTTTGGATACTAAGAAGAGGGCTTTTTCTTTTTTAGCTTTGTAGTAACCAGCCATATTATCAAAAAATATTTTTATTTTTTGTTGTTTCCATGCCATTTTTAAGGAAGCAATAGAGGTTATGGTGCCACCGTATCGCATGGTATACATTGCTTTTCCTTGTAACTGCTTTGCCTTTTTGTTATAAGCCTTTCCTAATGGTCGTAAGTGTTTTGTTTTTAATGAGGAGTCGGTAAATATATCGTAATTATGGTATTGAGCTAGAAGCTCATCTACGGTATCCCAGCCCATGGCATTTCTTAATCCATTAATTACTATAAAACAATTTTTGGTATACGCCTTGAATGCTCCACGAACATGATTCTTGTCCATTGGGTGGTTTAATTTCCATTCACTATCTGAATTTTTTTCGTAAACAAAACCTCCTGCTATTCCAATTTTCGAATCGGATTTAAAAATAGCGGAAATTCGCTCAAAGTAATTAAAGGGTAAAATGATATCGGCATCTAGCTTAACAATAAAATCGTAATCGTCGTCAAGTGTATTTAGGCCTTTATTAAATGCATTTATTACTTTGCTTCCTGGCATGTGAAGGTTGGAGGAAACAGTGTTTAACTTTGTTATAAAATCATTTTTAGTAACGAAATTATCAATAATTTCTTCTGTTTTGTCGCTAGAATTATCGTTAACAACAACAACTTTAGAAGGACGCAAAGTTTGCCTTGTAACGGAGTCTAATGTGTCAGCTAAAAAAGCTTCTTCATTATGTGCAGGTATAACAATGTAATATTTCACGTTTATGCAAATTTTATTCCGTCTAGTGGTTTTAATACTCTGGAGTTTACTTCGAAATTTTAATGTTTTCTTTTGATAACTTTTGGAGTGTCTTAAAGATACTTGCTTATTTTATTCGTTCTGCATAAACAGCATAGTATCTTGGAGTAAAGCTTCTTAATAATGGTCTAAAGCCTATTTTTTTTACAGGGTTAGCCCATTTTATACGGTCTTTTATTTCCCAGCCAGATTTTTCTAATAACCAATCAAACTGCCAATCTTCAAACTCGTGGTAATGGCGATCCAATGAATCTGTTTTGCTTCTGTATGCTGTAGAAAACCATAAGCGTAATGGAATACTTGCTACTAATTTATCTGCTTTTATTTCTCTAAGGACATTAAAAGGAGAAAGAAGATGTTCAAATATTTCAAAGGCAGTGACTACTTCGGCTTTTGAATTAATAACAGTTGAAAAATCTATATCTAAATCTTCGCCTTTGGTGTTATTAACTTGGTAGTCATGTGCTGTCATTATTTTAGAAAACGGATTTTCAACACCTAAGTCTAAAATTGATTCTGTAGAAGAAACATGTTTTTGTAAAAAGTCTAGAGTGTGTTTAAAACGTTTGTTAGGAAAAGTTTTTTCGTACATGTTAGTATTTGTAAACGATGGCGTTTATGTTCATTCCTGCGCCAACACTTGCAAATATAATAACATCTCCTTTCTGTACACTTTGATTTTCTAATTTTCCGCTTCTAACCATGTCTAAAAGTGTCGGAATTGTTGCTACAGAACTGTTTCCTAATTCGTGAATGTTCATTGGCATTATTCCTTCGGGCATTTCTTGATTGTAGATTTTGTAGAAACGTTTTACAATAGCTTCATCCATTTTTTCATTTGCCTGATGGATAAATATTTTTTTGATGTCGTTTATTTTGTACCCACTACTATCTAAACAAGAAGACATTGCTTTTGGTACGTTAGATATAGCAAACTCATATATCTTTCGACCATGCATTTTTATATAATCCGTTTTACTTTCATCTTCTTTATTATAAGAATCTCCGTTAAAAATATAAAACGCTTCGTCATTGGCATAAGTGGCAGAGGAATGTGAAATTATTTGACCTGCATGTGAGGCTTCTTCTATAATTGCAGCTCCTGCACCATCTGAATATATCATGGAATCTCTATCGTACTCATCTACAACTCTAGAGAGTGTTTCTCCACCTATAACTAAACATTTTTTGGCAATGCCGCTTTTAATAAATGCATTTGCCTGTATAACACCTTCGACCCACCCTGGACATCCAAAAATTAGATCATAAGCAACGCATTTAGGATTTTTAATTTTTAATTGATGTTTTACGCGTGTGGCTAAACTAGGAACTATATCTCCTTGTGGATTGCCATGTTTTACATTTCCGAAATTGTGGGCAAATATTATATAATCTAAAGTTTCTTTATCAATCCCTGCATCTGCAATTGCTTTTTCAGCAGCAAAAAAACCTAAGTCAGAAGTGTTGAACTCTTTTTTTGCATACCTTCTTCCTGCAATTCCAGTAATCGCCTTAAATTTTTCAATAATTGTTTGATTGTTATTCTGAAATGGAGTGCCATCCGAATTTAAGAAAACATGATTATTGAAGTCTTCATTTTTAGTAATTAATGAGGGTATATAGCTGCCAATTCCGGTAATTCCAATATTCATGATAAGCTGTTGGTTTAACAAGGAGGTAAGATAAGAAAAAACAGAAACTAATGTTATGCATGCATAGTATATTTTACGATGCTCAACATGTCAATCTTTACTTATTTTGTGTAAAAAAGCCTCCTTATAAAATAAGAAAGCTTGTAAGTGTGCTTTAGTATTGAGTTTTATGCTTCTACATATGCCTCAATAGGAACGCAAGTACATCTTAAATTACGATCTCCATAGGCATCATCTACCCTTCTAACCGATGGCCAGAATTTGTTGTCTGCTATATAGTCCAACGGAAAAGCAGCCTTCTCTCTACTATATGGAAACTCCCAATTGTCTGAAGTTAGCATTTCTAAAGTATGCGGCGAATTTTTCAACACATTGTTGGCGTTTTCTATAGTGGACTGATCAATTTCTTCTCTAATTGCTAACATGGCATCACAAAAGCGATCTAATTCTGCTAAACCTTCACTTTCTGTTGGTTCTATCATTAGAGTTCCAGCTACTGGAAAAGAAACGGTTGGTGCGTGAAAACCATAATCCATTAAACGCTTGGCAATATCTGTTACCTCAATGCCATTTTGTTTAAACGGTCTACAATCAATTATCATTTCGTGAGCAGCTCTTCCTCTTTCTCCGGTATATAATACGTCGTATTTTCCGCTAAGTCTATTCTTTATATAATTTGCATTAAGAATAGCTGCATGTGTAGATCCTATTAGCCCTTTTTCTCCTAGCATTTTAATATACCCGTAAGATATAAGGCATACTAAAGAACTTCCCCAGGGTGCAGAAGAAATAGCTGAAATTGCTTTTTTTCCTCCAGTTGGAATGATAGGATTACTTGGTAAAAACGGAACCAATTGTTTTGCAACACAGATTGGACCAACACCTGGGCCACCACCACCATGTGGTATTGCAAATGTTTTGTGTAGGTTTAAATGGCAAACATCTGCACCAATTGTTGCAGGGTTTGTTAAGCCTACTTGTGCATTCATATTTGCACCATCCATATAAACTTGACCTCCATTATCATGAATAATTTTGGTTATTTGTCTAATAGAGGATTCGAAAACACCATGTGTAGATGGGTATGTTACCATTAAGGCAGAAAGATTGTCTTTATGAAGAGTAGCTTTTTCTTCTAAATCTTTCACATCTATATTGCCTCTTTCGTCTGTTTTGGTAACGATTACTTTCATTCCTGCCATTACCGCAGAAGCTGGGTTTGTTCCGTGTGCAGAAGCGGGAATAAGACAAATATTCCTATTGTTATCTCCTCTAGATTCGTGGTAAGCTTTTATGGCTAATAATCCAGCATATTCTCCTTGTGCACCAGAATTTGGTTGTAAAGATGTTCCTGCAAAACCAGTAATTACTGCCAGTTGTTTTTCTAATTCTGCTAGCATTATTTGGTAGCCTTCTGCTTGGTCAATAGGAACAAATGGGTGAATATTTCCCCAGTTAGGCCAACTTAATGGAAGCATTTCTGATGCTGCATTCAACTTCATTGTACAAGAGCCTAAGGATATCATAGAATGATTTAATGCCAAATCTTTACGCTCTAGTTTCTTTATATAACGCATTAATTCAGTTTCTGAATGGTATGAATTAAACACCTCGTTTTCTAAGAAATCTGAAGTACGTTGTACGCTATTCGTTAATGTAGTTGTTGCTAGTAATTTATTATTATCAATTTGTATAGTTTCTTTTCCTAATGCTTCCGCAAAAATGTCGATAATCTGCTGTACATCTTTCAGTGAAGTTGTTTCGTTAAGCGCAATAGAAATAGTGTTGCTGTCTGCGTACAAAAAGTTTACCTCATTTTGCTCTGCAATATGTCTAACTTTTGCTGCATCTGCAACGACACTTATAGTATCAAAATAAGAAGCGTTTATTTGCCTTACGTCTAATTTTTCTAAATTTTCTGCTAAAGTAACAGCCGAAAAATGCACTTTTTCTGCAATGTATTTTAATCCGTCTGGGCCATGATACACAGCATACATTCCTGCCATGACAGCTAGTAATACTTGTGCTGTACAAATGTTAGACGTTGCTTTATCTCTTTTTATATGCTGTTCTCTGGTTTGTAATGCCATTCGCAGCGCTGGTTTTCCGTCTACATCTTTACTAAGTCCAATAATTCTTCCTGGAATATTTCTTTTGTATTCTTCTTTAGTGGCGAAAAATGCAGCATGTGGCCCTCCGTATCCTAATGGAATTCCAAAACGTTGTGTAGTTCCTACAACAACATCTGCTCCAAATTCTCCAGGAGGAGTAAGCAATGCCAAACTTAAAATATCTGCAGCAACTGCAATTTTTATAGTATTGTCTTTGGCTTTAGATACAAAGGCAGCATAATCATTAACGACACCTTGTTTTCCAGGGTACTGTAATAAAGCACCATAAAAACCTTCTTCAAAAGTAAAGTCCTCATGGTTACCAATAACGATTTCAACGCCAAGTGGTGTAGATCGAGTTTTTAATAAAGAAATCGTTTGCGGTAACACCTCTTCAGAAACAAAAAATTTGTTGATTTTATCTTTCTTTTGTTGCCTGCTTCTTGCACCAAAAAGCATCATCATAGCCTCAGCTGCAGCAGTGCTTTCATCTAAAAGAGAAGCATTTGCAAGTTCCATACCTGTAAGGTCACAAACCATAGTTTGGAAATTTAGCAATGCCTCTAAACGACCTTGCGCAATCTCTGCCTGGTAAGGGGTATAAGCTGTATACCAACCTGGGTTTTCTAATATGTTTCTTAGTATTACAGAAGGGGTAATACTTGCGTGGTACCCTAATCCTATATTGGTTTTGAAAACTTTGTTCTTTTTTGACAATTCTTGAATATGATTTAGGTATTCATACTCACTTAACCCCTCAGCAATATCTAAAGGATTTTTAAGTCTAATATCGTCTGGAATAGTTTCAGAAATAAGTTGCTCTAAACTATCTACACCAACAGTTTCTAACATCTGCTGATGATCTTTTTTGCTAATGCCTATATGGCGTAATGCAAACACATCTGTTCTCATAATTCTATAGCCTATTTTATTCTTACTTTTTGGGTAAGTATCTCGAAGCTTGGTTCGAAATACAATTGTTTTAGTTGTTGTTTTTACCTCCAGAATAATTCTTTAGGTAGTCTTGTTAAAAGATGCGCTAAAATACACATAATTTTTTTTCAAATCGTTAATTTTTACATGTCTAAACCTAAAGTTTTTAGGGAATAATTAATCTTGTAATGAGTTTGCTTATTTTTGCTGTATGAAATTGATTACAAGGATTTTTGATTTTTATATTGATGCTAGTATTCACGTAGCTCTTGCGGTGTTTTCTTTGGTTCATATAACTGCTCTAACATTGCGTATTAATTTGAATGAAAATTTATCTTATGTTGCTTTTTTTGGAACAATTGTTATGTACAATTTTGTTAAGTATGGAATAGAAGCAGAAAAGTATATTTTGGTGGCAAATAGGTACCATAAAAACATACAATTTTTCAGCCTTTTGGCCTTTGGAGGAGCTTTGTATTTTGCCAGATTTTTAAGTGTTGATATATGGATTGGAGTAGGTGTGTTATTATTTATTACGGGACTTTATGCATTACCAGTTTTACCTCAGGCAAAAAATTTGAGAAGTTTAGGTGGATTTAAGATTTTCTTGGTAGCAATAGTATGGGCAGGAACGACAGTTTTTTTAGTAGTTTTATCGGCAAGTGAAAAATTAAGCTGGGATGTTTGGATAGAAGGTATTCAACGTTTTATAATAGTGTTCGTTTTGTTAATTCCGTTTGAGATAAGGGATTTAAAATATGACGCTCCCGATTTGCGAACATTGCCACAGCAATTTGGTGTCACAAATGTTAAGTTTTTTGGAGCCTTTGCAACGCTTTTGTTTTTTCTTTTAACTTTTTTGAAAGATACTTTAAGTACTACTGAAGCACTACATAAAGGAATACTTTTTTTGCTGTTAGGGGCATTAATGTTTGTTACTAGAAGAAATCAGACAAATTATTTTTCCTCGTTTTGGGTAGAATCTATTCCAATAGTATGGTGGGGAATTATTTGGGGTCTTATGAAAATTATTTAATCGCGGGCGCGATGGTCAAATTAGGTTTAATTCTTAGGTATTTGTGTCGAAATAAAAAAGAAATTTCTATTTGTGATCTCGGCTTTTTGGTGTAGTTTATTGGTCCTTTTTTAGATATTGTTTCATCTTTACCTTATCCTGCTCTGTAAGACTATATAGTTTTGCCTTACCGCATAAAGAGGTTAGCCTACTATTTTTACTTGATATTTTGGAGCATGTTTTACAGATTAAAAAATGAAATTTTAATTTAATTATTTCGAAAAATGTAGCTTCTCTATATTGCGATTTGTTGCATATAACGGAAGCTTCCTCACAAGATATCATACGTTAAACCAATTTTGATTAAGGCAGCCCATAAGCGATGTTCTAGCCCTATGAATCATTACCCAAAGGTTAGACGGATTAATATTTAATTCTTTACAAATATCTTCGGTAGTAATACCTTGAATGGTTTTCATTGTAAAAACCATAGACTGTTTTTTTGGTAATTTAGAAATGCATTCCTGTATAGCAAGTCCTAATTCTTTGTTTTCTATAGCGCTGTTATCTAGTTCACTATAAGGATCGGCAATTTGTTCTTCTAGCCAATCTCCATCAGAATCGCTATGAGAACTATAGCTCATGCGAACTTCTGCCTTGCCTTTAATAGAATTTATTTTTCTATAATGATCTATTACTTTTCGTTTTAGAATAGCAATAAGCCAGGTGCGTTCTGCTGCGGTCCCTTTATAATTTTCTGCCGATTTTAATCCAGCAAAAAAAGTTTCCTGTACTAAGTCTTTGGCTATTTCAGCATTACTAACTCTTATAACTGCGTAGTTAAAAAGATAATCTGCATATAAGTCTACCCATGTTTCAGGATGTAATTGATGGGGTGCCATATTGTTTATTACTGTCATCAAATATAGTATTATTTTTTTCAGAAATCATTTATCTTATTTTGAAACTTATTATCTTTCAATTATTAAAAAGATTAAAGATGAAATTCAAATTATTTATATTCTGTTCGCTGTTCTTCTCATTTGGTTTTTCTCAAATTAAGACAAAAAATATCACAGAATTCTCACAAAAGGATACTAAAGAAGGGATACTAGTAGATGTTCGTACACAAGAAGAGTTTAACGAAGGTCATTTAAAAGGAGCGTTACATATGGATTGGTTTGCTAAGGATTTTATAAAACAATTTGCAGCTATTGGAAAAGATAAGAATATCTATCTGTATTGTCGTTCTGGAAATAGAAGTGGCAAAGCTGCCCATGTTCTTGATTCTATCGGGTACAAAAGCGTAACAAATCTTAATGGAGGATATAAAGCTTGGTTGCTAAAATTGAATGTGGAATAATTTACTGTCTCGGGTAGTTTTTAAATGTGAAATATTTTCTAATACACCAAAAGCTTGAAGCTTTTAATTTTATTTTGGTTGAAACCTTTCAAGTATATTGAAGTTATTTTACTTTTTAAGAAGTCCAGCCCTTTCTAATAATGGTTCTATTCTAGGTTCAGACCCTCTAAATCTTTTGTATAAAACCATTGGGTTTTCCGTTCCTCCTTGGGAAAGTACATGGTCTTTAAATTTTGATGCTACTTCTTTATTAAAAATGCCTTTCTCTTTAAAGTAAGCAAAAGCATCTGCGTCTAAAACTTCTGCCCATTTATAACTGTAGTATCCTGAAGAATATCCACCTTGGAAGATATGAGAAAAGGCTGTGCTCATACATGTTTCTGGAGTGTCAGGGAAAAGATTAGTCCCGCTAAAAGCTTTTGTTTCTTGTGCTTTCACGTTAGTAATTTCAGTTGGGTCAGTTCCGTGCCAAGACATGTCTAATAGCCCAAAACTTAATTGGCGTAAAGTTGCCATTCCCTCTTGGAACGTAGAAGAATCTTTTATTTTTTGAACTAAATCCATCGGAATTACTTCTCCTGTTTCATAATGAGTGGCAAAAAGCTCTAGAGCTTCTTTTTCATAACACCAATTTTCTAAAACTTGACTTGGAAGTTCTACAAAATCCCAATAAACAGATGTTCCTGATAATCCTGGATAAGTTGTGTTTGCAAGCATTCCGTGTAATCCATGTCCAAATTCATGAAACAAAGTGGTTACCTCCATAAATGTAAGAAGCGATGGTTTACTTTCTGTAGGTTTTGTAAAGTTGCATACGTTAGAGATATGTGGTCGTACATTTTCACCATTTTTAATATATTGTGATTTGAACGAAGTCATCCATGCACCACCTCGTTTTCCTTCTCTAGGATGAAAATCGGCATAAAAAAGAGAAACAAAATCTCCCTGCTCGTCATAAATACGATATGTTTTTACATCTTCATGGTAAGTGTCTACATCAAAAACTTCTTTAAACTGTAAGCGAAAAAGCTTTTCCGCCACTTTAAAAACACCGTTTATGACATTTTCCAATTTAAAATAGGGTTTTAGCTTCTCATCATCTATGCTATATAATTTTTGCTTTAATTTTTCAGAATAATAAGAGCCATCCCATTTTTCTAATTTTTCTATTCCGTCTAGTTCTTTGGCGAATTTTTCTAATTCTTTAAACTCTCTTTCTGCTGCGGGTTTTGCTTTTTCTAATAATTCATTTAAAAAAGCATGCACTTTTTCTGGCGTTTCTGCCATTCGTTCTTCTAGAACAAAATGAGCGTGTGTTTTATAACCTAATAAGTTTGCTCTTTCATAACGCAGTTTTGTTATTTTAAGAACATTTTCTTGATTGTCTAGTGCGTCACCCTTAAAGCCTCTATTGCCAAAAGCCAATGTTAGTTCTTTGCGTAGTTCCCTATTTGTGGCGTATTTTGTAAAAGGAACATAACTAGGGTAGTCCAAAGTAATTAACCACCCCTCTTTATTTTTAACTTTCGCCAATTGTGCCGCAGCTTCCTTTGCACCTTCTGGTAGTCCGTTTAAATCTTTTTCATTGGTTAAATGCTTTTCATAAGTATTGGTTTCTTCTAAAATATTTTCTCCAAATTTTAATTTTAGTTTTGCCGATTCAGCATCTATTTCTCTAAGGCGTGTTTTTTTTTCTTCCTCTAAATTTGCTCCGTTTCTACTAAAACTCTTGTATTTTTTATCTAATAGCGTCTGTTGTTCGGGTGTTAGTTTGAGACTGTCTTTTTGTTCGTAAACTGTTTTTACTCTTTCGAATAATTCTTTGTTTAATGTAATATCATTGCTGAATTCGGATAGTAAAGGTGATATTTCTTGTGCTATTCCCTGAATTTCTTTATTAGTTTCTGCTGAATTTAAATTAAAAAACACGCTTGAAACCCGATCTAATTGGTTTCCCGAAAAATCTAATGCCTCTATCGTATTTTGAAAAGTGGCAACCTCTGTAGTATTAATTATCGCATCTATTTCTTCCTTGGCTTCTGTAATTGCTTTTAAAAAAGCAGGTTTAAAATGACTGTTTTTTATTTTGGAAAAAGGAGCCGTATCAAAAGATTCTAATAAAGGATTATTCATGGAAAAATAGTTAGTCTAAAAGTAAAAAATAGTATGATAAATTAAATATAAAAGCAGTAATTAAGATGTAGAAATTAGATTACTTACCACTGACTTCCTTTGCTCCTTGAATTACTTTTTCTTTTAAAACTTCTTTGTAAAACACAATTTTGTCTAAGACACATTTGTCGCTACTACCAATTATTTGTGCTGCTAAAATACCAGCATTTTTTGCTCCGTTCAGTGCCACTGTTGCTACAGGTACTCCTCCTGGCATTTGAAGAATAGATAAAATAGAATCCCAACCATCTATAGAGTTGCTACTTTTAATTGGCACACCAATTACAGGTAATGGAGATAATGAAGCTACCATTCCAGGTAAATGTGCCGCTCCGCCTGCACCTGCAATAATTACAGAATAACCGTTTGTGTGGGCATTTTTACTGAAATCGAATAGTTTTTCGGGGGTTCTATGAGCAGAAACAATATCTACATCTACTTCTATATCAAACCCTTTTAAAATCTCTACTGCTTCTTTCATTATTGGAAGATCGCTTGTGCTTCCCATGACAACTGCAACTTTACTCATAATACTATTTTAAATTGTTTTATCTCAAATAATTAATGCTATGAAAATGTATATTTAGATAGATTTTTTTGAAATTACTCTTATGGTTTGTTTTACTTCTTCTGCTATTTTTCTTGCAACACTTAAATCTTTATTTACAATGGTAATATGTCCCATTTTTCGAAATGGTCGGGTTTGTTTTTTACCATAAATATGTGGTGTTACTCCTTCCATTTTTAGGACTTCTTCCATGTTTTCGTAAATAACATCGCCTTCGTAACCTTCGCTTCCAGTTAAATTTAACATCACTCCAGCTACCTTGTTATTTGTGTTTCCTAATGGTAGATTTAAAACTGCTCTAATGTGTTGTTCAAATTGATTGGTGTAACTCGCTTCAATACTATAATGGCCACTGTTATGAGGTCTTGGTGCTACTTCGTTTACTAAGATGTCATTTTCTTCAGTTTGAAACATTTCTACCGCTAAAATTCCAACATGTTTCAATTTTTCGGAAACCAGCAATGCAAGTTCTCTTGCTTTTTTCGCAACAGAATCTGTTACTCTAGCTGGAGAAATTACATATTCTACTTGGTTGGCTTCTGGGTGGAATTCCATTTCTACAACAGGATAGGTTACCACTTCACCACTAGCATTTCTAACAACAATAACAGCAAGTTCGTTTTTAAAAGGAACCAATGTTTCAGCTATACATTCTACATTAGGAAGCTGGTCTAAATCTTCAACCTTACGAACTACTTTTACTCCTTGTCCGTCATAGCCAAACTGTGCACATTTCCATACAAAAGGCATAGATAATCCGCCGTTGTTAATGCTGTCTTTTATTTCACTTGTATATGCGAAACGACTAAAAGGTGCTGTAGGTATATCATTATCTACATAAAATAGTTTTTGTACCGCCTTGTTTTGGATAGTGCGAAGTGTGCTTGTAGGTGGGTAAACTTTTACGCCTTCTGACTCTAATTTTTCTAATGCTTCGGTGTTTACATTTTCAATTTCAATGGTAAGAACAGAAACTCCTTTTCCAAAGTTGTAAACCGTATCAAAATCTAATAAATCTCCTTGTGTGAATTTGTTGCATGCTATTTTACCCGGTGCCTCATTAGAAGGATCTAATACTTCGGTATAAATATCAAATTTTCGAGTCTCATATAAGAGCATCTTTCCCAATTGCCCTCCTCCAAGGATTCCTAATTTAAAATTAGAAGAAAAATAATTCATTAAACTTTCTTTTCAATTAGTGTTGGTACTTACTGCCAACGGTATTGCAAAAATACATTTTAATCTTAAGGTGGCTCTATAAAGAGAAATCAAAATGTTATCTTTGCCGTTCTTAAATTATGTATCATTGTTAAAACTTCATGATAAATATTTTACTCCTTTCCTAAGCGAAGAGGAAATTGCTGTTGCTGTTAAGCAAATGGCGGAAGCTGTTGCAGCAGATTATAAGGATGAGGTTCCTATTTTTGTGGGAGTACTTAATGGATCCTTTATGTTTGTGTCGGACTTCTTAAAAGAGTATAAATATCCATGCGAAGTATCTTTTGTAAAATTAAGTTCCTATAGTGGATTAACATCTACAGGAATTGTTGAAACACTTTTAGATTTTTCGGATGAAGTTAAAGGGAGAAGTGTTATTATTTTAGAAGATATTATTGATACAGGCCGGACTTTGAAAGAGCTTATACAGTTATTCTCTACTACGAATGTAAAAGAGTTTAAAATTGCAAGCTTGTTTCATAAGCCATCTATTTATACAGGAGAGTACGTAATTGATTATATTGGAATGGAAATTCCAGATAAATTTATTGTAGGTTACGGACTAGATTATAACGAATTGGGAAGAAACTTAAGAGAAGTATACCAACTAAACCAGAAACATATGATTAACCTTGTTTTGTTCGGAAAACCAGGAGCGGGTAAAGGAACACAGGCAGAATTTTTAAAAGAAACGTATAATTTAAAACATATTTCTACAGGGGATGTGTTTCGATACAATATTAAAAATGGTACGGAACTAGGAAATTTGGCCAAGTCTTATATGGATGATGGAGATTTGGTGCCAGATTCTGTTACCATTAAAATGTTAGAAGATGAAGTAGATAAAAATCCTGAAGCAGATGGTTTTATTTTTGACGGATTTCCAAGAACTACTGCGCAAGCAGAGGCTTTGGATGCTTTTTTAGAGTCTAAAGACATGAAGATAGATGCCACTATAGCTTTGGGTGCGAATGATGAAACTCTAATTCAAAGACTTCTAGAAAGAGGAAAAGTGAGTGGAAGATCAGATGATCAAGACGAAGAAAAGATTCGTAATCGTTTTGAAGAGTACAACCAAAAGACTGCTCCATTACAAGCCTATTATTTAGAGCAAGGTAAGTTTCATAAAGTAGATGGAATAGGAGAAATAAAGGAAATTACAGAACGTATTGAAGCTGTAGTTGGGGAACTTTAAATAAAGGAAAGTGCCATATAATTGTTGCTTTGTTTGAGGATAAAAGAATAATGACATTCCTTTTTTTTAAGGAAAGATACTATGTAGTATGACGGAGGGTAATTTTGTAGATTACGTTAAGATTAATCTTTCTTCTGGAAAAGGAGGTAAAGGTTCTGTGCACTTGCATAGAGAAAAATTTATTACCAAAGGAGGTCCTGATGGTGGTGACGGTGGTCGTGGTGGTCATATTATCGTAAAAGGAAATAAAAACCTATGGACTTTATTGGGCTTTAAACGTAAAAGACATTTTAAAGCAGGACATGGAGGTCACGGAAGTAAGAACAGAAGTACTGGTTTGGACGGAGAAGATGTCTATATGGATGTTCCTTTGGGGACAGTCTTTAGAGATGAAGAAACCAATGAAGTTATGTTCGAAGTTACAAACGACGTAGACGAAATTATTGTTTTACGTGGTGGTATGGGTGGTCGTGGGAACTGGCATTTTAGGAGTCCTACAAACCAAACGCCAAGATATGCGCAACCTGGAGTTGATGGTACTGAATTGGGAGTTATTCTGGAATTAAAAGTTCTTGCAGATGTTGGTTTGGTTGGCTTTCCTAATGCAGGAAAATCTACTTTATTGTCTGTAGTTACTTCTGCTAAACCAAAAATAGCGGATTATGAATTTACAACATTAAAACCGAATTTAGGGATTGTAGAATACCGCGATTTTCGGAGTTTTGTAATGGCAGATATTCCTGGTATTATTGAAGGAGCGGCAGAAGGTAAAGGATTAGGCTATTACTTTTTACGCCATATAGAAAGAAATTCTACACTTTTGTTTTTAATTCCTGCAGACAGTAATGATATTAGTAAGGAATACGAAATCTTGTTAAATGAGCTTCGTAAGTACAATCCAGAAATGTTAGATAAGGAGCGATTTGTTGCAATATCTAAATGTGATATGCTAGACGAAGAGCTAATGGATGAAATGAGAGTAGAATTGGATAGAGATTTAAAAGGAGTATCCTATTTGTTTATCTCTTCTGTGGCACAAATGGGAATTTCAGAGCTTAAAGATAAACTCTGGAAGATGTTAAACGATTAAACTCTTTTTTCCTACTTTTCAAACCTATTTTTACTTACTTTTAATTTAGTTAATTTTAAGATAGTGTAAATGAAAAGTATAGCTGCTGTATTGATTTTTCTATTTTTGGTTTCTTGCGGTTCTATTCGTGTGCAATATGATTACGATAAGGAAACCGATTTTTCTAGCTATACTACTTACAATTACTATCAAGATTTGGATACTGGTTTATCTGAATTAGATGCAAAAAGACTGCTTAAAGCACTTGATGCTACACTACGGTTAAAAGGCTTTTTGTTATCAGAAGAGCCAGAGTTTTTCATAAATATAGAAAGCAGCTTAGGTATGCCTAACCGTAATACGGTAGATTTAGGAATTGGTGGTACGGGTAGAAGTGTAGGTGGCGGAATTTCTATCGGTGTTCCTGTAGGAGCATCTAAAGAACAAAGAGTAATACAATTCGATTTTATAGACAGTCAGAAAGATGCGCTTTTTTGGCAGGCTATTAGCCGAAGTTCTTTTAAGGAAAATAGTACTCCAGAAGAACGAGAACGAATTCTGCAAGAGTTAGTAAATAAAGTGCTTTCCAAATATCCGCCTAAGCATAAAAAATAACACCCTTACATATGGTGTATTAAAAGGGAGCTATTCAGCTCTTTTTTTTGTTTTTGCCATTCGCTTCTTAAAATTTACCGCTAGTCATAATTTGTATTAATAGAGGGGAAAACAAAACTATTTTTGTCCTTGAAAATAATTTTAAAAAACAAAACCATGATTACATTAGCAAAATTGGTAATTACACTTATTCTTAGCATTCTTTTTTAAGAAATAGGAATGTAACTGTCACGTATTATAATTGAAGAGTAGAAAAAATATGATAAAGAAATTTTTCATCAAATATCTGTTTTGGGTAATCCAGCTTGTAAGTTGGGGGTTGTTTTCTGCCTTTTCAATTAAAATGGCTGGTATTTTAGATGGTTACAAAGGCTTTTTTGTTCTTTTTCTAGCGATACTTTTACCAGGAATAATTACTACCTCAATATTGAGATGGTTTTTAAAAAGATATGTTTCCATAAAAAAATTCAGTTTTAAGGGTGCTTTAAAAATTGGTGCTGGCATAATTATAGCCGTGTTTCTATATGTAAAAACTAATTATTTGTTTGGTGAAATTGCAGGTTTCTTTTTTAGGAATATAGCCATAAATAGAGAATCAGAATTTGCTAAAATGGGAGCCAACACCGTAGCAATGTATGCAAGCTATATTATGATAGTAGTTGGTTGGACAGTTTTGTATTTTGTGGTGAAAATTCTACGCCAATATTATGACTCTAAAATTGATAGATTAAAGCTAAAAGATAAAATAAGACAGGCCCAGTTAAATACTTTAAAGGGACATGTAAATCCTCAGTTTTTGTTTGCTTCTTTAAATGATATTAAAGAATTAATGCTGGAAGATGTTTCAAAATCTAGAGCTATGCTTACGAAACTATCTGAAATGTTGCGGTATTCGTTAACGATGAATAATGTAAACTTAGTTAGATTAGAAGAAGAATTGGAGATTGTAGAGAGTTACCTTGAATTAGTAAATATTGGAAATACAGGAACGTATAAAATAAGTTTGGAAATAGAGGACGTAACCCTAAAGTTAGAAGTTCCTCCAATGTTACTAACCAATTTAGTAGAGATTGCAACAAGACAGAATAGTACTTTTCAAATTAATCGAGATATAAAGCTAATTGTAAGAACTCAAAATTCTAATGAACTACAATTACAAGTTATGTATAGTGGTAATGGTACTGAGACAAAAGAAAGTAACAGCTTAAAGAAAACAATAACCCAACGACTTAAATTACTATATAAAGGTAAAGCTATTTTTTCCAGTGTCCATGAACTCAATTATACCACTTTAATTGTTTTGTTGCCAATTTCTAATTCTAAAACACGTCAAGATGGAGTTGCATAAAAAAAATAGAGAGCGTTTATTTTGGTTATTACAGTTTGTAGGTTGGGGTATGACAAATTCTATGCTATTTATTATGCCTTTTGGATTTAGTAAAACGTATATACTGTTCTCTTTTTTAGGAGGGACAATTCTTGGTATTGCGGTTACTAGTTTATACCGTTTTTATCTTAAAAAAAATGCAAGTATAGAAGCCTTTGGAAAAAAACAACTTATAAGGCTAATAGTGGCTTTTGTAGTTTGTAGTTTAGTGTATTGTTTGGGCGCTTTTTTAATAGAATTAATCTATGAATCTATTTGGACGAGAACCGAAAAAGAGATAATGTGGATTAAAAAGCACATGAATATAACCATTGCTATAGTTAATATGGCTATTACTATTTTGGGTTGGACAGCCATTTATTATGGTATAAAATCGGTCTTACGTATGAACCAAAATAATTTGGAGAGTTTAGAATTGAATGCTACACTTAGAGAGGCACAGTTAAATACGCTTAAAGGGCAGATAAATCCACATTTTATGTTTAACAGCCTCAATAATATTAGGGGGCTTATGTTAGAAGATGTATCCAAATCTAGGGAGATGATTACGAAGCTTTCAGGCATGCTTCAATTTGCTTTGGCTAAGGACATAGGAGATGCCATTCCGTTAGAGGAAGAATTAGAAATGGTAGAAAATTATATAGCCCTTTCTAAAATACAGATGGAAGATCGGTTAGAATTCATAAAAGAAATTTCTTCGAGGACTTTGGGTATTTCGATTCCCCCAATGATTATTCAATTGTTGGTGGAAAATGCAGCAAAACATGGAATTTCTAATTTAAAAGAGGGAGGACTAATACAATTAAAGACTAACTTAGGGAATGAATATTTACATATTACTGTAACCAATACCGGTAAATTGCAAATCTCTAAGGATTCTACGCAGTTGGGACTAAAAAATATAAAACAGAGGTTGCGATTATTATATGAAAACAAAGCTTATTTTTCTTTGAAGGAAGAAGGAAATAAAGTAATAGCTGCCATTAAAATTCCAATGTCATGAGTACTATTAAAGCGGTGATTGTTGAAGATTCTAGATTGGCTCGCAATGAACTTAAAGAATTGCTAAAGAATCATTCTAATATTGAATTAATAGGGGAAGCAGAAAATGTAGATGAAGGTTTTGAAATAATTCAGAATACAAAACCCGATTTACTTTTTCTAGATATTAATATGCCAGAAAAAGACGGATTTGAACTTCTAGAAATGTTAGATGAAGTACCTATAACTGTATTTACTACTGCTTTTGATGAATATGCCATAAAATCTTTTGAATACAATGCTCTGGATTATTTGTTAAAGCCAATTAGCGACAAGCGTTTTTCTTTGGCAATTGAGAAGGTGGTACGTAAAATAGAAGTAGTTAAGGAAGAAGTTGAAGCAACAGCAGAAAAGCTTACCGATAAAAGTCAGATTTTTATAAAAGATGGAGAAAAATGCTGGTTGGTAAAAATAGGAGATATTTTACTTTTTGAAATTGTAGGGAATTATACGCGCGTATTTTTTGAAAATGAAAAACCATTATTGTATAAATCTTTAAATCAGGTAGAAGAAAAACTTCCAGAAGGTACATTCTTTAGAGCCAATAGACAGCAAATATTAAATATGAATCATATTAAGAATGTTGTTCCTTGGTTTAACGGGAAACTAAAACTCACCATGAATAATGGAGAAGAGGTTGAGGTTTCTAGAAGACAATCGTATGTTTTTAAGGAACGAATGAGTTTGTGATGGACTTCTAATAATAAATATAAAACACGATATTTCTAACAATTAGAAATATCGTGTTTCACTTTGCAGTAGAGAAATTAACCTTTTAGTAGATTTGCATATTTGTCCTTATATGCAACCAACATCACAATATTTAGTAATAGCAGAACGGCTCCCATAGGTAGCCCAGCGGAGTCTAGAGTTGCATGATATAATACAGCATTTACGGATACACTCATTAAAATAAGCATCATTAATGCCGCATATTTATTAATTAGTAAAGATAGACCTGCGGCTATTTCTACAATAGCAACAAGCATCATTGTTTTAGATACTCCTAATGCTGTCCAATAGCCAATAGCGTTTTCTGGCGGTGGAGGAGGATCCATAAAACCAAATAATTTATTGGCTCCAAAAAACAGAAGAGCCAATCCAAATACAACTCGTAAACCTAGAATAACTTTTGAATTCATAACTTTTAGGTGTTAATTAGTTATATAATTTACGAAAATTAAATTTAGTGGATTAATCTAGTTGTAATGGTATTAGTTTATTTGAATTCTAATTCCTTCGCTATGGCTACTAAACTCTGGGGCATACATACTTTGTATTGTGGTTATTCCGTTACTAAAGTTTCCTGCATTGTTTACGCGTAAATCGTATTCAAAGACAAAAATTCCTTTCGGTAAATAGTCAAAGAAGAAATTGGTGCTAGCGTCTTTGGTACTTTCGTAATAACCTAGTCCGTCTTGCCATTTATAGCTAGAGAGAATACTAATTGGTTCTAAGCCTGCTGCACGCATGTCTTTCATGTGAATGAATTCCATTGGTCTATCTGTTCTAAGTTCTATACGAACTCGTACTAAGTCGCCTAGCTTTAGTTTTGTATGCTTTGTGATTTCAGAAAGCACTTCTCCTGTAGCTGTGTTTTTCTTTAAAAACAATTTCTTGTTTAATACTAAAGGTGTCTTCGCGGAGGTAATTTTGTCCAAATCTTCAAAATATTGCCAGTATAATGCTCCCCATGCAATTCCTTTTCCTTTTTTGATAAGTTTCACTTCTGCCATTTTTGGACTTATTTCACTACTATTCCAGGAGGTTTTGTAGTAACCCGTACCAGCTTCTACTTTTATATTCTTCAATTTCGACGATTCAATTTTTTGTCCGCCAATTAGAACGCCAACAGCATCTGTTACAGATAACCAATCCGAACCTTGCAGAAGTAAGGCGTAAACAGCCTCCGTAGTTGCTTTCGTAGTTTTCCATTGGTTCGTTTGCTTGTTTTTAAGCAGCCAAATTTTAAGATTATCAAGGGTCTTAGGATCTTTCTCTATTTCGCCAAAAGCTTCTATTAATAATGCCTGTGTTTCTATTGGTGCCTGGTACCAATACCAAGAAGCGGTATTCGATTTCCAATACATTCCTAATTCGTCGCTTGTAATGCTGTTTTCTTTAAGAGATTTTAATATTTTTAAAGCCGTTTTCTTTTCTCCATTTCTGTTGAGAATTAAGGCTAATAATCCTTGGTTATATAAACTTCTACTAACCCAATATTTTTTAGCTTGGTTGGTATAATAGACTTTTATTTTTTCAACTTTACCCGAGGTCGGAATATCATTAAAAAAACTTCGCATATATAAGTAATGAATTTGGGTATGGCTTAAATGGTCATGCTTTATATTTTTAGTATATTTTTCCATTTGCTTGTATTCATTTATAAATTCAGCATCTAAATACCGTAAGGCATTTTTAATTATCTGCTGCGTTGTT
This sequence comes from Cellulophaga sp., assembly GCA_036478775.1. Lineage (GTDB taxonomy): Bacteria > Bacteroidota > Bacteroidia > Flavobacteriales > Flavobacteriaceae > Cellulophaga. Next base: position 87,657 of record JAZGEQ010000045.1, read on the forward strand.
TTATCCGTAGGAACATGCAATTGTTTTAAATGACCAAGACCAGAAATAATGTGTTGTGTAATATATCTATTAGCACGGCCACCATTAAACCAAGCCCATGCGCCAGAAGACATCTGGTTGTTTTTTAATTTGCTAAGAGCAGTTTCTTGCTCATTCTTCATTTTATTCAGATTAAACAATAAAGCAATTCGTTTCTTTTGCTCTGTTTCGGATTGTGCATTACGAAGCCACGGAGTTTCCTGAATAAGTAGAGATTTTAGCTCCTGATTTTTTTCTAAATTACTTAACAAAGCATCGCTATTTGCCCATTGGTTAAAAACAGCTCTTATTCTTGGATTTGAATTTGCAATATAACTAGCCAAAGCATTTGCATAGTATTTAGAGAAAGTTTGTTCGTTACATTCATAAGGATACTCCATTAGGTATGGTAATGCCTGTACAGCGTACCATGCTGGGTTTGATGTAATTTCTAAACTTAATTTATGATGTGTTAAGCTGTTAGAGGTCGTTTCTTTTAATTTATCTAAAGTGAATGTTTTAGTTTTATTACTTCTTATCCACATAGGTAAGGTTTCTGTAATCAGCATTCTATTTGTTAAAACAGGAAGCGCATTTTGTTCTCCATCACTAAATTTTTCTGCCCTTGCCAGCACTTTATATTGCACTGCTTGTATATTTGAAGGGATTTTTAGTGTCCATGAAACCTGCGTATTTCCAACAGCATCTACTTTGAAGTCTTGTTCTTCTGGTGAGTTTAAAAGCAATTTTTCAGAAATATCTTTTCCAGAAATAGCATCTACCAATTCTAATTTTGCTATTCCTGAAAGCTGTTTGTCTGTTAGATTAGCTATTTTACTACTAAACGTAATTTGATCTCCTTCTCGTAAAAAGCGCGGCATATTTGGTATTACCATTAGCTCTTTCTGAGTTACAGTTTCCAATGTTGTTACCGTACTTTCCAAATTCTTAGTGTGTGCTAATAACTGTAATTTCCATTTTGTTAATGCCTCAGGAGTAGTAAAACTGAAAGAAATATTACCTTCTTTATCTGTGGATAATTTTGGAAAGAAAAAGGCAGTTTCTTGTAGGTTTTTCCGAATTTGAATACCATCAAAAATAGTTTTATTTGTTTTTTCTACATGCTCAGATTTCCCTTTTAATTCATTTACAGTAATTACTTCGTCTAAGTTTGAGGAATCTGATTCTATCATCATTTCTTCCACTTCCATGTCATCTTCCACAACTTCAAAAGCTGCTAAAGGAGCTGCAGAAACGGACTTCATTCTTCTGGTTCTTCCATAGTTACTATACCCAAAATGAAACCCAAACCATTTAAAGCTGTCAAATTGTGGTGTTTGGTAGTAATGATTATTTTGCTGTGGGTTGCGAATGTTAAAATTTTGTTTACCAAAACTTTGGTGGGCATTACTATAGATACTGCTATAATAATGAGGTTTGTTTGTAGGTTTAAATTCCCAATAATGATTTCTAAAAGTATCTAAAGAAGCATCGTACATACTGGCTAGTAATTCCGCAGATACCTTTTCTCCTTTTGGGCCTTTAATTTTAAATGACCATTTTTCCTCTGTTCCTGGTTGAAGTTTGTCTCGGAAAGTGACAGTTTCAATTTCCAAATCGGTTTTAGGATATGGTACGCTTATAGAGGTCACGCCATTTACATAAGAATTGTAAGCAGAAAAGTGATAGTTTATAGCAAACCCTCCTAAGTCTTTTTTAGTTACAGGAATCGTGAAAGATTTACTATTCTCGTTTAATGCAATGCTATAGGTGTCTGTGATTTTTTTATCCTTTTCTACATAAACCGTAACAGACACATCTTTCGCATTGGAAAAAAGGGTTATTTCTACAGTATCGCCAATGTTATACTGATCCTTGTTGGTTTTTAAAAGAAACAATTTGTTATCTGCTAGTTTCTTATCTGTATTGCTGAAAACGGTTGTTTCTGCAATATCATTTACTTCGTTACCAAATTTATCTTTGGTTTCTAGTTCTATTATATATTTTCCGGAAGTCCATTTTTTTAAATTTCCTAGGTTAATTTTGGTCGCTATTTTAGTGTCAAAATCCGCCTTAAAAACAATACTTCCTTTTTTCCAACTTCTAGAATTGTCTTCATCTTTATAGGCATCATGAGGAAACAGTTCTTTAAACTCTTTTTTTGTAAATCCACTATAATCGGGTGCTTGCCAAGGTCGTTTTCTAAGAACATGTTTAGGAGCTTCTAGTTTGTATATTATCATCTTCCCTTTGGTGAAAATGGACTGATCATTTAGATTGGTAGTAGAAATAGTTAGAGTTTGATCTTTCTTGTCTTTGTCTAAAGAATTAGCAATTTCAATATGTGCAGTTATTGTGTGGTATCCAATGTTAACAGTAGTTGTTGTACTGTGTGTTTCTCCATTTATATCGGTTACATCAGCAGTAATTTCGTAACGGAAAGTTGGACTATTTTTTTTGTCAGCACTTGTGTCTGGTATCGCTTTAAATAAAATAGAATAATTTCCAGAACTATCTGTGGTGGTTTCTCCATGTGCAATTTCTTGTGGAGAACTGGTACCGTAATAAGACCTCCAATAATACCATTTAGGGTAATTAACAACTCTCTTTACCGTATAGCTAACTTTTGCGTCTGTGATTTTGCTTCCTGCATAAGCGGTGGCGCTACCATTTATACGAACACTATCGTTTACTTTGTAAGATTCGGTAATGGGATTAAAGCTTGTTTCAAATTTTGGGCGTTTGTATTCTTCTACAAAAATAGTTGCTCTTCCGTTTAGATTAATTTTTTTAGAATTGATATGTAAGGAGAACTCACCTGTTAGTCCCTTGGAAGGAAGTATAAATTCACCACTAACAGAACCATATTCGTTGGTGGTGAATTCTTGTTCGCTTACAATTTGACGATTTACATCTCTTAAAGTAATTTTAACCTTTGTATTTGTCTGTACAGTAGACTTGTTCTCATTTACGGAGATTATAATTCCTTTAAAGAATAAGGGTTGCCCTGGTCTGTAAATGCTACGGTCTGTGAATAAAAAAGAATTGTATTGTGTCTTTACTGCATTAGGATAAGATTTTTTTCCAATATAATAATTTCCAAAATATGCGGTATCCTCTTTGTGTGTTATGCTGGTAGAAACATTGGTTAACCTATCTGAAGAAAGGGGTATTTTCACCATACCCATCTTGTCAGATTTAAGAATTTTCTTTATAAAATCTTCCCGATAATTTATTTGATAAGATAATTCTAATTTCGCCCCTTCTATTGGCGTTCCATTGTTTCTGTTTAGTATCTGAAAAATTTGATTTTCGATTGTTTCCGTATCTACCAATGCTAAATTGGTGGTTTGTACAAAACCATAAGCAAAAGTATTGTAGAAGTTGTTTTTTGGGGTTGCCAAAACAACATAATAGCCGTTGCTTAACGCAGGTACTTTTATTTCTGTACTGTGAGTTTGGTAATCTCCTTTGTTTTTTAAATTAGCACGCCATTGTTTTGCGATTTCTAATTTTTTAATATAGGATAATTGTTTTTTTTGAGGATAAATACTTGTTATTTTAGAAACTTCTTTTGGTGCTATTTTATAGGCTGTAAACTCTAAATCTGTATGATTTTTATAGGAAACCAGAAGTTTCGAAATAGTATTTATAGGAATGTGTTTTTCAATAGTTAATGCTAGAGTTTTGTTCCAAATGCGCTCTTTAAGAGCCGTGCTTTTTTGTGCGGCATCACTTTTTGGAAAAGAAGTAATTACGGCATCACAAAGTGCTAGTGCCTCTTTATTTTTCCACTGGTGTTCTTCATTCGTTTTTGGAGAGTAAGAATTGGCCAGTTGTGTGTAGTGTGTGGCTATAGCATAAGAATACAATCCAGAAACTTCATGATTTTTGTAAGGCTCTTCAGAATTTTTTAAGACATCTAGAAATAAATGATTTTTATTAGCGGTAGTAGTGTTATTGTACACGAATTTAATTCGCTCTATATCCACATTTACTAGGGCATAAGGAGTTTTGTCTTTAGAGTGAAATTTTGATAGCTCTTGGTATATTTTTAACGCTTTTAATTGTAATGAAGTTATATCATTAGAATTGATTTTTGTTTTTATAAAAATTGAAGTTTCGCATAAAAGATCTGGGTCATTAATTTCAAACTTATCTGCGGGTCTTGTGATGCTGTTTTCACTGGTTTTATAAAAATTAAGTGCAGTATGTGCGAGTAAATCATACAATGTAGGTCTAATCTTAATAGATTTTTTTTGCTGAATTAGAATAGAATTATAAGCCTCCAGTTTTTCTTTTTGAAGACCCTCAGCGTTTTTTAAAGAATTATCAAAATGAAAGCTAATTTCTTTGAAAATGGTGGTTAAATCCCATGTTCTAAAATCTACATTGTCAACTTTGTTTTCCGTATTTGTTCTGTTGTAAAATTGATATCTATTTTGTTGAAAATATTGCCAATAAATAGTTGCTAAGTAGCTTTCTAGAATATTTTTTGTTGGGAATTGACTTTTTTTTATTTCGGACTTAAAATTATTTACAATCTGTAATTGGGCATTTTCCTCTAAGGTTAAAGCGTATTTAGAGGTATATAATAATGCTTTAATAGTTTGAACAGAGTTTTGTTCTTTTTTCGCTCTATCAAAAATTAAAGTGACTGTTTCTAAAGCCGATTTTGTTAGCGCTTCCTTTTCTAGTTTTTCTACCTTTTTCCATAGATTAGAATAAGAGTCGCCATGCTGTTGTGCTTGTATCATTTGTGAAAAAAGGAGTATAATGAATAGGCGGATTATATGTTTCATGTTGTCGTTATTATTCAAGTTATTCGGTATTACCCTGTAAAATTACTAAACAAAAGTCTATCAAAATGTATTGGAATACAACTATAAATGAGTGAAGTACCCATTATAATGTGTAAAGTGTCTTTTTATGGTGTAGCAAAACGAGTGCCAAGGTGGCAGAGCCACTTTTTTTATTTCTGCATGAGGGTTTAATAGACCGAAGCTTGAGTTGAATGGAAATGATAAAATATTCCTCTGTTTTGAGATTTTTTTTTGGGAAACTTAACCTTGTTTTTAGCAAAGCTTACGCAAGGAGATTTTAAAATGTATCCCTATCTTTACCCTTTAAATTCGGATAAATGAAAATTCACTTTATTGCTATAGGAGGAAGTGCTATGCACAATTTAGCTTTGGCATTACATCATAAAAAGGATACAATTACAGGAAGTGATGATGTAATTTTTGAGCCTTCTAAAAGTAGATTAACAGATAAAGGATTGTTACCTGAAGAATTTGGTTGGTTTCCCGAGAAAATTCATAAAAATTTGGATGCTGTAATTTTAGGGATGCATGCAAAACCTGATAATTCAGAATTAGCGAGAGCTAAGGAGTTAGGGTTGCAGATTTATTCCTATCCAGAATTTTTATACGAGCAGTCTAAGAATAAAACCAGAGTTGTAATAGGTGGTAGTCATGGAAAAACGACAATCACTTCTATGATTCTTCATGTGTTAGATTACCATAATCGTTCTGTAGATTATATGGTAGGAGCCCAATTAGAGGGGTTCGATAGAATGGTACACTTAACAGAAGACAATGATTTTATTATCCTTGAAGGGGATGAATACTTGTCTTCTCCGATAGACAGGCGACCTAAATTTCATTTATACAAACCGAATATTGCATTGCTAAGCGGAATAGCTTGGGACCATATTAATGTTTTTCCAACCTATGAGAATTATGTAGAACAGTTTCAAATTTTTGTAGATAGTATTGTAAAAGGTGGCAGTATAACTTATAATGAAGAAGATGCTGAGGTGAAAAGGGTAGTAGAATCTTCTGAAAATCCTATACGTAAATTAGCATACAAAACTCCTGAATATTCTGTTGTAGACGGACAGACATTGTTAGAAACTCCTGAAGGAGCAATGCCAATTGAAGTTTTTGGGGAACACAATCTTAATAATTTAGCTGGTGCTAAATGGATTTGCCAAAACATGGGTGTAGATGAAGAAGATTTTTACGAGGCAATTGCAACTTTTAAAGGAGCCTCTAAACGTTTGGAGAAAATTGCTGAAGGAAAAACAAGTGTAGCTTATAAAGATTTTGCGCATTCTCCCAGTAAGGTTGCTGCAACAACAAAAGCGGTGAAAGAACAATATTCTAATAGAACGGTAGTGGCATGTTTAGAATTGCATACGTATAGTAGTCTTAATGCCGAATTTTTAAAAGAGTATAAAAACACTTTAAAGCATGCAGATGTTGCTGTTGTATTTTATTCTCCTGAGGCTGTTAAAATAAAACAGTTAGAAGAAGTTACCGAAGATCAAATTGCACAGGCTTTTGAAAGAGAAGATTTGAAAATATTTACCAATACAACTCTTTTTAGAGAATTTGTTTTTGAGCAGAATTTTTCAAACTCAGTTTTATTACTCATGAGTTCTGGTAATTATGGTGGATTAAATTTTGAAGAAATTAAAATGCTAATGGATGATTAAATAAATCGTATTTATTTAATTATTAGATGTTTGTGTCTAAATATTTGTGTTATTCTTGCTAGATAGTTTCAATACTTTAGTATATTTATCGAATGCAAGAAAATCAGAATTCATTTTCTATAAAGCATTGGAGTAGCGATGATCAGCCCAGAGAGAAATTAATCCAGAAAGGAAAATCTGTACTGTCCGATGCTGAATTAATAGCAATATTAATTGGCTCAGGGAGTAGAGAAGAAAGCGCTGTTGAGTTGTCTAAAAGAATTTTGGCTTCGACAAATAATAACCTAAACGAATTAGGAAAATTATCCTTAAATCAATTAGTGCATTTCAAAGGTATCGGTGAAGCAAAGGCTGTTACAATAATAGCGGCTTTGGAACTGGGGAGAAGAAGAAGGGGAGAGGGAGAGCAAAAAACAACAAAAATCACATCTAGTAAAAGTGTCTTTGCATTATTGCAACCGGTATTAGGAGAATTACCGCATGAGGAGTTTTGGATTGTATATCTTAATAATTCTAATAAAGTTATTCATTCTTCTCAATTAAGTAAGGGCGGTATTACGGGGACTTTGGTAGATGTTCGTATTGTATTGAAACAAGCACTAGAATTGGGTGCTGTTGGATTAATTTTAGCACATAACCATCCTTCAGGAACTTTAAAACCTAGTGAAGCAGACAAACAAATTACTTATAAATTAAAACTTGCATCTGAAGCTTTAGATATAAAAGTATTGGATCATGTAATTATAACGGATAAAGATTATTATAGCTTCGCAGATAGTAATTTATTATAGCGAGTAATTTTACAATAGAAAGGATTACTTTTAAAAATATTAATTTATAGTATTCATGTTATTAATTTACACCCACAAAATTACACCTCGCTTTAGTTATATAATGAAGCATATTTTTACTAGAATTTTGGGTGTGGAAGTATTATACACAACTAAAGTTGAAGATTATATAAAGCATGAAGGAGCAAAAATATCCTACACCAAGCAACCTTTACAAAATGAGTTTTTCATAAGAAGTAATGATTTACTGTTTGAGCAAGGAATTAATGATTTTCAAATTACAATGAGTACTTGGGAAGATGTTCCTTGTTTTTTTAGTGCAGGAGAAAGAAGTAATATTCCTTTTGATATTTTTTCTGCTAGTTTTTATTTAATTAGTAGGTATGAAGAATATTTACCACATGTAAAAGATGTACATGGTCGTTTCCCTCCTTCGGAAAGTATTGCACATAAAAATGATTTTTTGCAATTGCCGGTAGTAGATATTTGGGCATGTAAATTATTAGAGAAGTTAAAAGAGCGTTTTCCAGATTTAACATATACAAAGAGAACTTATAAATATACCTCAATAATAGATGTTACGACGTCGCATTGTTTTGCATATAGAGGATTTGTAAGAAGTGTCTTTGGCTTGTTGTTAGACATTGGTTCTTTTAAATTGAAACGTGTTTTTCAACGTTTTTTTGTTTGGTTAAAATTACGTAAAGATCCTTATGACAATTTTACCTTTTTAATAGAGAAGCATAAAGAGTATGCTATTCGTACAATGTTTTTCTTTCAATTTGCAGAATATTCTAACTATGATAAGAATGTTTCTCCAAGTAATAATAGGTTTAAATATTTAATTAAATCTGTAGCGGATTATAGTATTGTTTCTCTTGCTGCATCTTACAGTTCTTTTTCAAGTTTAACGCTTCTAAAGAAAGAGAAAAAACAACTATCAAATGTTGTTAATAGACCTATTAATTATTCTAGGTTACGGTATAATAGGGTAGATGTACCTCATAGTTATCGCGATTTGGTGGAAGCTGAATTTACAGACGACTATACAATGGGATATACCCATGAGATAGGATTTAGAGCAAGTACATGTACTCCATTCCAATTTTACGATATTAATTTAGAATTGCAACAACCAATAAGAATACACCCGTTTGCGGTACAAGATTATGCACTGCAAAAGTTTAAGAACAGGGTAGAAGTTATTGATAAAATTGATAGTATATATAATAGTATCAAAAGTGTAAACGGAGATTTTGTTACCGTTTTTTCTAATGAACTATTGGGGGAATCGCAAAAGGCGAATTGGATAAGTGTATACAATTCCGTAGTTAAAAAGTACCATGTTTAAAGATATTGTTACCGATGTTTTTTTTGATTTAGACCATACACTTTGGGATTTTGATAAAAACTCCGCACTTACATTTGAGAAAATCCTTTCGAAATGTAAAGTCCAAGTAAAACTGTCGAATTTTTTGAGCACTTATGTTCCTACAAATTTGGCGTTTTGGAAATTATATAGAGAAAACAAAATATCTAAAGAAGAACTAAGATACCAACGTCTAAGAGTAACTTTTGACAAGCTTAATTATACTATTTCTGATGAATTAATTAATAATTTGTCTGAAAAATATATAGAATGTTTGGCTTCTTTTAATCATTTGTTTCCTGGCGCTATTGCTATTTTGGAATATTTAAAGCCAAGATATAATCTTCATATTATCACAAACGGATTTCAAGAAGTTCAGGAAAGAAAGCTAGAAAATTCAGGTATTCGTCATTATTTTGATCAGATAATAAATTCAGAAATGGCAGGAGTAAAGAAACCAGACCCCGCAATTTTTGAGATGGCACTGAGTAAAGCCAATGTAAATGCAAACAAGTCTATTATGATAGGAGATAATTTAGAGGCAGATATTCTTGGAGCAAAAAAAGCTGGTTTGCATGCACTACATTTTAATGTTCATAAGGATGAGTGGCATGAATATTGTGATATAATCCATGATTTGCATGAAATAAAATCATATTTGTAGAGTTATTAATACAATAACGCGCAAGTGATGCATTTGTGTTAAATTAATTTGATTTTTTATTGCATAAAAGTGGATTTAATGTCTTGTATGATGAGAAAAATATTCAATCATTTCCTATTTAGTATTGGCGCAATGTTATTGTTAAATTCATGTGCAGAAGAATTAAATTTTAATCAGATTGATGATTTAAATATTGTTCCTGAAGTCGAGGCAAGTCTTTTATATGTAGAGTCTTCTGAAAGATTAATTAATGCTACCATAGGGAATGAAGTCTACACACAAAAATTCGGATTTGGTGCTTTTAACGAAAAATTTTTTGCGGAAAAAGTTATTAGCGGATCTATCACCTATATTGTTGAGAATACCACAAGTAAAAACTTAGACATATTAGTTGAATTTTTGGACGATGCGGATGCCGTTTTGGATACCGAACAATTTGTATTACAACCCGAACCAACTGCTGTTTTGCAAAGAGAAATTGCATATGGTCCTTCAGGCAGGAATATTGATATTATTAGAAATACTGTCACTTTAAAAATTAGTGCAATAAATTTAGGTGATAATACTAGCGAATCTAGTGTAGAAAATCCCAAAGTAATCGTTAAATCTAGCGGTAAATTCAAGCTTAAAGTAAAATGAGAATAGTTCAATTTGTTTTTGTTACCATTCTTATGGCATGCTTTTCTGTGTGCGGTCAAAATAAGCAATTGCTTTATGATTTTATTGAAGTTCCGCAAGCGTTAATGGTAAATCCAGGGATGAAAACGTCTTACCAATGGTATGCTGGAGTACCTTTATTCTCTGGAATTTCGTTTCAGGTTGGCTCTAGTGGAATTTCTGTCGGAGATGTTTTTGCAAATGACGGTAGAGATATTAATGATAAAATTCGTGATCGTGTTATTCATGGATTAACTCCAAGAGATGAAATTAGCGGAACCTATCAGATAGAATTACTTAGTGGTGGATTTAGAGGTAGAAAAAGACCAAATAATTTTTACTCTTTTGGTGTTTATAATGAGGGAGATGGAATAGGATATTGGCCAAGAGATTTGGTGATTCTTGGGTTCGAAGGAAATGCAGACTACTTGGGCAGACGCTTCAACCTAAGTCATATTAAAGCTAGAGGGGAAATAGTAAATGTTTTTCACTTTGGTATTAATAGAAAATTAAATAACAAACTTACAGTTGGCGCTAGGGGGAAGCTATACTCTAGTGTGCTAAATTTTACAACAACAAATAATAAAGGTTATTTTGTTACCACCGAAGGAGAGCGTAATGTGTTTGCGCATACTCTGGTTGCAGATTTAGAGCACAAAACGTCTGGTCTTAATGGGATAAAAGCAATCTTGGATGATGATACCGTGGCCAAAAGAAAAGCTCTTCTAGATTTAATGAAAAAAAGATTTTTGTTTGGAGGTAATTTAGGTGTTGGTGTCGATTTGGGTTTCACTTATAACTTAGACAAACAGATTGTAATTACTGGTAGTGTTTTGGATTTGGGATTCATTTACCACAATAAAGATATTAATAGTTACAGTTTAAAAGGCGAAGCAACTATTGAAGGAGTGGAGATTATTCTACCCGATGGAATTGGTGATCCAGACAGAGATTTTTGGCAAAATTTAGTGGATGATATAGAGGAGGTAATTCCTTTTGAAAATAATAAAAAAAGCTACCTTACGTTTAGGCCAACTAAATTGAATGGATCGATTAGGTATAATTACGGAGAACAAATAAAAACCAAAGAAGTTTGTGAGTGCAGTTATAAAACGGATGATACTAACGGTTATGTATATGCAAATAGTATTGGAGGTCAGTTATACGTAATAAATAGACCTAGAGGGCCACAGATGGCGTTAACGGCATTTTATCAAAGAAGATTTGGTAATGTACTTGCAGTAAAAACTACGTATACTGTAGATAAATATTCTTATACGAATATTGGTTTTGGTGGTAGTCTGCAATTGGGTAAAGTCAATATGTATGCCATGGTAGATAATCTTTTAGCCTATAGAAACCTTGCCAGAACTAGATACGCTTCTTTTCAATTAGGAATAAATATTATATCTTGGGGAAAGAAATAATATAGGTTCGGCATGAATTTTGTTTTATTTATTCTGAAATAAAAAAGAAACGTATGAAAAAGATGGTAATCCTATTTCTTTTAATGGGAAGTTATTTAGGTATGGCACAAAATCAATTAAATAGTTATAAGTATATTGTAGTTCCAAAAAAGTTGGCTGATTTCAAAAAAGAAAATCAGTATTTAACAAGTACTTTAATAAAGTACCAGTTTGCACAAAGAGGATTTACTGTTGTGTATGATGACGCTCTTCCGATGGATTTGAATGAAAATAGATGTTTAGGTCTTTTTCTTGAATTTCGGAATAAATCTTCCATGTTTGTTTCTAAAGGGACTTTGGTATTAAAAGATTGTTCTTCAAAAGAAATATTTGTAACACAAGAAGGAAGAAGTAAAATAAAAGAGTATAAAGAAGCATATGCAGAAGTTATAAGGGAGGCATTTATTTCTTTTGATGCCATAAATTATGCCTATAAAAGTGAAGTAACTTCAAAGGAGCCTTTAACGATTAGCTTTAAAGATGATGTTAAGAAAGTAGACAAAGTTGTTAAGATACGTAAACATGAGGATGCTATGATTAATCAAAAAGCTACCTTGAAAGAACAAAGTTATAAAAGTAATATACCTGTAGCTTCAAACATTAAAAAAGCAACTTCTTCTAATGAAACAACTTTAGTAAGTGACTTATTATATGGTCAAAAAACGGCTAATGGATTTCAGTTAATAGATAGTACGCCTAAAATAGTAATCAAATTATTTAAAACTTCTGTTGTAGATTCTTATATCGCACATGCCAATAATAAAAACGGTATAGTTTATAAAAAAGAGGGACAATGGTTTTTTGAATATTATAAAAATGAGATCCTAGTAGTAAAATTGCTAAATATTAAATTTTAGAACTTATATTTGTTTTTCCAGCGCTGTTTAAGGAAAGTAATTATAGCATTTTCTCTGGGATTGTTATTTGGCTTGTAAAAAGATGTTCCTGTTAATTCTTCAGGAAGAAATTCTTCTTCTATAAAATTATTTTCATGATTATGTGCGTATTTATAGTCTTTACCATAACCAATGTCTTTCATTAATTTGGTTGGCGCATTACGCAAGTGCAAGGGTACAGATAGGTCACCAGTTTCTTTGACAACATTTTGTGCATTGTTAATAGCCATATAACTAGCATTACTTTTAGGGGATGTTGCTAGGTAGATTACACATTGACTTAGTATAATTCTAGATTCGGGAAAGCCAATTGTAGTTACTGCCTGAAATGTTGTGTTAGCCAATACTAGAGCCGTAGGATTGGCAAGCCCAATATCTTCAGAAGCAAGAATAAGTAATCTTCTGGCAATGAATTTTACATCTTCGCCTCCTTCTATCATTCTAGCTAACCAATATACCGCTCCGTTTGGATCACTGCCCCGAATAGATTTTATAAAAGCAGATATAATGTCGTAATGTTGTTCGCCTGTTTTATCGTAGAGTACTGTGTTTTTTTGAACCTTACTTAAAACAAGTTTATCTGTAATGGTTATGCTATTTTTCTCTTCAGAATTAATAACTAACTCAAATATATTAAGTAGTTTTCTGCCATCTCCACCCGAAAGCCGTAAAAGGGCTTCCGTTTCTTTAAGTTTAATTTTTTTTGATTGAAGAAAGCTATCTTCTTTTAGTGCTCTTTTTAACAATGCTATCAAATCTTCTTTACCAAAAGGATTTAAAATATAAACCTGACACCTAGATAACAATGCAGGGATTACTTCAAAACTTGGATTTTCTGTTGTAGCTCCTATCAGTGTTACCCAACCTTTTTCCACAGCACCTAACAGGGAATCTTGTTGCGACTTGCTAAAACGATGGATTTCATCAATAAATAATAGTGGATTCTTAGTAGTGAATAGCCCGCCACTTTGTTTGGCTTTTGCTATGATTTCTCTAACATCTTTTACGCCACTACTAATAGCACTTAAACTATAGAAAGGCCTTCCGCTTTCATTAGCAATAATATTTGCAAGCGTTGTTTTTCCTGTTCCAGGAGGTCCCCATAGAATTAGGGATGGTAAAATCCCCTTTTTTATTTGAGTGGTTAGGGATCCATTCTTTCCAACTAAATGGTGTTGACTAACATAATCCTCCAAAGACTTTGGACGGACTCTTTCCGCTAAAGGTTCATTCATAAAATAAAAATAAACTATATATCTACAATTTACGTTATAGATGACAATATATCAGGCTTTTTATTTTTGGTACATATATTGAAATATAAAAAACATGAATGAGAATAAATATTTTAAATTTTCTAACAATGTAATTATAATACCATTAATTATAGTTTTATTGATTTGGACTGTTTACTGGATAGAAATTCATTTTCATATTAATTTTAATAAACACGGTGTATATCCGCGTACATTTTCGGGCTTACAAGGTATTGTGTTAAGTCCTTTAATTCATGGCTCGTTAAAGCATTTGTATAATAATACAATACCAATTGCTGTTTTAACAGCTTCCTTGGTTTATTTTTATAGAGGCGTTTATGTAAAAGTAATTCTCTACGGTATATTGGTTTCCGGTATTATTACTTGGTGCATTGCAAGACCGTCGTACCATATTGGAATTAGTGGACTTATTTATGTTTTTGCAAGTTTTATTTTTTTTAAGGGAATATTTACAAAACATTTTAGACTAGTAGCACTGTCTTTATTGGTTGTGTTTATTTATGGTAGTTTATTGTGGTACATTTTCCCCGTAAAAGAAAATATTTCTTGGGAAGGTCATTTAGCCGGATTTCTAACAGGGTTGTTTTTTGCTATTTTTATTAAAACACCTATTCCTTATAAACAAAAGTATGTTTGGGAATCGGAAAATTATAATGAAGAAGAGGATGTTTTCTTAAGTCATTTTGATGAAAAAGGAAATTTTATTGAGCAGAAAGAAGAACTAGAGGAAGAGCAAAAATCAAACCAAATAACCTATTGGTATACATTTAAGAAATCGGATAAGGATAATTTATAATTATTTCATTCTCTGTCGTACGGCCTCGTAGAGAAATACACCACAGGCAACGGAAACGTTAAGAGATTCAATTTTTCCAAGCAAAGGAAGTTTAGCAACTTCGTCTGCAGCTTTTATAATAGAAGGAGAAATACCAACATCTTCTGAGCCCATGATAATTGCACAAGGGCCATTAAAAGAAACATCGTAAATGTTGTTTTGTGTTTTTTCTGAAGCAGCAATTATTTTAACGTCAGAAGCCTGTAGGTAGTGTACGGCATCTTTTAAATGATTCACTTTTGCAATTGGTACTTTAAATGCTGCGCCTGCAGAAGTTTTTATTGTATCGGCCGTAACAGGAGCTGATCCTTTTTTTTGAATTATAATACCATTTACACCAGTACATTCAGCAGTACGTATTATTGCACCAAAGTTTCTAACATCAGAAAGTTGGTCTAATAGTAAAAAAAGAGGTTCTTTGTTTTCTGTAATTACATTTTCTATTAGCTCTTCAAAGTCATGAAATATTATTGGAGATATGCTAGCAATAACACCTTGGTGATTATTTTTAGTAAGTCTATTTAATTTTTCAACAGGAACATAAGAAAATCCAATATCGTTTTTACGAATTAAAGTTTCTAGCTCTTTAATCAAATCGCCTTTTATCCCACTTTGAATAAATACTTTATCTATAGATTTATCTGCTTTTATAGCTTCTATAATCGCTCTAATTCCGTAAACTTGGTAATCTTCTTTCTTCATGGGGTAAAGGTAAAAAAAAACACCCGTTTTAGGCGGGTGTCTTTTTATTTTAATTAAATTTATTGGTTAAGGTGTATGATGACCCTTATTAATTGTTCCTCATTTTTAAGTTTTAACGAATTTTCTTTAATGAAGTTTTTAAGCTTTTGTTGTTTGCCCTTATCGATAGATTTTATAAACTTACTACTTTTTAGAGAAATCTCTTTTATAGAATGGTTGTCTTTGGAAAGGTAGTACTGTGTAAACCCAATGAATTTACTTGGTTTGTCTTCTTCAAAAGAACTTTTAGCGGCTTTACCTTTGGCAAATGTTTTAATTTGTCTACTATATAGAGTGTATGTTTTTCCAGTACTTATTAGAGATAGGTATCCTTGTAATGTATTTCCAGTTTTTTCTGTAAAACGTTTTAATAATAGCTCTTTCCCATTCATTTGAACAAGGATTGTTTCTTTCGATTTGTTCAATGCTTTAGCTTCTTCATTCTCTAATGGAGGAGTGCTTTTAATCTCAACTTGGTCAGCATATATATTGTATCTATAATAAACTTCACCAAGATTTTTTTTATTATGAAAAACCAGTCCTCTTTGGAAATATTCAGTTTCATAAGGGGTGCCTTTGTATTTGCTTAAATTATTTGTAGCAGTATAATCTGTGGTTAGTTTGTTTAATGCAATTAATGCAGAGTTGCCTCCATCTACTGGATTTGTTTGGGCTTGCAAATAAGTGCAAAGGCACAAACAGATGCTTAAGTATATGATTTTTTTCATAGTATTCTGATTCGTTTATAAAAAGACATTTTAATAACTTATAGCCCATAATTTACAAAAATATAATTTATAAACCTAGAGCCTTAATGGCTGGAGAATCTTTTTCGTAATTGTAAGCGCGCCAAAAGAATCCCTTTCCTTCAAATAACCAAACGACTTGACCTTTAGGAGTTACTTCCCAAATTCCAAAATCTCCTTCAGTTATTAAGGTATTTCCATTTGACAATCTTACAGCTCCAGAAACTTTAGGGGCGAATAAATCTTTATGAGTAAATTCCCATATAATTTGAGGTTCATTGTTTAAAGAAGCATCTAAAGAAAAAGTATTGGGCATTTTTAATTCGTAGACGGTTGATTGTTCTAGTTGTGCGCCATTTGAATAGATAAGCATATTACCTTTTCCTTCGTTGTCTAATAGGTTTGGAAAATGATTGTGATTAAATAGGCGTGCTCCTGCCGAACTCTTGTAAGCTTCTGGGTTTCCGAAACGATATATTAGGTCACCTCCTTTGTTGTAATTTCCACCATTATGTGTTGAAGCTTGCTCCGTTGTCGTGCTATGGTCTATAACCCATACTTCACTAAAAAAGTTAACACTAAGATATATTACATTTTTCTCTGGGTCAAAGGATAGACCGTTGGCATGCATAATGTCTCCTCGTTCGTGTGGAACGTAATTTAAATTTATAAGTTCTGGATGAGCATTTATCAACCCAAAATTTTCTTTTTCTGTGTCAAAATTTTGAATTAAATGATCCCATGAATGCCATTCCCAGACTATTTCATTAGTTTTTGGGTCTATTTCGATGAGTACTTCTGGGAAAATATCAATATCCATGGAGGAGCCTGCGAAATTAGCTTCTTGTATTGTTTTTCTCTCCCAAACTATGGCTAGAACATTACCATTTGGTAAAAGTTCAACATCATGGTGTGTTATATAATCATTGGTAGAATAGTCAAAATGCCATTCGGTTTGGCCATCTTTTCCAATGATTTCTATAACACCAGCAGAACCACCAAGATTTATATGTTGTTCGCTTGCATCAAGTGAAGCAATTAATTTTCCGTTTGGTAATAGAAATACATCGTTGCCCAAGCCACTACTTAGTTGCCATTCATGAAGAACTTTAGCATCCTTGTTCATAATATAGACTGCTGAATTTCCAGGGTCGTTAACTAAGATATAGTCATCATTGACTTTAGCTGCATCGAAAAATTCAGCGGTACCTGTAGTGCCTTGTTTTATATATTGAATGAGCTCTGGTATTTCAGTAGAGTTATTATTGTCTTTAGAGCAAGAGCCTAAAAGAATGACAATTAGAATAAATTGAAATATTTTATACATGAGTGATGTAGTATTAGTAGTTTTTTTGTAAAAAAAGCGTCCCAGTTTTTATCTTAAAAACTGGGACGCTGTAGAGAATAATATAAAAGATTATATTATTCTCTACAAAGATTTAAAGCCATAGCTCCAGTTCCTGGAGTAGGACCATCTTTAAGTACAAGATTTCCACTAGGTGCGTATACCTCGAACCTATTTTCAGATTCCCAGCTGCCAGCAGCATAAACCCAAGTTAATGTAGAGCTTCCTTCTGGAACATTGAAAGTTACAGATGTTACAGATGTGCCATTGGTATCTAATGCTGACATTTCAGTAGCAACCCCATCAAGTGTAATGATGATTTTACCGCCATTCCAGCCATCTCCATAGATGTCGTACATGTCAATTTTCCAATCACCTGCTATTGGAGATTCAGGAACACATACAAATGCACTACTAAAACCAAACGCATCATTGTAGAACAATTCAGAAGTAATACTCTTACCTGAATTAGATACAGAGAACATACGTCCATCAGATAATTTAATTTCTCCTCTGTAGTTTAAGGCATCACCACCTTCTACAAGATTTAAATCTAAACTTAGTTTAGAAATAACATCCGAAGCGGTTACTGTAATACTAACCTCTGGGTATTTATCCCCAGCAATGAATTTACTTTTATCCCATGTTTCTATTAGCACTTCTTGTTTAATACTATTATCTGGAGCTTCCTCATCAGCAATTGTATTATCTCTAAAGGTTGCATAAAGGGAATAAGAGTCTACTAAGTTTCCTTGTTCTACATCAACGAATTGTACCACCGCATTCCAACTGGAATTTTCAGGAGCCAATAAATTGGCACTTTTATCAGTGGTTGATGACACAACTTTAGCATAAGCTCCTACCTCACCAGTACCTGCGCCTTGTAGTTCATTAATTGTTTCTGTATCACATGCGCTAAATAAAGCCAATGATGTAAAAACGACCAGCGATTTATTTATTAATTTATTTGTTTTCATTTTGTTATAATTTAAAATTAGTCAATAAACCCTGCAGGGTTAGTATCCCAAAATACTGGCACCTCATTATTAGGTTTAGCACTCATGTTTTGATTTCTCTCTACTGAAACAGCTGGGTAAGGGTAACTTCTTATAAAAGCACCAGGTGTAGAAGTAACTGCAGGTTGTAAATCATTAGGGAATCCTGTTCTTCTATAGGCATTATAAGGTTCTAATCCATTACCCCAAGAAGCAATTAAGGATTCAGTCATTATAATGTTTAATTGAACATTAGCAGATCCGCCATCATAACCTCCCATAACTTCAGATATGTATGAGGTTACATCACCATCCGTAGGTACTGCTGTACCGTCTGGAATTGATTCTGTTCTAAATCCTCTTACTTTCGCAAAAGAAGCGTTCATTCCTTTGTCCAAATAATCTTTGGCGTCTCCATCAACCCCAATTGCATGAGCAGCTTCAGCTAATGTAAAATAAGTGTCGGCAACGTTCCATATTGGAGTAATACCAGCTCCTTTAGCTCCATGAGTCTTTTTTGCTTGTGCACCTTGTCCAGAATCATATCTTCCTCCGGCTGGATATAATCCCCAACGAGTAATTTGATTTCCATCTGGTGGACCACCATCATTATTCATATGGTCACGTCCCCAATATCCATCTCCAGCCTTACAGAATGGATCGGCAAAACCATAGTGTAGTGGTTTGCTTTCTCCAAGACATGGCATTGTAAATAAACCTTCTGGAGTAGACGGATCTGGATAAGTAGTAGATTGTCTGTAGAAGTAGTATTTTGTTCTTGGATCTGATGCAGCCTTTTTATTGTGCAATAAATTCATGAAATAGGTAGCCATATAGCCGGCTCCGCTAACATATCCATTTACGAAATCTGGATGTCTAACATCTGGGTCATTATCCTGAGTTCCATATCTAATTTCAAAATCATCCCCTGCATCAAAAATTAAATCACCAGCCGTAATTAACTTGTTGATTTCTGTTTTAGAAGTAGCTTCGTTTACTAATCTTGTATTATTGTATATTCTTAATTGTAAAGAATTTGCAAGTTTAGTCCATTTGCTTATTTCACCTTGATAATAAATATCATTATCTCCGTTAATAGCGTTAGTTGCCTCTTTGTCAAAATCGCTAACAGCTTCTTTTAGTAACTCAAGAGCATCTGTGTATATACCTTGACCTCCGTCCGTTGTTGGAGCTGGGTTCAGGTTTTCAGTTAATTTTAAAGCCTCTTCGTAAGGAACATCTCCAAGTAAGTCTACCAAAGTTGTTAATGTATAAGATTTTAAAATTTTTGCAATGCCAACGTGCTCATGCAATCCTAATTCCGTTCCTTTTGTAATAACAAACTCAAGGTCTGGCAATATATTTGCATAGGAATTAGACCATAATCCATTTAAAGTTGTTGGTCTAACATTATCATAAGTTGGTCCACTAAAATGGAGCATACGAACCATACTCATTGTAGTATATGTACGTTGTCTTATTAAATCGCTGAAACTTAGCATAGAGCCGTTAAGCAATAAATCTATGTTCGCATCTTTTGGACTCACTGCATTTGGATTGTCTAATAAATCCAAATCTATGGTCTCACAAGCTCCTAATACCATTAAGAAGCTAAGGAGAATACCTTTATATATTGTTGTTTTCTTCATTTTTTCTATTTTTTTTTATTAAAAGGACATCTTTAAGGAGAAACCATAACGTTTGGAAGCTGGTCCAGTCATGAAATCTAAACCTTTTGAGTTACCAACTCCTAAACTAGATACTGCTGGATCCATTGACTGGTGTGCATCAGGAAAATTATACGCTCTTCTCCATAGGTTGTTTGCTAATAATGTTATTGAAATACTTCCGAAAGGAGTTTTTTCTAAAAATTTAGCAGGAACTTTGTATCCAAAAGATATTTCTCTTATCCTTAGTAAAGTTCCGTCGTAAATTAGAGCTTCGTTTGCACCGTATAGATAGTTGTCAAAATAGTAATCTGTTAAACTAATTTGAGTTGTATTTTTATCTCCAGAAGGAGTAACTCCGGGTAATATAACTGTTAAGCTTCTGTCTACATCTGTATCTTCCGTTAAACCTCTTGCAAGTAAAGTTGAAGCATAATAGGAAAGAATATCTCCTCCTTGAATATATTCAACTTGCGCGTTAAGATTAAACCCTTTGTAATTAATACCTGTAGAAATAGTAGCACTCCAGTCTGGGTTAGGGTCACCAATAACACCTATTTCACTAGATTCTTTCCAGTAACCACTTTCTAGTACAATTGGGTTTCCTTCTGCATCTCTTTCTACATAAGTACCCATTAAAACATTGAAAGGCTCTCCTTTTTTGGCGAAATTTCCAAAGTTGGTAAAACCGCTCAAGGCAATTTGATCAATATCGTCTGGTAAATCAACAATAGTACTTTTATAGGTAGTGAAATTTATACTAGCATTCCAGTTAAAACTGTCTGTACGAATAATATCTCCATTAACTAATAATTCAAGCCCTTTTGTTTCTAGTTCACCAGCATTCGTAAGAGTGTTAGTGGCACCAGATGCTGGGTCAAGACGTCTTGTTATAATCTGATCTTTGGCATTTCTTTTATAAACAGACAAATCTATATTTAATCTATTGTGGAAAAATTTACCTTCAAAACCTAATTCAATCTCTTTTTGTAATTCAGGTTTTAAATTAGGGTTACCAATGGTATTGCTAATACTGTTTGTATTAATTACAACGTTATCAGCGCCAGCATTTAACGTAGCTTTAGTGTTGACATTTAAGATGTCTCTAGTGTTGTAAGGACCTGCGAAACGTGCAGATGTTCCGTATGCAGCTCTAAATTTTAAGTAGTTAACAGCTCCATTGTTGTTTAAGTTAAATGCAGCCATAGGTAGGAAAGATATACTCGCCCCAGGATAAAGCAATGAATTGTTGTTAGATTCATGCGTAGATTTCCAATCGTTTCTAGCTGACAAGTTTAAATAAACGAAACTTTTGTATCCCATAGTTACGTTTCCGTAAACACCTAATGTGTTAGTCCCTGACTCACCAAAACCACCTGCGTTTTTATTTACGAAATTTCCAGCAAAGAATTTACCGTAAACTAACTGGTCGGTATAAACACCACTAAAAGTTTCGAAATTGTTTTTCTTTGAATTAAAACCTAATAAGAAATCTAGGTTAAAATCTTCGGAAAAATCTTTTTGAAAAGTAAATATTAAATCATGATTTTGTATTCTTTCTCTATATATGTTCTTACCATATAATCCTAAACCAGCATAGTTAATACCTCCCTTGTTAACCGAGAAAGATTCATTTGTGGAATAAGAATCAAAACCAGTTCTCCATGTTACATTAAAATTATCTGAAATCGGGTAGGATAAACTAAGTTTTCCGTAAACACGATCAGTATCTTCTTTGTACTTTTCATTGGCAACTGTCCAATATGGGTTCTGAATACTATTGTTACTTCTATAATATACAGAACGGTGAAGACTATCTTCCCATGGTAAGCCGTTTAAATTTGTACTTCTAGGGGTGTATAAAACGTTAGCAAAAACAGAAGAAGATCCGCCAGTAGCATTACTTCCAAAAGATCCAGCTGAAGGAGGTGCTCTAAATACATTAGTGACAAAGTTCATACCTGCTGTAATAGACAATTTGTTTGCCAATGTGGTTTTAGCAGTTATTCCTAACTGATTTTTTAAAGTTCCGTTTCCTGGTGTAATACCAGTGTTATCTGTATTTGTGTAGGTTACACTGATGTTGGATTTTTCGTCTCCTCCATTAAAACTTACAGAATTTACAATACTCATTCCTGTCTTGAAAAAACCTCCTACATTGTCATAGGGCTTATAGGCGTATTTGGCGCCAACGAATTCAGGGAAAAACGAGTTGAAATTACCACCTCCTTGTGAAGATTGATAAGCATTATTTTCATAGATATGTCCAACTTCGGATACTTCATCAAATCTAGCTCCCCAGTTACTGAATGCTTTAGAAGCAGAACCCTGCCATCCATTTCCAAAAGTGTCTTGCCATTTTGGAGTGCCAGTTATATTACTAAAGAAAATAGAGGAATTAATAGAGACACTAGATTTTGCATTACCTGAGCTTCCAGATTTTGTGGTGATTAAAATAACACCATTTCTACCTTCTTCTCCGTATAAAATTGTAGCGCTTAATCCTTTAAGAACTTCTAGTTTGGCAACATTGTTTTGGTCAATATCAGATAAACGACTACCTGAACTAGCTCCTGATCTACTCGTGAACCCACTTGATCCATTAGAAGCAGAACTGATAGGAACTCCATCAACTACAATTAAAGGTTGGTTACTTCCTGTAATAGAAGAATAACCTCTAATATTAATATTTGCTCCTGCACCTTCCATAGAACCACCTGAAAGAATTTCAACACCAGCTACTTTTCCTGAAAGTGCTTGTGCAATATCTGCGGCAGGCTTGTTTTCCAAATCTTCTGCTCCCACAGAGGATACGGCATAACCTAATGCTTTTTTCTCTCTCCTAATACCTTGAGCGGTTACTACAACCTCTTCAAGAGCTTCGGCATCTTCTACCATTTGAACATCAATAGTGTTTGAGCTCCCAACGGTTTTTAAAGCATCTTTTTGACCAATGTAAGAAAATAGTAACACTTGACCTGAATTCGCTTTAATGGAGTAAATTCCATCAAAATCAGTTTGTGTACCATTTGTAGTACCTTGTACGACGATATTAACACCAGGCAATGGCAGACCGTCTTGATCTGTAACAGTACCTGAAATCGTCTTTTCTTGTGCAAAAGATAAATGCACAACAAACGCCAGTAATAGCGTTAAGATTCCATTTAGTTTTGTTTTCATTTTTAAATTATTTGAATTAGCTGAGCCAAAAATGATAATTAAATGTTAATTACACAATATTTTTTTAATAAAATTTTAAGATTGAGGATTTCTTAACACAGTTTATTTTGGGATATTGGTAATATTATCTCGCTAGAATGGTTTTTTTGTAATATTATCAGCTAAATTTAGTGTTTACTCTAATTTTCATGAAATTAACTGAACCTATCTTATTTAAGGTTGTTTTGTTTTTTAAAAAGGTTCAAAATGCTTGACAATAATCGATTTACTTATTTTCGGTGCGGTTGAAAAATTAGATTTTAGCTTTTGTTTGTTCATGGTTTTGAGTACGACAGCTTTTTTTCTTTTTTGCTATTCTTAAATTCTGTTTTCATGATGATACGTTATTAGCAATTTAAAATTGCTGTATTTTTTATATGTGTCGTATTCTTTTTTAGAAGGCTTATATACTTTTAAATGTTGCTTACGCTTAATTGATAGGATGTAGACTTATATGTTTGGAAATTCTTTTTAAAGGAAAAATATTTATGTGTTAATTGATGAGCTTTTAATTTTGTTGTAAGAAATTTGGGGTATAAAAAAACCTGTGAATTAACAATTCACAGGTTTAGTGTAATTAGTAAATTGAAAAAAGACTGTTAGTTATCCCAATCTACTCTTTTCCAAAGAGCTTTTGCGTCTCTTGCAGGTGCATTAGGGTTGAATAAATATTCATTCTCCCCAAGATCCCAACTTCTAGGAATGCCATCTGATCCTGTAACAGCAGTTAATGTTGGTATACCAGTTCTTCTCCAGTCACTGAAAACTTCTGGTTGAACAAACATTCCGATGTATTTCTGAGTCATAACCTGAACTAGGCTTGGAGCGCCAGCAAGTGGAAGGACATCTGTATTTGCAATGTATGTGCTATATTCAGTTCCTGCTCCAGCATCAAAGCCTACTTCCGTGAAAGAAGCCATAATTGCATTTGTGTACGCGGTTCTCTTTTCTGTATCGTCTGAAGATGTTTCTGCGATTATGAATTGAATTTCTCTATAGGTGATTAAATCCTGACGATAATTATCAACCAAATATGGATGGTCACTGTTAAAGGTTTTGTCGAAAATAGTTAATCTATCCGTGTCGTTTAATCCCTCCATAATACTTCTCATTGTAGGGTGGAATTCCATATCTCCTTCTCGTCCTACGTTAAATCCATACCATTGTGCTGCATTTGGGGATCCAGGGTATTCGAATCCCATATTGTCAGCACGACTGCTAAAAGATAGTTTAGCTTGAACCAAGGCGTTGGCATTATCGCCTAAATGCAAGTAGTATCTAGCTAATATTGCATGTATTGCTAATTTCCATTTGTCAACATCTCCTGCGTAAAATAAATCATTACTAGAAGAAGGGATAA
This sequence comes from Cellulophaga sp., assembly GCA_036478775.1. Classification (GTDB taxonomy): domain Bacteria; phylum Bacteroidota; class Bacteroidia; order Flavobacteriales; family Flavobacteriaceae; genus Cellulophaga. The sequence continues at coordinate 112,202 of JAZGEQ010000045.1, forward strand.
CACTACCAGACGGCCCATTAAACAAAGCCAATGCTTCCTCTAATAGGGATTTAATAGCAGGATAAATAACAGTAGCTTGATCATCGAATGCAGGGGCAATGTTTTCCCCTCCTAAGGCGATCTCTGTAAAAGGAATGTCTCCCCATACATCTGTAGCCATCATCACTGTATAGGCTTCTAAGACCTTAGATATTGCAACAAAATGATTGTTACCATCTTCTATGGATTGTGCCTCTATTTCTTTAAGCTCAACTAAAGAATTTTCATAAATATCTTGCCAAGCTCCATTGAATCTAACTGGCTGAATATTATAGTTGTTAAAAGCATCCCATTGTCTCTCTACTCCTTCCACTTGTTGTGTGAACATGTTGTTGAATAGAGACCACATTCCTCCTGTCGCATCTACTATTGTAAGTTGAACATGTGCTATACGTGCAGTTACAGGAACAACAAGTGGCGTATTTGGGTTAGAATTTATGTCATCACCAAAATAATCTTCACATGCTGTTAAAGTGGCAATAAAAATAAATACAAACGATAGTTTTTTATAATTTTTAAATTTCATTGTGTCTTTTTTTTATAGTTAAAAATTTAACCCAAATTTAAACATGAATGTTTTTGTGCTTGGGTTATTGAAATAATCAAAACCTTGACCATTTCCATTTCCAGTTAAACTGGTTTCTGGATCTACACCATCATAGTCAGTGTCAATCCATAAATTTCGACCAATAAATGTTACAAAAGCTCCTTTTATTTTTGAGTTTTCAAATAATTTTGACGGAAATTTATAAGAAAGAGAAAGTTCTCTTAAACGTATCCAACCACCATCTTGAACAAATTGCTCTCCTACAGACCCAAATCCACCAACAGCAGATGTCCAATAGCTACGATCTCTTACAACCGCCTTGGTATTAGGGCTAAAGTTTCCGTTTCCGTCATTTACTACACCTGCTATAATAGTAGGTTTTTCAACTCTAGTTTGCGCTGTTAATTCTGAACGGCCAAAGAAAGATAAAGCCCATGCAGTACCATTCCATATATCTCCACCTTCTTTCCAGTCTAGAAGAAACCCTAATGAAAGGTTCTTGTATACAAATGTATTGTTCCAGCCCATTATGAAATCAGGATTTGGATCTCCAATATTTCGTTGCTTAAGGTCAACAGCCTGGTATCCTGTATTTGCATCTATCACTATAGGGCCACCAGGAATGTTAAGGCTTGTGTCACTATCTGTTCCTGTTTCTTGTCTTAAATAGGCTCCACCTACAATTGCACCATAAGGATTTCCTTTAACTAAATATGTTCCAGCAGTCCCAAACCCTGCTAAAAATAATCTTTCAATTCCAGGAGCCAATTCTTTTACAATAGTTTCGCTTTTACTCCAGTTTATCTGAGTATTCCAACTAAAATTCTCTGTAACAATTGGTTTAGCGCCTAAGGTAATTTCGATACCATTACCTTCCATGGTTCCAGCATTTACCCATCTCGAAGTGTATCCAGTTGTAGATGGAAGGGAGGCACTTAAAATAGCATCTTTGTTTTCATTTTCATAATAAGTAGCATCTAATGTTAATTTATTATTGAAAAATCTTAAATCCACACCGAATTCTATAGTTTCGGTAGTTTCAGGTGTTAAGTTGTTGTTTCCTAAAGTGCTACTTAATTCAAAAGCTGTTGTTCCTGTAATTGGATAGGTTATGCCATCTCCCCATCCGCCAGAAGGACCATTTGATACATATGCTGTAGCGGTAGAATAAGCTCTTGGAGGTCCAGCGCCAACCTTGGCCCAAGAAGCTCTGAATTTACCAAAAGAAAGAATATCACTTTTAGGAAGTAATTCAGTAAATATGAAAGAAGAAGAAATTGAGGGGTAAAAGAACCCGATGTCTGAGGAGTTAAATGTGGTACCTGGAACTAGTAACCTAGAATCGTAATCTTGTCTCCCTGTAACTGTAAGATATGCTATGTTTCTCCAAGCAAGTTCTACGCTTGAAAAAAGACCTATTGTTCTGTATTTATTTGCGCTTTCGAAACCAGACAGGGAAGAAGTATTGCTTGTGTCTGTAAATCCTTTAAATAACAACCCTTGTCCTTTTAGGTTTGTTCTGTCTCTACTGAAACTAAATGAATTAAACCCTACTAGGTAATTTAGATTAAAATCATCAGAGAGATCACCTTGACCAGTTAATAATAAATTAAAATCTGTTTGAGAAGTTAGGAAGTCGTCCAATGTAACACTTCCATTTGGTTCTGTTCTTGATCCAATTTCAAATACTTGTTTTCTTGTATCAGAAGTGACATCAACTCCAACATTTAAACTTAAATTTATCCAGTCGTTATAGCTGTAATTTGTTTTGAAGCTACCAAACATTCTGTGTACTTTTTCTGTTCCAGGAGCATTGTTTATTACCCAATATGGATTGTCGTATCCACCGCCGCCACGATAATTTCTTTGTCTACCATCTGCTAGTTCGTAAGCAGATACTTCGTTAACCGCATCTTTAGCAGCAAAGCCATTTGAATTGTCAAATGTAACAGGAGTTCTATATAGTCCTAGTAATAGCCCAGAAGTATTAGAACCTTGTTGAACTCTATCATAATCAGATCTGGTGTAATTAAAAGTTAATCCGAAAGAAAGAGATTCGCTTGCTTGAAGCGTGGTTCCCACATTAAAAGTTTTTCTTGTGTACTCTTCATTAGGAACAATTCCTTCTTGATTTAAACTCGAAGCTGAAAATCTAAAAGTAGCAACTTCTGACCCTCCAGATACGCTTACGGAATTCGTATTAGATAAGGCAGTTCTAAAAAAATCATTGTCATTGTATGTGTTAGCACTTTGACCATTGCCTTGACCTTTAAGGACTAAGAATCCATTATTATCATATAGATAATTTCCTTCTGAATCAAATGGGTTGCCCCTTCTTTGGTTTGCAGGTAGATTGTTATATACATTCATGTCTTTGCTGTACTCTAAATCGGATACTCTTGGTCCCCAAGATCCAGATTCTCCTGTTTCAGGGCCTCTATAACTTGGTATACCACCATAGACTCTACCTTGACCAAATGTATTTTGCAAGTTTACAGTGCTAGATATTTGGTCAAAAGCCAGTTGAGAAGTAAAATTAACACTAAGAGCACTTCCTTTGCTTCCTTTTTTTGTAACAATCACAATAACACCAGTAGAACCGGCAGTACCGTAAAGAGACGTTGCTGCTGCTCCTTTAAGAACAGTTAAAGATTCAATATCTTCGGCGTTAAGATCCATAAGTCTATTGGATTGAGCTGTTCCGGCAGTAGATCCTTGTGCGTTAAGTGTTTCATTGTTAGATCTAACACCATCTATAACAATTAAGGCTTGGTTGTTTCCTACCATAGAGGTTACTCCTCTTATGACAATTCTAGAGCCACCTCCTGCAGAACCAGAAGATCTAGTTATTTGTACACCTGCGGATTTACCAGCGATACCATCTAGAACATTAGAAGATCCAGATCTAGTAATCTCATCACTTTTCACTTCTTGTACTGCGTAACCAAGTGCTTTTTTGGATTTTTTAATACCCAGAGCGGTTACTACTACTTCTTCTAATGCTTCAGCATCTTCAGTCATTTGAACATCTATGGTGTTAGAAGTGCCAACAGTTTTGAAGGTGTCTTTCTGACCGATGTAAGAAAATAGTAATACTTGACCTGTACTTGCATTGATGGTGTAGTTTCCATCAAAATCAGTTTGTGTACCATTCGTTGTACCTTGTACAATAATGTTAACTCCAGGTAATGGCAAACCATCTTGGTCTGTTACAGTGCCTGAAATCGTCTTTTCTTGTGCAAAAGATAGATGCACAACAAACGCTAGTAATAGCGTTAAGATTCCATTTCGTTTTGTTTTCATTTTTAAATTATTTGAATTAGCTGAGTCAAAAATGATAATTTATTGTTAATAACGCAATTTTTTTTAATAAAATTTTAAGATTGTCATTTTTTTGGCATAGTATATTTAGGATAATGGTAGTATTTGCTCCATATATTGGTTTTTTGGCAATAGTACACAACAATATAAGTGTATACCCTAATTTTCATTAAACTTACTAGATGAATCTCTTTTATTAATGTTGTTTTCTTTTTTGAAAAGTAGATAGAGGTTTATTAATAATCAATTTCCTTATTTCCAATGTAGTGAAAAATAGGAGTCAGAGCTTTCAAGAGTTTACCGTTTTTGATTGGTATAAATATACCCCGCTTCTTCTTCTTCTTCTTCTTCTTCTTCTTCTTCTTCTTCTTCTTCTTCTTCTTCTTCTTCTTCTTCTTCTTCTTCTTCTTTAGTCTTAGTTCGATTAATATCATTTGATACTTATGTAGTAGAAAAGGTGATTTTTCAGCAAATAATAGAGGTAAAATTCAATTGATTAATCTGAAAATTTATTTACTAGATATAGTTCATGAGTTCCGTAAGAAACATTCAGAAATAGTTACTAAACCTCTTAGAGGCAATAAAGCAAATTCCCTTCTGTAATATCTGAAAGTGAAGTAATTACTCTTGCTGTCGTTTTCCAGTTAAGTGGTTTTATAAACCTTAAACATTTTTATGTTTTCTATGTTAAAACCCATATGAAGTATGATTTTCCCAAATACAGTTCCTTATAATAGATTTACAGAACTTAATGACTATAAGTGATAAAATACTCCTTGGAAAACGCTCTGTAATTAGAGACTGTATTGGATGTACTTAGAAATATCTGTGAAATTGAGCATTTTAGACACAGAAGCTTTGGTAATTTTTTAGTATATATTATGACAGACCTTATTGCGTATAGCTTTTGTCTAAGAAACCAAGCGTCAAATATCAAAAGGAGAAAACAAATCAACTTGCAATGTTTTAATTGAACTCAGGTTCTAAAGAATTATAAGTCTTTATTGTATCTATAATGGCTCTGATTTCAAGATAAATGTGTTTGACCTCGCGTAGGGTTAAAATAAAAAACCACCTCAAATTGAGGTGGTTTTTTGTTTTAATCTATATTAAATTTAATTATGAACTAGTTTTGATCCGATGAACCAATGTTGGGATTTGCATCAATTTCTGCTTGTGGAATTTTAAATATCCAAGCATTATTAGTTGATGGTTTTTCTTGTTGAAATCCATTTTGGTAAAGTACTTCAGATGCTCCAGAACCTCCATTGGCAGCATGGTCAATTCCTTCATCCCAACGAATTTTATCAGTATATAAAAAACCTTCTCCCCATAACTCTATACCTCGTTGAAACTTAATATGATCCATTAATGCAGTTTGGGTGTTGTAAATAGTTACATCAAAAGCACTGTCCCTAGCTTCCGCAAGTGGAGCAAGAGCTGCTTGGGCTCCAGCCACATCATTTAACATAGCTTTAGCTTCAGCTTCAATTAAATACATTTCAGAACTACGCATATAAATAATGTCATCTGGCTCTATACCTCCAGGAGTTTGTTGTTTCATTTTAACATGCATGTATGGGTGCGTGTTATGTCTAGAGGTCCAGCCATATACGCCTGAAAGTCTTTCTATTTCGTCTTCAAAATCTTGCTCTGTAGCATATAACGGGTTCGTGTTGTTGGCCCAGCCACCTAATCCGTTCGCTGCCGAAGTATTTGAATTTGGAGCATCCTTTAAAAACACATCCTTTCTGTAGTCTGTATCAGGAATTTGATTATATAATCTTTTATCTATAAATTTAGGATTATTCCTAACTTGACTACCATTAAATGTATTACTCATTAAGTAAAAATAAGCACGGAAAAACGTAGTTTCTGTAGTTATTACATTACTTCCCCATATAACTTCTGAAAGCAGGGTTGTATTAAATCCAGATTTCCAATCGCTTTCGTCCATTAAAGGGTAATTTTGACGTGCCGCAACAGCCGCAGTAGCTGCGGTGGCCCAGTCTCCTGTTTCTAATGCCATACGTGCTTTAAGACCATTAGCAACATCTATGTTTAGATGAGATTTACCGACTGCACTTCCTGTTGGTCTGTCAGTGGCATTTTCAAAATAACCTATAGCAGCGTCAAGATCTAATTTAATTTGGTTATAAACTTCTTGAACAGTGGACCTTGGTGCGCTTTCAAAAGGAGCTTCAGAAGCAAATAATAATGGCACTCCGGGGTCAGAAGAAGGACTTCCAATTAAATAACCTTTGGCATAATGCTGAACCAATGAAAGATAAGCATACGCTCTGTAGGTATAAGCTTGACCAATAATCTCACGTAGCCTATCGTCTTCTGGTATACTTCCTTCAGCGGCTTTATTAATAATAGCATTAGAACTTGCGATAATATTATAACGATGGTACCATAATATTTCTGTAGTTCTTGATGTTTCTTGTGTATGAGATATCCATTGTGTTTGGTTTTGCCATCCTAAATTATTAGCTCTAGCACTATGAAGTACACCACCAGCTAAATTATCACCTAATGGTATCCAAAAGTGATTGCCTGCCCTTGCAGTAGTGCCTCCAGGGAAGATAGTTTGAGATTGGGCATATAATCCACGATGTAACCCATTTATTATTAATGCCATATTGTCTGCAGTAGCAAGCGCATCTGCAGCAGAAATAGCATCTGTTGGTTTTTGTTCTAGAAAATCTTTTTCACACGACGTTGTGACAATAGTAAGTATTGCGAACAACAATAACAGTTTTATTTTATTTAACATAGTTGTATATATATTAAGTTATTAATTTTTAAAATGACACATTTAAGCCGAATGAGAAAGTTCTAGAAGGACTAAAATCATTACCATTAGGTGTTCCTGATAAATTGTATTGTGGGTCTAAACCAGTTCTTTTACTTTTTAAATACAAATTTTCTCCAGTCACAGAAATTCTTAAATTATCTACGCCTAATTTATCTGTAATGGAGTTGTTAAAAGAATAGCCTAAATTAACATTTTTAAGTGTCCAGAAAGAAGCATCGGTTAAAAACCTAGTAGATTGTGTTCTTACTAAATCTGTACTTCCGTTTTGCATTCTAGGTACATCTGTTATATCACCAGGTTGGCGCCAAGCATTCAAAATATCTGGATGTAATGAGCGTCCGTAATTGCCACTATGCATCATAGAAGAATATCCATTATCTAAAAAGTTACCACCAATACCGAAGGTTGCCAGTATGTTTAAAGAAAATCCTTTATAACTAAAACTATTAGTGATAGAACCTAAAACATCTGGTATAGATTTCTTATCTGCGTAGGCTCTTTCAGTATCTTCCCAATCGTTAGTAGTTTCTTGAATGCCATTAGCATCCATAACAGGAACGCTATTACCATCAGCATCTATTTCAAATTTCAGGAATAATTGATCTCCATTAGTAGGGTCTACTCCTGCAGTGTGAAGTATAAAGAAATCGTATCTTGATTTTCCTACTTCCCATCTTTTAGAGTCGTTTACAAATGGATCTGGCAGGCTAGTAATTTCATTTTTAAATGTTGATGCTTGTAAGGTTAAATCCCAAGTGAAATTATCCTTGTTTACTAGGTGTGACGTTAAGCCAAACTCCCAGCCTGAGTTAAACATATCGGCTACGTTTGAAGGAAATGAATTTAATCCATTACTAAGTGCTATTGGTAAATCATAAAGAAGATCTGCAGAGCTTCTTTTGTAATACTCTATAGAGCCATCTATGAAATTATTAAATAAACCAAACTCTAAGGCTATGTCCCAGCTATCAACTGTTTCCCATTGCAAGTTTGCATTACCTATATCCGACCATATAATAGCTGGGTTACCTGCATTAGAAGTTAAGCCGTACCTTGGTTGAGATATGAAAAAGTCTCCTAGGTCATCATTACCTACTTGTCCAAAGGATCCTCTTAGTTTTAGTTTGTTAATAAACGATACGTCTTGCATAAAGTTTTCTTGATCTATTCTCCATGAAGCTCCTATAGAGTAAAAATTACCCCATCTTGATTTTGCATCAAACACAGAAGAGGCATCTCTTCTTGCAGAGGCGCTTATATAATATTTGTTGTCGAAGTTATAGTTCGCTCTTAAAAAGTAACTTTCTATTGTTTTATTTGTTGTAGATCCATTTAATCTAATAGGCGTTGCGAAGTTGTCAAACTCAGGGATTCCTTCAGCAACTTGATCTACTGCTAAACCGTCAATTGAAGAAAATCGTCTGTCAAAACTTTCATGTCCTGCAGTAATATCTATATTATGGGTGTCATTAAAGCTTTTAGAATATGTAATAATTTGATTGAAATTTATTACTTCTCTTCTGAATCTCGTTTCTCCATATCTTCCTGTTGGTTGTGCGTCACCAATGATATTGTTTTCGTATTCTTTTTTAAGTCTTTCATTTATATCTCTACCGTAGTTAACTTTAAAGTTAAGCCCGTCTAATATTTTAATGTCAGCGTAATACCTTAACCCGTAAGTGTTATCTTTATTACGTTCATCGTTTAAAAGAAGTTCTTGGAGTCCATGACGACCTTGATTTATTGGTCTTGAACCTATATTGAACTCGGAATAACCTTCTCCGGCATCAAAGACAGGGTTTCCAGAAGCATCAAGCACTAAATTTCCTTCTAAATCATTTACGTATACTGGATAAATAGAGCCCAGATTTTTAGCGAAGCCAAATGGATTAACAAGACTGCCTGAACCTGCGGAAGATGGCCCTACGGATTCTGAAATTGTAATGTTAGCACTACCTCCCATTGTTATCCAGTCATTTACCTCAAAATTTGCATTTAAACGTGTTGTTAAGCGATCGTATCCTGTTGTTATCACATAGCCTTCTTCGTCTAAATATGAAGCAGAGAAGAAAACTTGATGCTTATCGCCTCCACCAGCTATGTTTACATTGTAATTTGTTCTGATGCCAGTTTGTTCTAGTACGTCATACCAGTTTAAACTTTTGTAAATTATGTTTGCATTTGAATTTAGTGTTCCATCGGTACCTACAATCTGATTATTTGCAACATTAAAAGGGTTGTATCCTAGGCTATTGTAAATATTTTCTGAAGCAAAAACGGGATCTCCACCACCAGCACTTGAATTTCTCAAAGCTTCCCACATAGTTTCGTAATATTGCCCAGGAGTAACTTCATCATACGCTGCAATACCTCTACTCACTATACCAACTTGCGTTGAAATAGATACTTTGATATCTCCTTTTACACCACTCTTGGTAGTTATTAAAACAACTCCATTTGCCGCCCTAGAACCATATAATGATGTAGAAGCTGCATCTTTAAGAATTGTAAAAGATGCTATATCTTCTTGATTAATTGAGCTTAAAAGCCCTTCAAATTGCATACCATCAACAATGTATAGGGGTTTTGAATTACCATTAAGTGTTCCTACGCCGCGAATAATTATACTTGGAGAAGATCCTGGTTGTCCTGAAGCTGAAGTAAATTGCACACCAGTTGCCTTGCCTTCTATTGCTGCGATAGGAGAAGTAACGTTTCTTAGTGCTAGTTCTTTTTGTCCAACAACAACTGCTGATCCAGTAAATGCTTCTTTTGTGGATGTTCCATAAGCTGTTACAATCACTTCTTGTAATGCCTCTGCATCTTCTTCCATTTGTACATTAATGGTGCTTTGCGCGCCTACTGTACGAGTTTCATTTTTTTGACCTAAATAAGTGAATAATAAAACTTGCCCCCTAGAGGCATTGATGGAGTAGTTTCCGTCAAAGTCTGTTTGAGTACCATTAGTTGTGCCTTCCACAACAATGTTTACGCCAGGTAGTGGTAGATCATTTTGATCCGTTACTGTGCCTGAAATCGTCTTTTCTTGTGCGAAAGATAAATGCACAACAAACGCCAGTAATAGCGTTAAGATTCCATTTAGTTTTGTTTTCATTTTCATTTTATTTGAATTAGTTGGTCAAAAGTGATAATTAAATATTAATTAGACAATGTTTATAGTTAAAATATTAATAATATTTAATTTATTGTTTGTATTATGTTTCAACGTGTGGTTTGTGTTAATCATCATGTAGTCAGTTAAGTATACTTTGTTTGTTGATTTGTTTTTAATTAAGTTAATTGATTACTTTGTCCTTACTAGTGTGATGTTGATTGCATGGATGAGGCTGTCTGAAAAGTTAGTTTTTCACATAGTAACTTTAGGTGTAAGCAAATAAAACATTCAGAATATATAGTCGTGTTTTGTTTAAGTTTTTGCTGTGAATTTGTAATTAATTGGTTTTGGTTAATTGTCTAGTTTTGAATTGTCAATAGTAATTGAGGTATGTGTGCTTATTTAAGAGATAGTTGGCAAAGGAGAGGGGTCTTTGGTTTGTTGTTTGGGTATGTTGTTAAGGTGTCTTTTTTTTTAGGGGGTAAGTATGTCTTATGAAAGAATATCCGTCTTGTGTAAATTTTTCGCCGATTTTTAATTAATTTCAAATGGGATTTTACATCTCTAGATGTTGCTTTGCGCTCTGTTGATTTGACGCATAATCTTAGCTTGTTGTATGTTGTTGGAATGTTTATTAAAGATGGATTGATAGTTGTTATTTCTTGCAAAACTTCCCTTTGTGAAAAAATTATCAAAAATTAATGTTTCAGGGTTTGAATTATACTTAAATATCATTACATTTGCCGTCCCTTAAAAATAAGTAAGGGGGAGATTTATATATAATAAAGTATGCCAACAATTTCACAATTAGTTAGAAAAGGAAGAACCTCGATTACTAAGAAGAGTAAATCGGTTGCTTTAAATTCATGTCCTCAGCGTAGAGGAGTATGTACCAGAGTATATACTACTACGCCGAAAAAACCTAACTCTGCAATGCGTAAAGTTGCAAGGGTAAGATTAACCAACGGAAAAGAAGTGAATGCTTATATTCCAGGTGAAGGTCATAATTTACAAGAGCACTCGATAGTATTAGTAAGAGGTGGAAGGGTAAAAGATTTACCAGGTGTTAGGTACCATATTATTAGAGGTGCTTTAGATACAGCCGGTGTTGCAGGAAGAACGCAACGTAGATCTAAATATGGAGCAAAACGCCCTAAGAAGTAATTAAAACTTTTTAAGAAAAAGAAATGAGAAAAAAACAGGCAAAAAAACGTCCTTTATTACCAGACCCAAGGTTTAATGACCAACTGGTAACACGTTTCGTGAATATGATGATGTGGGACGGAAAGAAATCAGTTGCTTTTAAGGTATTTTACGATGCTATTGATATTGTAGAAGAAAAGAAAGGTGAAGAAGAAAAAACTGCGTTGGAGCTTTGGAAAGATGCTTTGTCTAATGTGATGCCTCATGTTGAAGTGAGAAGTCGTCGTGTTGGTGGAGCTACGTTTCAGATTCCGCGTCAAATTAGACCAGACAGAAAAGTTTCTATGGCTATGAAGTGGTTGATTAGTTTCTCGCGTAAGCGTAATGAAAAATCAATGGCGCAGCGTTTAGCAGCAGAAGTATTAGCGGCAGCAAAAGAAGAAGGTGCAGCGGTTAAGAAAAGAGTTGATACGCATAAGATGGCTGAAGCAAATAAAGCGTTCTCACATTTTAGATTTTAATTAGAAATGGGTAGAGACTTAAAATACACAAGAAATATAGGTATTGCTGCGCATATTGATGCTGGTAAAACCACTACTACCGAACGTATATTGTTTTATACAGGAGTTAGTCATAAGATTGGTGAAGTTCATGATGGTGCTGCTACTATGGACTGGATGGAGCAGGAGCAAGAGCGTGGTATTACAATTACCTCTGCTGCTACTACATGTACTTGGGAGTTTCCAACGGAAAATGGTAAGTCTACGGCAGATGCTAAAGGATACCACTTTAATATAATTGATACTCCAGGTCACGTTGATTTTACAGTAGAAGTTAACCGTTCATTAAGAGTTCTTGATGGATTGGTTTTCTTGTTTAGTGCGGTTGATGGTGTTGAGCCTCAGTCTGAAACTAACTGGAGATTAGCAGATAATTATAAAGTACCTCGTATTGGTTTCGTGAATAAGATGGATCGTCAAGGGTCTGACTTTTTAATGGTTTGTCGTCAGGTGAAAGAAATGTTAGGTTCTAATGCGGTTCCTATAGTTTTGCCAATTGGAGAAGAAGAAGATTTTAAAGGTATTGTTGATTTAGTTCAGAATAGAGCTATCGTTTGGCATGAGGATAATAATGGCGCTACGTTTGACGTTGTTGATATTCCTGCTTCTATGGTAGACGAGGTTAAAGAGTATAGAGCTAAATTAATCGAAGCTGTGGCTGAGTATGATGAAGAGCTTTTAGAAAAGTTTTTCGAAGATGAAAACTCAATTACAGAAGTGGAAATTCACAATGCTCTAAGGGCAGCTGTTATGGATATGAGTATTATCCCAATGGTTTGTGGTTCTGCATTTAAAAATAAAGGAGTTCAGTTTTTATTAGATGGTGTTTGTAGGTATTTACCTTCTCCTGTAGATAAAGAAGCAATTATAGGTACTGATCCTGATACAGAGAAAGAAATTTCTCGTAAGCCTAGTGTGAGTGAGCCTTTTGCTGCTTTAGCATTTAAGATTGCTACCGATCCGTTTGTAGGTCGTTTGGCTTTCTTTAGAGTGTATTCGGGTCGTTTAGATGCTGGTTCTTATGTATTGAATAATCGTTCTGGGAAAAAAGAACGTATTTCTAGAATCTATCAGATGCATGCTAATAAACAAAATGCTATCGATTATATCGAAGCAGGAGATATTGGAGCGGCTGTTGGTTTTAAGGATATTAAAACTGGAGATACATTAACAGATTTAAAGCATCCTATAGTATTGGAGAGTATGAATTTTCCTGCTCCAGTAATTGGTATTGCTGTAGAGCCTAAGACTAAGGCTGATGTGGATAAAATGGGTATGGCTTTGGCTAAGTTAGCTGAAGAGGATCCAACATTTGTTGTGAAATCAGATGAAGCTTCTGGGCAAACGATTATTTCAGGAATGGGTGAATTGCACTTAGATATTCTTGTTGATCGTATGAGACGTGAGTTTAAAGTAGAAGTTAATGTGGGAGAGCCTCAAGTTGAGTATAAAGAAGCATTAACAAGAACTACGGATCATAGAGAAGTTTATAAGAAACAATCTGGTGGACGTGGTAAGTTTGGTGATATTTCATTCGAAATGGGTCCTAAAGATGAAGATTTTGAAGGAGATGGATTGCAATTTATCGATGTGATAAAAGGTGGTCGTATTCCTAAGGAATTTATTCCTTCTGTAGAAAAGGGATTTAAGGCTGCAATGAAAAATGGTCCATTGGCGGGTTATGAAATGGATAGTATGAAGGTTACACTAAAAGATGGTTCATTCCATGCGGTGGATTCGGATCAACTATCTTTTGAATTAGCTGCTAAATTAGGGTATAAAGCTGCTGCAAAAGCTGCTGGAGCTGTGATTATGGAGCCAATTATGAAAGTGGAAGTATTGACTCCTGAGGCAAACATGGGAGATATTGTTGGGGATCTTAACCGTAGGCGTGGTCAAGTAAACAACATGGATGATAGAGCTGGTTCTAAAGTTATTAAAGCGGAAGTGCCATTATCACAAATGTTTGGTTACGTAACTGCTTTACGTACTATGTCTTCTGGTAGAGCTACATCTACAATGGAATTTTCTCATTATGCAGAGACTCCTTCTAATATAGCGGAAGATGTTATTAAGGCTGCTAAAGGGGAGACTAAACACTAAATTGAAAAGAAATGAGTCAGAAAATTAGAATAAAATTAAAATCATACGATTACAATTTAGTAGATAAGTCTGCTGAGAAAATCGTTAAGACTGTTAAGAGTACTGGTGCTGTTGTTGTAGGGCCAATACCTTTACCTACACATAAAAAAATATTCACAGTTTTACGTTCACCACACGTAAATAAAAAATCTAGAGAGCAGTTTCAATTATGTGCTTACAAAAGATTGTTGGATATTTACAGTTCTTCTTCAAAAACGATTGATGCGTTAATGAAGTTAGAGTTGCCAAGTGGTGTAGAAGTTGAGATTAAAGTATAGCTCTAAATCTTGAATTAAGTTCAGAATTAGAATAAACATGTCCCGAGGGTTTCGCGAGGGAAAAACGGAAAAATAAATTCAGGGTTGAGTTATTTTGACCCTGTTTTTTTGTCAAAAATTTAAGTTTAATTAATATATATAAATATGTCTGGGTTAATAGGTAGAAAGATTGGCATGACCAGCATCTTTGATGAAAATGGAAAGAATATTCCATGTACAGTAATCGAAGCTGGACCATGTGTAGTTACCCAAGTCAGAACTGAAGAGGTCGACGGGTATAGTGCCCTTCAACTTGGTTTCGATGACAAGGCAGAAAAGCGTGCTAATAAGGCTGAAACAGGTCATTTTAAAAAAGCAGGTGCTTCTCCTAAGAAAAAAGTCATTGAATTTCGAGATTTTGAAGGTGAACACAAATTAGGGGATACTCTTGGAGTAGACTTGTTTGTGGAAGGAGAATTTATAGATGTAATTGGTACATCTAAAGGTAAGGGTTTTCAGGGTGTAGTTAAAAGACATGGCTTTGCTGGTGTCGGTCAAGCAACACACGGTCAGCACAACAGACTTAGAGCGCCAGGTTCTATTGGAGCAGCTTCATATCCTGCAAGAGTATTTAAGGGAATGAAGATGGCTGGTAGAATGGGTACAGATAGAGTAACTGTGCAGAACCTAAAAGTATTAAAAGTAGTTCCAGAAAAGAATCTTATTGTTGTTAAAGGTTGTGTTCCTGGTCATAAAAACGCTTACGTAACTATTCAGAAGTAATGAAAGTAGCAGTTTTAGATATTAAAGGAAAAGAAACAGGTAGAAAGGCAGACCTTTCTGACGATGTTTTCGCAATAGACCCTAACAAACATGCTGTTTATTTGGATGTGAAGCAGTATATGGCACATCAGAGACAAGGAACGCATAAGTCTAAAGAAAGAGCAGAAATTGCTGGTAGTACAAGAAAGATAAAGAAACAAAAAGGTACAGGTACAGCGCGTGCAGGTAGTATTAAGTCTCCTATTTTTCGTGGTGGTGGTCGTGTATTTGGACCAAGACCTAAAGATTACAAGCAAAAATTGAACAAAAACTTAAAACGACTTGCGAGAAAATCTGCACTTAGTATTAAGTCTAAAGAAAAAGCAATTTTAGTTGTTGAAGATTTCAATTTTGAGACGCCAAAAACAAAGGATTTTATTCAGATTTTGAAGTCTTTAGGATTGGAAAACAAAAAATCTTTATTTGTGTTGGGAGAGTCAAATAATAATGTATATTTGTCGTCACGCAATTTAAAGCAGCTAGAAGTTGTAACTAGTTCAGAGATAAGCACTTATAAAATATTAAACGCTAATAGCGTTATCCTTTTAGAAGGTGCTTTAGAAGGAATTGTAACGAACTTAAATAAATAGGAATCATGAGTGTGTTGATAAAGCCAATTATTACGGAAAAAATGACTGCCGATGGTGAGTTGTATAACCGATATGGTTTCGTAGTCGATTCTGGAGCTAATAAACTTCAGATTAAAGATGCAGTTGAAGCGACTTATGGTGTTTCCGTTAAGAAAGTTCGTACTATGAATTACAGTCCAAAACGTAAAACTCGTTTTACGAAAACTGGGGTTCAGCATGGAAAAACAAATGCTTATAAAAAAGCAATTGTTGATGTAACAGAAGGTGAAATTATTGATTTTTACAGTAATCTATAAAGACAAGAAATGTCAGTTAGAAAATTAAAACCAATCACTCCTGGGCAGCGTTTTAGAGTAGTTAACGGGTATGACGCCATAACTACTGATAAGCCGGAGAAAAGCTTGCTTGCTCCGAAAAAGAGGTCAGGAGGTAGAAACAGTCAAGGAAAGATGACTATGCGCTATTTAGGTGGTGGTCATAAGAAAAGGTATCGTATTATCGATTTTAAAAGAGATAATAAAAATGTAAAAGGGTCTGTAGACTCTATACAGTACGATCCAAACAGAACAGCATTTATCGCTTTGGTGGTTTATGCGGATGGAGAAAAGAGATACATTGTGGCTCAGAATGGATTAGAAGTTGGTCAGGAAATTGTTTCTGGTGACGATGTTAGTCCTGAAATTGGGAATGCAATGCCGTTAAGTGGTATTCCTTTGGGAACTATTATTTCTTGTATAGAATTAAGACCGGGGCAAGGAGCTGTAATGGCAAGAAGTGCTGGAGCGTTCGCGCAACTTATGGCTAAGGATGGTAAATTTGTTACAGTTAAATTGCCTTCTGGTGAAACTAGATTAGTTTTGTCGAGTTGTTTGGCAACGATTGGAGCAATTTCCAACTCGGATCATCAGCTAATCGTGTCTGGTAAGGCAGGTAGAAGTAGATGGCTGGGTAGAAGACCTAGAACTAGACCGGTAGCGATGAATCCTGTTGATCACCCAATGGGTGGTGGTGAAGGAAGAGCCTCTGGAGGGCATCCTAGATCTAGGAATGGTATTCCAGCAAAAGGGTTTAGAACTCGTTCTAAGACTAAGAGCACCAATAAGTATATTGTAGAACGTAGAAAGAAATAAAAAGTAGAAAGAAATGGCACGTTCACTAAAGAAAGGACCTTACGTTCACTATAGTTTAGAAAAAAAGATTCAAAACAATGTTGAATCAGGTAAGAAAACAGTTATTAAGACTTGGTCAAGAGCTTCTATGATAACACCAGATTTCGTTGGGCAAACAATTGCTGTGCATAACGGAAGACAATTTGTTCCTGTATATGTTACGGAGAACATGGTAGGTCATAAGTTAGGTGAATTTTCACCTACTAGATCGTATAGAGGTCACGCTGGAGCTAAGAATAAAGGTAAAAAGTAAGCTATGGGAGTTCGAAAAAGACAAATGGCCGAAAAATTCAAGGCCGAGAGAAAACAGATAGCATTCGCTAAATTGAATAACTGTCCAACATCACCTAGGAAAATGCGCTTAGTTGCGGATTTGGTTAGAGGGGTGCATATAGAAAAGGCATTAGTTGTTCTTAAGTTTAGCCAGAAAGAAGCTTCTCGTAAATTAGAGAAATTACTACTTTCTGCAATTGCAAACTGGCAAGCAAAGAATGAAGATGCTAGTGTTGAAGATGCAGATCTTTTTGTAAAAGAAATTCGTGTTGACAGTGGTAGTATGTTGAAAAGATTAAGACCAGCGCCACAAGGTAGAGCGCATAGAATAAGAAAACGTTCTAACCATGTTACATTGGTTTTGGGATCAAAAAATAACGTAGATAGCTAGTACATATGGGACAGAAAACTAATCCAATAGGAAATAGGCTTGGTATCATCAGAGGTTGGGAATCTAACTGGTATGGTGGTAATGATTATGGAGATAAACTAGCTGAAGACGATAAAATAAGAAAATATATTCATGCTCGTTTAGCGAAAGCTAGCGTGTCTAGAGTAATAATCGAGAGAACTTTAAAACTTGTAACCGTTACTATCACTACTGCAAGACCTGGTATTATTATTGGGAAAGGTGGACAAGAGGTAGACAAGTTGAAAGAGGAGCTTAAGAAAATTACTTCTAAAGAGGTTCAGATTAATATCTTTGAAATTAAGAGACCCGAATTAGATGCTAACTTAGTAGCTGCAAGTGTCGCTCGTCAAATAGAAGGAAGAATTTCTTACAGACGTGCTATAAAAATGGCTATTGCTGCAGCAATGAGAATGAATGCTGAAGGAATTAAAATTCAAATTTCTGGTAGATTGAATGGTGCGGAAATGGCACGTTCAGAACACTATAAAGATGGTAGAATTCCTTTATCTACTTTTAGAGCTGATATCGATTATGCTTTGCATGAAGCTCATGCACCATATGGTAGACTTGGTATAAAGGTTTGGATTATGAAGGGTGAGGTTTATGGTAAAAGAGAATTATCTCCCTTAGTAGGCATGTCTAAAGGTCAAGGAAAAGGTGGTAAACAAGACGGTGGTAAAAAACCTCGTCGTAGAAAGTAATTTTTTAAAGTAAGAAAGAAATGTTACAGCCGAAAAAAACCAAATTTCGCAAAGCGCAAAAAGGTCGTATGAATGGAATGACAGGAAGAGGTCATCAACTTTCAAACGGTATGTTTGGTATAAAATCAATAGATACTAGTTTTGTAACAGCACGTCAGATAGAAGCTGCTCGTATTGCTGCAACTAGGTATATGAAAAGAGAAGGACAGTTGTGGATTAAAGTGTTTCCAGACAAGCCTATCACTAAAAAACCTCTAGAGGTTCGTATGGGTAAAGGTAAAGGTTCTGTTGAGTACTGGGTAGCAGTTGTTAAACCAGGTAGAATAATGTTCGAAATTGCAGGTGTATCTTTAGATGTTGCAAAAGAGGCATTACGTCTTGCGGCGCAAAAGCTTCCTGTTAAGACTAAATTTATAATTGCTAGAGATTATTCAGCTTAACTTTTAATTGTAAGAAATTATGAAACAATCAGAGATAAAAGAAATATCGATTGAAGAATTGAAAGGTAAGTTGGCTGAGTTTAAAAAGCAACATGCTGATTTAAGAATAGCACATGCTGTTACTCCGTTAGAAAATCCACTTCAGATTAGAAAAGTCAGAAGAACGGTAGCTAGATTGGCAACTGAATTAACTAAAAGGGAATTGCAATAATTGCTTCTGCTTTATGGAAAAAAGAAATTTAAGAAAAGAAAGAATAGGCGTTGTTACTAGCGATAAAATGGAGAAATCAATAGTGGTTTCAGAAGTTAAACGTGTAAAGCACCCTATGTACGGTAAATTCGTGTTGAAAACAAAGAAATATGTTGCGCACGATGAGAAAAATGATTGCAATATTGGTGATACGGTAAGGATTATGGAAACACGTCCTTTAAGTAAAACGAAATGTTGGAGATTAGTTGAAATCCTTGAAAGAGCTAAATAGATATGTTACAACAAGAATCAAGATTAAAAGTCGCTGATAATAGTGGAGCTAAAGAAGTTTTGACCATTCGTGTTTTGGGTGGTACAAAAAGAAGATATGCTTCTGTAGGAGATAAGATTGTGGTAACTGTTAAAGATGCTGCACCTAACGGATCAATTAAAAAAGGAGCAGTTTCTACTGCGGTAGTTGTGCGTACAAAGAAAGAGGTTAGAAGAGCTGATGGTTCTTATATCCGTTTCGATGATAATGCGTGTGTGCTTCTTAATGCAAATGGAGAAATGTTAGGAACTCGTGTTTTTGGACCGGTTTCTAGAGAGCTTCGTGATAAACAATTCATGAAAATAGTATCATTGGCTCCTGAGGTGCTTTAATATTTTATACGATTATGAAATTAAAGATAAAAGCAGAAGATACCGTAAGAATTATTGCAGGTGACCATAAAGGAACTGAAGGTAAAGTGCTACGTGTATACCGAGAAAAAAATAAGGCTATAGTTGAAGGAGCTAATATGGTTTCTAAACATGAAAAGCCAAGTGCAAAAAACCCACAGGGTGGTATTGTGAAAAAAGAAGCACCTATTCATATATCTAATTTAGCATTGATTGATGCTAAATCTGGAGATGCAACGAGAGTTGGGTATGAAGTAAGGGAAGGAAACAAAGTTAGAGTTTCTAAAAAATCTAATGAAGTAATTTAGTTATGACTTACATTCCAAGATTAAAAACAGAATATAAAGAGCGTATTATTAAGGCTCTTACGGAAGAGTTTGCTTATAGTAATATAATGCAAGTTCCGAAACTAGAAAAAATAGTTATAAGTAGAGGTGTTGGTGCCGCTGTTTCTGATAAAAAGTTGATTGACCATGCTATTGATGAGTTGGAGATAATCACTGGACAGAAAGCGATAGCTACTTTATCTAAAAAAGATGTTGCAGCATTTAAATTGCGTAAAGGAATGCCAATTGGTGTTAAAGTTACTTTACGTGGTGAAAAAATGTACGAGTTTTTAGATAGATTGGTTACAACCGCTCTGCCTAGAGTTAGAGATTTTAGAGGAATCAATGCTACTGGTTTTGATGGTAGAGGAAATTATAATTTGGGTATTACAGAACAAATTATTTTTCCAGAAATTAATATAGATAAGATTAACAGAATAAACGGTATGGACATCGCTTTTGTTACTTCTGCTAACACAGATAAAGAAGCAAAATCATTGTTAACCGAAATGGGACTACCTTTTAAAAAGAATTAGTATGGCTAAAGAATCAATGAAAGCCCGCGAAGTAAAAAGAGCAAAAACTGTTGCTAAATATGCGGAAAAAAGAAAAGCTTTGAAAGAAGCTGGAGATTATGACGCGCTACAGAGATTGCCTAAAAATGCTTCTCCTGTTAGAATGCATAACAGATGTAAATTAACAGGGAGACCAAAAGGTTACATGAGAACTTTTGGTATTTCTAGGGTGATGTTTAGAGAAATGGCCAATAAAGGATTGATTCCTGGGGTTAGAAAAGCAAGTTGGTAATTAGTACAATACTATAAAAGGAAAAGAAGATGATTACAGATCCTATATCAGATTATTTAACAAGAATTAGAAATGCCAGTAGAGCTGGTCATAGAGTTGTAGAAATACCTGCTTCTAATTTAAAAAAGGAAATAACAAAGATCTTGTTTGATCAAGGGTATATTTTAAGTTATAAATTCGAAGATGATGCCGTTCAAGGTATAGTGAAAATAGCTTTAAAGTATAATAAGATCACTAAAGAACCTGTAATTAGAAAAATACAAAGAATCAGCAAGCCTGGTTTGCGTAAATATTCTAATTCAGGAGATTTACCTAGAGTGCTTAACGGGTTGGGTGTGGCAATTGTTTCCACTTCTCATGGAGTAATGACGGGTAAGCAGGCTAAACGTGAAAACGTTGGTGGTGAGGTTTTATGTTATGTTTATTAATAAAATAAAGCGTAAGAGTAATGTCTAGAATAGGTAATAACCCAGTTACAATTCCTGAAGGAGTTAGTATAGAGGTAAAAGAAAACGCTGTAACGGTAAAAGGAAAATTGGGAGAATTAACTCAAGATTTCAACGGTGTTACAATGAAAGTGGAAGATGGTCAAGTAATAGTTGCTAGAGTATCTGATCTAAAAGATCATAAAGCGAAACATGGACTTTACCGTTCATTAGTAGCTAATATGATTGAAGGAGTTTCTAAAGGATGGACTAAAGAATTGGAATTGGTTGGTGTTGGTTATAGAGCCAGTAGTCAAGGACAAAAGTTAGATTTGGCATTAGGTTTTTCTCATAATATTGTTATAGATTTGGCTCCTGAAGTTAAAGTAGAGACTATTTCTAATAAAGGAAAAAATCCTATCATAAAACTTTCTTCTTGCGATAAGCAGTTAGTAGGACAGGTTGCTGCTAAAATTAGAGCTTTTAGAAGACCAGAGCCTTACAAAGGAAAAGGAGTTAAGTTCGTTGGTGAGCAAATAAGAAGAAAAGCAGGTAAATCAGCTTAATAAAAGCATTATGGGATTAACGAAGACTGAGAGAAGACAAAGAATAAAGAGAAGAATTAGAAAAATTTCTTTTGGAACAGCTATAAAGCCAAGATTATCTGTTTTTAGAAGTAACAAAGAAATTTATGTTCAAATAATTGACGATAAAGAAGGAGCTACTTTAGCAACTGTATCTTCAAGAGATAAAGAACTTAATTCTGCTAAGGGAACAAAATCAGAAATAGCAAATCTAGTTGGAAAAGCTATTGCTGAGAAAGCAAAAAAAATAGGTATAGAAACGGTTGCCTTTGATAGAGGTGGTAGTTTGTATCATGGAAGGGTTAAATCATTGGCTGAAGGAGCTAGAGAAGCCGGACTTAAATTCTAATATAATATTATGTATCAGAAATACAAAAATGTAGAAACCGTTAAGCCAAGTGGATTAGATTTAAAAGATCGTTTGGTAGGTGTTCAAAGGGTTACAAAAGTTACAAAAGGTGGTAGAGCATTTGGATTTTCTGCTATTGTTGTAGTAGGTGATGAAAGTGGTGTTGTTGGTCAAGGCCTAGGAAAATCTAAAGATGTTGCAACTGCAATTGCTAAAGCAATTGAAGATGCTAAGAAAAATCTAATTAGAATTCCTTTAGTAAAAGGTACCTTGCCACATGAGCAAAAAGGTAAATATGGAGGTGCACGTGTGTACATTCAGCCTGCTTCTCATGGTACAGGTGTTATTGCAGGTGGTGCAGTAAGAACCGTATTGGAAGCTGTTGGAGTTCAGGATGTCTTGTCTAAGTCACAAGGGTCTTCTAACCCACATAATGTTGTAAAAGCAACTTTTGATGCTCTTTTACAATTAAGAAATGCTAAAGAAGTTGCAACGCAAAGAGGTGTTTCTTTGGATAAAGTTTTTAAAGGATAAAGTAAGAGATATTATGGCAAAGATTAAAGTCAAGCAAATAAAAAGCGGAATTAAAAGAGCGAAAAATCAAAAAAGAACTCTAGAAGCATTAGGTTTGCGTAAAATTGGTCAAGTAGTAGAACACGAAGCTACGCCAAGTATTCTTGGTATGGTAAGTACAGTTAAACACTTAGTTTCTTCAGAAGAAGCTTAATTATAATACTAGTGTAATGAATTTAAGTAATTTAAAACCAGCAGATGGTTCTGTTCATGGTGACGGAAAAAGAGTAGGTAGAGGACAAGGTTCTGGAAAAGGTGGTACTGCTACTAGAGGACATAAAGGTGCTAAATCTAGATCTGGTTATTCAAGAAAGATTGGTTTTGAAGGTGGTCAAATGCCTTTACAGAGACGTGTGCCTAAGTTTGGTTTCACTAATATCAATAGAAAAGAATTTGCAGGTGTTAATCTAAATAAATTACAAGATCTTGTAGATAAAGGAGTTGTTAAGGATGCAGTTACTTTTGAAACACTTGTAGAAAATAGATTGGTTCGCAAAAATGATTTAGTGAAGATTTTAGGTGGTGGCGAGTTAAAAGCTACGCTTAAAGTATCTGTTCATAAATTTACTGCTACTGCCAAAGCGGCAATTGAAGCTGCAGGAGGAGAAGCAATAAACTTATAAGATTTAGGTAATTATGAAGAAGTTTTTTGAAACAGTATCAAATATTTGGAAGATAGACGAACTGAGAAACAGAATTATTGTTACTCTTGGTTTGCTTTTAGTTTATCGGTTTGGAGCACAAATTGTGATTCCAGGTATTGATTCTTCACAATTGGCTGCACTTACAGAGGGTACAGATAATGGTATTTTCGGAATTCTTAACGCGTTTACAGGTGGTGCTTTTGCTAAAGCGTCTGTATTTGCATTAGGAATTATGCCGTATATCTCTGCATCTATTGTGGTGCAATTAATGGGTATTGCAATACCTTACCTTCAGAAATTACAGAAAGAAGGTGAAAGTGGTAGAAAAACTATAAATCAAATTACAAGATGGTTAACGATAGCCATTTGTATAGTTCAAGCTCCAGCTTATTTGTTTGGGTTAAGTGCTTTTGGTGTTCCACCTAGTGCATTTATATTAGGACAAGGATTAGATTTTATTATTCCGGCAGTTATTATACTTGTTACAGGAACAGTATTTGCTATGTGGCTTGGAGAGAAAATTACGGATAAAGGTATTGGTAATGGTATATCATTATTAATAATGATAGGTATTATTGCTACTTTACCACAATCCTTTGTACAAGAATTTATTACAAGAACATCGGAGAATAATGGTGGCTTAATGTTTATTCTTGTTGAAGTTATTATCTGGTTCTTAGTTATTTTGGCAAGTGTATTATTAGTAATGGCTACACGCCAGATACCTGTACAGTATGCTAGAAGAACGGCTTCAGGTGGATATGAGAAAAATACAATGGGATCTAGACAATATATCCCATTAAAATTAAATGCATCTGGGGTAATGCCGATTATATTTGCGCAAGCAATTATGTTCGTGCCTGGATTGTTAGGAAAAACATTTAACGATACTGCGTTTGGCCAATGGTTAGAAGTCCAGTTTGCAGATATGTTTGGACTTGCTTATAATTTATTGTTTGGATTTTTAATTATTGTCTTTACATATTTTTATACAGCAATTACAGTTCCTACCAATAAAATGGCAGATGATTTAAAAAGAAGTGGTGGTTTTATACCGGGAATTAGACCTGGAAAAGAGACTGGTGACTTTTTAGATAAAATAATGTCTTTGATTACATTGCCAGGTTCCGTATTTTTGGCGCTTTTAGCAGTACTTCCTGCTTTAGCAGTTAAAGTTTTAGGAATACAAGCAGGTTGGGCTTTATTCTACGGAGGTACGTCACTATTAATTATGGTAGGTGTAGCAATAGATACAGTACAACAAGTGAATTCATATTTGTTGAATAGACATTATGATGGGTTAATGAAAACAGGGAAAAATAGAAAAGTAGCATAGATTATGGCTAAACAGGCAGCAATAGAGCAAGATGGAAGCATAATTGAAGCGTTATCAAATGCTATGTTTCGAGTAGAATTGGAAAACGGTCATGTTGTAACGGCACATATTTCAGGGAAAATGCGAATGCATTATATTAAATTACTTCCAGGAGATAAGGTAAAATTAGAAATGAGTCCATACGATTTGACTAAAGCAAGAATTACATATAGATACTAAGAAGATGAAAGTTAGAGCATCAATTAAAAAGAGAAGTGCCGAGTGCATTATTGTGCGAAGAAAAGGCCGGTTGTACGTAATTAATAAAAAGAATCCTAGATTTAAACAAAGACAAGGGTAATTATGGCAAGAATTGCAGGTGTAGATATACCAAAACAGAAAAGAGGAGTTATTGCGCTTACCTATATATTTGGTGTAGGTAGAAGTAGAGCTAAAGAAATTTTGGATATAGCCAAAGTTAGTGAAGATACAAAAGTATCGGATTGGAATGATGAAGAGATAGGTCGTATTAGAGATACTGTTGGAACATTCAAAATTGAAGGGGAACTTCGTTCTGAAATTCAAATACACATTAAGCGATTAATGGATATTGGATGTTACAGAGGAATTCGTCACAGATCTGGGTTGCCGTTGAGAGGTCAGCGTACTAAAAACAACTCTAGAACCAGAAAAGGAAAAAGAAAAACAGTTGCGAATAAGAAAAAAGCAACTAAATAATAGGTAGATTATTATGGCAAAGGCAAATTCAAAAACAACAAAAAAACGTAAAGTTATTGTTGAGTCTGTTGGGGAAGCTCACATAACAGCTTCTTTCAATAATATAATAATTTCTTTGACTAACAAAAAAGGAGATGTTATCTCTTGGTCTTCTGCTGGAAAGCAAGGATTTAGAGGGTCTAAGAAAAATACACCTTACGCTGCTCAGATAGCTGCTGAAGATTGTGCAAAAGTGGCACACGAAGCTGGTTTAAGAAAAGTTAAGGCTTATGTAAAGGGACCAGGTAACGGTAGAGAATCTGCTATACGTACTATCCATAATGCTGGTATTGAAGTTACCGAAATTATAGATGTTACTCCATTACCACATAATGGATGTAGACCTCCTAAAAGAAGAAGAGTATAATTTATTAACAATGGCCAAACGGCCTAATATAGGAAGTGTAGTTACGATTATCGAAGGATTAAGCCTTAATTCATAATCACACTTCCAAATTTATTTAAGATGGCAAGATATACAGGACCAAAAACGAAAATTGCTCGTAAATTCGGCGAAGCAATATTTGGAGATGATAAATCTTTTGAAAAAAGAAATTATCCTCCAGGACAGCACGGAAATACAAGACGCCGTGGTAAAAAATCTGAATATGCAATCCAGTTAATGGAGAAGCAAAAAGCTAAATATACTTATGGTATTTTAGAAAAGCAATTCAGAAATTTGTTTTCAAAAGCAAATAGAAGCAAAGGTGTAACTGGTGAAGTTTTACTTCAATTATGTGAGTCTAGATTAGACAATGTAGTGTACAGAATGGGACTTTCTAGTTCTAGAAGTGGTGCAAGACAATTAGTTTCACACAGACACATAACAGTAGATGGAGAGATTGTAAATATCCCTTCATATTCTTTAAAAGCTGGTCAAGTTGTTGGCGTTAGAGAAAAATCTAAATCACTTCAAACTATTAAAGATTCTTTATCTATAAATAGTAAAGTGTACGAATGGATTACATGGAATACTGAGAAATTGGAAGGAAATTATGTTTCTATACCAGAAAGAGTTCAGATTCCTGAAAACATCAAAGAACAATTAATAGTTGAATTATACTCTAAATAAACAACACTAATCCAAATTATGGCATTATTTAATTTTCAGAAGCCCGATAAAGTTATAATGATTAATTCAACAGAGTTTGAAGGGAAGTTTGAATTCCGCCCTTTAGAACCTGGTTATGGATTGACTGTTGGGAACGCATTAAGAAGAGTATTACTTTCAGCTTTAGAAGGTTTTGCTGTTACTTCTGTGCGTATTGACAAAGTAGAGCATGAATTTTCAGTTATTTCTGGTGTAGTAGAAGATGTTACAGAAATTATTTTGAACTTAAAACAAGTGCGTTTTAAGAGACAAATAGAAGATGTAGATAGCGAAGCTGTTTCTATTGCCGTTAGTGGAAAAGAGCAATTAACTGCTGGAGATTTTCAAAAGTTTATTTCAGGATTTCAAGTTTTAAACCCTGATTTGGTTATATGTAACATGGATCCTAAAGTAAATTTCAACATGGAATTGTTGATTGAAAAAGGAAGAGGTTATGTGCCAGCTGAAGAGAATAAAAAATCTGGAGCTCCATTAGGAACAATTGCTATAGATTCTATTTTTACACCTATTAAGAATGTGAAATATAGCGTTGAGAATTTTCGTGTAGAACAAAAAACTGATTATGAAAAATTAGTTTTTGAAATTTCTTCAGACGGTTCTATTGATCCTAAAGATGCATTAACAGAAGCTGCAAAAGTTCTTATTCATCACTTCATGTTATTCTCAGATGAGCGTATTACGTTAGAAGCGGATGAAATTGCACAGACAGAAACATATGATGAGGAATCATTACACATGCGTCAACTGCTTAAAACTAAGTTAGTAGATATGGACTTGTCCGTACGTGCATTGAACTGTTTAAAAGCTGCGGAAGTAGATACATTGGGAGATTTGGTTTCTTTCAATAAGAATGATTTAATGAAATTTAGAAACTTTGGTAAGAAGTCGTTAACCGAACTTGAAGAGTTGGTTATCAATAAAGGACTTAGTTTCGGAATGGATTTATCAAAGTATAAATTGGATAAAGATTAATTTAATCCTTGAAAAAGGATGCCCAATTAATTTTTGGGATATATATAGTACAGAACAATGAGACACGGTAAAAAAGTCAATCATTTAGGGAGAAAGAAGGCACATAGAAAAGCTATGTTAGCTAACATGGCATGCTCTTTAATAGAACATAAAAGAATTAATACCACAGTTGCTAAAGCGAAAGCTTTAAGAATATTTGTTGAACCTTTGATTACTAAATCTAAAGCAGAAAACAATCAAACAACTGAGAAAGGTACACATAACAGACGTATTGTTTTTAGAAATCTTAGAGACAAGTATGCAGTAACTGAATTATTTAGTGCTGTTTCCGATAAAGTTGGAGAAAGAGCTGGTGGGTACACAAGGATTATTAAATTAGGTAATCGACTTGGTGATAATGCTGATATGGCTATGATAGAGCTGGTAGATTTCAATGAAATTTATAACGCTGGTAAACCTAAAGCTAAGAAAACAACTAGAAGAAGTAAAGCTAAGAAAGTTGAAACTGCTCCTGTTGCTGAAACTAAGACAGATGATTCAGAAGAATAGAATTGTTATTAAATTATAATAATTGAAAAGGATAAGCTTTTAAGCTTATCCTTTTTTTGTGTTTATTTGCAAACGAAAAAGAGGTAGAGGGTTACATGAAATATACAACTAGAAAAAAAGCAATATTACTATTGGCAGATGGTACAATTTTCTTTGGAAAATCTGTTGGCGATAAGGAAGGTACGGCATATGGAGAAGTATGTTTTAATACTGGAATGACTGGGTATCAAGAAATATTTACGGATCCATCTTATTTTGGGCAGTTGATGGTCACAACAAATGCACATATTGGAAATTATGGCACAATGGAAGAAGAGGTTGAATCTGAATCTATCAAAATTTCTGGTTTAATTTGTAAAAATTTTAGTTATGACTATTCTAGAACTAATGCTGATTCTAGTTTGGAAGAGTTTTTAAATAAGAATAATCTGTTTGCTATTTCTGATGTAGATACAAGAGCATTGGTTAGTTACATTAGAGATAATGGCGCTATGAATGCTGTAATTTCTACAGATGTAGATAATATAGATAAATTAAAAGCCGAATTGAGTAAAGTTCCTAGTATGGAGGGTTTAGAACTTGCATCTAAGGTGTCCACAAAGGAAGCTTACTTCTATGGGGATGAAAAGGCAAAGTATAAGATTGCAGCTTTGGATATTGGTATAAAAAAGAATATCCTTCGTAACCTAGCGGAACGAAATGCTTATGTGAAGGTTTTTCCATACAATGCTAGTTTTGAAGAAATGAAGGAATGGAATCCAGATGGTTATTTTATATCTAACGGACCTGGTGATCCAGAACCTTTAAATGAGGCTATTGGAGCGGCTAAGAAAATGATTGCTTCTGGTACGCCTGCATTTGGAATTTGTTTAGGGCACCAAGTGTTGGCGTTAGCAAATGGTATAGCAACTTATAAAATGCACAATGGGCATAGAGGGATTAATCACCCTGTGAAGAATTTGCAAACTGGTAAAGGTGAGATTACTTCTCAAAACCATGGTTTTGCTATAAGCAAAGAAGAAACAGAAGCACATCCCGATATTGAAATTACGCATTTGCATCTAAATGATGATACAGTTGCCGGAATTCGAATGAAAAATAAAGACGTTTTCTCGGTGCAATATCATCCTGAAGCAAGTCCGGGACCTCATGATTCTAGATATCTATTCGATGAATTTATGGAATCCGTAAAAAGAGGATCTAACTAAAACGTTGTAGTTAAAAAAAACGAAAAAATCAAGCTGTTTGCAGGTGTTATAAGCCATGTAGACAGCTTGCTTTCGTATATTTGTAAACTGAAATCTTAAACAAAACAAAATCATATGAGTATCATAATCAACGTTCATGCAAGACAAATTTTTGATTCTAGAGGAAACCCTACTGTAGAAGTAGATGTACTAACGGAAAACGGCGTAGTAGGTAGAGCAGCTGTTCCTTCTGGAGCTTCAACTGGTGAGCATGAGGCGGTAGAACTTCGTGATGGAGGAAAAGCGTTTATGGGTAAAGGTGTTAGTCAGGCGGTTAAAAATGTAAATACAATAATCGTTGAAGAGGTTATTGGTATGTCAGTTTTTGAACAAAACTTAATCGATCAAGTGATGATTGATTTGGATGGTACGCCTAACAAATCTAAACTAGGTGCTAATGCAATACTAGGTGTTTCATTGGCAGCAGCGAAAGCGGCGGCTATTGAATTGGGATTACCACTTTATAGATATATTGGAGGGGTTAGTGCAAACACACTTCCTGTACCAATGATGAATATTATTAACGGAGGTTCTCATTCAGATGCTCCTATTGCATTTCAAGAGTTTATGGTTATACCTGTAAAGGCCACAGATTTTTCTCATGCAATGCAAATGGGTTCTGAAATATTTCACAACCTTAAAAAGGTATTACACGATAGAGGTCTTAGTACAGCAGTTGGTGATGAAGGTGGTTTTGCGCCAACATTAGATGGTACCGAAGATGCATTAGAAACTATTGCTTTGGCAGTTGGTAATGCAGGATATAAACTTGGTGATGATGTAATGATTGCATTAGATTGTGCAGCTGCTGAGTTTTATGTAGATGGAAAATATGATTATACTAAGTTTGAAGGAGCAAATGGTGCTATTCGTTCTTCTGAAGAGCAAGCACAGTATTTGGCAGATTTATGTGCTAAATACCCAATTATCTCTGTAGAAGATGGTATGGATGAAAACGATTGGGATGGATGGAAGTCATTAACAGAAAAAGTTGGTGATAAAGTTCAGTTAGTTGGGGACGATTTGTTTGTTACCAATGTAGAGCGTTTGTCTAAAGGAATTAACAACGGTATTGCGAATTCAATTTTGATCAAAGTAAATCAGATAGGAACGCTTACAGAAACTATTGCAGCAGTTAATATGGCGCATAATGCAGGATATACTTCTGTAATGTCTCATCGTTCTGGAGAAACAGAAGATAATACTATTGCAGATTTAGCAGTAGCATTAAACACAGGTCAGATTAAAACAGGTTCTGCATCTCGTTCAGATAGAATGGCTAAATACAACCAATTACTTCGCATTGAAGAAGAGTTAGGAAGTACAGCATATTTCCCTGGGTTAAATGCATTCAAGATAAAATAAGACATAATTTAAGTACTATTTTAAAGCCTTCCTCATTTTTTGGAAGGCTTTTTATTTTCCTTTTTTTTAAGTCTATTTAATTAGAATAGAAATTTCAATTCGGTTCATAGGTTGGACTTTCATTATAATTGATAAAACGGCAATAAAGGATTTTTTTGTCTAGAATTCAGTAGGATGAAATGCTCTAGAAACGTGTTATTTTCACGGTTTAAAAGAGTGTTTGTTATTGCTAAGCTCCTGCCTTTTTCTTATCTTTAACGATTCATAAAAAATACACTCAACTATACATGTCAGATAAAGCGACCATAGAATATCAAGGAAAGAAATTCGAATTCCCAGTTATTGAAGGATCAGAAAATGAGCTTGCAATAAATATAAAAACACTAAGAGGTACAACAGGTATGATTACTATAGATCCAGGATATAAAAATACTGGATCATGTGAAAGTGCTATAACGTTTTTAGATGGGGAAAAAGGAGTTCTTAGATATAGAGGGTATTCTATCGAAGATTTGGCGGAAAAAGCAGATTTTCTTGAAGTGGCATATTTGTTGATATTTGGTAAGCTTCCAAACAAAGAAGAATTGGCCAAGTTTCATTCAGACATAAAAGAAGAGTCGCATGTAGATGAGGAGATGAAAAAGATTGTAGAAGCTTTTCCAAAATCGGCACACCCTATGGGAGTGTTATCGTCATTAACAAATGCTTTAATTGCGTTTAACCCATCATCTGTTAATGTTTCTTCGGAGAAGGAAATGTATGGCGCTATTGTTAGAATATTAGCAAAATTTCCGGTGCTTGTTGCTTGGACTTTAAGAAAGAAAAAAGGACTTCCGTTAGAATATGGAGATAACAGTTTGGGTTATGTAGAGAACATTCATAAAATGATGTTTCAAAAACCAAATGAGGAATATGAGAAGAATCAGACCATAATAGATGCATTAGATAAATTATTAATTTTACATGCTGATCATGAACAAAACTGTTCTACTTCTACGGTTAGAATAGTTGGTTCTTCGCATGCAGGACTATATGCTTCTTTATCTGCGGGAATATCAGCATTATGGGGGCCTCTTCATGGTGGGGCCAACCAAGCAGTATTAGAAATGCTGGAAGCTATTTCTGAAGATGGTGGAGATACCAACAAGTATATGGCCAAAGCTAAAGATAAAGATGATTCTTTTAGACTAATGGGCTTTGGACATAGAGTGTACAAAAATTTTGATCCACGTGCTAAAATAATTAAGAAATCTGCAGATGAAGTATTGTCTGATCTTGGTGTTGAAGATCCAATTTTAGAAATAGCAAAAGCTTTGGAAAAAGAAGCATTGGAAGATAAGTATTTTGTAGATAGAAAATTATATCCAAATGTAGATTTTTACTCTGGTATCATTTACAGAGCATTTGGTATTCCTACAGAAATGTTTACCGTTATGTTTGCCTTAGGTAGATTACCAGGTTGGATTGCACAATGGAAAGAAATGCGCTTAAATAATGAGCCTATTGGACGTCCAAGACAAGTTTATACCGGAGAAACAGAAAGACCTTTTGTTCCTGTAGAGAATCGTTAGAGACATGCCTAATTAATAGGATGTATTGTATTCTAAAGCCTTTTCTTAATTTATTTGAGAAAAGGCTTTTTTATTTTTTTGATAACTTTAGCACTAATAATTATCAAAACAGTCTAATACTATTTCTATATTTGCGAAAAAAATAATTATGCTTCGTCTAAATGTCAAAAATGAAACATCCCGATTAAAGGTGGTGCTTTTAGGAACAGCTAAAAATTGCGGTCCAACTCCTACAATTGAAGAAGCATATGACCCAAAATCTAAAGAGCATATTATTGCTGGAACCTATCCGATTGAGAAGGATATGATAAAAGAAATGGAAGGCTTTGATGATGTATTAATGAAGTATGATGTAGAGGTAATTAGACCTGAAGTTTTAGAAGATTGTAACCAAATATTTTCTCGTGATATATCTTTCGTTATTGAGGATAAATTGATAAAAGCGAACATACTCCCAGATAGAGAAAAAGAATTTGATGCCATAGATTTTATTTTGGATAGAATTGCTCCAGAGAATATTATTTCGCCACCAGAAGAAGTTCATGTAGAAGGTGGGGACGTAATGTTATGGAATGAATATATTTTTATAGGAACATATACCGCAGATGATTACCCCGACTATATTACGGCAAGGACGAATAAAGCTGCGGTAGAATTTATAACAGAACTGTTTCCAGATAAAACAGTGAAAGCCTTTGAGCTTCGGAAGTCAAACACCAACGCTAAAGAAAATGCTTTACACTTAGATTGCTGTTTTCAACCTATAGGAACAGACAAGGCAATTTTACATAAAAATGGATTTTTAGTAGAAGAAGAGTACCAATGGTTGGTAAATTATTTTGGCTCTGAAAATGTATTTGAAATTACAAGCGAAGAAATGTATGCTATGTATAGCAATGTATTTTCTATTACCCCAAATGTTGTAGTTTCTGAGAAAAACTTTACAAGATTAAACACTTGGCTTCGGGAGAAAAATTTTATCGTAGAAGAAATTGCATATGGTGAAATAGCAAAACAAGAGGGATTGTTACGTTGTAGTACAATGCCTTTAATAAGAGAATAATTTTTAGTAAAAGATAAAATAGATACGATGCAGATTACTAATACAATACTAATGATTCGCCCTGTTAATTTTCGAATGAATGAACAGACGGCTGTAAATAATTATTTTCAGGAAGAATTAGATTTAGACGCTAAGGCTGTAAATACTTTAGCTCAGGAAGAGTTTGATGCTTTTGTAATAGCTTTACGTTCTAAAGGTGTTAATGTAATTGTTGAGGAGGATACAGTAGAACCTAATACGCCAGATTCTATTTTTCCTAATAACTGGATATCTTTTCACGCAGATGGTGCAATTGGTTTGTATCCTATGTTTGCAGAGAATAGAAGAAATGAACGTCGTGAAGAAATTTTAGACAATTTAGAAAAACAAGGATATATTATTACGCAAACGGTGGATTATTCTTCAGCAGAAGATGAAGGCGTGTTTCTGGAAGGTACAGGTAGTATTTTGTTAGATAGAGTAAATAGAAAGGCATATTGTGCTTTGTCAGAAAGAGCAGATGAGGAATTGTTTATTGAGTTTTGTGAAGATTTTGAATATACTCCTGTAATTTTCAAAGCGAATCAGACGGAAGACGGAAAGCGGATGGCTATTTACCATACAAATGTAATGATGTGTATGGCAGAAGAGTTTTCTGTAATATGTCTAGATACGATTGATGATAAGAAAGAGCGAAAAAATGTAGTAAATCATCTTAAGCAAGATAATAAAAAAATTATAACGATTACAGAAGTACAGATGTATCACTTTGCGGGAAATATGCTTCAGGTATTGGGTGCAGATGATAAACGTTTTTTAGTAATGAGTACAGCAGCATATACTATTTTAACTCCTGCTCAAATTAAGAGTTTTGAAAAATATGGCGAGATAATTCACAGTTCATTAAAAACAATTGAAACCTGTGGAGGGGGTAGTGCTCGTTGTATGATGGCAGAAGTATTTTTACCTAAAGAGAAATAATTCCTGAGTCACTTCAAGTGATTCCCGATTTTTCATTGGGAATCGTATCGAGAAGCTTTTAGTTAAGGACTTAATTATTTCCAATACATCATGCTTTTGGCTCTCAAACGACTATAAATTCCTTTTCTATTAGTTACGTTAATTTAATAGTTCTTCCTTCTTTTATAGATAAGTCCGCAGCTAAAACAATTTGCAAACTATTTAGAGCATCTTGCATATGAGAAGTGAGGTCTATATCTTCAAGAATTGACTTTAAGAAGTAAACTTGTTCTCTTTGACATAGTTCATTATGATTAAGTTCATCTTGAAGATCTATATATTCGTCTTCAAAAAGAAATTGATTATTTTCGTTTAGGTCACTTTTATGAAGTTTTAATCTTTGGGTTTGCGTATGCATATCAATATTGTCAGATGCAATTCCCTCATGTTTTTCCGTTACAATACTAACCGAACCTTTTGGGCCAATAATATCTTTTATGAAGAAAGCAGTTTCACTCATCATAGGTCCCCAGCCTGCTTCGTACCAACCAACACTTTCATCTGCAAATCGAACTTGTAATTGTCCATAGTTGCATCTGTCTTTGTTTATTTCGGAACTTAAATTCACCCCAATAGCACTTACGCTTATTGGAATAGATTTTGTCATCTGACACATAATATCTACATAATGAACACCACAATCTACAATTGGAGACATAGAATGCATTAAGTTTTTATGGGTGTTCCACATGCTTCCTTTGCTTTGTTGGTTTAAGTTCATGCGCATTACCAAGGGCTTACCTAGGTTTTGTGCTATTTCTATAAACTTAATCCAAGAAGGATGGTGCCTTAAGATATAACCAATAACAAGCTTTTTGTTTGCTGTTACTGCAGCATCTACAACTCTTTTAGAAGCCTCGTAAGTTGGGGCGACAGGTTTTTCTAGAAAGACATGACATCCTTTTTTAAAGGCTTTTATAGCGTATTCTTCATGTGTGTCAGGAAAGGTGGCGATGCAAACTGCATCAGGAGCACTGCTCGCCAAGGCATGGTCAAAAGAGTGGAATTCCGGATAGTTGCTTTTTAATGTTTCGTTTAATGCAGCATTACTATTCCCACGACTGACAAGGCCGCAGATTTCAAATCCGTCTAAATTGTGATAGGCAATAGCATGACTAGCTCCCATATTTCCACAACCTACAACAAGTACCTTAAGTTTATTCATGAGTTTCTAATGTAATCAAGTTATACTGCAATTTAATGTTTAATCAGGAGTATTTCGATTTTGTTGTTTTATATTGGTATTTACAAACAAAATAAGTACTACTTATGAGCTAATTCCTTTGGAGTTTATTTCTTCAATAGCTTTCGTAGGAAAATAACAACCATTACTACAATGAAAAATGCAAAAGGAAGAGAAGTAATGATTAACAATTTTTGAACCGCAACCAATACATCTATATCTGGTTTGGCGCTACCTAATAGTAATATAGAAAGTGTCGCTAAAAGAATAAAAACGGACCAAATTAAACGGTGTTTTTTACTAGGGTTTTGTTTTCCTTTATCCGTAAACATACTCAAAACAAACACGGCAGAATCTACAGATGTAACTAAGAAACTAACCAACAGGAATAGCGTAGTGGAATTAAGAAAGCTAGCTAAAGGATATTGTTCAAAGAATATAAAAATAGAGGTAAAGACATTTCCAAATTCATTAGTATAAGTACCCCAACTGTCTATAAGTTGAAAGGCTGATGTTCCAAAAACTGAAAACCAGAAAAAGGTTCCCAATGAAGGAATAATTAAAACTCCTAAAAGAAGTTGGCGCAATGTTCTGCCTTTAGAAATTCGAGCAATAAAAATGCCTGTAAATGGAGCCCAGGCAAGCCAAAATGCCCAATAATAAAAGGTCCAATCTGTTAAAAATGTAATGCCTGGGTTGTAGCTTCCCAAAGCGAGACTCATGTGAATAAAATCTATTAGATAGTGTAAGGAGGCCGTAAAGAAAGACTGTAGAATACTACCCATATCACTTGTAAAGAATACAAAAAGCAGTAATGCTATTGTGATTAAAATGTTTCCTTTCGATATAATTTTAATGCCTTTGTCTACGCCTTTCCAGACAGATATAAAGGCTAATGTAGATATTAAGACAGCCAAGAATAATGTAGTTATTAGTCCGAAATCGCCATTAAAAACATGATTCAAACCCCCATTCAATTGGGTTGTACCCAATCCTATAGCGGCGATTAGCCCAAACACCGTGGTGATAATAGTTAAAATGTCAACCCCTTTTCGTACGTTTTTATTTGTAATTGTGTCTTCGATTGCAGCACTGACTAACACTTTCTTTTTTTGAACGAATAGAGCATAACCAATGACCATAGCAAACAGTGCATAGAAAGCCCAAGCGGTAAATCCCCACTGGTAAAAAGTGAATTCTAATGCTAGAATTTCTGGTGTAAGTATAGAA
The DNA here is from genome assembly GCA_036478775.1 of Cellulophaga sp. Taxonomy (GTDB): domain Bacteria; phylum Bacteroidota; class Bacteroidia; order Flavobacteriales; family Flavobacteriaceae; genus Cellulophaga. The sequence goes on from JAZGEQ010000045.1 coordinate 148,515, forward strand.
GTGTATGGCGGATTTTGCTGCATAAAAACAGGCTCCTGAACCGCACGAAGTAAAATTCCTGCCCCCATTCCTGCACTATATAGCATAGAAATCCATGCCCATAAGGAGTATTCTGGCTTTTCATTTTTGTCGCCTAGTTTCAATCGTCCCAATGGAGAAATGGAAATAGCGAGAAGTAATAAAACACAACCTAGCCCTAAATAGAGGTAAAAGTACCCAAACCAATTCCGAACCCACAAGGAGGCAGAAGCAATAGCATCATAACTTGCTTCAGTTTTAAAGAACACTAAAACAGATAGCAAGAATAGTATTCCTATAGAAATAGATAAAAGTGAATTTTTCCGTATAAATACTAATATGCCGATGAAATTGAGTTTTTGTGGTTTACAATAATACAAATCATTTGGAGAACTCCTTTAAATTTTCCTTAATGGATAGTTTTCCTCTCATTTTAAAAAAGTTAAAAGGAACTCTTGTACTATTTTAATGTTTCCTAGGTATTGCGTAATTTTGCAAGCTTAAAAGTCTAGATTTTATGCGTATCCAAGAAATTTTAACAACCAAGGTAAAAGAAGCGGTGCTTTCTATCTATAATGTAGAACTTCCTACAGTAGAATTTCAGCCTACACGCAAAGATTTTGCTGGTGATATAACCGTGGTGGTTTTTCCTATGTTGCGATTTGTAAAAGGAAATCCAGCAGTTATTGGAACTGAGATAGGAAAATTTCTAAAGAAAAATGTAGCTGAGGTAGAAGGTTTTAATACGGTTAAAGGTTTTTTAAACATCATCATAAACAATACATTTTATCTAAATTTCTTTAAAGAAATAAGGGATGTTGCTAAGTATGGTTATGTAGTTGAAAAAGATTCTGAAGCAGTAATGGTGGAGTATTCCTCTCCGAATACAAACAAACCATTGCACTTAGGGCATATTAGAAATAATTTATTAGGGTATTCTGTAGCCGAAATTTTGAAAGCTTCTGGTAAGAAAGTATATAAAACCCAAATTATTAACGATAGGGGTATTCATATTTGTAAAAGTATGTTGGCATGGGAGCGATTTGGAAACGGAGAGACACCAAAAAGTACTGGTCTTAAAGGAGATAAGCTAGTTGGTAATTATTATGTAAAATTTAATTCAGCTTATAAGGAAGAAATAGCAAAATTGGTTGTAGAAGGCAGTACTGAAAAAGTTGCAGAAAAAGAGGCGCCAATTTTATTAGAAGCGCAAGAAATGCTTCGTAAGTGGGAAGCAGGAGATGCTGATGTTATAGCACTTTGGAAAAGAATGAACCAATGGGTGTATTCTGGTTTTGAAGTTACTTATAAAAACCTCGGAGTAGATTTTGATACACTTTATTATGAAAGCAATACGTATTTATTAGGAAAGGATATTGTTGAAGGCGGACTAAAAAGTGGTGTGTTTTTTAAGAAAGAAGATGGTAGTGTTTGGATAGATTTAACCGAAGATGGTTTAGATGAAAAAATTGTACTTCGGTCAGATGGTACAGCGGTATATATGACCCAAGATTTGGGTACTGCAATACAACGTGTTAAAGATTTTGAAGATATTGGAGGAATGGTTTATACTGTTGGGAATGAGCAAGATTATCATTTTAAAGTATTGTTTTTAATTCTAAAAAAGCTTGGTTTCTCTTGGGCAGATAAATTATTTCATCTGAGTTATGGAATGGTAGATTTACCAACAGGAAAGATGAAAAGTAGGGAGGGTACAGTTGTAGATGCAGATGATTTAATGCAAGATATGACGCAAACTGCGGCATCAATTTCTCAAGAATTAGGAAAGTTAGAAGAATACTCCGAAGAGAAGAAGCTAGAATTGTATGGTATGATTGGGCTAGGGGCTTTAAAATATTATATTTTAAAAGTGGATCCTAAAAAGCGAATCTTGTTTAACCCAGAAGAATCGGTAGATTTTCAAGGGAATACAGGACCGTTTATTCAATATACACATGCCAGAATTCAATCTATCTTAAGAAAGGCAAAAGAAACAAATGTTCCTGTTTTGGGAGAAGTTTCTTTGTCTATAAACTTGCATGAAAAAGAGAAAGAATTGCTAAAACAGATTGAATTATTTCCTGAAATAATTCAATTAGCAGCAGAAAACTATAGTCCAGCATTAATTGCCAATTATACATATGATTTGGTAAAATGTTTTAATTCTTTCTATCAGAATGTTTCTATTTTAGGGGAGTCTAATGAAGAAAATAAAGTGTTTAGAGTTCAGCTTTCTCAAAAAGTTGCAGAGGTAATTCAATCTTCTTTTAAATTGTTAGGAATAGAAGTGCCTGAAAGAATGTAAAATGAAGAACAAATAAACTACCACGGTTGTCAAATATATCTATGAGTATAGAAGAAATTATAGGAGTTTTTTTGTTAATCTGTTTTCTTGGATATTTCTTTTATATTGTTTACAAAGCTGTTAAGTTATATGGTATTAATTCATTTAAAAAAGCAAAGAAACTTACGTTTTCGGAAAAGCAGTTGTTGCTAAATACATTCCCTATTTATGGACAATTACCATTAAAATATAAGCATAGATTTGAAGAGAGAATTGCACATTTTAGGATGGGTAAGAAGTTTATATTTCAAGGTGAAATAGAAAAAAAGGAAGAGTTGAAATTATTACTTAGTGCTACTGCTGTTATGTTAACTCTTGGCGTGAAGGATTATTTAATAGCCTCTATTAATAGGATTATAATATACCCCTCTAAGTATTTTTCTAGGCTAAATAATAGGCATCACCTTGGAGAGTATAATCCAAAATTGAAAACTTTAGTTTTTTCCGCTGAACATGTTTTTGAAGGATTTAAAATACCTAATGACAATAGAAATTTAGGCGTACATGAGTTTGCGCATGCTCTAAGTTTTAATGCTATAGATAACCAAAATGCTGAAGATCGTACTTTTATAAAGGGATTATCTGCACTTCATAAATTACTTAATGATGCTGAATTCGAATCTAAATTAAATAAATCAACTTATTTTAGAGATTATGCAAAGGTGAATAAACATGAGTTTTTTGCTGTTGCTGTAGAGAATTTTGTTGAAACTCCCGATTTGTTTTTTAACAATTTCCCAGAAATATATGCTATTCTTAAAAATATGTTACGGGTTGAATTTAAGCGAACTTAAAAACGCATTCTAAAACTAAAATTGGGAGTGAGGTCTAAAGAAGCTGTTTCTATAGTTTCTATTTCATTGTCCTCGTTTAATCGGTAGTATGTTTTAAGGATATTATTCCGATTTAAAATATTTAATACCGATACTCCAAGGCTATATTTTATATTAGAAGTTGTGTTGAAATTATAAATAACAGAAGCATCTGCTCTAAGATAATAGGGTAACAAACTGCTATTTGGATTCGTATAATTAATAGTGTTTGGAAAATTTAAAGTGTTGATAGCATTCTCTCCTTCCTGTGGTTTGGTATATGGTTTTCCAGACCTATAATTAAGACCCACACCAACCTTTATGTTTTTGTAGGTGTAGGTGCTGGCTAAAGTTGCTAGGTGTTTAATGCCTATATTATTTGGGAATTGTGAGGGAGTAATATCCTTAAATGTATATTCATTTATAGAGTATGTGTAGCTAAGCCATGTGCTAAAAGAAGCCGTTTTTTTATTGATTAGAAATTCTATGCCAGTAACATCATATTTGCCAATTTCGCCATTAAATTGATTTTGATTTTGAAAACCCTGTGTAGCAGTACTAATGCCTGTTACTTCTTTGTAAAACCCTTCTAGACCAATATAGATATCTTTTTTGTCGTAGTTAACCCCTAATGCAATTTGCTTACTTCGAGTAATTGGTAAGGAGTCATTGTCAGATAAAATCCATCTACGTTTTTCAATGCCCAGAAAGTTTTGCTCCAAATCTATTACCTGATTGGTAGTTTGGTTTTTAAACTCGCCCTGTAATTCTGCTGTAACAAGATCTGTTATTTTGTAAGTCAAATTAAGACGTGGCTCTGGTATAAATTCTGTAAAAGACTTTTGTGTTACTGGACTTTCTAAATTGTGAATCAAATTAAGCCTTCCTCCAAAACGTGCTTTTAACTTGTTGTTGGACGAGTTGTATTGTATTTCAGAAAAAATACTATGACTCCTAATTACGTCTTTAATTTTACTTACATAAGGAGGTTGAGTAACATCGGCAATATTGGTAATACCAATTTCACTAAATTGATACCCATTATTCCAATTTATTGTATTAGAAAACTGATAGTTGGAATGTAATTTAAATGCTGTTTCAAATACCTGATTATGCTGGTATAATTGCTGCACATCATTAAATACGTTATTTGCATCCAAATTATATTGTGTATAATATGCATTGAAGAAAGTGGTGAAATTTTCATTCCAATCACTTTCTAAACTTCCCCCAAAAGACAAGTTTGTTTGGTTTAAAGTGCTTAGAATTTCTCGATTCGTATTGTTAGAGCTTTCGGAATATTCAAGGGTGTTGTTAATTGAAATGAAGCTTAATCTTATTTTTTGCTGTGTACTAATATCATAGAGAAGTTTTGCCGTGAAATCATAAAAATAGAAGCCGTCGTTTTGTACAATGTCATTCGTAGAAGAGGTGCTTTTTATAGCACTGTCCTGAAATACTTTGTCAAAAAAACTACTGTAGGTAGGAGTATTCAGGAAATCGGTAATAGAACGTCTTCCTGAAAACTGAAATGCTAGTTTATTTGAAAAAGGAATATGTCCGTAGGCATCACCACTTATTAGATTGAATCCTGCGCCACCAAAAATAGAATTGCTAATTTCATTTTTACTTTGCATGCTAATTACACCGCTAATTCCGTCACCATACATGGCACTTGTTCCATTTTTTATAATGGTAACCTTATCTGTTAAATAGGGATTGAATGCAGAAATTAACCCAAAAAAATGTCCAGATTGATACATTTTAATACCATCCCATAAAATTAGATTTTGATCATTTGTGCCACCTCTAATATTAATATCCGAAACTGTTTCGTCTATACTTTTAATTCCAGGTAAAGCTTGTACCGTTTGTAATATATCTGGTTCTATTAATCCAGGAAGAATTCCAAAATCTTCTATATTTAATGTAATACTACCATCTTGTTGTTTGCTAAGTCCTGTTGTTAGAAATTTATAAAGAATTACTTCATCTAATTCCTGATGAAATTCACTTAATGAAATTATTTTACACGGTGTTTGGTTAGCCAGTTCCTCTGCATTTATGAATTTCGTTTTAAATCCTAAATGACGTATTCGTAAATTAGACTTTCTTGGAATATTAGTCAAAGAAAATAAACCTAGGCTATCCGTAGTTATGGCAATTTTACTGCCCAATACTTCTATGGAAACTCCAGAAATTGTATTGTTTTGGTAATTATCAAAAATGTACGCACAGATATCTACTGTTGTACTTTTTGTTATGGTATAATAGCGGTTGTTGAGTTTTTTTATTTTTAATTGTGTGGCTTTTTCAATCTGGATGAGAATTTCTTTTAAACTTTCTGTTTTCGGGATGGCTATTGTTAAAGACTTGAGATCCTCATCAACAAAAGAAAATTTAACATCGAATTTTTTTTCTAGTTGTAAGAAATAAAAAACTAGACTATTACTTTCGGCTGATATGTCTTGTGCTTTAGCTATGTAGGATCCAGCAAAAAGCAAAAATAAGACAAGTATACCAAAATTCTTAAGGTGTATTTTTGGCATAGAATATTACTTTATCTCCTTCTATTTTATAGTTCATATTAGTAGGTGTAACTATACTTTCTAACGCCAAATCCATATTTGTGTTGCTAAAGGAGCCGCTGAATAATTTTTCAGTGTCAATATTTTCAGTGTCAATGGTAAGGTCGTATTGCCGTTGTAACTCTTTTAAAACATAAGAAAGAGGAATGCTTGTAAAAGTACTTTCATCATGCATCCAAGATGGCTCTATGGCGATAAGAGAATCTATGTTTTCTATTTTATTATTTATAACTAAAAAGGAAGTGCCAGCAGCGAGTTTTGTTTCTTTGTTGTTGTAAGTAACACTTACCAGACCTTCGTAACAAGTAACTTCAAAGAAATTTTCACGATTTTCTACACTAAACTGAGTTCCTAAGACAGTTATAATACCACTTTCTGTGGCTACGGTAAAGTGTTTTCCTTTTGCAACTTTAAAGAAAGCTTCTCCTTCTAAAACTACGTTTCTATTTTCGTTCCAAGTTTTTTTATTAAAAGATATTTTAGATTCAGCATTCAAAATTACCAGAGAAGAATCTGGTAGATAAACGTCTGTACGTTCTGCTAAGTCTGTTGTAATAGTGCTATTTAAGGTGGTAAAATAATAAGACCCAGCAAATAAGATTGCAACTGCCGCAGCTATTTTTAGAATTCGTTTAAAAGGATTTAGTTTTATAACGGTAACATTCTTTTTGCTTTGCTTGTTTTTTAAATCAGCAAAAGCCTTCTCTATATCAAAACTAGGGGTTTCTATTTTATTAGAGGTATCCACTATTTTTTGATACGAAGCATAGGTATCGGATTTTTTAAATTCCAATAACTCTTCTTCTGTAAGCTCATTATTGAGCCATTTTGCTAAGTGATTTTCTTGCATAACACAATGCTTATACTCTTATAACAATTTAAATTAAAAAAACCCTACCTATTAATTAAAGAAAATAAATTTTAGTCTTTTCATTCTTATTCAAGAGTTGTCGATTAAAAATAGTATTAAATAGGAAATATAATTATTTATAATGGAAAGGATGTTTTTCGTTGCCTTTTATTTTGCATCAGGTGACGGATAAGAAGCAACTAACGGTGGACTTTTACTATATTAGTGATTCGATTTGTTTGAACCAGTTTTAGGCAGTAAATCTTCAAGTATATAATATTGATTAAAGTGCGGTAAGTTATTGTTTTTCAATTTGTTAAGTAGATATAAATTTGTGAAAAAAGAAGTGTTACAAGGTTTTTGGTTATTGCTTTTGTTCCTAATAATGGGCATAGGAAGCGCACAGGAATTTAGGATGCTTTCAGACAGCAATAAATTAGAATTAAGGCGGCAATCATTTGTACTTGTAAATTTGAATGAAGTTTCATTAGATAATTTACAATTCATTTTTGATAAAAAAACACCCATTGCAGTAACTCTTTCCAATAGAAATGAAGTTAATCAAGCTTTTGTGAAAAAATATTTAAGGTATAATAAACAATTGGTTATTGTAGGTGAGAATGAGTTAGATTCACTTAATACAGCAGAAATAGGGACAATTCAAATTAAAACAAAAGATATTGAAACTATAGATTTGGCGAGTGTTCAAATTACGGACAGCACATTTATTAGGTTTAAGGGAATTCAGGAATTGGGTCGCATTAATTACAACAATAAAGAAATAGTTGCGGATAGTTTAATTTTTAATATTTGGAAATATTCTGGAAAACTCCCAAATTTTATTGCAGCAAAAAGCGGTTCTTTAAAAGAAGCGGTTAAACATGTAGCTATGTTTAACTCTAAAAACCAGTTATTTGGTGTTGTAAAATCTGAAAAAGGATTGCTAAGTGAAGTGACCTTTAAAAATATAAAGAACGTAAAAGTTAATGGGTACTTTAGTTTTTCTCTCTCAAGAGAAGGAGGAGAACCTATTTTGTCACCTCAAAAAGCAGGGTATTATTTTTCTCCTGATATTTTATATGTTACTCGGGAAAATCAAAATAACATGAAGGAATTCATGGGATATTCTTTAGATGCTGATTTTGGTTTGTCAGATCATTTCGTTTTTGGTAAGTCCATTAAAAATACAATTCGAAAGAACGATACAGAAATTATAGTTAATAATGTATTGTTTGAAGATGATATTGATCGAGGTAGTGTTGGTCTTTTTAAAGATCGTGCTTATTTTGATGCAGGAATAGAGAGTAGAACTGCATTAAAGTCAAATTTCACTATAACCGCTTGGGTAAAGCCGATTACACAGGATGAGAACAATAGTATTATGGGAAAAGGGGAAGGCTTTGTTTTAAAAATCCATGAAGGCTTTCTAACTTTTACTATTGCTGGTATTAAAGATTATGTTTCAAATGCTTCTCCTATACCTTTGAATGTATGGACGCACATTGCATTGGTGCATTCTAAAGCAAATAATGATTTACGTTTTTTTGTAAATGGAAAAGAAACGGATAGAGTTGAGTTAATTGCAGATTATGTTACTTCCGATTACAATTTACTTATCGGAAGCAATCTTTGGGAAGAGTTTTTTGTTGGATATCTTGATGGCATAAAAATCTGGGAACGAGAATTGAATTCGCAAGAAATAAATCTTCAGTATACTACTATCCCCAAAGAAGAAAGCAAACTTAAAATGTTTGTTGTTTTTGGAACCCTTGTATTCCTGTTTCTTTTAGGTATTGTACTTGCTAGAAAAATAAAGAAAAAAAGTAGAAATAATAGAAAGGGAGACTTTCCTATTATAACCGTACCATCTAAAGGTAGTAGCGTCTCAAGTGCGTATAAAGAACAAATATTCTGTTTTGGAACTCTATGTGTACTTAATGAAGAAGGTATTGATATTGCTAAGAAGCTATCTCCATTACTTAAAAAACTGTTTACTATCGTTTTTTTATATAGTTATGGCGATAAAAAAGGAATTAGCACTAAAAAATTGACAGAATTACTTTGGCCTGGAATGACAGTTAAAAGTGCAAAGAACACAAGAGGGACAAACATTCAGAATTTAAGGATGCTTCTTAACGATACTTCTGAAATAAATTTAGTATTTGAAGACAAAATGTGGTTTTTGAAGCTTTCTAATAATTGTTACTGCGATTATTATACGGCTCTTAATTACCTTTCTTATTTTAAAAATAACAACTATCCTTTAGAATCATTAGAGGAGGAACTGCCTAAATTACTTACTATTCTAAAGAAGGGACGGTTTTTAATGAGTACTAACGATTCTTGGTTAGATTCACATATAGAGAAATTTAGTAATTTAGTAATAGAACAATGTTCGGAATATTCCAAAAAGTTGATTGTTGAAAAACATGGTGAACTCCTTTTTGAATGTGCTGAGGTTATGTATATCTATGACGATTTAAATGAAAGAGCACTTCAGCTTAAACTTATTGTTTTAATCCATCAAGGGAAACTGAGTTTGGCGCATATCGTTTATGATAATTTCGCAAAACTTTATCTTAAATTGTATAAAGAGGATTACCCCGTTTCTTTTGAAGATATGATTTCAGAACACCAGGCTTCTTTGTAGCTTTTTTAAATAATCACTATTTTTTTATTTCATTACCCCATTCATTACCCCAATTTTTACGCTAGTCCTCATTTCTTTGTTTATTCAGAAATATATACAGTTATGTATTGCGCATACTGTTGTTATTAAAAAAGGATGTATTCCTTAAAGAAGAATCGAATTTTATTGAATATATAATATGGAAAAAAAAACAAACAGCCGTAGGTCTTTTGTAAAGAAGAGCATTGCGGTAGCAGCGGGAATTTCAATTGTTCCTAGACATGTATTAGGAGGATCTAATTTTATGGCGCCAAGTGATCAGTTAACCAAAGCGGTTATTGGTGTTGGAGGAATGGGACAAGGGCATTTAAGTTATGAAGGAACCAAATTATTGGCTATTTGTGACGCAGACGGTAAACATTTACAGCAAACTCTAGAAAAAGTAGGGGGAGGTGTTCAAGGATATCGCGATTTCCGCGAAGTATTGCAAAGACCAGATATTGATATTATTCACATTGCCACGCCTCCCCATTGGCACGGAATTATGTCTGTTATGGCAGCTGAAGCAGGTAAAGATGTATGGTGTGAAAAACCTATGACAAGAACTATTGGGGAAGGAAAACGTGTTGTAGAAGCAATGAAGCAACATGGTAAAATGTTTCGTTTGAATACTTGGTTCCGATTTAAAGATAATTTCTACGGTATGGGTACTCCTGTTAAAAACTTGAAAAAGGTTGTGGATAGTGGAGAACTTGGTTGGCCTTTAAAAGTTACTATTAGCGGTATTACTGGATTTAACTGGAAATTTTACTGGGTTGGTAAAGAGAATTTAAAACCACAAACAGTTCCTGATCATTTTGATTATAATATGTGGCTCGGGCCAGCACCAGAAAAACCATACCACGCGCATAGAACGCATGGTACTTTTAGAGGATATTGGGATTATGATGGAGGAGGATTAGGAGATATGGGACAGCATTATATTGATCCTGTTCAATATTTCTTGGGAAAGGATAATACAAGTCCAGTTAAAGTTGAGGTAGATGCGCCGCAACAACATTATGATGCTATTGGTACCTGGAGAAAAATAACCTATACCTATGCAGATGGATGTCAAATAATATTAGACGGGGAAAATAGTGATAAAAATGCGGCTTATATAGAAGGTCCTAACGGAAAGATATATAACGGATTTAAATCTACCATTCCAAATATCAAAGGATTAATAGATAGTATGCCTGATCCTGAGGAGCAGATTGCAACTTTTTCCGATTCTGTAAGGACAAGACAAAAATTTGCTTTAAATGAAGAAAACGGACATCGTTCTGCTACAATTGTAAATATGGGGATTATTGCACTTAGATTAGGAAGAACGCTAGAGTTTGACCCTATAAAGCAAGAATTCATTAATGATGAAGAAGCGAATAGATTAATAGACCAACCAACGAGAACTTCATGGGCACACTAATAATAGATATGATAACTAGAAAAATGAAAAAAATAAGTACTACCATAGGAGTGTTTTTAGTAATGCTTCTGACCGTGAATACCGGGTTGGCACAAATGAACAGAACCTTAGAGACTAAGGTTGCAGACATACTTGCGCAATTGCCAACTAAGAATTTATCCCATTCGGATAAGCTAATGGAAGAAATTATTGCATTAAATGAGGAGGGTATTCTTCAATTTACCAATATGCTTGTCCCATTAGGAACAGGAAATGATACGCAAGCCAGGTACGCTATCGAAAGCTTGGCTATTTATAGTGGAGGTAGAGATAGTATTATTTCCAATGGAATTGTAGAAAATACTTTATTAAAAGCACTTAAGACGAAGACAAATGCTGAGGTGAAAACCTTTTTAATGGAGCGATTAATGCATTGCGCTACTAACGAAAGTATTCAGTCTTTGCAAAGCTATTTAGGAGATACTGAATTGTTTAATCCCGCTTTGGCAACATTGGAATCTATTGGAACTATTGATGCGTCTCAGGTTGTTTTAAATGCGCTAAAAAATGCAGATGCAGCTAAAAAGCCTTCCTTTGTTTCTGCATTGGGGAATTTGAATTATGTGCCAGCTATTGCCGACTTAGAAAATTTGGCAATTACAGAAACTGGATTTTTACAACAAAAAGCACTACATGCATTGGCACAAATTGCTAGTCCAAGTTCAGCTTCAGTTATGGAAAACGCGGTGAAAAAATCTAATTTCACTAAAGATGCATCAGAAGCTGTTTTGGCTTATATCCTTTATGGAAATAATCTTCTCAAAAAAGGAAAAGTATCAGCTAGTTCTGCCGTAGCTAAAGCTTTACTTAAGAATTGCACTTCAATTTCGCAATTGCATTTTAGATCTGCTGGAATTCATTTGTTACGAGATAGTCAAGAACTTGCAAGTACAAAAACCTTACTGAAAGAGGTGAGACATAAAGACAATAAATATAGAGGGGCAGTTTTTAATGCCGCATCTCATAAGTTAAAAAGAGAAGAGGTTTACAAATGGGTGAAAGTTTATAAAAAACTATCCGTTGATGGAAAAGCACAATTACTTCACTTTTTAAGGAAGCGTAAAGAAACAGGAGTTTATGAGCAGTGTATATCTGCTGCAGTTTCCGATAAAAATGAAAAAGTTAGAATAGCAGGAATTAAGGCATTGGCTTTTCAAAATAAAAAAAGAGCCATACCGGTATTGTTGAAGTCATTAACTAAGGCGACTTCTTCAAAAGAGTATAATGCTATAAAAGGATCTTTATTAAGGGTTGCAGAATTTTCAGATAGTGCAATTTTAGCAAATAGTTTGGGAGAATTGAGTGATGAAGGAAAGGCAGTAATCGTAGGGGTACTTGGTCAGAGAAAAGCAACTTCACAATTTGATGTTGTAATTTCATTACTTAATACTGGAAATGAAGCTTTAAAAGCTACTGTATTTTCAAACTTATCTTCGCTAGTAACTTCGGAAAATCTTTCAGTTCTTATAGATATTTTAAATAAAGAAGGGAATGATTCTAATATAAAAAATATTCAGAATGCTATTGTTCATGTTTTAGACAGTTCTGAAAAAGAGTATTCAGAAATTATTCTTAAGAGGTATGAATCCATGCAGGATAAGGGGAAAATGTTAGTGGTATTACCAGCACTAAACACGAAAGAAGCGTTAAAAACAGTGAAAAATTCCTTAAGTACAGGAAACGCTAAAGAAAAAAGGGATGCTCTTAATGCTTTGTCTAATTGGCGAACTAATGATGCTTTACCTTATTTATTTAAAGAAGCAAGTACTGCAACAGATGCAACTATTCGTTCTATAGCTTTTAAAAGTTATTTAACGCAAATTGGGAAATCTTCTTATCCAGATGATCAGAAGTTGTTATTGGTTAAGAAATTAATGCCATTTAGCAAGACCCTTGTAGAGAAAAAGCAGCTGTTACAAAGTGCTAGAGGCATAAAAACCTTCTTGTCATTAGTTTTTGTTTCTCAATATTTAAAAACAGATGGTTTGGTTGCTACTGCTTCTAATGCTGCTATTTCTATTGCTTTGCCTACGCCTGGTAAGAAAAATGGATTAAGTGGAGAAATAGTTAGAAAAATAATATCTAATAGTATTAGTAATTTAACAGGGGCAGATAGTCAATACATTAAAATTGATGTAAAAGAATTTTTAGATAATATGTCTAGTGAAAAAGGATTTGTTTCCATTTTTAATGGAACGGATTTTTCTGGATGGGAAGGATTGGTTAAGAACCCTATTGCAAGAGGCAAAATGTCTAAAAGAACTTTGGTAAGAGAGCAAGAAAAGGCTAATAAACAAATGATGGCCGATTGGTTTATTAATGATGGTGTAATCGGTTTTAAAGGGGAAGGTTATAATAATATTTGCACGATTAAAGATTATGGTGATTTTGAAATGTTGGTAGATTGGAAAATCACCAACGGAGGCGATAGTGGAATCTATTTAAGAGGGGCACCACAGGTTCAAATATGGGATATTGCGAATGTTCATGTGGGGGCGGAAGTTGGTTCTGGAGGATTGTATAATAATCAGAAAAATAACAGTAAGCCAACGCAGGTTGCGGATAATCCTGTTAACGAATGGAATACATTTAGAATAAAAATGGTTGGTGAAAGAGTTACCGTTCATTTAAATGGTGTGCTTGTTACAGATAATGTTGTTTTGGAAAATTATTGGGATAGAAAGAATGCTATTTTTCCTAAAGAAGCTATTGAATTGCAAGCGCATGGAGAAGATTTAGGATTTAGAAATATTTATGTGCGAGAGATAGCTTCGGGAGATGATCTTTTATCAGAAGCAGAGCAAAAAAACGGATTCAAATCACTTTTTAATGGTAAAGATTTAAACCATTGGATAGGAAACAAAACGGATTATGTGGTTGAGGAAAATGTTATTTCTGTACAACCAAAACAGGGCGGACATGGAAACCTATATACTGCGGAGGAATTTTCAAATTTTATTTTTAGGTTTGAATTTAAGTTGACTTCTGGTGCAAATAACGGATTAGGAATACATGCACCCTTAGAAGGTGATGCTGCTTATATGGCAAAAGAATTGCAAATTTTGGATGATACTGCGCCCATTTATGCAAATTTAAAGGAGTATCAGTACCATGGTTCTGTATATGGTGTTATGTCTGCAAAAAGAGGATTCTTAAAACCAGTTGGTCAATGGAATACAGAAGAAGTTATTGTAAAAGGAGAATCGATTAAAATTATTTTAAATGGCATTGTTATATTGGAGGGTAATTTTAAGGAGGCCTCTTCTAACGGTACTCTAGATGGTCAGGATCATCCAGGGTTAAAAAGAAAAAGTGGTCATATTGCTTTTTTAGGCCATGGTTCTGAACTATGGTTTAGAAATATCAGAGTTAAAGATTTGAGTAAGTAGTTTTTGAGTTAGTTTTAAAAAGCCTTCAATAGGATATTCGTATTGGGGGCTTTTTTGTTTAAATATAAAAAAAACTAAGCTTCCTTTTATATTCCATCAATTTTTTCTCGTAATGTTTTTAACGCCAAATGCATTCTTTTTTCAATGGCCTTAATACTTACACCTTCCATTTCTGCAATCTCTGCATATTTCTTTTTATCAATCCTATTTAATAGAAAAGTTGTTCTTTGGTTTTCGGGTAAACTTGATAAAGCAGCGTCTAGTTTTTCTTGATATTGCTTTTCTTCCAATAAAAACTCAGGTGATTCATTAGTGCTAACTTCATTTTTGTAGGCGAACTTTAGCCTTACTTTTTCCGCCTTTATTACATTTAGATAAAGATTATTGGCAATAGTATACACATAAGATTTTGCCTTTTCTGGGGTTACTTTTATACAATTCTCCCAAAGTTTTAAGAAGGCTTCTTGTACAACATCATATGCTTTTTCGCTATTTCCAAACTTATAATATATATAGTTATAAATCGTTTTAGAATTGGCAGTAAAGAAAGAAGAATATACTTTCTTGTTGCAGACATTGTTTGTTTCGTTAGAATTCAAGTTTTTTGTTTTTTCAAATGTATTTTAAAAAAAAATAAAAATTTAGGTAGGGTATTTTTAAAGATAGTTGTTTTATCGATATACGAACAAATAAAACCCAAATCGTTATGAAAAATTTCAGGAACAAAGTAATGTACATTTGCCTACTTATGGTTACAGTCGGCTTTTTTGGCTGTCAAGATGAGTTTGAAGAAGTTATAGAAAAAACAGATAAAGAAACCCTCGCAGTGAGTTCTGCTACGGTAAAACTTATTACCGACACCACTTCTAAGGATGGCTCATTTGATAATATAGTAGATGAAACTAGTTGTTTTGCAATTAACTTCCCATATACAGTAAACATTCATGGTCTAGATATAATTATTGATTCTATAGAGGACTTACGTCTTATAGAAGAAATTTTTGATAAAGTAGATACCGATGTAGATATCTTAGATATTCTATTTCCAATTACAATTACTTTGGCAGACTTTACCGAAATTGTAATTAATAACCAACAAGAATTAAGAGAAGTTGGCAAAGATTGTATTGAAGGTGGAGATGATGATGATATTGAATGTATTGATTTTGTTTACCCAATTACCTTATACACTTTTGATATTAATAAAGTAAAAACAGGAAAAGTTGTTGTTACTAGTGATAAAGAATTAAAAAGATTCTTTGCAGGCTTAGATAAAAAAGACATTGTTAGTGTTCAATTCCCTATTTCTTTAAAATTCTTTGATGGCACAGAAATTTCTGTAAACTCTAATGAAGAACTTGCACAAACCTTAGAAAGAGCAAAAAACATCTGTGATGAAGATGATGATAATGATCATAATGACGACGATTTTACAAAAGAACGTTTAGATGAATACCTTGTAAAATGCCCATGGCTTGTTAAAGAGGTGAAGCGAAATGCAGAATTACACACAGAGCAGTATTTTGGTTATATCTTAAACTTTAAGGAGGATGGAGAAGTTGTAGCAAGAGATAAAAATGGAAATGTTCTTAAAGGAACTTGGAACACAAGAGTTCATGAAAATAAAGTGCTTATTAAGTTGGAATTTGATAATTTGGTTGATTTCACCTTAGAATGGTACGTTTATGAAATAGGAGAAGGAAGGATTAAATTGTATGCTGGTGATGGTAACCGTATTGTAATGAAAAAATCATGTGATATTTTACAGCATGTTCCAGATACCTTAAGAGGATTGTTAAGAGAATGTAGCTGGGTTATTAAAAAAGTAAAGGTTGATGGAGTAAATATTAATCGTATGCTAGGTTTCGAATTTAATTTTGAAGGAGAAGGTGTTGTTACTTTAAGTGATGGAGAAACTACTTCTAACGGAACTTGGGAAATTACCAAGAATGAACAAGACAAGTTGGTAATGGCAATTACAATGGGTAATGAGCCTGGTGTAAGTTTCGAATGGTTGTTGTCTGATCTTAGGGATAGACGATTAAAATTCAACATTGAAGGAACTGGTTATGAGCTTATTTTAGAAAGAGATTGTAAGCACAATGATGATGAAGATGTAAAATGGATTAGAGGTCTGTTTGACGATACTTCTTGGGGAGTAAATTATTTTGCAGAAAACGAAGATGAAGGAACTGCAAGTTATGACGGTTATACCTTTAATTTTAAAGCGAACGGTGCTATATCTGTGCTTGATACAAATAATCAGGAAGCAGGTAGTGGAAAATGGTTCGTGTACAGAAATAGTGATGATCAATTAGAATTAATTATTCGTTTTGCTACAGATAGTCCGTTTTATGACTTAGCAAACGATTATAAAATACTAGAAGTGAAAGAAGACTTTTTAGATCTTAAGCACTATAATGATGGTGATTTAGGATGGGATAGACTTAAATTAGGAAAATTATAAAAAGGTATTTTCTCCAAATCTTAATTAAAAAAAGGGAACTTCTACTAGAAGTTCCCTTTTTTGCTTTTTATACCTCAGACTGCCATAGTTTCCACAGAGATTCTTAAATTTGCAGTTCCTTAGTTGTAATTTATCTTAGGTTACATTCAGATTATATAATTTGGGTTACTATAGAGGAATTAATAAGGAGTTAATCATTTCTATTTCAAAGTAATCTTTGGAACTAGAAACCTCTCGCAATAGGGAGTGAGAATACAATAAGACTATGTTTGATAATTTAAGTGATAAGTTAGATAAAGCGATACATAACCTTAAGGGTCATGGACAAATTACAGAGATTAATGTTGCGGAAACCTTAAAGGAAATCCGAAGGGCTTTGTTAGATGCGGATGTTAATTTCAAAATAGCAAAAGAATTTACGAATAGAGTTAAAGAAAAAGCATTAGGCTCTAATGTTTTAACTAGCCTACAGCCAGGGCAATTATTGGTTAAAATTGTTAAGGATGAACTTACCCAATTAATGGGTGGTGACTCTGCAGGAATTGATCTTTCAGGAAATCCTTCTGTAATTTTAATGTCTGGATTACAAGGTTCTGGTAAAACTACATTTTCAGGAAAATTAGCCAATTACCTTAAGAATAAAAAATCAAAAAATCCTTTATTGGTTGCTTGTGATGTGTACCGTCCTGCGGCAATAGATCAATTACATATAGTTGGAGAGCAAATAGGTGTAGAAGTTTTTTCTGATCGTGGAAATAACGATCCAGTTGCTATTTCAAAAGCTGGTGTTGCACATGCAAAAGCAAACGGACATAATGTGGTGATTATTGATACCGCTGGTCGTTTGGCAGTTGATGAGCAAATGATGAACGAAATTGCCAATGTTCACAAAGCAATTAAACCACAGGAAACATTATTTGTGGTAGATTCTATGACTGGACAAGATGCAGTTAATACAGCAAAGGCTTTTAACGATATTTTAAATTTTGACGGTGTTATTCTTACTAAATTAGATGGGGATACCAGAGGTGGTGCCGCTATTACTATTAAATCTGTAGTTAATAAACCAATTAAGTTTATTGGTACTGGTGAAAAGATGGATGCTATAGATGTTTTCCATCCTTCTAGAATGGCAGATCGTATTCTAGGAATGGGAGATGTTATTTCTTTAGTTGAACGTGCACAAGAACAGTTTGATGAGGAGGAAGCTAGAAAAATTCAGAAGAAAATTGCCAAAAATAAATTTGGATTCGATGACTTTTTAAATCAGATACAACAAATCAAAAAGATGGGTAGTATTAAGGATTTAATGGGAATGATTCCAGGAGCAGGAAAAGCCTTAAAAGGAATGGATGTTGACGATGATGCTTTTAAGCATATAGAGGCAATAATACATTCTATGACACCTACGGAAAGAGAAACCCCGGCATTATTAAATGCAGTAAGGAAAAAGCGTATAGCAAAAGGTAGTGGTCGTACTATTCAGGATGTAAATCAGCTTTTAAAACAGTTTGATCAAATGGGTAAAATGATGAAAATGATGCAAGGTGGTGGCGGTAAAAAAATGATGCAAATGATGAGCGGAATGAAGGGAATGCGATAAGCTCTTTATAGGATTTTGGACAAGTTCTAAGATTCTATATTTTAATTGCCAAACCATAGAAAACAGAACAAAAAATGGAATTACTAGATGGAAAGAAAATTTCCAATCAAATAAAAGAAGAAATTGCAGCTGAGGTATCTAGGATGAAAGAACGAGGGGAAAAAGTTCCTCATTTAGCTGCTATAATTGTTGGGACAGACGGTGCTAGTTTAACCTATGTTGGAAGCAAAGTTAGATCTTGTGAACGAGTTGGGTTCGAATCCTCTTTAATACAGATGTCTAATACTACCTCGGAACAAGAATTACTAAGAAAGATTAAGGAATTAAATGAGGATGATGCTATAGACGGATTCATTGTTCAATTACCATTGCCAGAGCAGATAAACACACAAAGAGTTATTATGGCAGTTGATCCGGATAAAGATGTAGATGGTTTTCACCCTACTAATTTTGGGAAAATGGCATTAGACATGACCACATTTATTTCTGCAACTCCGTTTGGTATTTTAGAGTTATTAGAACGTTATAAGGTAGATACAGAAGGAAAGCATACCGTCGTTATAGGTAGAAGTGATATTGTTGGAAAACCAATGAGTATTCTAATGGGAAGAAAAGGATGGCCAGGAAATTCGACAGTAACCCTTACTCACAGTAGAACCAAAAATATTGAAGAAATTATTGCCCAAGCAGATATTGTAATTTCTGCATTAGGTGTTCCCAAGTTTCTTAAAGCTGAAATGGTAAAAGAAGGAGCGGTTATTATTGATGTGGGAATTACTCGTGTTCCCGATGAAACAAAAAAGAGCGGTTATGCTATTGTTGGCGATGTAGATTTTGAAAATGTAAGTAAAAAAGCATCCTTTATTACGCCAGTACCAGGCGGTGTTGGTCCAATGACAATTGCAATGTTATTGAAAAACACCTTGTTGGCAAGAGAGCGTCATGGTGTTAAAAAGTAGACTTATTCCCAATAGTGGGTTTAATACCCCGACGCTTGACGCTTGCGTCGAAATGTAAATGGTTTGTTCCTTAATTAATGCCTCTCGGCTTGCCCCGAGGTTATTTACTTATAAAATGTATTAATGAAGCCCTCCATACCGGAGGGTTTTTTGTTTTCCATTTGTTGAAAATTCTGTATCTTCTATTTCCTAAACACGAATAAATTACCAAGATGAAAAATATAGTGTTATTATGCAGTCTAGTATTTTTAGTAGGCTGCCAATCTAAACAGTCAGATATAAGAAAAGTAAGTGTAAATGTTTCTTTTTCAGAATCTATAAATTCGGAAAAATTAAATGGACGTTTATTGCTAATGTTGTCGAATAATGACAAGAAAGAACCTCGTTTTCAGATAGGAGAAGGATTAAAAACACAACTTATTTACGGGATGAATGTAAATGGAATGGTGCCCGATAAAACGGAAGTGTTTACAGAAGAAATTTTTGGTTTTCCAATAGAGAGTATAAGTAATATTCCTCCTGGGGAGTATTATGTACAAGCTTTACTTCATATATATGAAACGTTTAGTTTGTCTACAGGACATACCGTTGAATTGCCTATGGATAATGGCGAAGGGCAACATTGGAACACCTCTCCTGGGAATTTGTATAGCAAACCCATTAAAATTTTAGTTACAGAAAAAGGGTTTGAAAATATTAACATTGTAATGGATCAGGTTATTGCCCCTATTGTAGAACCAGAAGATACAGAATGGGTGAAACACATAAAATTTAAATCGGAGAAATTATCTAAATTTTGGGGTAGAGATACCTATTTAGGAGCGCATATATTATTGCCAAAGGGATTTAAGGAGCATCCAGAGGCTAAATACCCTTTAATGATTTTTCATGGTCATTTTCCATCAGATTTTGGTGGTTTTAAAACAACACCTCCGAATCCGAAAATGAAACCAAAGCGGTCTAATAGGTTTAATTTAGATGGGTATAATATTATTCAAGAGCAAGAAGCGTATGATTTTTATACAAGGTGGAATGAACCTGATTTCCCCCGATTTATAATTGTTAAAATACAACATGCTACACCGTATTATGATGATTCTTATGCGGTGAATTCTGCAAGTCAAGGCCCTTACGGAGATGCAATAACGCATGAATTGATTCCTCATATAGAAGAACAATTTAGAGGTATGGGCGAAGGTTGGGCTCGTTTCTTATATGGTGGTTCTACTGGTGGTTGGGAAGCTTTAGCAGTACAAGTGAAGTATCCTGATGAGTATAATGGTTGTTTTGCAGCCTGTCCTGATCCTATAGATTTTAGAGCATATTGTTTATCAAATATATACGAAGATAAGAATGCCTATTATTATGAGAGTGACTATAAGAAAACTGAGATTCCTGCACAGCGCGATTATTTAGGACAATTATCCTATACCGTAAGAGAAGGGAATCATTTAGAGTTAGTACTTGGAGATAACTCTAGGTCAGGAGGCCAATGGGATATTTGGGAAGCAACCTATTCGCCTCAAGGGGAAGATGGTTATCCTGTTCGGATTTGGGATAAGTTTACAGGAGATATAGATCATAAGGTTGCGGAGTATTGGAAAGAGAATTATGATTTAAAACATATTTTAGAACGAGATTGGGATAAGTTAGGAGAAAAGTTAAAAGGAAAAATTCATATCTATTGCGGAGATATGGATAATTACTATTTAAATAATGCAGTGTACTTAATGGAAGATTTTTTAGAAGGCACTACAGATCCATATTATGACGGGGAAATTACCTATGGAGATAGAGCAGAGCATTGTTGGAACGGAGATCCTGAGCTTCCAAATTCTATATCACGCATGCGATATAATACGATGTATGTCCCTAAAATAATGAAACGTATTGCAGAAAGTGCACCTAAAGGAGCAGATTTAACTAGTTGGAGGTATAAATAAGAAGTTATTATTTAATTACTCCATTCTCTTTATTAAACTGATTTTTAAGTTCGCCCCGTAATTTTAGACTTTGTTCAATTTTATCTTTTGTGGGGAGTAGTAAAAAGAAATAGGCCATTAAACAAATTGCAATTAATAAATAGAATAGGTTATTGCTATTAAAAAATGCCACAATAGAAAGTATAGCAGGGCCTTCTATAGAGGCATATTTTATTATGGAAGCCGATTGGAATAGATTTAATTTCTCTCTTAAAGTTTTTTTTTCTAAAGAACTTACAAGTGTTTTTTTAAATAAAAAAGTACCAATTAAAATTCCAGAAAAAGCTGCTATTGGAACAATGAAAAAGAAAATATCTTCTGCGTTGGATAAAAGTAGTAAAGGTTCTTCGCTTGTATAATAAGCGATTGTACCTAAAAAAATAGGTCCAAGAAGAAACCCAAAAAACAGGAATGTGGTTATTTGAATATATTTTTTAGGGGTAAGTTCGTAGTTTTCGTTTTTCACAATTGTTTTTTATTTTTTAAACCTTTATAAATGGATTACTTTTTTATTTTTCCATCTAAAAAACCAACTTTAGAACTAATACCATTTCCGCTAGACCTTCTAAACGATGCAATTTGACCTGCATGCCAAATGGCATCGGCAATAGGGCCGTTTATATTGTTCCAGAAGGGATATTCTATTGTCCCTCCTTTAGTAATCATTTGAATTTTCAACTCCTCTAAATCGGTTAATTTCAGTAGGATATCACTTGCTGTTTTGAAATTGTTTAAGGTGTTTTTTCGTTTTTCTTCAGCGGTTAATTTTGGTTGGGTTTTGGTGAAATCGATTGGAGTTTTTAAAGTTGCATTAACAATCATCCTAGATAAAATTAAAATATGATCAATTGTTTCTAATGTTGTTCTGGCATCTTCACTTGGCTTGTAGTTTAAATCTTCTTCACGCAAATTTTCGGTTGCCCAACGGTATCGAAACCCCAATCCATCTATCATTCTTGCAGCAACAGTGCCTGCGGTGTATTTTCCAGCGTATTCGGGAACTTCATAATAAGGTAAACTATTTGTTGTGTTTTTATCTTGAGACATAATGGTTGTTATAGTAATTAAAGACAAAAAAAAGGTGGCTATGTATTTCATTTTCATGATTTTTTTAGAGAAAGATAAACAATGCTTTGCAATAAGAAAAGTTAAAATTTAGTCAACCTTTTCAAACAACAACCAACAATTGGGATCCATACTAATTTCTTTCACTTTTGATTTCACAGCTAAGAGAAAGGACGATTTTTTATCCAAAACGGATACCGAAGTAATTTCAGTAGTACCATCTTCATAAGCTATTTTTAGTTCTATTGGAAAAGTAAAAATGTTGTCGCTTTTTTGGATTTGAAGAATTTTATATTTCACCTTATTTCTACTTTGTTTCCAAGTAGTTTTTAAAGAAGGGTGTCCTGCCTTTTCTAACCATTGTGTAAAGAATACACCTAACTTTTTTCCAGAGACTTCTTCAAATACTTGCTTTAAATCATTAGTAGATGCGTTTTTTAAAGCAAATTTTTTATAATAAGTTCTTATTCCTTTCCAAAATACGGCATCGCCTAATTTTTTCCGTAACATATGTAAAATCCAGCCTCCTTTTTGGTAAGAGTTAGCATTCAATAACTTCATTAAATCGGTTGAGGTTTTATCGATAACAGGCGTGTATTGCTTTTTATAAAATTCAATAACTTTATTTCGCTGTTTAATTAAAAGGTTGTCTAAGGCGTCTTTTCCTTTTGTTTCTAATACGTATAAATTAGTAAAGTATGTAGCAAAACCTTCACTTAACCATATATGTTCCCATCCTGATTCTGTGGCTGAGTTTCCAAACCATTGGTGCGCTATTTCATGGGCAATAAGGTTTTCTATTTTACGCTCTCCACTAACAGAATTTTCAAAATAGAAAATGTTACTTGCATTTTCCATTCCGCCAAATCTAGTTTTAGATTGCACATTGGCTAGTTTACTATAGGGGTATGGACCAACATTTTCAATAAAAAAATTAATAACATCTTTGGCTAAGGCATAATCATAAAACCCTTCCTTTTTATTTTGTGGGTAAACCCAAGATGAAATAGGAATATTATGTGTTTCTCCAATATGTTGCACAGCAAATCTTGCTATTCCAATTACCATAACCTTAGTCGGAATTGGAACTTCTGATTTCCACACATACAATGTATTTTTATCACTAAGATCCGTTTCTTCTTGCTGGGTACCGTTTCCGATAACTTGGTAATGCGAAGGTGCCGTTACATGCCATTCGACAAGGGCTTTATCACTTGGATGGTCAACTGTTGGTAGCCACTGGTGTGCTCTATTTGGCCAATTATCTCCGAAAAAGGTTCGGTCTCCATATTTATTTTTCGATATTACTAGACCGTCTTTTGGAATTCCGTGGTATTTTATGGAAAAAGTAATTTCGGTATTTGAAGTAGTAATTTCAGTAAAAATAACCACTTTATTATTGGCATGTTCAAATCGAAGAGCTTTGTCATTTCTGTTAACGGTTTCTATAACCATTCCTTTATTAAATAGATCTTTGTTTTCTAAATCTAGGATAAAACTGCTTAAAGAAGCCGTAGTTTTTAAAGTGATTATAGCTTCTCCTTTTATTTCATCTGAACTATCATTTACAGCAATATGAAATTCATATTTCTGAATATCTATTGCGCCATAGTTAAGTGTTTTAATCTGACTGTATGCGTGACTACTGCCTAGTAGATATAGTAGGGAAAATAGAATATTTCTTTTCATTGGTTGATTATTTCGCAAAAAGTTGACTCGGATCTTTAAAAGCTTTAAACTCCAATGCATTACCAGATGGATCGTAGAAAAACATAGTTGCTTGCTCGCCTGATTTTCCTTTAAAGCGAATGTAAGGATCTATTGCAAATTGTATGTTTTTAGTTTTTAATTCTTTTGAAAAGGATTCAAAAGTTTCCCAGGGTAATACCACGCCATAGTGAGGTACTGGTACGTTTTTTCCATCTACAGGGTTGGTGAAAATAACTTCGTTTTCGTTTTTTGGTTTGTAGTGTATTACCAATTGATGCCCAAATAAATTGAAATCTACCCAATGGTCACTGCTTCTGCCTTCTTTGCAATTAAGAATGTCTCTATAGAAAATTCTACACGCTTCTAAATTGTGAACAGGAATGGCGACGTGAAAAGGTGCGATATTTGACATAGATGTGAATTTAGTAAATAAAAATACATCTTTTAATTGCAGGACGATGGCCCAATTGGGTTTAATTCTTCAATGCTTAGCTCGAAACATAAAGGAAATTTCCATTTAATATATCCTATCCTTGGGGTGAGGTTATTTATTCAAAAAATAAAATGGGAATTAGGATTCTAAAAATTCTAAAATATGCTGATTTACTTCGTTTTGATGTAGTGAATGTCCAAAACCCTTCGTTTTAATAAGCTTACTATTTTTCCAATTGGCGTGTATTTTTTCTGAAGCGGTTACCGGAGCAATTACATCTAGCTCATCGTGTACTAATAATCCTTTATTCTCTGTTGCCTTAACAAAATTAGCGATTGAGAATTCATCGATATTAAAATTAAAATGCTCCATAAAATAGTCGTCTAAAGCTTGCATAACTTTAGTGTTTAATTGCAACATACCTTCGTACTGTTCCATAATTAGAGAAAGGTCAGAAGGTGCACCAAGAGAGATTACTTTTTGGATATAAGTATTTGGATTTTTATACTGGTTATACATGGTGGTCATTCCGCCAATAGAATGTCCAATAATGTGTGTTGGCTGGTATTTTGAAATTAAATGGGCCGTACAAGAAGTATATAACGGGACATTTAAAATGTTTCCTGTAGAATTTCCATGTGCAGGAGCATCAAAAGCAATAATTGTATAGTTTTTATATACTAGTAAATCGATTAAATTTCGCCACCTAAATACATTGCTCTCCCAACCATGCAGGAGTAATATTATTTCTTTTTTACCTTCCCATTTGTATGTTTGAAGCGCAACTCCGTTAGTTGAAATTATTTCGTGTTTTGCCTGATCTAAATATTCTTTTTGATGCGGTAAAACTTTTCCTTTTCTTGGAGAACAGAAGAGCATAAAAGCTTTTTTTGCAGCTTTTTTACTCGAGAAAATAGCCAAACTATTAAAGTAGAAACCGTAAACTAATGGAATAAATCTGGTAAGGAATTTCTTCATATTTTCAATGTATAGTTACTTTTAGTAACTTAGTCTTTAATATAAACCAAAAATACAAATTTAATTTACTAAATGAAAGGAGTTTCACACCGTAAAGTAGGTTTAGAAATAGTTACTGTATCTGATTTTCAGAAGATTAACTCTGCTAAAAAGATTAAAAAACTTTTTGGACATATAGACCCAAGAAAGCCACCAGAAATATGCCCTATTCGGGATGTAATGTCTTTAGCTTCGGACAAATGGAGTATTCTTATTTTTATGTACTTAGGATATTATCCGGTACTTCGTTTTAACCAACTTAAAAAAAAAGTGTCTGATATCTCTAGTAAAGTTTTAAGTGAGCGATTAAAAGTTTTAGAAGCAGATGGTTATTTATATAGAGAAATGTTTCCTGAAGTTCCTATTCGTGTTGAATATGGATTAACAGATTTTGGACATTCTTATTTAGAGAAATTATTGGAACTAACAGAATGGGCAGAAAAGCACAGTACTGCAGTGATAAATAATCGTGAAAATTATTATAAGAGTCGAAAATAGAAGGCTTTGTAAGGTGTACTTTACTACCAACCAATCATAAAATACTTAATTTTTGCAGTATCGGGTATTTGAACCTCCTCTATAGTTGTATTAGATGTGTATCTAAGATTTGCTGGAAGCTCTTTTTTGTCAATGGTAAAATAAAAGTCACTATCTTTTAACAGTATAACGATATTATTTAAAGAAGTTACTATTTTTTTTATGGTATAATTTGCTTTTATATCTTTGAAAGTACTAGATATTCCAACTCCTTTTTCTGTTACGAAACGAGAGTCGTAAATACGAATATTTTCAATTTTTTGAATACTATCTAGACTTGGTGTAAGTGATAATAAGTGTTTTCCTCCTTTTTCGTAAATCTGTATTTTTTTTGTATTGATGACCTGTCTGGAAAGAGTATCTCTACTAATAGAATCTTGAGCGTAAATGGAATTTAATTCACTTACAAGGCTTTCCTTATTTAAGAGACCAATACTGTCTTTTGTGATTAAAAAGGGATTGTCCTTTTTTTGACATTGAATAGAAAGAAGACAGATTAAAACAAGGTAGATAATGGAAGAATTCTTCATTAATAATTTTGAAATTTAATAATTAAATGAGGTGTAAAAGTACTACTATTATGACGTAAATTTTAATAGGATATTGCTTAAAATAGTGTTATTTTTTCACTATGGAACTACCGCATTACTTTTTTTAAGATCCCCAAGACACCCCTAATAAAAGTGGCACTTGTAAGTACCTTAATTATTGGATTTTGTCTTGTGCTTTTTCTGCTAGATGCTCTTCTGCTTGGTTTACTCTGTTCTTTCTCAGCTTCTTTTTCAGCCTTTTCAATTTTGACATTCAATATTTCATAGGCACTTTTTCGGTCTATGGTGTCATTGTATTTTTTTACAAGTTTAGACTTACTTATGACGGCATCCAGCTCCTTATCTGTAAGAATATCCATTCTACTCATTGGCGCCCTTAATAATGTTGCAGCCAAAGGTGTTGGTCTTCCTTTTTCATCTAATGCAGAAACTAATGCTTCGCCAATTCCTAAGGATGTTAGTACTTTTTTAGTATCGTAATATTTTGAATCTGGATAATTTTCAGCAGTTAATTTTATCGCTTTTCTATCTTTTGCAGTGAACGCTCTTAGCGCATGCTGTATTTTTAAACCTAACTGTCCTAATACATCCTCTGGGACATCACTGGGGTTTTGTGTTACAAAATAAAGTCCAATCCCTTTAGATCGAATTAATTTTACAATGCTTTCTATTTGATCTAATAAAGCTTTGGAAGCTTCTTTGAAAATTAAATGCGCCTCGTCTATAAATATTATTAATTCTGGTTGGTCACTATCTCCTTGTTCTGGGAATGTACTGTATATTTCTGCTAATAAACTCAACATAAATGTAGAGAATAACTTAGGCCTGTCTTGAATATCTGTAAGACGCATAATGTTTATATAGCCTTTTCCATTTTTATCTATTCTGACTAAATCCTCTACTTCAAAAGACTTTTCACCAAAGAATAAATCGGCTCCTTGCTGTTCTAATTCTATTATTTTTCGAAGAATAGTTCCTGTAGAACTTGTAGAAATCCTACCATAGCTTTCTGTAAATTCTTTTTTACCTTTTCCTGTTGCGTATTGCAATACTTTTTTAAAATCTTTTAAATCTAAAAGAGGTAGTTTGTTATCATCGCAATATTTAAAAACTACGGCAACTATTCCTTCTTGGGTTACTGTTAAATCTAATATCTTAGATAATAAATTAGGGCCAAATTCCGAAACAGTAGCTCTTAGTTTTACCCCATCTTGTTCCGATAAAGAAAGAATTTCTACAGGGAAACTACTGGGATTAAAAGGCAAACCAATTTTAGCATGGCGTTCGTCTATTTTTGGATGCCCTGAGCTTGGTTGTGCTATACCACTTAAATCTCCCTTTAAATCCATTAATAAAACAGGAATACCTTTATTGGATAAATTTTCTGCAAGAACTTGTAGTGTCTTTGTTTTTCCAGTTCCGGTAGCTCCAGCAATTAAACCATGTCGGTTTAATGTTTTTAAAGGGATTTTTACATGGGCATTGGTTACCGCTTCGCCATCTAACATAGCTGCACCCAATATAATGTAGTCTCCTTTTGTGGTATTTCCTTTTTCTATATGTGCAAAGAATTCTTCTTTGGTAGTCATCTGGTTTATTTTCGATAAAAATAAGCGATTTTTTTTCATGGGTGAAATATGGCGTTTAAAATTGCAATTGCTTCTCTAATTTGTATTGGTATAGTTGGGTAGTAAAGGTCTATAAGTCTATAATTAAGGTTCTCCCCTTGTGAGGGAGCTACTTGCACTGTATCTTTGCCCTCTTATGGTGAATGAAGATTTTTTAGCGTTGGTAGATAAGGGGGAAATGCTTCCTTTAATGGAAGAGTTTTATACCATTCAAGGGGAAGGCTTTCATAAAGGTACTGCCGCATATTTTATACGTATTGGAGGCTGTGATGTTGGTTGCCATTGGTGCGATGTAAAAGAAAGCTGGAATGCAGAAACGCATCCGCCTACTACGGTTGAAAAAATTGTAACTAATGCTGCTAAGAGTTCCGATACCATAGTTATTACGGGAGGAGAACCTCTTATGTGGAATATGGAGCCTATTACCACAGCACTTAAAAACAAAAATGTACAAACTCATATAGAGACTTCTGGTGCATATCCGTTATCTGGAAAATGGGATTGGATTTGTCTTTCTCCTAAGAAAAATAAATTACCTGTTGGGAGAATTTATGAGGAAGCACATGAATTAAAAATGATTGTGTATAATAAGCACGATTTAATTTTTGCAGAAGAACAAGCAGCTAAAGTTAATAAAAACTGCATTTTGTATTTACAACCAGAATGGAGTGTAAAAGACAAAGTGGTTCCAATGATTGTAGATTACGTTATGAAAAACCCTAAATGGAAAGTCTCCCTACAGACACATAAGTATTTGAACATTCCATAGTTTGTTTGCATTTGTAGGCGAATGTTTGAAACCTTAGTATATGCTGTTGTGATTCGTTGTGTATTTTGAAGAAAATATGTCAATTTTAGGGATTGTATAATTTTTTGTCTAGCGTGGATAATGACGTTATATTCGATGATAGCAACGAATCAAAAGGCACAATAATTTATTGTATGATTAGCTTATGGATTTCTGATTTCTCTTTTGAAATAATTCTGACAAAGTAAAGTCCCGAAGTGTAATTTTGTACAGAAATTGGGGTTCCTATTGAATAAGTAGTGTTGTATAAAATTTTACCATCCATAGTAATTAATTCGACGATAGGATTTTTTGAATATTTACTCCGAATCTGAAAAGAGGAATTTGTTGGATTTGGATAGATTACTGTTTCCTTTGCTATAGGCCGTGAATCTTTATTCGATTTATTTTGGTCTAATAATTTTGACTTTGAAGGGAGCATTTTTGCAAATTGAAAATCGGATGCACCATAATAGTTTGGTCTTTTAGAAATTTTGGAGGCAAGTTTAGTATTGTCCGTAGTTCCCCATGTAGAAATATTTGAATTGATGTCGTATAAATCCGATAATTGTGTGATTTGACTATAATCCCCGTTTAAAATATTGGTAAGCCCCAATGTGTCTGCCTCACGTGTCATAATGTTGGAAACTATATTCTGAAGTAAACTATCCCTATTGGACCTGTTGTTAAAATCAAAATAACTCTCTTGATTTTGTTTCCATGTATTACCTCCCTCATAATCATTCCCTGGATCAACAATTAAATTGTTTGTGAAGTAGGAAGACACCACATCTTGTGAGTTGTATAAAATAGAGGGATCATTTGTTTCTGTTATTTTAGTATTGTAAAAAACACCGGAATTT
The DNA here is from genome assembly GCA_036478775.1 of Cellulophaga sp. Lineage (GTDB taxonomy): Bacteria > Bacteroidota > Bacteroidia > Flavobacteriales > Flavobacteriaceae > Cellulophaga. The sequence goes on from JAZGEQ010000045.1 coordinate 178,254, forward strand.
TCAGGTTCGATAATTGTATTATTGGTTATATAATATCCGTCATTAACATCATCGAACACATGTCTGTTATGTAGAAATATGCCATGTAGCTTGGGTCTCAAAAATACATTGTCGAAAACTTTTGTGCCGCTTTCACCACTTATTATTTGTATGCCTCTACCTTGTTCTTGAAGGCCGTTAAGAATAAAATTGTGATTTACTTCATATTCTCCTCCACCGATACTCATGGCGAAATTTTGGTAATAGACATTTTCCAATCCATAATTGGAAATGTAATTGTCTCTGATCTTTCCATTATTATGAACTAAGTTTAGTTGAATTCCGTCCCAACCAATAAACTCGAGCACATTGTGATGAATGTCGATATTCTCTAGCCAATGTCCAAAAATTGGAGTGCCGCTACAACTTCTATTAGTTTTGATTTTATACCCCCCGGTAAAACCTACATAAATACCTTCTCCTCCTGTATTATGAATATAATTATGATGGATGTTTAAATTTTTTAGTACAAATCCATTACTACGCCATGTTAATGGTTTACTGCATTGGGGATCGGTTTTGGCCATAATTCCTGCGAATCCTGCATTTGATATTTCGATATTATCAATTTCAATATCGGAACTGAGGTTTTCGACATAAATACCCATAGACCCGTTTCCTGTACCCGCAATTTCTATTCCATAGGCTTCATTTTCATCTCCAGTTCCTGTCAAGTGAATGTATTTACTTCGTTGGAATGAAATTCCCGAATACATGCTTTCCGTTATTACAACCTTTCCTCCACAATTTTTAATAGTAAGTGGTTGTGTGGCCGAACCTTCGAAATCATAAAAACGAAACCCACTATAATTGCCTGCAGGAATGCATATTACATCTCCAGGAGAATATGTGATATTCGAGGCCCATATTAAATTTAAAGAGCTGCTTTTTAGATTGGTAAGGGTAATGTCACAATTACAAGATTGGGAATTGACAGAAACAGTATATAGTATTATAAGATAAAAAAGTAATGGTTTGATAGCCATGATATTAATATTGGTTGATTATTAGCAATACCATGGATCATTTTAAAGGGGCTATATCTTAATTTTGGTAAAAGGAAATCATGGCATGGTAAAAATACCATCATGTAGGAAAAACCTCTCGTATTGTTGATTGTGTTATTAACAGACTTGTTAACAGTTCTTTAATCAAGGACTATATCGACTCGTATTTCCGGAGTTATAAAGGTAAAATCGGTGATGACTTGTTTTTTCTTTTAAAGAGGTTTCCTTTTATGATGTTTGATTCCGAAAGATAAATTTTAAACAGTTTCTAAGAGTAATACCCATTTTCTTAGTATTCAATAGTAATTTACCTCTTTATGTAGCCTGTTCGTTTTTCAGTGCTATTGAAAATAAAGCTTAGCAGCCTATACGAATGCTTAATGTCAAACCAACCCCTGTTTAGAATTGGCTTGACAAGTATATTGATAGTACTTTTAGAATGCTTGGCGGGCATGCTCCTAGATCGTTTATTGCAATCCTGGAATGGTTACCATTTCATTTACATCGGTAGTATAATCAACTCCTTCTACCCTAAAACCAAATAGGTTAAAGAAATCTGTTGTATAACCTTCTAAATCCCCAAGTGCAGGTAAAGTATCTGTGTTCACTTGCTTCCATAATTCTAAAACTTCTGCCTGTACATCTTCTCTCATTTCCCAATCATCTACACGGATTCTTCCTTCTGCATCTTTTGCAATGTTAGAAGTGTATAAACGATCGCTAAACAATCTTTCAATTTGCTCAATACAACCTTCGTGCAATTCTTTTTCTTTCATCACTTTATACAAAAGAGAAATGTATAAAGGGATAACTGGTATTGCAGAACTAGCTTGTGTTACTAAGGCTTTATTTACAGAAACATAAGCGCTTCCATTAATGTCTTTTAAAGAATCTGTGATTGTGAATGCAGTTGCTTCTAAATGATCTTTAGCGCGACCGATAGTCCCTTTTCTGTATACTGCTTCTGTTAAGCTTGGGCCTATATAAGAATAAGCAACCGTATTAAAATTAGGAGCTAATAAGTCTTGTTTCTTTAATTCATCAATCCACATTCCCCAATCTTCACCGCCCATAACTGCAACTGTATTTGCAATTTCTTCTTCGTTACAAGGCTCAATAGAAATTTCTTTTACTTCGCCTGTATGAAAATCAACAGTGTTATTGGTATACGTACCTCCAATTGGTTTTAAGGTCGATTTATGACGAACTCCTGTATTTGGATGTGTTCTAACAGGAGAAGCAAGGCTATAAATTACCAAGTCAATTTGTCCTAAATCTTCTTTGATTAATTGTAAAGTTTTTTCTTTTATTTCGTTTGAAAAAGCATCTCCGTTAATGCTCTTTGCATATAAACCATCTTTATGTGCTTGCACTTCAAAAGCGGCACTGTTGTACCATCCTGGTGATGCTGTTTTTCCTTCTGCTGGTGGTTTTTCAAAAAACACACCTATGGTAGAAGCCCCTGTGCCATAAGCAGAAGTTATTCTAGAAGCAAGTCCAAAACCAGTGGATGCTCCAATAACTAAAACTTTTTTTGGACCTTTTGTATGATTCTTAGATTTTACGTAATTAATTTGTTTTAATACGTTTTTTTCGCAGCCAGTTGGGTGCGATGTTAAACATATAAATCCTCTTGTTCTAGGTTCAATAATCATTATTGGTAATTGTTTTTGTTGTGGTCAAATTTCATGCAAATATAGTACGGTTTTATTTGATGTGGTTTTATATGGTATAAACGTTGGGTAACACAACATTATAAATTGACGTGGTAGGAGCCTTATTGGAGTAATTCTGTTACCGTTTTAAAAGTGTATCCCTTTTGGTGTAAACCTTCTACAATGCCACGGATAGCTTTGGCTGATTCGTCTCTAAACATAACATGAAGTAAAATTATGGATCCTGGTTCTATATTATCTACAACATATTTTGCCATATTATCTGCATTTATAGGTTTTTCTGCATAAGATTCTGGATATAAGTTCGCCATTATTGTTTTTCTATTGTGCTTGTTTAGATAGTAGGGGAGCACAAATATTTTTTTTTGATGAGGTGGTCTAAAAGTTATTTCTTTAGTGAATCCTGCTACATGTATTAAGGAGTCTGTACGTTCAATTTCATTTTTTATAAAACTATAGGACTTAAAAACCATGCGTTGGTGCGAATAAGAATGGTTGGCTAAGTCGTGTCCTTCGTTAACAATGGCTTTAGAAAACAATGGGTTTTTCTCCATTGCAGCACCATTAACGAAAAATGTAGCTTTAACACCTAATTCTTTTAGTATAGCTAAAATTTCATAGGTGTTTTTGTTTGGACCATCATCAAATGTAAGTGCAACTACCTTTTCTGTAGTGTCAATCTTAGGGTATATTTCACCTAGTATTTGATAGGTAGTAGATTTTGATATTCGCCAAAGCACAAATATGAGAACTAGTATAAGTAAAGAAAAAAACAACTTCTTTTTCATTACAGTTCTTTTAATCGTTTTTGAATATGTAAGAGTTTTATTTTTTTACTTATATAACCTCTTTCTAAAAGGATTATTCTATTGCTAACAGCTTCTTTATGCGAAGTAGTTTCTAGGTTCTTTTTCAGGCTTGGGTCAAAAGAAGTAATATGCCTTTTTATTGTAGCATCTTGTAATAGTCCTAAATTAGAGATGCAAGGTTTACAAATAGAATAACCAAACAAGGTGCTAATTTTAGTTTTGTCTGTTTCTTGACACTTATAACAGATTGTAGTGCTATTGTTCATTTGGTTCTAATTTAAGGTGTGATAAGTTTTACCTATAATGGGCATATTTATTTCAGTTTCACTTCACTTTATAAGGTTTCAATTCTTCAAAAAAGATGTCGTTGTTTGGAACATCAAAGTCGATTCCTTTTACTCTTAAATTATTGTCTGTTGTAAATTTTACGGTACCAAAATCAAACCAAGCATGTTTCTTGTCCCATACAATTTTCCAAACATCATAATGCCAATGCTCTAATGTTGCAGATAAATCTGCTGAATGTTCAAAATTTAATTTTAAATAATCGTTTTCTTTGCTAATGGTAATATCTCCGTAAATATCAGATTTGTATGTTCCTGTATAAGCACTAAGTTCTAATAAGGGTTTTGTGTTTAATTTACGTTTTGCTTTTCTATCTGCTACACGGGAGTCTTTATTGTTAGTTACATTCTTAAGAAAATTTTTGGACCAATCTTTTGTATCTAAACCTAAAAACTTGTCCAGGCCATAATACGTAGCTGCCATAAATGGACTCCGCATACCATTAGTTAAAACGACAATGCCCAAATTTTCATCTGGAATTAAAGAAACAGAAGTCAACATACCATCATAACCACCAGTATGTGCCACACGTAATTTTCCGTGATAGTCGCTTAACCCCCAGCCTAAACCATAACCGTTAAAATGGCGGTCAAAGTTGTTTTTCTTAGTATGGTCTACCGTATAATTATTATGTGGTTTCCAAAGTATATTTCTTGTTTTTTTGGTGAACAAGGTGTCCTTACCATGAATACCGTGATTTAAATTAAAAATCATCCATTTAGAAATATCTTCTATACTCGAAATAACACCACCCATAGCACCAATTTCTTCCCAACTCTCCCAAATAATTGGGATGTTTTTGTCGTTGACTAAAGAATGTGGTGTTGCATAATTTCCTTTTTTATCAAGGTCTTTTAGACTTGTAATAGTCCGGTTCATACCTAATGGATCTAGGATGCGTTCTTTTACATTTTCTCCCCAACTTTTCCCCGTTACCGTTTTTATTACCTCACCTGCGGTAATGTACATAACATTTGAGTAGCCAAAACCGTCCCTAAAATCAAATGCTGGCGGTAAATATTTCAGCCTTTTTATTATCTCTTCCGATTTTAAATTAGATTTATGCCAAATTATATCGCCGCTAAATGTACCTAATCCTACACGGTGACTTAATAAGTCTTTTATGCGAACTTCATTTGTTACCCAAGGGTCATACAATTCAAAATAAGGGAGAATACTTTTTATTTTTGTATCCCAGGATAGTTTTCCTTCTTCGACTAACATTCCCATTACTGTTGCTGTGAAGGCTTTAGAATTAGAAGCAATGGCATATAAGGTGTTTGCATCTGCTTTTGTTTTCTTGCCTTCTTCTAGTACGCCGTAGCTGCCACTAAAAATGAGTTTTCCGTCTTTTACAATACCAATAGAGACACTGGGCACTTGCCAGTCTTTGGCCATTTGTGCATAGTATTTATCGAGTTTTTTTAGATTGACTTTAGTGCTGCTCTGTCCAAATGCTTGAACAGTAATTAACACACACAATGTAATAAGGGCTTGTAGTTTTCTCATTCTTTTTTTGTTGCATTATTTTGAATGAAGTAAAAATAGTGAAAAGTGAGAAACTAAGAATGAAAAAGCGGATAGGATGAATCTATACTATAAATCCGTTTTGTGAATTGGTATAGAAAGGAAAGATTGATAATTTAGAATAAAAGCTAAAGGTTACTTTGTTAACGACCTCCATTTGCTTGTAAATCTGCGATGCAAGCAGCATCTAAAGAAGGTATTGCGCTATTTTTAGAAATTAGCATTCTTTTCATACCACTACCAAATTGTAATTCGGCACGCATTATACAACCTTGTACGTTACAATGGTTTTCTGCTTCGCTATCTTCATGCGGTGTTACCATAGCGGTTCCTAAATTTACCAACCCAAAAAGGTGTGCAAATTCATGTTGTAATGTTGCAGATTCTATTGTTGCAGCAGAAATGCTAGTGCCTTTTTTTGCTAAGTCTTTTATTGTAGATTCGTAAATTACCATAGAGGTGTTTCTGTATACAGCACCTAAGGTTACTAGTCCTTCTTCACTATCGTCACCTTCTTCTGGTGCATCAGCAAAATAGATGTACATGGCAAGCGTTTTTTCATCATTGTATATAGTTCTTTCCTCTGCTTCCAAATCGGCAATTTCTTGTATGGTGAAATCTGTTTCCCCAGAAGAGGCTAATTCATTATAAACAACTTCAATATTTTCTTTAAAAGTTCTTGCTTTTAAAAAAACTATGAAGTCAGAAATTGCTTGTGTAGAGGGTTTAAAATCTTTAACGTAACCAATTTCTATTTTTAATTTATCAAAATTTACATTCGATAAAATATCATTGGCAGATTCTCCTGCTGCTTTTAAATTTCCTGTTTTGACTACGGTTTTTGGTGTTTCTGTTTCCTCAGAATCTTTAGAACAACTTAGAATAATCCCTGAAAATAATACTAGTATTACTAAAAATCTATACTTTTTCATAATCAATCTTTTAATTACAGAGCCATAGCCCGTGGTTTAATCCCCTGACATTTGTGCCGACAAAAAAGGGAACTTCTTATTTAACACCTCGAACCCTTGGGTTGAGGTCATTTATCCAACTTTAGCCCAGATTACAGTTGTTATTTTTGAATAAAGCACAACAAACCTTATGCCTAAGTACGAATACGAACGTAAAAAATAAGTTTCTATTATTTGATTACCGTTATTTTAGCCAAATAATCATAATGTTCTCCTTCAGTAATAAGCACACATTCTAAGCCATTACTTAGTGCAGCACGTTGTAAAGTATTATAATCTATATACAGCCAAGGAAAGGAATTTCCTTTTTCTCCTTTGTATTCCATAGTAAACTCTACTTCGCCATAGTATTCACTATTGTCAGGAAACCAATAGCCACCGTCTTCATCTTCTTCAAACATATATATAATATCGCTAGAATCTAAAATTATTTGTCCGCCTGGGTTTAAAAGGGATTTCAATTTACTAAAAAAAGAGGATAGCTCATTTAGTTTTCCTGCTAAACCAATACCATTCATTAGTAATAGGAGGGTATCGAATTTCTTTTCAGAATAGGCATTTATTTCTGTAAGTGCTACCTCTTTTATCCCTCTAAATTTACATGTTTCTATTGCGCCTTTAGAATAGTCTAATGCCATAACAGAAAAACCATTTTCTTGTAAATAGTTACTATGACTTCCTGCACCGCAACCAATATCTAGGATTGTTCCTTTGCATAATTTTAGAGCTTGTTGTTCTAAAACAGGCATTTCTTTATAGGTTCGAAATAAGTAAGGAATGGGAATACTATCTGTTTCGTCTAAAGAGGAGTATGTAATAATATCCTCGGTGTAATTCCCTAATGTATAATCTAACAATGCTTTCCCTAAAATATCTACCATGGTTGTTGTAAAAAGCAAAAGTAGGAATTCTACCATTTATAAATGAAAACAGGGCATTCAAACTCATTCGTTTTTTTAATAATGCGCTTAATACTCTGACACTAGCCCTCCTGAAGATTATTTGCTTTTATGATGTTTGGAATAAAGTTGGTAGCGTTATTTGTTCTAAATAGACTGAAAATTTGCATGTTTTGTGTAAAAGTGGGAATTTTGATTAGTTTTTAAGTTCAGAAAAGTGAAAAATATAGAAGTATTGCTTTTATATTTTCTGAATTAATATATTTTCAAAGGCATTAGTTTACAAGAATGATGGATGCAATTATAAAACAACTTCCCAAAAAAGCAAAAGAGAAACATCTTGAAAACAAGAAGTTTTTTGCCAAGCTAAAAAAGAAACCGCCCAAGCATTTGGATTATATAATGCAAGAATTGCACGAGGAAGAGTTTAAAAAAACGGATTGTCTTAACTGTGCTAATTGTTGTAAAACTACAGGTCCCCTTTTTACCCGTGCCGATGTTGAAAGGATTTCAAAGAAATTGCGCTTAAAACAACAGCAGTTTATTTCTACATATTTACAAATAGATGAAGAGGATGATTATGTTCTGAAACAGGTGCCATGTACTTTTTTGGGGACAGATAACTATTGCTCTATCTATGATGTGCGCCCAAAGGCATGTCGAGAATTTCCGCATACAAACCGTAAAAAGTTTCATCAGATAACGAATTTAACACTTAAGAATACCTCTATTTGCCCTGCAGCCTATAATATAGTGGAGGCAATGAAGAAGAAGATTAAAGGTTAAAAACTATTTTTATAAATTCTATTCTGTATTTGGATTTCGAATTCACATCTTAAAATTCTTATATTTAGAGGATGGCAGTCATTTATAATTATTTTGAAACCATCTCTTCACTTCATAGAAGTCTTATTTTAATTTCTGGAATTACATTTTTTTGGATACTAGAATTGATACTTCCACTGTTTCAATTTAAATACAAAAAATGGAAACATGCTGGCGTTAATATTTTTTTTACGCTCACAACTATTCTTGTAAATTTCCCGCTCGCTTTTTTATTGTTAAAAACAAATGATTGGACTATTAGCAACAATTTTGGTTTGTTACAATGGCTGCCTAATCTATCAATAGGAGCAAAAATGGTTATAGGAGTATTGTTATTAGATTTATTTAGTGCGTGGTTAGCACATTGGACAGAGCATAAGATAAAAGTATTGTGGGGTTTTCATTTAATACACCATACAGATAATCATATAGATACTACATCTGCTAATCGGCATCATCCAGGAGAAAGTCTAATACGTTTTTCTTTTACCTGTTTTGGTACTTTTGTAGTTGGTGCTCCTATTGCTATAATTATGTTGTATCAAGGACTTTCGGTTGTATCATCTCAATTTACGCATGCAAATATTTCATTACCAAAAAAGGTAGATAGAATTCTTAGTTGGGTACTAGTATCACCAGATATGCACAAGGTACACCACCATTATAAATTGCCCTATACAGATTCTAACTATGGAAATATCTTTTCTATTTGGGACCGCATATTCGGTACGTTTATGGTTTTTCCTAGAGAGGAAATTGTTTACGGAGTAGATACATATCCCGATATTACCGCTAATGCAGATATTAAAAAACTATTAAAAATTCCGTTTAAGAAGTATAAATCCCCAGAGGAAATTGGAAGTTGAATTCGACGACATTTAGAACCAAGAGACAAGAGACAAAATAATTTTGTTCCTGATACTTCGATGGCTCTGTCCGTATTTTATTTATACATTAAATATTTCTTTCGTACTTTTCTAAATGCCTCCAAATCATTTTGCCAAGTTTTTTTTATTTTTTCTTCGGGCCAGCCAGCTTCAATTTGCTCTTGTAGTTTTTCCGTTCCTGCATGTTTAGTGAAACCTTTTGTTTTGAAAAACGCGGTTTTATCTGTGCTATTAGTATAGGCGTCAATTATCCATTTTAAGGTAAATGCACTAATTTTAGGAGTAGTAGATAGGTCTTTTCCATAACTTAAAAGGCCTTTCTGTTTCGGGTGTTTAGAACCGAAATTTGGTTGTGGTGTAAAGGTGAAATCATACTTAGTGCTATCTAAAAATGATGCTCCATATCGTTGAAACTGAAATTCTGTTCCTCTTCCTGCATTTACAGTAGTACCTTCAAAAAGACCTAGGCTAGGATATAAATTTATAGAAGTATCATTTGGTAAGTTAGGAGAGGGGCGAATAAGCAAATTATATTCCGAGTTATGCGTATAGTTTTCTAAAGGAATTACGGTTAAATCTACTTTCACTTTGTTTAACATCCATCCTTCGTTATTTATCATTTTGGCATATTCGCCAATCGTCATTCCATATACAAGCGGTATGTTTGTTTTTCCCAAAAACCCGGTATGTTCCGTTTCCATTATTGGTCCGCCTACATAATGTCCGTTAGGATTAGGTCGGTCTAAAACCAAAACAGGAATATTATTTTCAGCACATGCTTCCATTACCAATTGCATTGTAGCAATATAGGTGTAGAACCGAACACCAACATCTTGTATATCGAAAAGAACTAAATCAATCCCTTTTAATTGTTCCGAAGAAGGTTTTTTATTTTTGCCGTAGAGTGAAATTAGGGGCAAACCTGTTTTGGTGTCCACACCGTCTTTTACCTTTTCGCCAGCATCGACTTTCCCTCGAAAGCCATGTTCAGGAGCAAATACTTTCTTTATGTTTATTTGTAGAGATAATAAAGAGTCAACTAGGTGTGTATAGTTTTTTTTTCTCTTAAAAATAACAGTTGTTTGGTTTGCTACAATAGCGATACTTTTCCCTTTTAATATAGGAAGGTATTTTTTTGTTCTATTGGCAGCAACAATTATGATCGCTTTTTTTTGTATTCTTTTTTCGGTCTTAATTGTATCTGTAACCTTCTTATTTTTAGTTGTTGCGTTTCCGCAACTACAGAGTATAAAAAACGATAAGAAAACTGTACTTTTGAAATTGAATAAAAACGACATCGATTGAATTTTGAATTTTTTATAGCAAAACGCCTTATTAAGGGCAAAGAGCATAAAATTAGTATTTCTGCACCAATTATAAAAATTGCTATTGTAGCTATTTCAATAAGTGTTGTTATGATGCTTATTGCAATTGCAACTGGTGCAGGCTTAAAGCGTAAAGTACGAGAGAAAGTCGCTGCCTTTAATGGGCATATTTTAATATCTAATTACGATAATAATAGTTCCGATGCTTCTGTAAGCCCTGTATCTATTGAACAAGATTTTTATCCTGAGTTTAAATCGGTAGAGGGTATTAGCCATATTCAGGCTGTGGCTAGCAAAGGGGGCATTATTAGAACAGAAACTACTTTTGCAGGAATTATTGCAAAAGGAGTAGGCAAAGATTACAATTGGAAAACTTTTGAGGAATATCTGGTCGAAGGAAAACTACCTAATTATTTAGAAGATCTTAACGAAGAAGTACTTCTTTCAAGGATTTTAGCGAATAGATTAGAATTAAAACTAGGGGATGATTTTTATTCTGTTTTCCTAAAGGACGGAGACCCTTCTAAACGACCCAACCAAAGAAAGTTTATTATTGTTGGAATTTATGATAGCGGATTTGAAGAGTTTGATGCGAATTATGTTTTTGTAGATATTCGCCACATTCAAAGAATGAATAAATGGAAAGAGAACCAAGTAGGTCATTTTGAAGTTTTTCTCAATAGTTTTGATGATATTGATGAAAAGAGTAAAGAAATTTACGGAAAAACACTTTCTACGTTTGATACACAATCTATAACAGACAAGTATCCCAAAATTTTTGAATGGATTAAATTATTCGATTTTAATACTGCTATCATCATTGGTATAATGATTATTGTTGGTGGTATTAATATGATAACTGCTTTGCTGGTTTTTATTCTGGAGCGAACCCAAATGATTGGAGTATTAAAAGCACTTGGATCGGCGAATTGGAGTATTCGAAAAGTGTTTTTGTACAATGCAGCTTACTTAATAAGTATCGGACTTTTATGGGGGAATGTTATTGGACTTGGATTTATTTGGGTGCAAAATAAATACCGAATTTTTAAATTCCCTAATGCATCAGAATACTATATAGAGTACATTCCTGTGCATATAGACTTCATTACAATTGTACTATTAAATGTTGGCGTTTTAATCCTTTGCTTACTAATGCTGTTAGTGCCATCGTATATTATTACTAAAATAACCCCTGTAAAGGCAATAAAGTTTGATTAATATTAATCAAGCCAATTCAATTTAATTAAACCACATCAAAAAAATAAATTGGTAAAAAATCATAATTTATGACGATATTAGTAGAGCACCTAATAAACATAAAGAGATGATTTATGCTAATAATTTATTAGAAACAATAGGAAATACACCTTTAGTAAAGTTGAATAAACTTACGGAAGATTTACCATGTTTGGTTCTAGCAAAGTATGAAACTTTTAACCCTGGAAACTCTACAAAAGATAGGATGGCGTTGCAAATGATTGAAGATGCAGAGGCAAGTGGATTATTAAAACCAGGTGGCACAATTGTGGAAGGCACTTCTGGAAACACAGGTATGGGTTTAGCAATTGCTGCAATTTTAAAAGGATACAAATTAAAATGTGTAGTAAGTGATAAGCAATCCAAAGAGAAAATAGATATTTTAAAAGCAATGGGTAGTGAGGTGTATATCTGTCCAGCAGATGTAGCCCCAGAAGACCCAAGAAGTTACTATTCAACTGCAAGAAGATTAACTAAAGAAACACCTAATGCATGGCATGCCAATCAGTACGATAATCCATCTAATACAAAAGCACATTTCTTAACTACGGGTCCAGAAATATGGAAACAAACCGATGGAAAAATAACGCATTTTGTTGTAGGAGTAGGAACTGGAGGAACGGTTTCTGGAGTAGGAAAATATTTAAAATCTAAAAATCCAAATATTAAAATATGGGGCGTAGATACTTATGGTTCTGTATTTAAAAAGTATCATGAAACTGGGATATTCGATGAGAATGAAATTTATCCCTATTCCACAGAAGGTATAGGAGAAGATATTTTACCAGAAAATGTAGACTTTAGTGTAATTGATGGATTTACTAAAGTAACCGATAAAGACGCTGCTATTTATACGCAGCGCTTGGCAAAGGAAGAAGCTATGCTGTTAGGGAATTCGGCAGGCGCAGCCATTAAAGGGGTATTGCAGTTAAAAGAACATTTTACCAGAGAGGATGTGGTGGTAGTTTTATTTCACGATCATGGGAGTAGGTATGTGGGGAAAATGTTTAATGAAGATTGGATGCGAGAAAAAGGTTTTCTAGATTAGTTTTCTTAATTTGGTAGACAAATTAGCATCTTTGTAGAGAGTAATTTAAGAAATTATGAAATTGAAAAATTGTATTACACTTGCAGTCTTTGGTATATTTTGTTTATCCCTTACTGCTCAAAAATTATCTAGAACAGAAAAAAAACTACTAAATACAGTAGAGAACAATAGTGCAGATGCAATCCAGTTTTTAGAAAAAGTGGTTAACATTAATAGTGGTTCTTTACATTTAAAAGGTGTTAAAGAAGTAGGAATGGTTTTCAAGGAAGCTTTCGATGGGATTAATTTTAAGACTAGCTGGAAAAAAATGCCTGAGAAAATGAATAGAGCAGGGCATTTATTCGCAGAAATTTCAGGAAATAAAGGAAAGAAAATACTTTTGATAGGTCATTTGGATACTGTTTTTGAAGAGGATAGTCCTTTTCAGAAATTTAAAATGGTGAATGATAGTATTGCACACGCTCCAGGAGGAAATGACATGAAAGGTGGTGATGTTATAATCCTTTATGCTTTAAAAGCACTTCAAGAAAACGGATTACTTAAAAATGCGCAAATTATTGTTGCCTTTACAGGAGATGAAGAGACAACAGGGAAACCGCTAAGTATTAGTAGAAAAGATTTGGTAGAAGCTGCAAAACGTAGTGATATTGCTTTAGGGTATGAAACATCTACAGGATTTAATTATGCAACCGTAGCTCGTAGAGGTTCCTCAGGCTGGCAGGTTGAGGTGAAAGGAAAACGAGCACATTCTTCGGGGGTTTTTAGTAAGAATACTGGTGCTGGTGCTGTTTTTGAAATGTCTAGAATATTAAATGCATTTTATAATGAAGTTAGAGGTGAAGAGTTTTTAACCTTTAACCCAGGGATTTTGTTGGGTGGTACTTTTGTCGATGTAGATAAGCGTACAGGCAAGGGTTCTGCTTTTGGAAAAACTAATGTAGTAGCGCAAACTTCTATTGTTAAAGGTGGACTTCGTTTTATGTCTGAAGAACAAAAAGAAAAGGCACGAAATAAAATGCGAGAAATAGCAGCTAACAATTTACCGCAAACATCGGCCAAAATTACTTTTACAGACAGTTATCCTGCAATGAAACAAACAGAAGGGAATCAAAAATTATTGGAATTATTAAATACAGTGAGTTTAGATTTAAAACTAGGAGAAGTTATTGGTTTTGATCCAGGTAAAAGAGGGGCAGCAGATATTTCGTTTGTTGCGCAATATGTAGATTGTTTAGACGGATTGGGTACTATGGGCACAGGGGCGCATACGCCCAAAGAAACAGTAAATCTTAATACCATAGAAGCATTAACTAAGCGTACAGCAATATTAATATATAGGCTTATTAACCAAAAATAAATGTTACTATTACACAAACCAAACCAGCGTGTAGCAATAGAAAAAGGAGAATTAATTGGCTACAAAATTAACGACCATGAGTTTATTCATCAAAAAGAAAGCCCTGGTTGGCGAAATTCGGACACAGAAATGTTTCCAATTATAGGTTCAACAAAACAGAATGAATTCAAAGTAAAAACACCAAAAGGCAATGCTACATTAGACCAGCATGGATTGTTGCGAGAGCTACAATACCATTTAACTTCGCAAACCGAAACTATGGCCTCTTTTAAAAAGAGTTATGTTGCTAATGCTTTGGTGAAGAATGCTAAATTTCCTGAAAAGTCGACGGAAGAATGGGTTTCTTGGCCTTATAATTTTGAATTTACAAAGACTTTTGAACTTAAAGAAAACGAACTAGAAATAATATTTTCTGTCACAGGTGATAAGGGAATGCCTTTTATGTTAGGATATCATCCTGCATTTAAGTTGTATACAGAAAGCCCTCAAATTATTGCTGGTGAGAAAACTATTTCTTTGAAAGAAGTTAAAGAAATTGGTAGTAGTGCACTGCATATAGGGAATAGTAACAAACTTGTCCTTAGAGATAAAGAAGAGATAGTTATTAAAACTGCTGGTTTTGATAACTTTATGTTATGGACAGAAGTGTCTAATATGATTTGTATTGAACCTATTACTTGTTTTCCGCCTTCTGTTTTAGAAGATACTAATTTCTTAAAGTTACAGGGGAAAGCACAAGAATTTAAAGTGAATATTGTCGTTTCTAATGGAATCTAAATTTTTATGATAGAGACCTTACAACAGAGCTATGGATATCTTTTTGAAACTAATTTTTTAAATGAAATTTCGAAAACAGGTGTTTTTAAAAAGGTGTCTCAAGGCGATAAATTGATAGATATAGGAGATACAATTAGCGCCATACCACTGCTTTTAAATGGAGCAATAAAAATTCTTCGGGAAGATAATGATGGGGATGAATTATTGCTTTATTTTATAGAAAAAGGGGATACTTGTGCCATGACTTTTTCTTGTTGCATGGGAAATAGTAAAAGTGAAATTCGTGCTGTGGCAGAAATGGATACAGAACTAGTTATGATTCCAATTCAAAAAATGGAAGCATGGATGAGTACTTATAAAAGCTGGAGCAGGTTTATTTTAGATAGTTACCATACAAGAATGTTAGAGCTGTTAGAAACAGTAGATACTCTGGCGTTTATGAAAATGGACGAGCGCATTCTAAAATATTTGCAAGACAAGGCGAAAGTAATCCATGATGATGTAATTTATACAACACACCAAGAAATTGCATACGATTTACATACGTCGAGAGTAGTGGTTTCTCGTATTTTGAAAAAGATAGAAATGGAAGGTCAAATTAAATTGTACCGAAATCAAATTAAAGTTATAGAGCTTTAGTTGGTTTTTATTTTGACTTATACTTAAAATGGAGTGATTTTTTATTGGTAAATTTGACAGATGCAAAGATTTTTTCCTTTTTTGGAGTGGTTGCCAAAGTATAAAAAGAAGTCGTTTCTTAAAGATTTAATAGCTGGTTTAACCGTTGGTATTGTACTTATTCCACAAGGAATGGCGTATGCAATGATTGCAGGTTTACCTCCTGTGTATGGATTATACGCTTCTTTACTACCTGTATTAGTATATGCCTTTTTAGGAACATCGAGACATATTGCTATTGGCCCGGTAGCAATGGATTCTTTATTGGTTGGTGTTGGTTTAGGAGCCTTAGCCATTACGGGAGTAGAGAATTATATAATGATGGCAATTTTCCTGTCTTTTATGGTAGGAGCTATACAACTACTTCTGGGGGTCTGTAGAATGGGATTTTTGATGAATTTTATGTCGAAACCTGTTATAAGCGGATTTACATCAGCAGCGGCATTGATTATTATTTTTAGCCAACTAAAACACTTATTAGGAACAAATATAGAACGAAGCAATAAGTTCCATGAACTTATAAGTAATGCTTTCTCCAAACTAGGAGAAACCAATAGTATTGATTTTGCAATTGGTATGGTCGGTATTGTTTTTATTGTACTATTTAAAAATTGGAATAAGAAAATTCCAGGAATTCTAATAGTAGTAATTTTAGGAATTTTGAGTGTTTACTTTTTTCAATTGGACCAATTTGGAGCAAAAATTGTTGGTGCAATACCTAGCAAACTTCCTTCTTTTATTTTGCCCGAATTTAGCATGCAAAATGTGTATGATATTTGGCCTATTGCATTAACGCTTGCACTAATAGGTTATTTGGAGGCTGTTTCCATAGGGAAAGCTTTGCAGGAAAAAGCCAATATAGATACGATTGATGCAAACCAAGAATTAGTAGCCTTAGGAGCCTCTAATATGGTAGGTTCTTTTTTTCAATCTTTTCCTGTAACCGCAAGTTTTTCTCGTTCTGCGATTAATTATGAAACAGGAGTAAAGTCACCTATCGCTTCTTTGTTTAGCGTTGCAATGGTAGCTATTACATTAGTATTTTTAACACCTCTGTTTTATTATCTTCCTAAGGCAATATTGGCTTCTATAATAATGGTTTCTGTTTTTGGACTAATAGATATTAGTTACCCCAAAAGTTTATGGAAACATAGGAAAGACGAGTTTGTTGTATTTCATATAACATTTTTAGCAACTCTTTTTATTGGAATAAAAGAAGGAATTCTCATTGGTGTTTTATTTTCTTTATTGCTAATGGTATATAGAACGTCTAAACCACATTTTGCGGTTCTTGGCAATATTAAAAATTCGGATTATTACAGAAATGTAAACCGATTTGGAAAAGAAGTTTTAACAAGAGATGAGTTACTTATTGTCCGGTTCGATTCCCAATTATATTTCGGAAACACCAATTTTTTTAAGACCCAAATGAATGCATGTATTAAAGAAAAAGGAGACAAATTAAAGGGGGTGATATTAAATGCGGAAGCGATAAATTATATAGATTCTACAGCGGCGATAATGCTAGTTACTCTAATTGAAGATTTGCATCAAAAAAATATTCAATTTTTTATAGCCGGAGCAATTGGTCCTACAAGAGATATTATTTTCAGTAGTAGAATAATAGAAGCTTTGCACAAGGAAAATTTATTTGTAAGAATTGTGGAAGCTGTAACCTATTTTGATAACCCAAAGGAAGTTTCCATAGTAGGAGGTAAAGTAGCTTATCAAAAAAACTAATGTTAAGGTTAGCCTAAGGGTAACAAATGTTACTTAGGATACCATTTGGAAATAGTATTTTTACAGACATATTTTTTATGGGTTCCAAAATTGAACCCAAATTATACAATAGATTTTCTATTATATAATGCATTAAAGGGAAAGAAGATGAAAATAGAACAAATTTATACTGGTTGTTTAGCACAAGGTGCATATTATATAGAAAGTAAAGGAGAGGTCGCAATTATTGATCCATTACGAGAAGTAGAACCTTATGTAAAAAGAGCGATTGTAGATAATGCTAAAATAAAATACATTTTTGAAACTCATTTTCATGCAGATTTTGTAAGTGGACATCTAACTTTATCCAAAGAAACAGGAGCTCCCATTATTTTTGGGCCGACAGCTAATCCATCATTTGATTCTATTATTGCTACAGACGGACAAGAATTTTCCTTAGGAGATATTATTATAAAAGTATTGCATACACCAGGGCATACAATGGAAAGCACTACTTTTCTTCTAAAAGATAAAGAAGGAAAAGATCATGCTATTTTTTCTGGAGACACCTTGTTTTTAGGCGATGTTGGGAGACCAGATTTAGCACAGAAAGCAGCAAGTATGACGCAAGAAGATTTGGCTGGTATTTTGTTCGATAGTTTACGGAATAAAATAATGGTACTAGCAGATGATGTAATTGTATACCCAGCGCATGGTGCAGGTTCTGCATGTGGAAAAAACATGATGAAGGAAACGGTAGACACATTGGGCAATCAGAAGAAAATGAATTACGCATTACGGGCAGATATGACCAAAGCGGAGTTTGTAAAAGAAGTTACAGATGGTTTGTTACCTCCACCCAAGTATTTCCCTTTAAATGTAAAAATGAACAAAGAAGGGTATGAAGATTTTGATTCTGTTTTAAAAAGAGCAATTACACCTTTATCCCCAGATGCTTTTGAAGCAGCGGTTAATGATACAGGGGCTGTGGTGTTAGATGTAAGACATCAAAATGAATTTGTAAAGGGGCATATTCCTCGATCTATTTTTATTGGAATTGATGGTGGTTTTGCACCATGGGCAGGAGCCTTATTAGCAGATTCCAAGCAACCAATAGTGTTAATTACTCCAGAAGGAAGAGAAGAAGAGACTATTACAAGATTATCTAGAGTAGGTTTTGATAATACAATAGGGTATTTGGATGGTAGTTTTGATGCTTGGAAAGAGAAAGGAAAAGAAATTGACACACTTATTTCCAAACAAGTAACTGATATAAAAGAGGAGCTTTCTGCAAATAATGCATTAATTTTTGATGTTCGTAAAGAGAGTGAATTTAAGTCAGCCCATATTGAAACCGCTAAAAATACACCTCTAGATTTTCTAAATGATTTTATGGGAGATTTCCCAACAGAAAGCCCTTTTTATATTCATTGTGCAGGTGGGTATAGGTCTGTTATAGCGGCATCAATTCTAAAAAGCAGAGGTATTCATAACTTAATAGATGTTGCAGGTGGGTTTGCTGCAATAAAGAAAGAAGGGATTACCGTTACCGATTTTATTTGTCCGTCTACTTTGTAAGGGTATAAATTGGTCTGAAAGGAGCATAAAATTAGCAACTTACTGATATTTGTCATGTTTCGGGAATGTTTTCGTATCTAAATTTGCATTGGAAAACAATATAAAGATTAGCAGATGAAAATAGTACAACAAGTACTCCCTTTAGTAAATTGGAGTAACGGAATTATTATGATAGGAATCTTTGCAGTAGTATGTGTAGGTTTAGTTGCTATGCTACTTATTTTCATGAATAGTGAAAGAAAAAAATAAAAGTATTTCGTTATATTATAGTAGTTACTAGATGTGAATTTTTCAAACTAGTTTGGAATAAAATACAACATACTATTTGGAATCGTAATTTTTTATGCTTCAGAGTAAAATTTATTTCGGATAATCATGTCTTAAATAAGACTATTCCTTAAATTTGCTTAAAACAAAGGGTTTATGTTTTCTAAAGCATGTCAGTACGGAATTAAAGCATGTACATATATAGCACTTCAATCACTACAAAAGAGAAGGGTAAATATTAAAGACATTGCAAAGGAGATTAATTCTCCTGAGGCGTTTACGGCTAAAATTCTTCAAAAACTAGCAAAAAATAATATTGTGAATTCTGTAAAAGGACCCTCTGGCGGATTTTTTATAGAAAGAGAAAATATAGAAAAAATAAGATTAGGTGATATAGTTTTTTCCATAGATGGCGATTCTTTGTACAATGGTTGTGGTTTAGGTTTGGCCCAATGTAACTCAGAAAAACCCTGCCCTATGCATGATAAATTTGTACATATTAGAGGGCATTTAAAAACAATGCTACAAGATACTAATTTGCATGAACTGGCATCTGGCATAGATGTGGGAGCAACCTTTTTGAAAAACTAAGTTGTAAAATTATGGCTAAAGAAATTGAAAATATTGAAGATATAAAGTTTTTGGTAGATACATTTTACGGTAAAATTAGAGAGGATGCCCTTCTAGGAGATATTTTTAATACTGTAATTAAAGACAAATGGGCAGTTCACTTGGAAAAAATGTATAGCTTTTGGCAAACTTTGCTGTTAGAAGAACATACCTATAATGGGAGTCCTTTTCCTCCGCATGTACACCTTCCTGTAGGAAAGGAACATTTTGACCAGTGGATAGTTTTGTTCACTAAAACTATTGATGAAAATTTTATAGGAGAAAAAGCAGAAGAAGCAAAATGGAGAGCTGGTAAAATGGCCGAAATGTTTCAATATAAAATAGAGTATTTTAAAAATAGAGGTACAAAACCTTTGACCTAAAGGAGCTATAAAAATGTCTAATGTAAAGGAACGAATAAGACAGAAATATGAATGCCTGGGAGAAAACCCTGAAACATATTTAAAAGGATTACTTCATGCAGAATCCATTAAAAAATGGTGTTAAAAATGATGGTTTAAGAAATTGAACAAATTGTGAATGTTAAAGTCACTTCTTAAGGGTGCTTTAGTAATAAAAATTAGGAAGGTATACCTAAGTAGAGGAAAACACTATGTTACTAAAACAATTTCTATCGACGATTTTGAAGTGCTCAAGGAAACCATATTACCATGGTAAATACTATTAAACGTGAATGATGCTTAGTTATGAAAAATCGCTTTTATTTGAGTCATTTTCTCCCAAATATGGAAAATTACTTTTCCAAATAAAAACAAGCTAGGATTACCCATTAGTACATCTTTAAATTTAAAAATCGATATATTTGTTCTATTCTCGATACTTTTTCTTTCCTTTTTATTATTGAAAATGACTCAATCCGGACAATAAATGTAATGTTATTATTCACGATGGATATTTTTTATACAATACCTCGATTTGATGATTTTTAAGGAGAATTATGTCAGATTGAGTGCCACGCCTTATAGCGTGATGTATCGAAATTAAATAATTTTATTGGCTCGAATCCAGATTAAACGTTAAAAATAAAAAAGGATGATTTTCTTTACGATAACCATCCTTTTTTTGTAAAAAAACTCAATTAAACTAACTATTCGGAACTACCGAATTACTATTATTTTAAAAATTAATACCCTGGGTTTTGTGTTGATGCTGGTAAGAGATTACCGTCGGCATCGTTTGCTTTAGCATCTATTTGTGTTTGGGGTATTGGCATATATTCGTGTTTTCCCGCAACAAATGTCGCTCCAGTCAAATACCCTCGTTCTAGTTTTTCTTTGGTCAAATAGGTATTTATAACATCAGCAGCAATTCCCCATCGGACCAAATCAAAAAATCGATGCCCTTCATGTGCCATTTCCAAACGTCTTTCTGTACGCAATGCAATAATAGCTTCATCTTTTGTGGTAAATGCACTATTATAGGTGTCGATCATATAGTTTGAAGCATCCGAGGTTCCTACTAAATCTTGAGTGTAAACACCTGTTTTTGCCCTATTTCTAACCATGTTTATATGGGTTCTACCTGTTTCCAGTTCACTTAGCTCAATAGCGGCTTCAGCTTTCCAAAGCAATACGTCAGCATAGCGAATAATGTAATAATTTGCAGCTGTTACATAGGGCCATGAAGCTAAATAATCGGGATGATTTGCCGAGATAACCCTCTTTTTAGGACCATAGGGGCCATAAGTAGCTAAATCCCTTGCCCAATCTGCTTCATAGGTAATTTCCAGATCTTTATACGGTATTCCAGGCCTTCCTACGGTAACATCTAACCTTGGATCTACATTATCCGTTGGTGTGATATCTACGTTGTCTAGAATTGGAAAACCGGAAGCGTCCGTTTTATACGAGTTGACCAAGTTTTGTGAAGGGCGTAAAAACCCATAACCAGGATATCGTGGACCTCCAGGAGGCATTAATCGATCTCCGATCGAACCATTATAATTCCTTGGGGAACCGTCATTGATAGAGTATTGAATGGCAAAGACAACTTCAGATCCGTTGTCATTTTCCGGTAAAAATATTTCATTGAAATTTGGCATTAGGTTATAACCTCCGTTGGCGATAACTTCATCGGCCGCATCATTGGCCTGCTGCCATTTTTGTTGGTACAGATACGTTTTACATAAATATGCTTTTGCTGCCCATTTTGTGGGGCGTCCCGGATCTTCTTGAGTACTTGGCAACGTGGCGAAAGCGGCATTGAAATCACTTTCGATTTTACCCCATATTTCCTCTGGGCTTATCGTTGTGTTCGAAAAATAAGCCCCAGTTTCATCTATATAGGAAATTCTATTGTACAACTTTTTTAATTCAAAATAGAAGTGACCTCGTAAAAAGCGCATTTCAGAAATACGTAATGCTTTGGTATTCTCATCTATATCAGTTGAATTGTTTAAAACAGAGATAACAGTATTACTTCTTTTTACACCTTCGTAGAGTACACTCCATTTTTGATCAACATCTTTTATTTGCGGATTGGTCGTATAGATTTCCATACGGTGAATTTGATTTTGATCACCGGTCCCACCACCTCCTTTGTAGGCATCATCGGATAGAACATCTCCAAAGCTCCAGTTGGATGCCGGAGAATTAAAAGCATTACTGGCTTCGTTTCCTTGCCCGTTTAAAATGCTATACGCGGAAATAATCAATCCATCTATGTTCTGGGGCTGTGCGGATTCTTCTTCTGTTAATTCGCCGTATGGGTTTTTTTCTAAAAACTCGTCACTACAAGACGTTAGAATAATACCCATTATAAGTAGTATATATAGTATATTTTTCATCGTGTTTTTTTTTAAAAATTAAGATTAAGTCCTAGAGTAAAAGTTTGTGAGCTTGGGTAGACTCCTCTGTCTACACCAATATCTAAATTTCTATCATCAGAGGTGTAACTCTGTAAACCAATTTCAGGATCTAATCCTTTATAACCTGTTATTGTAAATAGGTTATACCCTTCTATGTACAATCTGATTTTTGTGGCACGTATCTTTTTTATAACTTCTTGCGGAAATGAATACCCTATTTGTAATGTTTTTAACCTCAAATAAGAACCGTCTTGAACATAGTATGAGGAAGGACGTATATTATTATTTGGATCATTCAGGGAGATTCTAGCTAAATTTGATCCCGTATTTTGAGGTGTCCATGCATTTAGGATACGTTCGCTTTTGTTGTAATTTGCCAAATTGAAAAAATCACTGTAATAACGGGATAGATCATAAATGTCATTGCCTTGGGAACCTTGCAGGAATAAAGTAAAATCAAAAGCTTTATAATTTCCTGAAAAGTTAAGACCATAGGTGAAATCGGCATGAGGAGAACCGATGAAAGTTCTATCATCCTCATTAATTGCCCCATCTCCATTTAAATCTTTAAAAATAAAATCTCCGGCAACTGCCCCTGGTTGTATACTGGAAGAAGCATCAGAATCCGATTGAAAAATACCATCGACTACATGTCCGTA
The DNA here is from genome assembly GCA_036478775.1 of Cellulophaga sp. Classification (GTDB taxonomy): domain Bacteria; phylum Bacteroidota; class Bacteroidia; order Flavobacteriales; family Flavobacteriaceae; genus Cellulophaga. The sequence continues at coordinate 201,340 of JAZGEQ010000045.1, forward strand.
AAAAGATGCAATTGGTTGCCCTATTGCAGTTCTTGATGTAGGTTGGTCGAAATTGGTACTGTGTAGAACAGCTGGATCTGTTTCTATAAAATCTATTCCATCGTCTAATGAGATCAACTTATTATTGATTACCGCAAGGTTTAGTCCAATAGTATAACTAAAATCAGTGGTAGTGTCACTTTGATAATCAATGGCAAGTTCAAGCCCTTTGTTTTCCATTTCCCCAACATTTGTCCATTGCCCTCTGTTCGTTATTCCGGACAGATCTTGTGGTAAGGTTTTAAACAGTAATAAATCTTCTGTTTTCTTAGAGAAATAATCTAAGGTTAGATTAATGGAATTGTTCAATAATCCGAAATCCAATCCAATATTAAACTGGGTCGTTGTTTCCCATTTTAAATCTGGATTTGCAATTCGTGATAGGGTAAATCCTCTTTGTGTACTGTTTTGAGAGCCGTTTAGTGGATAATTGGAATAATAGGGATTACTGCCAAATCCTGTAATCGTTTGGTATGCTGGAATATCTTGATTTCCGGTTATTCCCCATCCTAATCTTAATTTAACATTGGAAAATAAACCATCTGAATTGAAAAATTCTTCTTCCGATATTTTCCAACCTGCGGATAACGCAGGGAAGGTTCCCCAGCGATTATTCAATAATTTGGAGGTGCCATCTCTTCTAACTGTTGCAGAGAATAAATATTTACCGGCATAACTATAATTTACTTTTCCGAAATAAGAAAATAAGGAATATTCTATTTTATCTCCCGTTGCGATTTGAGAACCCAAATCTCCCGCATTTAGTACCCTGATATTAGTTTCATTTGCAGGAAGGTCTTCAATAGAGGATTCGGTAACTTCAAACAAATTTTCAATACTTTCTATCCCTACCAAAACATTAAGTTGGTGAACATCATGGAATGTTTTTGAGTAATTAAGTGTATTGGACCAAACCCAATCAAATTTTAGTTGATCTTGGAGTGTCAGTTTGTTCTTAACTCTACTTGCATTAGGTTCCTCATAGGTAGGGTCGAATGTGGTCTTTTTAATCGTAGTATAATTAAGACCAAAATTTGTTTTGAAGGTTAGATCCTCCATAAGGCTTATTTCGGAAAATATATTCCCAAATATCCGAACGTTGTTTTGTCTATTGTCCTTGTTTCGCTCTAAATTTCCTAACGGATTTTGAATATCGGATAATGGGTATCCTGTAAATTCGCCATTAGTATCATATACTGGAGCAACGCTTGGTATACGAAAAGCGTCGTAAACTGCATTTCCTAGCAAAGAATTGGTATCGGTCCCAACACTTGTGGCATAGGCTACCGTTAAATTTTCTCCGACAGTTACTTTGTTATCGAATAGTTTGTAGTCAGAATTAAGACGGGCGGTAATCCTACTGAAATCGGTATGTTTTAGTGTTCCTTCCTGATCGTAATAACCCAAAGAAAATAAAGAATGTGATTTTTCACCTCCTTTAGATAGGGTTAAGTTATAGGATTGAACTATGGCAGGGTTGAAGATTTCCTCGATCCATTTTGTATCAGAGGAAGCAATAGTATTGTCCGTATCTAGAAAGGATGGTATAACAGGAGTTGCTCCATTCCCATATACGCTGTGTGCTGGGGCAATTCCATCATTGTTAAAAGCTTCCCAATATACATTACCATACTCTTGAGCATTAAGGTTTCTCGGTAATTTATTAGCATTTTGAATTCCTGTATATGCATTGAAAGAAACTTTAATATTTTCGGATTTCCCCTTTTTAGTTGTAATTATAACAACTCCATTTGCTGCTCGTGATCCATAAATACTAGAAGAAGATGCATCTTTTAACACCTGTAACGACGCAATGTCATTAGGGTTGATAAGATTAATGCCTTCCGTTGTGGGAACACCGTCTATAACATAAAGAGGGTCATTATTTCGAATGGTACTATATCCTCTGATTCGCAGGGTACTTGCACCGCCAGGAGAACCAGAACTTATTACGTTTACCCCAGATACCTTACCTTGTAACATGTTGTCTATACTGGCAACAGGTTGGTTAACTACCTCATCCATATTTACAATGGAAACAGCACCGGTAAGGTCACTTTTTCTTTCAGCAGTATAACCGGTAATGATAACTTCATTTAATTGAGCTGCATCTACTTGCAGCTGAACATCAATAGTATCCAGTCCGTTAATTGCGATTTTTTGTGTTTTATATCCGATATAGGAAATAACTAAGGTTGTGGCATTTTTCGGAACGGAAATACTATATAGACCATCAAAGTCGGTTGTTGTTCCAATAGTGGTTCCCTCAACGACAATTGATGCTCCTGGTAGCGGTTGATTCGTTTCATCGAACACCGTACCTTTTATGGTTCGTTCTTGTTTATCTTCTATTTTGATAAGAGGGGAATTACTTTTTTTCTTATCAATTTTTAAAATAATTTGTTTTTTCCTAACCATAAAATAAATATCAGTATCAGAAAAGATGGATTCTAGTATAACAGAAATAGGTTGTTTCTTCGCGTAGATCGATACTCTTCTGCTAACATTTATTTTTCTATGATTGTATAGAAATTTAAATTCAGATAAGGATTCTATTTCATTGAATACTTGTTCAACAGTAACATTATTTAATGTTAACGTAATTTTTTTGTTCTGTGAATATGTACTCGCTTCAATTTTGAATAGAGAAACTAATAATAAAAATGTGGTAAGTTTCATCTTTAAACTGTATTTGGGAAAGTTTTTACATAGTAATAGCGTGCCCAATTTGGATTTTTTCATATTTTAGTGCTGATTTAAGATAGTTATTTAATTAAATCACTTTTTTTAAGCCGGGAAATGGACGAACATTTTCCGGTTTTTTCTAAAAAGTAATTCTTCATTTATTCAATTAGAGGATTTATTTCATTGGCGTTTCGGTTTTTAAAGATTAATTAATAGGTCCGGTTATAAGTATACTTTTGTTTTCCTTGGTATAGGAAAAAGGAGTGTCCTCATTAAAAGAATCCAAGATGTCCTCAATACTTTCTTCTGAGAAAGATGCCGTATACACTTGGTTATCTAAAAATGTATAGTTGTTTTCTATCGAAACATCAAAATGACGTTCTAATTTTTTTCTTAAAGTATTGAAAGAAGTGTTTTTGAACAATAATATTCCATCTTTCCATGCGGTATAAACACTTATGTCTACAGCATCAACAGACATTTTTTTATTTATTTTGCTCCATGATGCTTTATATCCAGGAGTCAAGAGGGTAGGTGACTGTTCATTAATGTCTTGGGCGTTTTCATATAAGAGAACCGAACCTTCAACAAGAACGGTATTGATCTCTGCATCTTCGGGGTAATAAGACATGTTGAATTCTGTTCCAAGCACCTTTACATTAATATCGTTTGCATTTATAACAAAGGGATGTGCTGCATCTTTGGCAACAACAAAATAAGCCTCCCCCTTTAAGTAGATTTTTCTGTTTTGACCTTTAATAAATTGTACTGGGTATTTAATAGAAGTTCCTGCATTAAGTTTTATTTGAGTACCATCGGATAACACTAAGTCGAATTGTTTGCCATAGGGTACGGATAGCTCATTATAAACAAGGGTCTTAGTGATTTTTTTATTGGTATAATCCAATTGGGTTCCTTTTTGTGTACCTACAATATTACCTTCAGCATCAATAATTTGCCGTTGTCCATCTTCAGAAATAACTTCAATGTTACCATTATCTCGTATTAATGTAATTGCACTTGGGTCTATTAGTATTGGGTCGACCGTAACTTTCTGATTCCCAAAAAAACCATTTTGATAAGAATAGAATGCGCAAATAAAAAGTACGACAGAAGCTGCAATTTTATAACTGTTATTTTTCCATATTTTATGGATGGAAATGATTTTCTTTTTTGATGCTCCTATTTCACTGGTATTGTTTATTCTATTTATGATGTTGTCAAAAAGAATGACACTATTTTTTTCACTTCTTTTACTTCTTGAAGAGAAGAGTGCCCTAGGTCTATTTTCATTCTTTTTTATCATTTGTTCAACCGCTGATTTGTGTTCAGGGTTTTTAATAAACGCCATAAGAGATTCATATTCTTTCTTAGAAATGGTGTTTTTTATAAACTTTTGGAAGAGGACTTCCATATGATTCTGTTCCATACTTATTTTAGCTTATCGTAGAGGTTGTATCTATTTTCGAAATAGATAATGACTAGCCTCACTATATATAATACACATGAGGAATAGAAAAGTCCCAAGTGAGAGGTCATTTTATTTTTTAATAAATGAGAAAGGGGTATTGTTTATTGTTTCATAGCGCTAGCAATGTGGCTGAAATTAAGATAAGAACTGTAGTTATCGTATCTATGTGGGGCTGTAGTTGAATTTTAATCGTCTGCAGCGTTTTCCATAAATGATTTTTCACCGTTTTAGGAGTAATCCCCAGTAAATCAGCAATTTCTTGATTGCTTTTTCCTTCCTTCTTTGACAATATGAAAATGGATCTTTTTTGTTTAGGTAAACTACTAACAATATCATCTACAATTGCTTGGTATTCATTATAGAGGATTGAATTTTTAGTTTGCTCACTTAGATATGTTAAATTTTTCCACAACTCCATTTTTAATGATTTTCTACTCGCAACACTACGTAGGTGATTATAAGTGAGATTTCGGGCAATGGTATGTATAAAGGAGCTAAAAGATTGGGTTGGGTCAATAGTTTCCCGTAAAGTCCATATTTTAATAAAAACTTCTTGTAAAATTTCTTCGGTAGCATACTCTGATTTGGTTATTGAAAAAACAAAATAGAACAGTTTTTTTTGATACATATCAAAAATAATCTTGAATGCTTTTTTATCCCCATTTCTCAGGGATATCAGAATTTGCTCATTATTTAAATCGAGTTTTTTCAAATGATATAGTTATCGATAGTCAGGACAAAGTAAATTAATAATGTACCTGAATATGTTAAAATACGATTATGAATGTAATAAATCTTTATTAATTTAAGAAAGAAGATGACCAGGTTTATGGAATGACCAGATCAAATCCTTTCTTTCTAAGTCATTTTTGGAACAAATTTCACTTCTTAGGTGTCCAGTGTAATCTTATCATTTATATTGGAGAAAAAGCAGAAGAGGCAAAATGGCAGAAATGTTTCAATACAAGAATGAGTATTTTAAAAGTAGAGGTACAAAACCTTTGACCTAAAGGCTTACACAAATAGAGGACGTCTTTTTTCCTAAAACCTAGTAATATAATTGGTTTCTAGGGTAAACTATGGCTTAAAAAAAGATCCTCTCAATTTATAATTAAATGGAGAGGACATAGAGATACTACTTTTTTTACTAAAATAGAAACTTTGATATTCTAACTCCATCTTTCACTGAAATTGGCATTTCAGTGAAAGATGGAGTCTAATTTGTATTGTTCTTTTCAATTAAACACTACTAATTCTTCCGGGACAAAATTACTTTAGAAGAATCGTTGTTAATAATGGTAAATGTAGCTTTGTCTTTTGAAAAGCTAATATTTAGGTTTAAAAAGGCAGGGTCACTTGTTGTTTCTACCTCTTGGGTGTCCGTGTCGGTCATGGAAATAATTTTAAAAGCATATTTATTTACTGTATTTTTCCATTCTGCAGCGACTGTTTGGTTTATGTAACAGCTACTGTCACTTTCTTTTATATTGTGAACAGAAGCGCTAAATGTATTGTTTGCGCTAAAAGTATATATTACACGTTGATCGCAATCAATACTGGTTGAAGAAATACCACTTTCATTAATTAGTTTAATGGTTTCCCAGGAGCCAATTATTGGATCTTGTTCTATCTTGTCTGTAGAATCATCATCTTTTGAGCAGGAAACCAAAAAGCATATGGCCATTAGAAGTAGGTAAAATTTGGAATTTTTCATGTTTTAGATTTAAATTGTTTTTTAAGCAGATATAACGTTATGGTTTATGTAGTGTTGTTTCAAAAATGCTAAAAAGTAGGAAAACATGTATGGATATCCGAAATCAGTACTTTTTTAATCAAGTTTAATTATATATTTTCTCCGCTGTAAGTTTCTAAGGAAATGTATTGCAATAAAGGAAGTAATGCTAAATTATAGACTAGGATATAAATATAATAGGGTTTGCCAAATTACATAGTGTACATAATTCAAAAAAGAATTGAAATTATATAAGTAGAAATAGGTATTATATGGAAGGTACTAGCTGCTTTATTCTATAATAAAACAAAAAGGATGTGTTTCGGCAAACGCATCCTTTTCTAAACAAACTAACTCAAATTACTTAGGATATTGAAAATCAATATCTATAAGCTATCCAAAGATAACTTATTATCGGAACAAATACTACCTTATATTTAGCCTTGTTTGATACTTTTTTTGCTTTAACCACCTATATTTTGTCTTTAATCCATACTTGTGACTATAAAAGTATCTTTCTTTTTTATTAAGATTATTATTTCTGAAGGCGAGATTACAGGTTTTGTTTGCTGTATATCTAGAAATTAAAACCATAATTTTATTGTCGTTTCTATAATTTTGCTCTTGCGGAATTGAGGCTCATAAAAACGACTTTTTACATTTTTTATCAGAATTCAGAAATACTTAAATAGTATTGATTATTCGAGTTTAGTGACGTTAATGTGTTGGTTATATATGTTTTAATACGCATAATCAACACGTTTATATACAAATACACTAAGGGTTACAACATTGTAGCTTAATTCTTACAATAATTTTAATATTTATGGCTTTAATTACCTGAATAATAGTCTTTAGGGTAGAAATACATGTAAAACTAAAAATGTAATTAATACGTCATAAATATCATGAAAAGTTTTTTTTCGAAAAAGAAATGCAATAACCAAAAGCTACATTGCAGTATAAATCTTAATAATTGTTTTTTTTCTGTCATTTTTATGTTGGTGTTCTTTTTATGCGGTGCGCATAGATCATTTGGACAAACAGATCCTGATGGCAATACCACTTTATCTAATAGTTTACGGTTGTGGCTAGATGCTTCTGATGTTTTTGCTGATGGGTCAACCCCTACAGACGGGGCTTATATAGGGCTTTGGAAAAATAAAGCGCCTAACTATCCTAACGATAACCCAGTGCAGGGCAGTCAAAGCAGACAGCCAATATATCGTGCCAATGGAGGGGGACAGTTTGATGGAAAACCGGTACTGGAGTTTAGTAAAGTTACTGGTGCAGGAAACAGTCAAGATTATATGGAATTCGATGTTGCTAACTGGCAAGCACCATATTCCTTTTTTATTGTTTTTCAGCAAACCGCTAATGCTGGGAATAATGACGCTTTTTTTGCGACTAATAGCACTACAACCAATGCGTTTCAAATTACCTATTCAACTTCGAAATCACCTCCTGGGTTTTATTGGAGAGCAAGTGGAAGTGGAAATATTGAGCTGTATTTTGAACCAGAATCTATTACGGATTCAAAATTGTATTCGGTATTACACAAAGGAAATGTTTCTGGTGGTGACGTAAGACTTCTTGTAGATGGAGAACTTAAGACTACTTCGACTACAGCTAAAAATAAAGGACATGTAATTTCAAAATATAGATTAAATCAAAATAGAGCTGGTGGGGCATATCAAAATGCTAAAATTGCTGAGATTATTATGTATAATCGGGTACTATCCGATTGTGAAACTTTCGAAATAAATAAGTATTTGGGAGGTAAATATGGAAAAGATTTTACAGGCTTTAACACGGCTTATGACGGCGTAAATCCATACCAGTTTTCTATTGGAGTTCTTGGACAAAAAACAGATGCTTGTGGAAATTTGGACCAAAGGAATACGACGACAAGTGAGGAACTAACCTTATCTAACCCAACAAGCAATACTACAAATGAAGATTTTTTTTCCATAGCTCATGACGGTAGTGATAATGATGCCTTGGAAAATAATGTTCCGGCTGGGGTTACTAAAAGACAATCAAGAGCTTGGTATGTAGATGAAGATGGGGAACTGGGTAATATAGATTTTACTTTTCAAATATCACAAACTAGTTTGAACGGTTCTGGTGTTAATAATTATGTGCTTTTGGTAGATGATGATGGTGATTTTTCTAATGCTACAGTTCATGGAACAACTGGAGTTTATAGTGGAGGTAATGTTGCTTTTTCTGGGATTAACTTAACTCAAGGTGATTACTTTGCCCTAGCTATTGTGGATACAGTAAAACCAACGGTAACTGTGGAACAGGCAGCGGGCCAGACAGATCCTAATTCTACTAATAGTGTTGCGAAATTTACACTAACATTTAGCGAACCAATAAATGAAACTACTTTAAATTGTGGTGATATTAGTATTGGGGGTACGGCAGTAGCAACATGTACGGGTATTGTTGAGGTTATGCCTAACAATAAAACAACTTTTGAGTTAACAATCACGGCTACAGCTGACGGGACGGTAATACCTTCCATTGCAGTTGGGGTCGTTAAGGATATTATAGGGAATAACAATATAGCAAGTACGAGCACAGATAACAAGGTTACTATTGGTGCTGCATTGGTAAGTTTTTCATCTGCAACCGCTTCTGATTCGGAAGGAACAGGAGGAAACTTGCCAAAGTTGTATATGACAGGAACGGTGTCAGCTACAACAACAGTTCGTGTGGTTGATAATGGAACAGGAACAGCTGTATCCGGAGGTGTGGATTATACTTTTACCTCGCCAAAGGTGGTAACTATTCCTGTAGGAGTATACGATGGAACTAGTGGAACTGCTATTGCAATTCCGACTTTGGCTATTGATGATGATTTAATTGTAGAATCTAGTGAAACAATAATTTTAAGCTTAGATACTCCTACAGGAGATGTGAAATTAGGAACTGAAACTACACATACATATACGATAAATGATGATGTCTCTGACTTATTGGCAACAATAGGAACTGATGAGAATGATGGAAATACAACATCTACAAATGCCACAGCAATTCAATTGAATACAATAGCAGGTGTTAGTGGTGCAATTATAAACAACCAGACTGCATACCAATTCTATATTGATTCAAATGGAAATAATTTTGATTCTCCTGCGACTGCAATTCAGGTGCAAACAATGATAGACGCAGTAAATACAGTAGAAAGTTTGTTAGCGAATATCGGAACGGATGCAACCAATGGAAACAATACCAATACCTCTACTGTTACAGCGATAGACCTAAATAATATAACGGGAGTAAGTGGCGCAACAAGCGGAAACCAATCGGCTTATCGGGAGGCAATAGCCG
>JAZGEQ010000046.1:0-324174 GCA_036478775.1 Cellulophaga sp.
GAGATTTTGGCTGTTCGTGTGTTTCGATTTCTTATCGGAAATGTATCGGAGAACATAAAAAACGTATTCTCGATACATTTTTAGTACCTCAAAATACTACCATTGACATTTCGTAATCTACCTGTCATTCCTGTGAAGATAGGAATCCACTTATACTTGTTATGAATCCCTTTTGGATCAAGTATAATTTTAGGGGATTAGCAAAAATTATGCATAAATTTTTAGTGAGTCTATAGAGGAAGAATGTAATATATATGATGCCACTAGACTATTTTATTTTGATTTCTTTCCAAAAATACCATCCACAAAAACCTTAACACTATAAAAACCAAAACCTATAGCTGCTATTGCTAATAGGAGTCCCACAATCAATACAGGAATATATAAAGGATGTTCTTCGTTTTTAAACGCCTGATAAATTGTAAAAGGTGCTAGGAATAAGAGTCCTATGGTATAGGTGATAAACTTTAACCCTTTGGAAAGTAAGTCTGTATTCATGTGGTATAAAATAAATTTTCACTTACATAAAACAATAGTCTTCTATTGCATAGATGCGAGTTAAAGGTACAAGACATTTTGTTTGTAAACACAAAAAAGGTGCTTATTTATAGATAAGCACCTTTATGAAAGTTAAGAAATACTATTTTTAAATTGTATCTAAAATAGAATTAAATGTTGTGCTTGGTCGCATTGCTGCTGCCATTAATTCTTGGTTAGGATTGTAATAGCCACCAATATCCTGGGTGCTTCCCTGTGCTGTATTTAATTCGTTTATGATCTTAGATTCGTTTGCTTCTAATTCCTTAGCAATTTTTGAAAAATTCGCTTTTAGTTCTTCATTCTTATTTTGAGATGCTAATGCCTGTGCCCAGTACAATGCAATATAAAAATGACAACCTCTATTGTCTAATTCGCCAACCTTACGAGAAGGAGATTTATCGTTGTCTAAGAATTTTTCTGTAGCACTATCTAATGCTACTCCTAAAATTAAAGCCTTAGCATTATTATTTATTTCGCTTAAATGTTCTAAAGAAACACCTAGCGCTAAAAATTCTCCAAGAGAATCCCAACGTAAATGTCCTTCTGCTAAAAATTGATCTACATGTTTTGGAGCAGATCCACCAGCACCTGTTTCGAATAATCCACCACCATTCATCAATGGAACAATAGATAGCATTTTTGCACTTGTACCAACTTCTAAGATTGGGAATAAATCGGTTAAATAATCACGTAGTACATTTCCTGAAACTGAAATAGTATCTTTTCCGTCTTTTATTCTTTCTAAAGTGAATTTGGTAGCTTCTTCCGGTGCTAATATTTGAATTTCTAATTCAGTAGTGTCATAATCAGCAAGGTACGTATTTACTTTTTTGATTAATTCGGCATCATGTGCTCTATTTTTATCCAACCAGAATACCGTTGGTATTTTTTCTGCTGTTGCTCTAGATACTGCAAGTTTGACCCAGTCTTGGATTGGTGCGTCTTTTACCTGACACATTCTCCAGATATCGCCTTCTTCAACTGCATGTTCTATAATGGTAGTATTGGTAGTCGTATCGATAACACATACTTTTCCATCAGTAGAAATTTCAAAAGTTTTGTCATGCGAACCATATTCTTCTGCTTTTTGTGCCATTAGGCCAACATTAGGAACTGTACCCATAGTTCGCGGATCGAATGCACCGTGTTTTTTGCAGAAATCTATTGTTGCTTGGTAAATACTGGCATAACTACTATCTGGAATTACCGCTTTGGTATCCTGAGAATTCCCTTGTTTGTTCCACATTTGACCCGAGTTACGAATCATTGCAGGCATAGATGCATCTATGATAACATCGCTTGGTACGTGTAGGTTAGTGATTCCTTTGTCTGAATTCACCATAGCCAAATCTGGACCGTTGGTAATTGCAGCTTCAATATCCCCTTCAATTTCTTTTCTTTTGTCTTCTGGTAATTCCTTTAGTTTGTCTAAAAGAGTAGCTAAACCATTATTTGGGTTAATTCCAATAGCCGTAAAGGTTGCTTCGTGTTTTTGGAATACTTCAGCAAAAAATACTTTTAGAGCCAATCCGAAAATAATAGGGTCTGAAACCTTCATCATCGTTGCTTTCATATGTAAAGAAAACAATAAACCTTCTGCTTTTGCCTCTTTTACTTGTTCGGCTAAAAATGAGATTAATGCTTTTTTATTTAAAACAGTGGCATCAATAATTTCACTACTTAATAAAGCGATATTATCTTTTAGCACTTCAACAGAACCATCTTGCTTTTGCAGTTCTATTCGCACTGTTGTAGCCTTTGATATTGTTAAAGATTTTTCGTTAGATTTAAAATCTCCATGACTCATTGTAGCGACATGTGTTTTAGAATCTGAACGCCATGCACCCATTGAATGTGGGTTTTTCTTAGCGTAGTTTTTTACTGCTTTAGGAGCTCTACGATCTGAGTTTCCTTCACGAAGAACAGGGTTTACCGCACTTCCTTTAATTTTATCGTAAGTTGATTTTACTTGTTTTTCTTCTTCAGTACTAGGTTTGTCTGGGTAATTTGGAAGCTTGTATCCTTTGGATTGTAATTCCGCTATGGCTTCTTTTAATTGTGGTACAGAAGCACTTATGTTTGGTAATTTAATAATATTTGCTTCTGGTAATTTTACTATTTTTCCAAGTTCTTCTAAATCGTTGGAAACTTTTTGATTTTCCTCCAAGAATTCTGAAAATACAGCTATAATTCTGCTAGAAAGAGATATGTCTTTAGTCTCAATAGTAATACCAGAGGTTTTGGTAAATGCTTTAACTATAGGTAGAAAAGACTGGGTAGCTAAAGCCGGAGCTTCATCTGTAGTTGTATATATTATTTTTGACATTTACGCGTAAATTTTTTAGTTAAATCGGTTGTAAATATACGACTTTAAGCTATCTGAAAATAGGAGGTATTCTAAAAATTTCGCATGTAAAATATTATTTAGGCAATAGAATCGCTAAAAAATAATAAGACTTTAATTTTGGTGGAAAATATGTTTTTGGAGGTGTTAAAATTGCAAAAGCCATATCTCTGTATTTGTTACACGGATATGGCTTTTTGTAATAGTTCTTATATTAATCTTTATAACTATATATAAAGTGGCAACCATTGATTGCTTTACGGAACTATTTTTCTTTTTTATTTCTAAGAGCTAATTGAAATAATAAACGCTTGTTATTATTGTAACTGTTAATTAATTGATTTATTGTTTAAAGCGGGAATTATTTTTCGTAGGGCGATAGCCAAATTTGGTTTAGTGTCATTACGCTAAGGAGATTTAGTTATTTTGTCACATTGAGCTTCGATCGAAACGCAATATAAAACGAAGGTTTTAATGTCTTTGACTGGGCTCAGACTGACATTTGGTCCTTTAGTTTTAGGCATAAAAAAACCCATCAAATAATTGATAGGTTTTTGTTTATGACTTAAGAAGTTACTATTTACGAACTTCTTTAATTCTTGCTTTTTTACCTGTAAGTCCTCTAAAGTAATAGATACGAGCTCTACGTACTTTACCTTTCTTATTGATTTCTATTTTCTGTAAAGCAGGTAAATGTACTGGGAAGATACGCTCTACACCAATTGTACCAGACATTTTACGGATTGTAAAAGTTTCTGTAGCACCTACACCTTTTCTTTGGATTACAACGCCTCTAAAGAACTGTGTACGTGTTTTTTCACCTTCCTTAATCTCATAATAAACAGTGATTGTGTCTCCTGCTGAGAATTTTGGAAAATCTTTTTTTGGAACAAATTCGTTTTCAACAAACTTAATTAATGCTTCCATTTTATTTTAATCTTTAATATTTTAGTTAAAAGTAACATTCACGGATATCGTCAGAGGTTAAATTTAATCGAGTGCAAAAATAGTTTATAAATTGTAATTTACAAGCTGTTTTATGTTTTTTTTGACAGATTACTTATTCTAATAAGTCTGGTCTTAATTTTTTTGTTCGTAAATATGCTTGCTCTTCACGCCATTCTTCAATTTTCGAAAAGTTTCCAGTAAGTAAAATATCAGGAACTTTTGCTCCTTTATATTCTGCGGGTCTTGTGTATACTGGTGGTGCTAATAGGTTGTCCTGAAACGAATCTGTAAGCGCAGATGTTTCGTTATTTAATACACCAGGGATTAATCTAATAATTGTATCGCAAAGAACCGCGGCTCCCAATTCGCCCCCAGAAAGAACATAGTCTCCTATAGATATCTCCCTTGTTATTAAGGTGTCTCTTACTCTTTGGTCAACGCCTTTATAATGTCCGCAAAGGATTATGATATTTCCTTTTAAAGAAAGGGTGTTTGCTATTTTCTGATTTAAAGTATCTCCATCCGGAGTCATGTAAATAATTTCATCGTATGTTCTTTCTTCCTTTAAAGAGGAAATACATTTGTCTATCGGTTCTATCATCATTACCATTCCTGCACCGCCACCGTATTGGTAATCGTCTATTTGATTATAGCTTAGCGTAGTATAATCTCTTAGGTTGTGCATATGCACTTCTACGATCCCCTTTTCTATGGCTCTTTTTAGTATGGATGCTTCAAAGGGACTTCTTAGTAATTCTGGTAGAACGGTTATAATATCTATTCTCATTTCTTATTTAAGCATTCTTATTTAGGTGCGAACCAAAAGTAGTGAAAAGTATCTGTGTTTCTTTTCCAGCCTAATTTTTCGTATAATTTTTGTGCCGGATTATCTACATCCGTTTCTAATTGTAAACCTTTATATTGTTTTTCTATGCAAAAGTCTTTTGCTTTATTTAATATAATGGTTGCTATTCCTTTTTGTCTATGCGTATCTGATACGTACAAATCATTAAGAATGTAATAGGGTTGTAGCGTAACAGATGAGAAGGTTTTGTAAAGTTGGGTGAATCCAATTGCAATATCATTTTCATATGCTATAAATATAATGGATTCTTGTTTTGATAAACGTTCTTTCAGGAATGTATTACAGGCTTCCTCATTAGATTCTTGTTGGTAGAATATCCGATAAGAATTGAATAAAGGAACTAATGCAGGAATCTGATTCTCTGTTGCTAAATTTATTTTAATCATAGCGTAAGTGCTAAAAAAAAAGCTCCTGAGAAGGAGCTTTTTAATTATTTTCGACTCTTGTTTAATTCGTCTTGTAGCTTTCTATTTATTTTTTGCTCTCTTTCTAAAGATCTTCTCCTGTGGTCTTCGTATTCAATTTCTAGCTCACTTAAGTTAGTTTTAGCATCCTGTGTTAAAACGTTGCTATTTCTAAATTTATAGCCTAATAAAAATGAAATTAAAAGTAAACATGCAATTATAGTCCAAAGAATAAAATTATAGGAAACTTTTGAAACCGACATTCCTAAAAAAGACATACTATCTTTTTCTTCTGTAACAGTAGAAAGGCTAGTAGTAGTTTCTTTAAGTTTGTCGTTTAAAGACGTTATGGTATCCTCATGTGCTAGAATAGTAGTGTTAAGTTCCGTTGTTTTTGCATTAATTACATTAATAGTATCTAAAACGTTTTGTCTTATCTTATTTAAGTTGGAAACTTTAACAACTTCATATCTAATACCTAAAGCACGATAATTGCCTGATTTTTTAGCTAGGAATTCAAACTGACTTTTTATAGAACCTTTATCTAGTGATAATTGCTCTTCTTTTGCAGCTTCTTGTGCATATTGCATATTAAAGGCTAACAAAGCAAAGGCTAAAAATAATATTCTAACAAGTTTCATTTAGGTTGTTCTTAACTAGTTAATAATGATTTAGAGAAGGGCTAAAATACTTCAATAATATCAATTATTAAAAAAAATCTAATAATAAGTAAACCTTCTAACTTTAGAAATGTACTTTGCTAAACGAATAACCTGGTGTGAATAGCCATATTCATTGTCGTACCAGATATAAAGAACAATGTTTTTTCCGTCTTCGGAAACTATTGTAGCTGGGCTGTCATAGATAGATGGAGCCGAAGTACCTACAATATCAGACGATACCAATTCATTGCTTAACGAGTATTTTATTTGCTCAACAAGGTCGCCATCTAAAGCAGATTTTTTAATAATAGCATTAACTTCTTCTTTTGTGGTAGCTCTATTTACCTCTAAATTTAAAATTGCAAGTGATCCATTTGGTACCGGTACACGTATTGCATTAGACGTTAATTTATCTTTTAAAGAGGGTAGTGCTTTTGTTACTGCTTTTCCTGCTCCAGTTTCTGTAATTACCATATTTAGCGCTGCAGCTCTACCACGACGGTATTTGCTGTGCATATTATCTACTAAATTTTGGTCGTTTGTGTATGCATGAATTGTTTCTAAATGCCCTTTTACCACTCCTAAAGATTCTTCTATTACTTTAAGAATAGGTGTAATTGCATTAGTTGTGCAAGATGCTGCCGAAAAAATATGTACTTTGTCTGGATTGTACTCTGTATGGTTTACACCATGTACAATGTTAGGGATTCCTTTTCCTGGTGCTGTTAGTAAAACATTACTTGCTCCTTTTGCTTTTAAATGTCTGGATAATGCTTCTTTATCTCTAAACGCTCCAGTATTGTCAATAATTAAAGCTTTAGAAATACCATAAGAGGTATAATCTATATCTTCTGGTTGGTTAGCGCTTATAATATGTACCGTAGTTCCGTTAATTATTAAGGCTTTTTGTTCTAGGTTTACTTCTATAGTGCCTGTAAATTGCCCGTGAACAGAATCCGTACGTAATAAATTGGCTCTTTTTTCTAATATTTCTTGTGTAATTGCCCCTCTGGTTACAATTGCTCTAAGACGTAATTGGTTTCCTTTACCAATTTTAGCCATAAGTTCTCTGGCAACAAGTCTACCAATTCTACCAAAACCATATAAAACAACATCTTTTGGCTTTATTTGAACAGTATCTTCCGCATCTTTTAGCTTTGCAATTACAAATGCTTTTACATTATTATAATTGTTATTATCCGAATGGTATTCGAAAGTAAGTTTACCAATATCTAATTTAGAAGGAGGTAATTTTATGTCGTTGATAGCTCTAAGAATTTCTACAGAATCAAAAATTGAAATCGGTTTTTGAATAAATTCTCCAGCGTATTCATGTAAGTTTATGATGTCACTTACATTTTTATCAATAATTTGATTTTTAAATAATACAACTTCTATGGACTTATCGTACCAAAGATCACTAATAATTTTAATAAATTCAGTTGTTGCTTTTCTTCTGTCTGCTTGGAATGCTAATTCCTTTTCGTAAGATTTACTAACGCTCATTTATTTTAATATTGAAGTTTTTTATTCCCCTGAAGGGTTTTTGTGTATTTTATGCAAAAGTATATATTTCAAACGTTTTCGTGAAACTATTTTAAATAAAAAAAACACCGGTTAAAGGTGCTTTTTTTATTTTTTAGAAACATTTCTTATTGAAAAATGAGGCGTTCTCTTTCTCCTTTTTTATTCAACATAGTGATGCTAGTTCTTTCATGGCGCGATATTCTACTGAATAATTTTCGAGCATCATGAATGTTTTTTATTTCTTTATTTCCAACTGCTAAAAGAACTTTTCCTTCTAATCCATAGCCTTGGTACTGTTTTGGTACATCTATAATTTTAACCCCTTTATCGGTTCTGAATATTTTTTTGTCTTTTTTAGACAAATTTTTGACTTTCAATCTCATATTCGGTACCGTCAAAGATTGCACTTCTTTTAAAATAACCGCAGTTGTAATGGTTTCGTTATTTCTTTCAATTGTAAGCTTCACTTTATCTCCTAATCTTTTGGTAGAAATATAGCCTCTTAAGTCGGCCATTTTATGCGTGTCAATTTTATCTATCCTCTTAATAATGTCTCCTTTTTGTAAGTCTGCATCAAAAGCACCAGAATCTTCTTCAACATTTTCAATGTAAATTCCATCAATCTCATTAATGCCTTTTTCAAGTGCATAAGCTGTAGTTACATCTGGAGATTCTATCCCTAACATCCCAACACGAACAACGCCAAACTCCATGATATCGTCAATTACTTTTTTTGCAATATTACTTGGTACGGCAAAGGAATAGCCTACATAAGATCCTGTTTGCGAAGAAATAGCAGTATTAATACCGATAAGGTTTCCATTAGTATCTACTAATGCGCCACCACTATTACCTGGGTTTACGGCAGCATCTGTTTGAATAAAAGATTGGTTCTTACCCATACTCAAATCTCTTGCTTTGGCACTGATTATACCAGCTGTAACTGTGGATGTTAAGTTGAAAGGGTTTCCGACCGCTAATACCCATTCTCCAATTTTAGTATTGTCAGAATCTCCAAAGGCTAGGTATGGTAATTCTTCTTCTGCTTCAATTTTTAATAGAGCTATGTCAGAATTAGGATCAGTTCCTATTAATTCTGCTTCGTATATTTTATTGTTATTTAGAGTTATCTGTAGTTTGTTTGCATTGCTTATAACATGGTTATTAGTGACTATATAGCCGTCAGAAGAAATAATAACGCCAGACCCAGTTCCTATCTGAGCTTTTTGCCTGCCACTATGGCCGTAGAAAAACTCCATTATATTATTTTGCCGATTGCTTATGGTTACTGTTTGTACATGGACAACTGCATTTACTGTTCTTTGTGCGGCATCTGTGAAATCTACTTCATTTATACCTGCGCTTCTTGTAGAAGTAGGGGTGTAGCTAGCTGTTTTAAATGGCGTACTTTTTGTTTCAGAAACTATGTTATAATTAGGTGTTTCGAAAAAGACTTTATAAGCGCCTAATGTTATTGTTCCTGCAAAAATCGCAAGGAATAGAGAACTTGTTATTTTTTTCATATCGATAAAAATTAAAATTTTACACCTTGTAAATTTAACATATTTTCAACGTAAAAATTACTGCTTTAACGTCTTCTTAACTGCTAAAAAAAACTTAATTCTGTTTTATAATGCGGGTTAATAATGTCTATATTTGTTGCTCAATACGAATTTATGGTGCTTACATTTTACAAATACCAAGGTACAGGAAACGATTTTGTAATGGTTGATAATAGGGGTGAAAGTTTCCCTAAAAACAATATAAAGTTAATCGCTTCTGTGTGTGATAGAAGATTTGGTGTGGGGGCAGATGGACTTATTCTTTTAGAAAATGATACGGAAACCGATTTTAAAATGGTGTATTATAATTCTGATGGAAACCAAAGTACCATGTGTGGTAATGGTGGTCGTTGTATCGTTGCTTTTGCAAAACAACTTGGAATTGTAGCGAGAGAGACTTCATTTATGGCTATAGACGGACTTCATAATGCAACAATAAACGAAGGCATCGTAAGTTTGCAAATGCAAGATGTAAAGGAGCTTGTAAAGAAGGAAAAATATACCTTTTTAGATACGGGTTCGCCGCATCATGTACAGCTAATTAAAAACCTGGAAGATTTTAATGTGGCGAAAGAAGGTGCTAAATTGCGCTATGGTATTTATGGAGAAAAGGGCAGCAATATAAATTTTGTAAGTAAAATTTCGGAAGACATTTTTTCTGTAAGAACTTATGAAAGGGGAGTAGAAGATGAAACTTTAGCTTGTGGCACTGGTGTTACTGCGGTTGCATTGGCAATGCACAGTATTGGAGAAACTTCTAAAACTAAATTGAAAGTGAATGTTCTTGGTGGTGAGTTAAGTGTTCATTTTGAAGAAGATGCGGACGGTTATAAAAAAGTTTTTTTAATTGGGGCAGCAAAACAAGTGTTTAAAGGAGAGATTGAATGTTAGGTTTAAAAGGAGAACATATTTTTTTAAGAGCATTGGAGCTGTCAGATCTTGATTTTTTATACCAACTAGAAAATAATACCTCTGTTTGGGAAATTAGCGGTACGGTTACTCCTTATTCTAAAGATGTTTTAAAACTTTACCTAGAAAATGCGCACAGGGACATTTATGAGGTAAAACAATTACGCTTGTGTGTTTGTGAGAATAATGGTACTGTAATTGGTTTGATAGATGTGTTCGATTTTGATCCAAGGAATAAAAGAGCGGGAATAGGTATTGTTATCTTAGAAGAAGAAAATAGAAATAAAGGAATAGGGGCAGAGGCGCTTTCTTTATTGGTGGCTTACGGTTTTCAAAAACTGAATTTGCATCAATGGTACGCAAATGTATTGGAAGATAATGCCGCTAGCATTCATTTGTTTAAAAAAATTGGCTTTAAGGAAGTCGGAGTTAAAAAAGATTGGAACTACTATGATGGTTCTTATAAAAATGAAATTTTATTTCAATATATAAAAAGATAATGTACATAAAGAAGATTTTATTAGCTATTGCATTAGTAGGTTTGGTTGTTGGTGGAATTTTTTCCTATAACATCTATAATGCTATTTTTTCGCCTAATACTAAGTTTAGTAATGCCGAGGCGTTTGTTTTTATTAATTCTGATGATACTATAGAAGATGTAAAAAGTATTTTGGAACCTCTTTTGGAAGATGTATCTACTTTTGAAGAAGTAGCTAAGAAAAAAGGGTACGCAGCTAATATACGAGGTGGAAAGTATGTTATTAAGAAAGGAATGAATAATAACGATATTACTAATTCTTTACGTAGTAATAATATTCCAGTGAAAGTTGCATTCAATAATCAAGAGAATATATATGCATTGGCAGGGAGGATTTCGTCCCAAATTGAAGCGGATAGTATTTCTTTAGTGAAGGTGTTTAAAGAGATTTCTTTTTTAAAGGACAATGGTTTTAATAAAGCGACTACACTGGCTATGTATATTCCTAATAGTTATGAGTTATTTTGGAATACTTCCGCAGAAAAGTTTAGAAATCGTATGCTGAAGGAGTATAAGAGATTTTGGAATGCTAAGCGTATGGCTAAAGCAAAGCAGATTGGAATGAACCCAGAGGAAGTAATTACACTTGCTTCTATAGTGCATAAAGAAACAGCCAAAGTAGATGAAAGACCTAGGGTTGCTGGTGTGTATTTAAACAGGTTAAAAGTGAGAATGTTGCTGGGAGCAGATCCAACGGTTATTTATGCTATTAAATTACAGGAGAATAATTTTAATAAAGTGATTAAAAGAGTGTTGTATAAAGATTTAAAAATAGATTCCCCATATAATACTTATAAGTATGCTGGTTTGCCTCCTGGACCAATTGCAATGCCTGATATTACGGCTATTGATGCAGTTTTAAATTCAGAAAAGCATGACTATTATTATTTTGTGGCTAATGTTGAAAATTTTGGTTACCATAAGTTTGCTGAGACCTTAAAACAGCATAACCGAAATAAGATACAGTACATCCAATGGATAAAGAAGCAGAAGATTGCTAGAAGGTAATTCTCCTTGTTTTTAAGGCGTTTCAACTAATTTTTCATTTTTTAGGATTCTGTTAATAACTATCTGTGCTTTCCCAAAAGAAATGTTGCTACCTTTGCATCGTGAAATTTAAGCTGGTGCTATTTACTGTAAGTCTTAAGAAATTAAATATATGAGAAAGTGGATGAGTTTTATTTGTCCTCTTATCATGATTTTTATTTTAACGAGTTTCAGGTTTGGTTATTTTAAAACAGTAAGTGTACCAGACTCTCTTAAAGTAAGTGAACCTACGGAAGTTTTGTTTCCCCAAAACAAAACTACAATTGCGAATGTTGCTATAATTGTACCTCCTTTTTTAGGAAGTTGCTTTATAGGTTTTAGAGAAGCTTTGGCTTTTAAAGAGTCTCAGGGTAATTATTTTGTTATTAATACTTTGGGTTATCTTGGAAAGTATCAATTTGGAGTTGGTACCTTGCAATTAATGGGAGTATATAATGCTACCTTGTTTTTGCAGAGTCCAGCACTTCAGGAAAAGGCATTTTATACAAACACCTCTCGGAATAAATGGATTTTAAGACGAGATATTAAAAGGTTTGTAGGGAAAAATATTGGTGGTGTAGAGATAACAGAATCTGGTATCTTGGCATCTGCACATTTAGCTGGTCCTGGAAATGTAAAAAAGTTTCTACGTTCTAATGGAGGCTATGATGTTAATGATGAGTATGGAACGACTATTACGAATTATATGAAAAAGTTTTCGGGATATGATGTTTCTAAGGTGTCGCCAAAACGTAATCCGAGATTATAATAAAAACAATAAAATAAGAAAAAAGCCTTAACCGAAACGTTAAGGCTTTTTTTATGCGTTAATTATAAATATCGTTGGTCTTTTATGTAAGTCAATTGGCATTTTTTTCCAATCACTTATTGTTTTACTTGCTATGTATTCTGTTGGTAAGGTGATATCACAAGCAATACAAAGCATGGTGTTTTTTGAGAGTGTTCTAAGTAATTCTGCTAGCAATTTATTGTTTCTATAGGGAGTCTCTATGAAAATTTGTGATTGACTAGCTTCTCTAGAGGTTTTTTCAATTTTCTTGATTGCATTTTTTCTTTCTGTAGTGTCAATTGGTAGGTAGCCAATAAAAGCAAAGTTCTGTCCGTTAAAGCCACTAGCCATTAATGCTAATAATATAGATGAAGGGCCTACTAAAGGAATTACTTGTATACTTTTTTCGTGAGCAACTTTCACAATATCAGCTCCAGGATCAGCAACTCCAGGGCATCCTGCTTCAGAAATAACACCAACATCTATTCCTTCTATGCAAGGTGCTAAAAAGGATGGTATTGCGTTTGGATCTGTGAATTTGTTAATCAATTCAATATGTAAGCTGGATTGTGATTTACCAGAACTTATTTTTTTTATAAATCGTCTAGCTGTTTTTTCATTTTCAACTACATAATGATTTATATTTTCAATGGCACGCTTAATAGAAATTGGTAATACTTCCAAAGGCTCGTTATCCCCAAGGGTCGTAGGTATCAAATATAATTTTCCGAATGTATTTCTTTCGCTTTCCACAGTGTTGAAATTTCGTTTAATTGATTTTTTTTGCAATAAACTCACAGGCTTCGTCTATTAAATGGTATACATGTTCAAAACCATCATTATCGTAATAGGGATCTGGAACCTCGTTCTCGTTTAAATCTACACAATCTAATAATAAGCGTACTTTTTTTTGATATTCTTTATTGTTGGTTAACCCTATAATATTGCTGTAGTTGCTCTTGTCCATTACATAGATAATATCAAAATTGATAAAATCTTGTTTTGTGAATTTTCTAGAACGTTGTTTGCTAATGTCTATTCCAAACTTATGTCCTACAGTTATAGATCTTTCATCTGGACTGTTTCCTTCGTGATATCCTGTTGTTCCGGCAGAATCTACTAGTACCTGATCTGGATTTACCTTGCTTTTAAGAATACCTTCGGCTAATGGAGACCTACAGATATTTCCTAGGCAAACCATTAAAACTTTAGTTTTCATCTTAATAATTAGGAGAATTTCTTTGTTAAATCGTCAATGTACCTTTTAAACTGCTTGTCGGTTTCCCCTAGGTTATCTACAGTCTTGCAAGCGTGTAATACCGTTGCATGATCTCTTTTTCCTATTTGTGAACCAATACTCGCTAAGGAAGCTTTGGTGAATTTTTTAGCAAAGAACATAGCCAATTGTCTGGCTTGTACAATATGTCTTTTTCTTGTTTTGGATTGTAATGTAGCTACATCCATTTCGAAGTAATCAGAAACTACTTTCTGAATATAATCAATAGATACTTCTCGTTTTGTGTTTTTTACGAATTTTTCAACAACTTGTTGTGCTAGTTCTATAGTAACTTCTCTCTTGTTAAAAGAAGATTGTGCTATTAAAGAGATTATGGCACCTTCTAACTCTCTAACATTTGTTTTAATATGTTTTGCAACGTAGTCAACAATGTCATTAGGCATTTCTACACCATCTCTATAAAGCTTATTTTTTAAGATAGATACACGAGTTTCATAATCTGGAGTTTGAAGTTCCGCAGATAATCCCCATTTGAAACGAGATAATAAGCGTTGTTCAATATCCTGCATGTCTACAGGTGCCTTGTCTGATGTTAATATTACCTGTTTTCCATTTTGATGTAAATGGTTGAAAATATGGAAGAATACATCTTGTGTTCCAGATTTTCCAGATAAAAACTGTACATCATCTATAATAAGTACGTCTATTAATTGGTAGAAATGAATAAAATCATTTCGAGTATTTTTCTTTACAGACTCTATGTACTGTTGCGTGAATTTTTCAGCTGCAATATAAAGAACTGTTCTCTCTGGGTATTTGTCTTTTATCTCAACACCAATAGCGTGTGCCAAATGCGTTTTTCCTAAACCAACACCACCAAAAATTAATAATGGATTAAAAGAAGTCCCTCCAGGTTTATTAGCAACTGCCATTCCTGCTGATCTTGCTAATCTATTAGAATCACCTTCTAAGAAATTTTCAAAATTATAATTAGGATTTAACTGCGACTCAATCTTAATATTTCTGATTCCAGGAATTACAAATGGATTACGTAATTCTGGATTCATAGATTTAATTGGAACATTTAATTCTTGTGCAGGTACGCTTGATCTATTAGAGCTCGGTATTTTTTCTGTAAAAGGTTCTCTATTGCCATAGGTGTTCTCCATTCTAATAACGTAGACCAATTTGGCGCTTTCTCCTAGTTCTTTCGTTAGAGCAACTTTTAGTAATTTAACATAATGCTCTTCTAGCCACTCGTAGAAAAATTTACTAGGAACTTGAATGCTTAAAGCATTCTCAGATAACTTAACAGCTTTGATAGGTTCGAACCAGGTTTTAAATGCCTGCGGTTGGATATTGTCTTTGATGAAATCTAAACAATTTTCCCATACAGAGTTTGCAGTAGCATTCATTTAACAGTTATCTTTATTAGTTGGTTAGTATCTAAAATTTATTAATCTATAGAAAGGTAATTAAAATAACTTTTCTAATGCAAGGCAAATATGTGAACAAAAATTCTAAAAAAAAAATCATTTGGTATTGATTTTTTTGTTTTTTTTTCGCATGTTGGGGCACTTAATAAGCTAGCATTTAAATATACTAGTTTTTACTTAATAAACATATGATTTTTAACGAAATTTCTTTTAGAGTACGATATGGTGAAACAGATCAGATGGGTTATGTGCATCATGGAAATTATGCGCAGTACTTAGAAATGGGACGCATTGAATGGTTACGGAGTATGGGTGTTTCCTATAAGAGTATGGAGGATAATGGAGTTATGCTCCCTGTAATTTCTATGCAGATTAATTTTAAGAAGTCAGCTTTTTATGATGATTTAATAACAATAAAAACTACGATAAAAGAAAAACCTGCAGTTCGTATTTCTTTTGCCTACGAATTGTACAATCAAAAAAATGAATTGCTAGCAAAAGCAGAAACGACATTAGTTTTTGTGAATATGAAAACAACAAGACCAATGAAGTGTCCAGAATATATTTTGGAGAAAATGGGATTTTAATAAAAACGATTAATTAGTTTTTGTTTTTAATCGGTTTGGAATTTAGATTTAGAAGTTATTCTTTTCTTTTGATAGTAATATATTGCATGCTTGTAAAAATGGACTCTATCTCTGTTGCTTTTTGTTTTCTAACAGAAATAATATAGGAGCAGTTCATTTCTAATTGCTGTGCAACAATTTCTATTTGATGCTGTTTTATGACCCGCATTACTTTATCCATAATTGGGTAATCAAAAGAAAGGACAAACTCCTGTTTAATTGTACGTTCTACTATGGCAGAAGCTTTTAGGGCTAACTGAGCCGATTCTCGATAAGCACTTATGAGTCCGCCAACACCTAGTTTTGTTCCTCCGAAAATACGGACAATCGCTACTAGTATATTGGTAACATCGCATGATTGTATTTGACCGTAAATAGGCATTCCTGCTGAATTATTTGGTTCGCCATCATCATTAGCTCTATATCTAATAGTTTCAACTCCAATTTGCCAAGCATAACATACATGGCATGCGGTGTGGTGCTTCTTTTTTAGTTTCTCAAGAATTGGTTTTACTTCATCTACGGTAGAAATAGGGAAAGCATAGCCGTAGAATTTACTTTTTTTCTCTTTTAAAAGTGTTTCCTCGCCTGGAGAGACAATAGTTTTATAGGTGTCTAGATTGTTGTTATTCATTAAAAAGAGTGATTAAAAGAATACTTGCAACAGCCAAGGTAATACCTCCCCAGTTTTTTGTGGTTAGTTTTTCTTTGAACAATAAAATACCAAGTAATGTGGAAAGAAGCACGATGGCAACATTGTTTATTGTGAAAATAGAAGCGCTATTCAAATCTGGATTCTTTAATGCTCGTAAAAGAAAGTAGATGGAGAAGTAATTCGGTATTCCTAAAAATACACCTGCTAAAACATTTTTCAAGTTTATTTTTAAAGGTTTTTTTATAGCTTTAATTAAAATGATTATGATTCCTGCTACCGCGGCAGCACAAAAGAGTAAAGCAGAGAATATCGGGAATTCACTTTCCGAAACATACGTGTTCTGTAAGTATTTTATACTTGCATCTATTATTCCCGAACCTATAAAAACCATTAATGGAAGAAGTAGTGCTTTCTTATTAAAAGAAGCACCTTTCTCTTTAGAGGAAGCTAGGTATACTGCTACTAAAGCTAATAGAATTCCTATGATTTGTATGCCTCCTAAGTGTTCTTTGTATAAAAATACGCCAACTAAAACAGGTATAACTAATGACATCTTAGTTGCGATAGAAGCGGCAGAAATACCTATTTTTTGGGAGGTTTGTGCTATTAGATTAAAGATAACAATGAAAAAGAATCCTAAAAAAAGGGAGCCTAAAAACCATGGTTTCTCAGGGATTTCGTTCAGAATAATTGGCTTGCCATAAAATAATAATCCTGTTATACATGCTACAACATAATTGGCAGTAATGGCGTAAAATGTTTCAATTTTGTAGACAGAAAATAGTTTGAATACTACATATATTAAACTTGTAAATAGTACGCTTAAAGCTAAATCTATCATATTATAATTTCGATTTTAGATTTACTACATCTTCCATTCCTACTAGTAAATTCCATGTTTTTATTCCTAATGTTTTCGCGGTGTCTGTATTCTCTTTCATATCATCAATAAACAATGTTTCAGACGCATTTAATGAATTGTTATCTAAAACAAATTGATAGATATCAGCATCTGGTTTTCTAAGATGTATTTCATGCGAAAGGTAAAATTGCTCAAAACAGTTTTTAAAGCGATTAAAGCGCTCTAAACTCATGTTTAAGATTACCTGTTCTATATGTAAAGCGTTGGTGTTACTTAGTAAGAAAATTCGATAATTACTTTCTTGTGATAGTTTCTCTAGAAATTCCAAACGATTTTCTGGAAAATCTAGAATAATGGCATTCCAAGAGTATATTAACTGTTCTGTTGTGGTATTAGGAATGATTTCTTTTATTTTCTGAATAAATAGATCGCTAGAGATGAGTCCTTTTTCATAGCTTATAGCTATTTGTTCCAATTTTGGAGTAAAGCTTGTAAGTCCTAATTTCTTTAATTCTCTAAAAATAGCAGATTTATCTAGATTAATGAAAATGTCTCCAAAATCAAATATTAAATTTTTGATGGTTGTATTGCTATCTGTTATTTGTTGTTTATGGATAGAATTCATTACTTAGCTCTTTGTGTTTTTATTCTTGAAAGTACGCAAAATATCTGTTTTTATCTTTTTTGAAGAAAGCAATTCCCTTGAAAATTTAGGAGCTGTAATTCCTTTTGTAAAACGTGTGTTTCCTGTGAGAATTCTAGCTTCATCCCAAAGATTGGTGTCTATAAAAGATTGGAGTGTTTGCAGACCTCCTTCAATAATAACACTTAATATTTGATGTTTGTAAAGTATAGTGCAAATTTCATCTGCTACGTTTTTTGAGAAATCAATAAACTCATATACAATTCCCGCTATATGTTTTGTTGTGTCCTTTTCGTTAGTAATTATAATGGTCTTTACACTTTGATTAAAAACATGGTGTTTTGCATCTATTTTTAATGTTCTATCTATTACTATTCTAATAGGAGGTTTCCCTTGCCACGATCTAACATTTAATTTTGGGTTGTCTTCTAAGACTGTATTTGTTCCAACCAAAATGGCTTGTTCCTCACTTCGCCATTTATGCACAAGCTGTCTAGAGGTATTATTTGTAATCCAATATGGCTCTGGATTGGTTGTTCTTTTTTCTTTTTCTGGGGCAAGAAATCTATCTTCTGTTTCCGCCCATTTCAAAATAATGTAAGGGCGCTTTTTTTTATAAAAAGTAAGAAACCTTTTGTGATGTTCCTTACACTCTTTTTCTAAGACACCAATAGTAACGTCACAACCAGCATCTTTTAACTTCTGAATTCCTTTTCCTGCAACTTTTTCATGAGGATCTTTAATGCCAATAATTACTCTTGGAATTTTATGTTTTGTAATTAAATCTGCGCATGGAGGTGTTTTTCCAAAATGAGAACACGGTTCTAGAGTAACGTAAAGTGTTGCCTCCGCCAAGAGGGATTTGTTGTTTACAGATTGAATAGCATTTACTTCGGCATGAGAACCGCCATATGGGCTAGTGTATCCTTCTCCTATTATTTTTTCATTATAGACAATAACACTGCCTACCATAGGATTAGGAAAGGTTGTTCCAAAGCCATTTTTGGCTATTTCTATACATCTGGAAATATATTTTTCATGTATCTTCACGGCACAAAAATAGAACTTTAAATTTGACTCACATCTAAAAATGAATACTGCAATTATTAGAGAAATTCAATTGGCTGACAATGCGGAAGTGGCGAAGGTTATTCGCAAGGTCTTGGTAGATATGGGTGTTCCTAAGGTGGGCACAGCATATGCGGACACTGCATTAGATCATATGTTTGAAAATTATGATGTGCCTAAGGCAACTTATTTTGTAGTAGAAGAGGCCGGAAGAATTATTGGTTGTGCAGGAGTAGCACAATTAGAAAACTATGACGGCAATGTTTGTGAATTACAAAAAATGTACTTTTTAAACGAGGCAAGAGGAAAAGGGTTGGGGTCTAAAATGATGAAAATATGCTTGGATTACGCCAAGAAATATAATTTTGAAAGTTGTTATCTAGAAACGATGCCTTATATGGAAGCAGCTCAAAAACTATACAAAAAAACTGGTTTTGTTTATATTGATGCATCAATGGGGAATACCGGACATTTTTCTTGCCCTGTTTGGATGCTTAAAAAATTATAGATGCTTTTAAGAGAGATAAAAATTATTTTTCACAAAGAATTAGATGCCAAATATCCAAAAGAAGAAGTCGATAGCTTTTTTTATTTATTGGTTGATGCATTTTTGGGGTTAGAACGATTTATTCTTGCTATAGAACCAGAATATAATGTTGCTAAAAATAAGGAAGCTCCCTTGTTTTCTGGATTATCTGATTTGAAACTTGAAAAACCAATTCAATATATAATAGGAAAAACTCATTTTTATGATTTAGAGTTTCAAGTGAATAAGAGTGTATTGATTCCTAGGCCAGAAACTGAAGAATTGGTAGACTGGATAGTTTCAGAATATAAAAACACAAATTCAGAATTACGAATATTAGATATTGGAACAGGTAGTGGGTGTATTGCTATTTCACTGGCCAAAAACTTACCAAATGCAAAGGTTTTCGCTTTAGATGTTTCCATAAATGCGTTGGCTGTAGCTAAACAGAATGCCAAAGTTAATGAAGTGAATATTGAATTTATTGAGGCCGATATTTTAGATGTAGATTCTCTTGATTGTAAGTTTGATGTAATAGTTTCTAATCCGCCCTATGTAAGGGAATTGGAAAAGAAAGAAATGAGCAAGAATGTATTAGAAGAGGAGCCAGGTTTGGCACTTTTTGTAAGTGATGAAAATCCACTTGTTTTTTATAAAAGCATAGCTAAATTTTCAAAAGGAAACCTAAAGGAAAATGGGACTTTATATTTTGAAATTAATCAATATTTAGGAAGGGAAACAAAGAACCTGATAGAGAATATAGGGTTTAAAGAAATTGAATTACGGAAAGATATGTACGGAAAGAATAGAATGTTGAAAGGAAAGCTGGATTAGTAATTTTGAGATTAAGAAAAAGTATGAAAAGTATTGTCGTTTTTTGTGGCAGTAGCATGGGTACGGATACCACTATTGTAACCGCTGCTTATTCGTTGGGAAAATTATTTGCAGAAAGAGACATAAATCTTGTGTATGGTGGGGCCAAAATTGGCATTATGGGCAAAGTAGTAGAGGGAGTTTTGGATAATGGGGGCACTGTGACGGGGATTATTCCTGATTTTCTAAAAGTTAAGGAAGTTTGTCATACCGGACTTACTAAGTTGCTAGTAACGCCAGATATGCACCAGCGAAAACTAA
Organism: Cellulophaga sp.; assembly: GCA_036478775.1. GTDB lineage: Bacteria > Bacteroidota > Bacteroidia > Flavobacteriales > Flavobacteriaceae > Cellulophaga. The sequence continues at coordinate 20,303 of JAZGEQ010000046.1, forward strand.
AAATGCACGAACTTTCAGACGGAGTAATAACGCTTCCGGGAGGGTATGGTACCTTAGAAGAGTTATTTGAAATGATTACCTGGGCGCAATTAGGACTGCATCAAAAACCTATAGGAATTTTGAATTGCAATGGTTTTTATAATGATTTATTACAAATGCTTAAGAAAATGGTGAGTCAAGGGTTTTTAAAACAGGAAAATTACGATATGTTACTCGTAGAGGATACAATTGAAGCGCTTTTAGTTAAGATGGAAAACTACAAGCCTTTACCAGTGCAAAAATGGATTAATAGAGAACAAGTTTAAATGAATATTAAGGAGCAAATAGAAGGATTAAGGACGGAATTACGAGGGCATAATCATAGTTATTATGTTCTGGATACACCTACTGTATCGGATTATGATTTTGATATAAAACTAAAAGACCTTCAGCAATTAGAAAAGCAAAACCCTGAGTTTTACGATGCAAGCTCCCCTACACTTAGGGTGGGAGGAGAAGTGACTAAAAATTTTGATACCGTTGTTCATGAGCATCGTATGTATTCTTTGGATAATTCTTATTCTAAAGAGGATTTGGAAGATTGGGAAAAACGAATTCAGAAAATATTAGGAGATGTAGAAGTAGAATTTACGTGCGAATTAAAATACGATGGTGCTTCTATTAGTATTAGTTACGAAGAAGGAATGTTGGTGCGTGCGGTAACTCGCGGAGATGGTTTTCAGGGAGACGATGTTACAACTAATATTAAAACTATTAAAGCAGTTCCTTTAAAGTTACAAGGCAATTATCCATTAAAATTTGATATCAGAGGAGAAATTGTACTTCCTTTTGAGGGTTTTTCGAAGATGAATGAAGCCCGTATTGCAGCAGGAGAAGAACCATATATGAATCCTAGAAATACAGCTTCTGGAAGTTTAAAATTACAAGATAGCGCGGTTGTAGCGCAACGGCCATTAGATTGCTTATTGTATAGTGTTGTTGGTGAAAAATTGAATTTAACCACACAGCATGAGGCTTTAGAAAAGACCCGTAAATGGGGGTTTAAAGTGCCAACGGTAGCGAAACTATGTAAGACGACAGATGAAGTAATGCAATTTGTGGAATATTGGGATGTGCATCGGCACGATTTACCTTATGAAACAGATGGCGTAGTTATTAAAGTGAATAGTCTTTTTCATCAAGACGAATTAGGATACACTTCCAAAGCACCACGTTGGGCAATGGCGTATAAATTTAAGGCAGAACAGGTATCCACCGTTTTAAATGAAATTACGTACCAAGTTGGAAGAACTGGTGCAATAACACCTGTAGCCAATTTAGAACCTGTTCTTTTAGCTGGTACTACAGTGAAAAGGGCTTCTTTGCATAATGCGGATCAAATTGCAAAATTAGATATTCGTGAAGGCGATACTGTTTTTGTTGAAAAAGGAGGAGAGATAATTCCTAAAATTGTTGGGGTAGATTTGTCTAAGCGCCCTGCGACTTCTGTACCAACAGCGTATATATCAGAATGCCCTGAATGTCCAACAACCTTAACAAGAGCGGAAGGCGATGTAAAGCATTATTGTACTAATTTCTATGGATGCCCTCCACAGATTACAGGAAGAATTCAGCATTTTATTTCTAGGAAAGCAATGGATATTGAGGGACTTGGAGGGGAAACGGTAGAGTTATTGTTTAAAGAAGGTTTGGTGAAAAATTATGCAGATCTCTATGCTTTAACAAAAGAACAACTGATGCCATTGGAACGTATGGCAGAGAAATCTGCAGAGAACTTGGTTGCTGGTGTTGCCAAATCTGTAGAAATACCTTTTGAAAGAGTCTTGTTTGCCTTAGGAATTAGATTTGTAGGAGAAACAGTAGCAAAAAAAATAGCAAAAGCGTATAAGGATATTGATGCAATTAGGGTTGCTTCTGTGGAAGAATTAATTGCAGTAGATGAAATTGGGCAGCGTATAGCCGAAAGTGTGGTTGAATTCTTTCAGAACGAAAAGAACCAAGAAATTATAGGTAGGTTACGAAGTTATAGTGTTCAATTTGAATTATCTGCAGACAAATTATTGAATCAGACAGAGATTTTAAAAGGAAAAATATTTGTTGTCTCTGGTGTTTTTGAGAAAGTTAGTCGAACGGAATTAAAAAAACTTATAGAAGATAATGGAGGTAAGGTAGGTTCTTCAATTTCTTCTAAAACCACTTATTTGGTTGCGGGAGATAAAATGGGACCTAGTAAAAGAACCAAAGCGGAAAGTTTAGATGTACCTATTATTTCTGAGGAGGACTTTTTAGAAATGGTATAAAATTTAAAGACAAAAAAATAGAAGGAATGCCTTTTTTAATAAATAAAGCATGATTACGAATACCACAAACAGATTTTGGTTTGCTCTTTTGTCGGTGTTCGCTTTTTTGGTGCGCTATAAATATTTTAAAAGGTGGTTTTGGGTGCCAATTTCACTAGTGATAATAGGGTTTTTATTGCCGCAGAATATGATAATTCCTGTAGAAGGAGCAACGACTAAAAATTGGAATGAGAAATCCTATTGGGCATATCCTTGGGGAACATCCATTACACATAAAGGGGTAGATGTTTTTGCGAAAAAAGGCACTAATATTGTAGCTTCAACATACGGTATTGTCGTTTATACGCATGATGGAGGAAAAGGAGGGAAGTCCGTTATGGTTCTAGGACCTAAATGGCGTTTTCATTATTATGCACATTTGAATGAAATTAAGACATTTCCCTTGAAGCCATTAAAAAGAGGAGAAGTTATCGGAACTGTTGGAGCTACTGGTAATGCCAAAGGGAAGCCGCCACACTTGCATTATGCAATTACAACACCTTTTCCATATTTAGGTTTGCGAGATACGATTGCCGTACAAGGATGGAAGAAGATGTTTTATCTAAATCCAGATCGCTGGCTTAGGAATGAGGATAAATTGGAGCAGCCATAAGAATCAGTTTTAATTACTCTTTTTTGTAATGCAGTGCGTAATTATGGAAATTTAATAAAGAGACTTGATTTAATAATGTTAATCGCTAAGATGTTAAGTACCTAAAATTTTTAGAGTAAGAATTAATAAAATAGGCATGATAAAAATTAGAATTCAATATTTCACTTTTCTATTTGGTTTTTTATTCCTTTTGATAGGATGTTCTAAGGATGATGATTCTTCAGGAGAAGATGAACAAGGTAAGCTAAAACCAAGTGAAGAGTCCTATAGTTTTATTGTAGAAGAAACCTATCTTAACCATAATGAAGCAAGTAGATTGGGTAGAAATATGGGATTAGCAAGTTTTGAACCTACTGGATTGTATGTGGATTCTGGAATTCAACTTGAAGTTGCTGTAGAGCAGAAAAAAGGGCAGGATTTACCAACGTTGTTAATAGGAACGTATTCTAGGTATAAATGGACATGGTCTCCAAAAGAAGTAGCATTGCGTTTAGGGCGAAATGTGATAACTAATAGGACAGGGAAAGATGCATTCATCTATATTGATTATGGGGGAGAAGAGTTAGATTCAGAAGTGAAAGTCACTATTAAAGGAGCTAGAAAAGCTGCTTATTTTGAGTTGAATAAAACCAATATGAATACTTTTAGAACTGCCTTAGAAGAGAATTCTTTTAGAGATGCAATGTTAAAAAGTAATAAAACGATGGTGGTTGCACGAAGAGCTATTCTAAAGAAGTATAAAAGTCAGGATTGGAATGCTCTTTTGGAAACATTGGATAAGATAGTAGATGCTGAGAAGGACATAGACGGATTAGATAGTAGTAGTGAAGTGCATATTCCAAATAGAAATAGGTATTTATTAACGGAGTCGGAAGATTCGGATTATTGGATGGCGGCTACATGGAACAGAACCTTTTATAATCAGGAGAATGCTATAGATTTTGTTGTGGACAATGTAAAATTGACTACAGAAGGCTGGGGACCTTGGCACGAGTTGGGACACCAGCACCAACAAACAAATATTACCTGGCCCGCTGTTGGCGAAGTTACGGTGAATGTTTACTCTTTGGCTGCTCAAAGAGCACTCGGACAAACTTCTAGATTGGCAGGTAGTGATTTATGGAATGAGGTGGCTACTTATATGGAGCTTCCTATTGAGACTAGAGATTTTAATGAAAGTAGCTTAGGTGCTTTCTTTAAACTTTGTATGTACCAGCAATTATGGTTGCACTATGGCGATGCAATTTTTATTGGTATTCATAGAAAAGTTAGAGAAGAGGCCTTAAGCCTGACTTCAGTAGAAGATAAAATGGGGTATTTTATGAAGATTGCTTCCGAAGTAAGTGGAAATAACTTAACCGATTTCTTTAAGAATTGGGGTTTTAATATTAACGATAGTTATTTTAATGCTGTAGAAGCTTTGGATTTGCCGAATCCTACAGTAGATATTACAACCTTAACAGAATAGTTATAGGGAAGTGTCTATGCCGTTTAAATCTTTCTTCATTCTATTTTATTAGAGCGAGAAATTAATTACCCTGACTTCGTATTGGATATTTGTAAGTGTTAATTTTTCCTGTCTGCAAAGTGAAAAACCACAATTGTTATAAATGTAACAAAAAGTTTAATTTTTAAAACCATTTGACTTATTACCTTTGCACTAGAGTTATTGATAGGATATTATTTACATTTGTGTAAATGTAAAAATACATGTTTTTAAAGGCACTAGTACAGAAATTCAAGTATAAATCTGGGTTAAAATACTTAAAAAAAGAAATCAATAACCCAGCTAAGAGTATTGCTCGTGAAAAAGGAATAGTCAAGATAGGTTGTATTGTAGATTTGGATGTGTTTGACCAATCTAAAAAGTTTTATGAATTTTTAGAGGAATTCTCATTACGCCCAAATGCAGTCAAAATTATTGGTTATAAAAATTTTTATGACAAAAATTCTCCTTATTCTACACCAGTCTTTTCAGATAAAGATTTGGGATGGAATGGGAAAATAGAAAACAGTTATGCACTGGAGTTTTTAAATAGGGAGTACGATTTATTGGTTAATTACTATGACGATGATAAATTACTACTTCAATTAATGACTTTGAAGACCAAGGCTCGTATAAAAGTCGGTTTTGGTGATGTAGACGAAAAATTGAACGATTTAATATTGAATACTTCTATAAAGGACTTTAATACATTTAAAAAAGAACTTAAGAAATATTTGATTATACTAAATGAAATAGATAAATGAAAAAATTGATGGGTACTGGTGTAGCTTTAGTTACTCCTTTTAGAAAAGATTTTTCGATTGATACAGATGCCTTACAAGCAATTGTAAATTACTGTATTGATGGAGGTGTAGATTATTTAGTAGTTCTTGGAACTACAGGAGAAGCTACATCCTTAACTAAAAAGGAGCAACAATTGGTTATAGATACCATCATTAAAGCAAACGCGGGGAGATTGCCTTTGGTTCTTGGTGTAGGAGGAAACAATACTGCATTAGTAGTGGAGGAATTGTACCAAATAGATTTAAGTGATTTTGATGCCATTCTTTCTGTTTCTCCCTATTACAACAAGCCTACTCAGGAAGGAATTTATCAGCATTTTAAAGCTATTGCAAAGGCTTCTTTAAAGCCAATAGTGTTGTACAACGTGCCAAGTAGAACAGGGAGTAATATGCTGCCAGAGACTGTTTTGCGTTTGGCTAATGATTTTGAAAATATTGTAGCCGTTAAAGAGGCTTCTGGTGATATGGTTCAGGTTTTGGAACTTATTAAGAACAAGCCAGAAGATTTTATGGTTATTTCTGGGGATGATTTTACTGCTTTGTCAACAGTTTTAGCTGGTGGTTGTGGAGTAATATCTGTACTTGGACAAGGAACACCATCTTCTTTTAGCAAAATGATACAATTCGGATTGTCTGGAAAGTCTAAAGAAGCATTTAAATTACATTACGATCTGCAAGAAGGAATGTCGCTGATTTTTAAAGAAGGGAATCCCGCTGGGATAAAATCAATTTTTGAGCATTTGGAACTTTCCTCGGCAATAGTGAGACTTCCGTTAATAGAAGCTACATCGAACTTAAAAAAAGAAATAGGGTCTTTTGTGAAACCTTTTTCTAAAGTTAGTGTATAGGCTTAAAGTATTGTAATTCTAGAATTCTCTGGAGATTATTATTGTGCTTTCTCTACTAAATCAACTACCTTGATACAAGTATACGAGGTATGAATGTAGGATGCGGTAAGCATCGGGGTATTAAACTCACTGGTGGGAATAAAGTTGTTTCTTTAGTTGTAGGAAGCTATATTAGCCTTGTATTATGCGTTTTCGTTAAATCTTAGCCAAAAATATTGTTGCATATAGCTTGGAGAAGTAATTTAGCATTGTAAAAATGTTTTTAATATCCATTAAGAATCCCTAATTTTGCAAAATGTTTTTAAAAATGAGAAAACTTTTACTTTTAAGTCTATTAGCAGTTTCTTTTCAATCCTGTAACGAGTACCAAAAGGCACTTAAGAATACAGAGATAAAGCCAAAGTATGATTTGGCAGAGGAATTATATAAGGCAGAGGATTACAAAAGAGCAAATCGTCTGTTCGAGCAAATAGCACCTAAATATATTGGAAAGCCACAAGGAGAGCGAGTAATGTTCTTTTATGCGCATTCCTATTTTATGATAAAGGACTATAATTTTGCAGGGTACCAATTTGAACGTTTTGTGAAATCATATCCAAACAGCGATAAAGCAGAGCAGTCTACTTTTCTTAGCGCGAAAAGTTATTACTATTTATCTTCTGACTATTCTTTGGACCAGACAGATACAGATAAAGCCTTGTTGAAATTGCAAAATTTTATTAATGCACATCCAGATTCAGAATATTTGGCAGAGGCTAATAAATTAGCGAAAGAATTAACAACAAAGAAAGAGAGAAAGGCGTTTGAAATTGCAAGACAGTATTCTAAATTAGGAAAGTCTTACAGATTAGAATATTCTCTTTCCGCTGTAGCTGCATTAGATAATTTCTTGTCAGATTATCCAGGTTCTGTTTATAGAGAAGACGTAATGTATCAAAAGGTAGAGGCTGCGACTAATTTAGCTTTAAATAGTACCTTGTTTCGAAAAAAGATTAGGTTAGATGATGCTAAAGAAGCATATAGAACGTTAAAGAAGTATTACCCAGAGAGTAAGTTTGATAAAAAAGTAACGAACTTAATGGAGAAGGTTGATAAAGAATTACAAAATTATTCTAAATAATAAATACTGTTTCGTATGAATATGAACGATTTAAAAAGCTCAAAAGCACCAGTTTCAACGGTTACTATTGATAAAAATGAGTTTGATGCCAACACAGATAATATCTATGAAGCTATTTCTGTTGTAGCTAAAAGAGCGGTTCAGATTAACTCCGATATTAAAAAAGAGTTATTAGAGAAATTAGAAGAATTTGCAACATATAGCGATAGCCTAGAAGAGGTTTTTGAAAATAAAGAGCAAATTGAAGTTTCTAAGTTTTATGAAAAATTACCTAAGCCACATGCTCTAGCGATAGAAGAGTGGTTGAATGAAAAAATATACCACAGAAACGTAGAGAAAGAAGAGTAGAAAGTATGTTGAGCAGCAAAAATATACTTTTGGGCATTACTGGAGGTATTGCAGCTTATAAAACTACCTTTTTAGTACGTTTACTTATTAAAGCTGGCGCTAACGTTAAAATTGTTTTAACAGATAGCGCCAGCTCTTTTGTTTCTCCGCTTACCCTAGCTACACTTTCTAAGAATCCTGTGTTGTCTTCTTTTGTTAAAGAGGAAGAAAATAGTGTTTCATGGAATAATCATGTAGAGCTTGGTCTTTGGGCAGATGTAATGGTGGTAGCTCCGGCTACAGCAAATACGTTGTCAAAAATGGCAAATGGTACTTGTGATAACTTATTGTTGGCGTTGTATCTTTCTGCGAAATGTCCTGTGTTTTTTGCTCCTGCTATGGATTTGGATATGTATAAACATCCTTCTACAGAAAATTCTTTTAAGAAATTAGAATCTTTCGGGAATATTATGATTCCTGCAACAGAAGGAGAATTGGCTAGCGGATTAGTAGGGGAAGGTCGTATGGCAGAACCAGAAGATATTGTACTACATATAAAAAAGTACTTTTCTAAAGACCTGCCTCTTTATGAGAAGAAGGTGTTAATAACGGCAGGGCCAACGTATGAGGCTATTGATCCTGTTCGGTTTATTGGGAATCATTCGTCCGGATTAATGGGGTATGAGCTTGCTAGAGCTGCCGCTGACCATGGTGCTATAGTTATTTTGGTTTCAGGACCGTCAAATTTATCTATTTCTCACGATTCTATTACTTTGTGTAAAGTTGTGTCCGCTGATGAAATGTACACTGTTGTGCATGAGCACTACGAAAATGTAGATATTGTAATTTGCGCTGCTGCTGTTGCGGATTACAGGCCTAAAACGGTGGCGAATCAAAAAATAAAAAAGAAAGAAAGTGAGCTTACTATTGATTTAGTAAAAAATAAAGACATTCTATTTTCTTTAGGGGAACTTAAAAGGAAGCAATTTTTAGTTGGTTTTGCCTTAGAGACGGAAAATGAGGTAGAAAATGCAAAAGGAAAACTTAAGAAAAAGAATTTAGATGCCATTGTTTTGAACTCCTTAAACGATTCTGGAGCGGGATTTGGAATAAACACAAATAAAATATCTTTTATAGATAAGAATTTGCAGATAAAAACGTTTAAACTAAAAACCAAAGCAGCGGTTGCTCTGGATATTATTACGGAAATTATCTCAAGGATGCATGCGTAACTTTTTAATTATCATTTTTTGTCTAGGATTGTCTTTTGTTGCAAGAGCCCAAGAGTTGAATTGTGTTATTACTCTTAATTCTGATAAAGTCGGACAAACCAATCAGCAAATATTTAAAACATTAGAGCGTTCGTTAAACGATTTTGTAAATAAAACGAAATGGTCTAACAAAATATATAAAGAGCAAGAACGGGTTAATGCCAGGATGTTCATTACTATTAATGAGTATGAATCTAATAGGTTTAAAGCTACTATACAGTTGCAATCCTCGCGGCCAGTATTTAACGCTTCCTACGAGAGTTCTATCTTTAATTATAAGGATAATGCGTTTAATTTTGAATATATAGAATTTCAGCCTTTGGTTTTTAATGAAAATACTTTCAATTCTAATCTAGTTGGTGTCGTTGCATATTACGTATATATTATGCTAGGCTTAGATGCGGATACTTTTGCTTTAGAAGGGGGGAATGAGTTCTTTAAAAAAGCACAAAGTATTGTTGCTCAAGCACAAGGAAGTGGTTACAGTAAGGAATGGAGTGAGGCCTCTAAAGGAAGAACTCGTTACGAACTTACCGATAACTTACTGTCCAACACTTTTAGGGAATATAGAGTAGCTATGTATAATTACCATAGGAAAGGTTTAGATATGTTAGCAGATAACAATAGTACAGGGAAACAGGTTATTTCTGGAACTATGCGTTTGTTCGAAACTTTAATTAAAAGGCGTCCGAATGCCTTTTTAGTGCAAACCTTTTTTGATGCTAAATCAGAAGAAATTAGAAATATATTTTCTGATGGTCCTAAGGTAGATATTGTAAAGTTGAAAGAAACACTTAACAAAGTAGCTCCTTATTATTCTTCTACCTGGAATGAGATAAAGTTTTAATCGCAGAACGATAGCCCAACAGGCTTTGATTTCAAGACGCTTGTGTTGGAATAAGAATAGGAAATTTCTATTCAATACCTCGTGCTTTTGGGGTGAGGTTATGTAAAAAATGTCTTAGCTCTTTTCGTAAAATGTAGCTTTTAAAACCAAAATCCTATTTGGTTTTGGGTATATTTACAGCAATACTAAATTTGTGTGCATTGCTGACTTCTATTTCTATAAAAAATTACGCCTTAATAGATTATTTGAATGTTTCATTTACTAATGGTTTTACCGTTATTACGGGAGAAACTGGTGCAGGTAAATCCATATTACTTGGAGGTTTATCTTTAGTTCTTGGGAAAAGAGCAGACCTTTCTTCTTTACGGAATAAAGAGCAAAAGTGTATTATTGAAGCTGAATTTGATATTGTTAAATACAAGCTAGATGCGTTTTTTGAAGCCGCAAATTTAGACTTTGAAGCGACTACAATTATCCGAAGAGAAATTTTGCCAAGTGGAAAGTCTAGAGCATTTGTAAACGATTCACCTGTTACTTTAGATATTCTTTCTCGGTTGGGAGACCGGCTTATAGACGTGCATTCACAGCATCAAACATTGCAGTTAACAAATAATGATTTTCAGCTAAAAGTTATCGATGCTTTAGCGGTTAATGGAGTGTTAATTACTGAATTTGAAAAGAAACTACAAGGGTATCGTATTGCTTTAAGAGAGTTGAGTCAACTTGTTGATTTTCAAAAAAATGAAACTAAAGAGCAAGATTACAATACTTTCCTTTTAAAGGAGCTAGAGGAGACTCCGCTTACTGTTGGAATTCAGACCGAATTAGAAGGGCAATTGGAGCAACTGAGTAATGTAGAAACTATAATGGAGGGCTTGTCTAAGGGTGATCAGCTTTTAAATAATGAGCAGATAGGAGCATTGCATATCTTATCTGAATTGAAACAGATTTCTGGAAAATTAGCAAGTTATGGAGGGCAATATGAAAAGTTGTACGAAAGAATACAGTCTATATTTTTAGAGGTAGATGATATAGCAAATGAGTTGCAGGCGTTTCAAGAGGATGTTGAAGCGGATCCACAATTGTTAGGAGAGGTGAATGAGAAATTGCAAAGGTTGTATGATTTGCAAAAGAAGCACAATGTACAAGAGATTGCTGAATTGATTTTGGTAAAAGAGCAATTGGCAGAAAAAGTTAGTGCTACAGAAAATATTGAAGCAAAAATAAAGGAGAAGCAGTCGGAGTTGTTGTTGCAAGAATCAAAACTGAATGCAGTTGCTGGTGTTTTGCGTAAACGAAGAGAGAAAGTGATTCCATTGTTAAAAAAGCAGTTAGAGGATATGTTATTGCCTTTAGGTATGGCGAATGCATCGTTTCAAATAGAAATAAAACCAGCTTTGGAGTTTAATAACAAAGGGAAGGATGATTTATCATTTTTGTTTTCGGCAAATAAAGGAATGGATTATGGCTTGTTGAAGAAAGTAGCTTCTGGTGGAGAGCTCTCTCGAATTATGCTAACAGTAAAATCAATTTTAGCAAAGTATGAGCAGCTTCCAACAATGATGTTCGATGAGATTGATACTGGAGTGTCTGGTGAAGTTTCTAATAAAATGGGTGATATAATGAAAGAGATGAGCGGTACAATGCAGATTTTTTCCATAACTCATTTGCCGCAAGTAGCTTCTAAAGGGGATTATCATTTTAAAGTGTATAAAGAAGATGATGCTGAGGTGACAAATACTAAAATGAAAGAACTTACTGTTGAAGAAAGAGTGGTAGAGTTAGCGGAAATGCTAGGAGGTAAGGAGTTGTCTGATTCTGCTTTGGCGCATGCTAAAGAGTTGCTAGGGTAGTTAATTATTGATGTTTTATTGTTTTCTAGTATAGATATAGAGTAAAAATGTGCTATATATTTTTTGGTTATTTTGAATATCTTTGATTTATTGAGTTTTAATTAGAATTAAGAAAAAATAAGTATGTCTTATAATTTATTGAAGGGGAAAAGAGGAATTATTTTTGGAGCATTGGATGAAAACTCCATTGCTTGGAAAACAGCAGAACGTGTGCATGCAGAGGGTGGGATTTTTGTTCTGACAAATGCTCCTGTCGCAATGCGAATGGGGCAAATTAATGAATTGGCAGAAAAAACTGATTCTGAAATTATTCCTGCAGATGCGACTAGTGAAGAGGATATAGCGAATTTAGTAAAGAAAGCAACAGAGATTCTTGGAGGTAAATTAGATTTTGTTTTGCATTCTATTGGAATGTCTGTAAATGTTAGAAAGGGAAGAGCATATACGGATCAGAAATATGATTTCACAAACAAAGGTTGGGATGTGTCTGCTTTGTCTTTTCATAAAGTAATGCAAGGCTTGTATAAGGAGGATGCTATGAATGAATGGGGGAGTATTGTTGCTTTGACTTATATGGCAGCGCAAAGGGTTTTTCCTGATTATAATGATATGGCTGATAATAAGGCGTATTTAGAATCTATAGCGCGTAGTTTTGGGTATTTCTATGGGAAAGAGAAAAAGGTTCGGGTGAATACTATTTCACAATCGCCGACTGCTACAACTGCAGGTAAAGGAGTGAAGGGTTTTGATGGATTTATTAGTTATGCGGATAAAATGTCTCCTTTAGGAAATGCTAGTGCGCAAGATTGTGCGGATTATACGGTTTCGTTATTCTCAGACCTAACTAGAAAGGTTACCATGCAGAATCTTTTTCATGATGGTGGTTTTTCTAATACCGGAGTAAGTCAGGAAGTTATAGAGCGTTTTACGGAATAAAGAATTTTATACAAACCTCGAAGGTCATCTTATTGTTAAGGATGATTTTTGTGTTTATAGTTTTATTAAATGGATTTGCTTTTTTCTTTTATAGTGCCTGTCTACAATAGACCAAATGAAATCAAAGAGCTTTTGGCTAGTATTTCAGAACAAACATATTCTAAGTATTTTGAAGTTGTCATTGTTGAGGATGGTTCAAGTGTTAGTTCAGAAAAAGAATGTCAACTATTTGACAGTAAATTAAATATAAAATATTTATTTAAAGATAATTCTGGTCCAGGAGATTCTAGGAATTATGGAATGCTTCGTGCAAAAGGCAATTATTTTATTGTTTTAGATTCCGACTGTATATTACCTCCGCAATATTTAGAGGTGGTAGCGAAGTCCCTTCAAGAGGATTATGTAGATTGTTATGGAGGGCCAGATGCTGCACATGCTTCTTTTAGCGATACACAGAAGGCTATAAATTACGCGATGACTTCTTTTTTTACTACAGGAGGAATACGTGGAAAAAAATCTTCTGTTGGTAAATTTCAGCCAAGAAGCTTTAATATGGGTATTTCTAAAAAGGCTTTTGAGGATACAAAGGGATATGGGAATATTCATCCAGGTGAAGATCCAGACCTTACAATTAGATTGTGGAATAAAGAATATAGTACAAAGTTAATTGAAGATGCTTTTGTGTATCATAAAAGGCGAGTTGATTGGAGTAAGTTTTATGTGCAGGTGAATAAATTTGGCATGGTAAGGCCTATTCTTAATAAGTGGCATCCAGAAACTGCGAAGCTTACATATTGGTTTCCTTCTGTGTTTTGTGTGGGCTTGCTTATTGCAATTGCTTTTTTGATTTTAGGATATGTGTTGCCTTTGTTGGCTTATGCTTTTTACTTTGGGTTAATTTTTGTAGATTCTTTGCTTAAGAATAAGAATGTAGGTATAGCTTTTAAGTCATGGATAGCGGTAGTTATTCAATTTTCTGGCTACGGATATGGGTTTTTGAAAGCAACGGTATTGTTGTCTTTGTCTAAAAAAGCAGCACAAGAATTATTTCCGAAATTATTTTTTAAAAACAATGAATAGCATTATAGATAAAACAAAAAGTAGTTTAAAGCGAAAGAAGGTGAAAGTGTTTCTTCTTTTTCTTTTGTGTTCTGGGTTGGCGTGGTTTGTTAGTAATTTAACAGAGTCCTATACGAATACAGCTACATTTGATTTGGCTTATTTTAATGTTCCAGATAGTTTGTTGCTTACTAATGTGGCGAAAAAGGAAATTGAGGTGAAGTTGGAGGCTAGTGGGTTTCAGTTTTTGAAATTTAATTTTTTCGGTAAAAAAGTTCAAATAAATTTAGTTGCTCTGGAGCAAAATAATGAGCATTATTTTATTTCTTCTAGAGTTTATAAAAATCAAATAGAAAATCAACTCCCTAATTCTATAAAGCTGTTAGATGTAGTGAATTCGGGTGATTTATCTTTTGATTTATATAAGTTGTCCTTTAAAGAATTACCTGTAAAATCTATGGTTTCTTTAGATTTAGGGCATGATTATTTGTTAGATGGTGGACTTGTTATAGCGCCTGGAGTAGTAATGGTAAAAGGACCTAGGGAAGAAATTGATTCATTAATTGTTTTGCGAACAGAAGTAAAGGTTTTGTCGGGTATTACTTCGAAATTTAAAGAGGAGGTAGAATTGATTTTGCCAGGAGGACTTCCGAATACTACATTTTCAAAGAGTCAGGTTGTAGTGTCGGGAAGTGTTTTTCGTTTTTCTGAAAAAATAGTAAAGGTGCCTGTGGAGGTGGTGAATTTACCGGCTGGAATGAAAATTAAAACATTTCCAAATAAAGTTTCTGTTTTGTGTAGGGCTAAAATCGATCAATTACAGCTTATTAGTAGCTCTGATTTTAGGGTGGTTGCAGATTACAATCTTATAAAAGGAGGAAAATCTCCCATTGTTGTTTTAGAGTTGAAGAAAATACCTGAAAACGTTTTTAGTGCTAGGCTTCAGGAAGTAGAAGTAGAATATATCCTTAGAAGAGAATGATGATTATTGGTCTTACAGGTGGTATTGGTAGTGGTAAGTCTACTGTAGCAAAGATGTTTCGAGATTTAGGAGTGCCTGTTTATAATTCAGATAAGGAGGCAAAGAAACTGATGAAGTCTTCTAAGAAAATTAAGAAAGCCATTATAGAATTGTTAGGAAGAGATGCGTATTCGGATGGAAAGCTAAATAAAAGTTACATTTCAAATAAAATATTTAATAACTCGATGTTACTAGATGGAGTTAATAAGATAGTGCACCCTGCAGTTAGGAAGCATTTTTTTAAATGGGCTAATAAAAAGGATTCTTCTTATGTGATTCAGGAAACAGCTTTGATTTTTGAGAACAAGGCACAAGAATTGTATGATAGGATAATTTTGGTAACTGCTCCTGAGTCAGTTAGAATACAGCGTGTAGTAAGTAGGGATGCTGTTTCTGAAGTGGTAATCCAATCTAGGATAAAGAATCAATTAGCCGATGTAGAGAAGCAAAAGCAATCGGATTATATTATTGATAATCTTATTTTGGAGGAAACAGAATTAATAGTGAAGAAGCTTCATTTCGCATTTGTTAAGGAATTTGAGTAATATGCATATTTAACATTTTTGTTAAGGTTTGGTTAAACGTATTGAGGAATAAGTGTTAAATTTTTAATTTTGTTTCAATGAATAAGAAGTTGTTTGTTCTTCTAGTAGTTTTGATGAGTTTGTCTCTTATTGGGATAATTTTTGTTCAAATATATTGGATTAACCAATCTATAAATGATAAAGAGGAGCAATTTTTCAATATTGTATCTGGTGTCTTGGATAAAGTTACAGATAATATTGAGGAAAGAGAAAGGAGAGATTACTTTGCAGAATATGAAGATCTTAAAGATAGTGTAGGAGTTCTTAAGAAGTCACACATTAGAGATTTTGGTTTTTATAGTCGGGATGTAAATACAAATAAAATAGAGATTTATTCTCATGGTATTTTAGAGGAGGATTATGATATAGCTGCTACGTTCTTTGATAATGGTTTGAGTGCTGAAGTTCCTACGGTAAAGAATTTTACAAGCACACGTACTAAAATAACTTTAGATGAAAGCGCTGGGCTGGATGGTAGTAATAGTTTAACCGCTGTAGATAGGTTGGAAAAGGTGGGTGGATTAACATCTGTTGATAAAGCTGTTTATGAAGATGTTTTTAAGGAGTTCGCGAAGACAAAGCCTATTCATAAAAGAGTGTCTAGGCAAGAAATTGAATTGTTGTTAGATCGTGAGCTTAAAAATAGAGGTGTAACAATAGATTTTGAATATGGTATTTACAGTAATGGGTTGCCGACTAAAGTGAAGTCTAAATGGTTTAAATTAAAAAAGACTACCGTGTATAAAGCCTTAATTTTTAAGGATAGTGAAGGGTTTAGTGATTTTTCTTTGTTGCTAAATTTTCCTAAAAAAGAAAAGTTTTTAATTCGGCATATTCTTGGAATGGGAATTTTGTCTTTAGTATTTACGCTGGTAATAATTGTAGCATATTCAAGTGCTATTTATCAGATAATAAAGCAAAAGCAAATTGCAGTAATAAAGGCAGATTTTATTAATAATATGACCCATGAATTTAAAACGCCAATAGCAACAATAAATCTGGCGGTTGAAGCAATTAAAAACCCTAAAATTATTGTGGATAAAGAGAAGGTATTTAGGTATCTTCAAATGATTAAGGATGAGAATAAAAGAATGCACGCGCAGGTAGAAAATGTTTTAAGAATATCTCAATTAGATAAAAAACAATTGGATATTAGTAAGGTTAGGGTAGATGTGCACGACATTATAGAGGATGCTGTTACTCATGTACAGCTTATTGTTGCAGATAGAGGTGGTTATGTGAATGTGCATTTAAACGCGGAAAGGTCAGATGTTTTGGCGAACGAAATGCATTTTACAAATGTAATTGTAAATATGTTAGACAATGCGGTAAAGTATTCGCCAGAGGTGCCTAAGGTCGATGTGTACACAGAATTAGCTAATAAGTTTCTGATTGTGAAAATTGTAGATCAAGGCCAGGGAATGAGTAAATCAGTAGTAAAGAAAGTGTTTGAAAAGTTTTATAGAGAGCATACAGGAAATATACATAATGTTAAAGGGCATGGGTTAGGTTTAACCTATGTGAAGCAAATAATAGATGATCACCAGGGTGAAGTTTATGCAGAAAGTGAAAAAGGAAAAGGAAGTACTTTTTACATAAAAATGCCTTTAATTTAAAAAGATATGGAAACAGTAAATAAGAAGATTCTTTTAGTGGAAGATGATCCTAATTTTGGGATTGTTTTAAAGGACTATTTGTCCATGAATGATTTTGATGTCGTTTTGGCAAAAAACGGTATGGAAGGTTTTGAAAAATTTAAAAAGGATAATTATGATATCTGTATTTTAGATGTCATGATGCCTTATAAGGATGGTTTTACTTTAGCGAGAGAGATACGCGAAAAGAATGAGCACGTCCCAATTGTTTTTCTTACGGCAAAGACAATGAAGGAGGATGTTCTTAAAGGATATAAAGCTGGTGCTGATGATTATTTGAACAAGCCTTTTGATTCTGAAGTGCTTTTAATGAAGCTTAGAGCAATACTTCAAAGAAAGTCATCTAGTACGCTGGCAGATAGCGTTAAGTTTGAGTTTGAAATAGGTGGATTCCATTTAAATTCAAAGCTTAGATTCTTAAAATATAAAGATGAAGAGTCGATTAAGCTTTCTCCTAAAGAGAATGAATTATTACGTCTTTTATCTTTGCATGAGAACGATTTAATGCCAAGAGAATTAGCCTTGACAAAGATTTGGAGAGATGATAATTATTTCACTTCAAGAAGTATGGATGTGTATATTGCAAAACTACGTAAGTATTTAAAGAGAGATCCAGAAGTGGAAATTTTAAACATTCACGGAGAAGGATTTAGGTTGGTTGTTAAAGCAGAATAATACGATTTTAATTATATTTAAACCACTCCATTTTGGGGTGGTTTTTTATTTCCGCCAGTTGGTTTAATAGTTCGACGTTTTCGTTAAATATAAATGGCTTGTTCCTTATATGCGCTTTGTGGGTATGCTTCAAGGATTATTTACTTAAGCTCTTTTGGTAGCTTTTCTAGTATAGATGAAAAATTTTCCTTACAATCTACCCAAATCGTTTTCTCATTCTTTCTAAACCAAGTAAGTTGTCGTTTTGCAAAACGACGTGTATTTTTTTTAATCTCTTCTATAGCATAATCTAAAGTCCATTCGCCATTAAAATGAGTAAACAGTTCTCGGTATCCTACTGTTTGCAATGCATTTAAACTTTTGTGTTTTTCTAACTGTTTTGCCTCTTCAATAAGTCCTTCTGAAACCATAAGACCTACTCTCTGGTTTATTCTATCGTAGATGATGCTTCGTTCTGTTTCAATTCCTAAAGTAATAGTATTAAAAGGTCTGTTTTTGGAATTTTTGTTTAAAAAAGAGGAGTATGGTTTTTCGGTTCCAATACACACTTCCAAGGCTCTAATAAGTCGGTGTGGATTGTTTAGATCTATTTTGGAGTAGGTAATACTGTCTAACTTTTTTAGTTGTTCTTGTAGTGGTGCAATGTTTTTTTTTGCAAAAATGTTATTAAGTTTAACTCTAATTTCAGGATCTATAGTTGGAAAATAGTCTAGACCTTCAGTTACTGCTTTTACGTAGAGTCCGCTTCCTCCAACTAGGATTACAATATCGTTTTTTTGGAAAAGAGAATCCAAACGAGCCAGGGCTTCTTTTTCAAAATCTCCAACGGAGTAACTGTCGAATATGCTTTTGTGCTGAATAAAATGATGTGGAGCATCGTCTAGTTCTTTTTTAGACGGAACAGCTGTTCCTATAGACATTTCTTTGTAAAATTGTCTAGAGTCGGCAGAAATGATTTCTGTTTTGTAGTGTTGTGCCAATGCTATAGCTAATTTTGTTTTACCAATAGCTGTTGGTCCAATAACGGAAATAATTGTTTTGTTCATTACAATGTGCTTCCGCAATTATAGCAATGTGCTGCGTCATCTCTGTGTTCTTCCTGAGTACAAGAAGGGCAGGATTGCGTGTTTAAATGTACCTTGGTTCTTGCTTGTTTGGTGAATTCAGCCGTTACAATCCCAGTTGGTACAGCAATTATACCATAACCTAAAATCATCACTGCTGTAGCAATTAGTTGTCCCAATGGGCTTTGAGGGGCTATGTCGCCATAGCCTACGGTGGTTAGAGTTACAATAGCCCAATAGATACTTCTAGGGATGCTGGTAAAACCAGATTCGTCACTTTCTACCAAGTACATAATAGTTCCCATGAGTATAGACAGTATTAGAACAGCATAAATGAAAACAACTATTTTGGCTCTACTGGCTTTTAGTGCTTTTTTGAGCTGTGAGGCTTCTCCTAAAAACTGAACTAGTTTTAATATTCTAAAAATTCTTAGCAAGCGTAATGCTCGGACAGCAAGTAAAACTTGTGACCCTACAAAAATGTACGATAAATATAGCGGTATTGTGGAAATGAAATCTATAATTCCATAAAAACTAAAAATATATTTGAATGGTTTTTTAATACAAATTATTCTCGCTATATATTCAATAGTAAAAAAAATGGTGATAACCCATTCTAGTGTTAAAAGCGTTTTGTGGTATTTTACATCTATCTCTTTAACGCTTTCTAGCATTACCAGAGCAACACTAATTAGAATTAAGAAAAATAGAATAATATCAAACCATTTTCCTTTTGGTGTATCTGCTTCATAAATTATCTCATGAAGTTTATTCTTCCATCCTTTTAGAGGCTTTTCTTTTTTCATGAAAATGATTTAAAATTGAATAATTTTTAACCGTTTGTTTTTTCTTAAATACGTTTCAATAATGTGTTGTACATTTTTGCTCCAATGCATTGGAGTAATAATTGATTCTAAGATAGAAATATTATTTATTTGATGGTTAAGATTGTAAAAAACATATCCCTTTAGTGCGCCATTTTTAATTAGTATAGCACTGCTTTCTCCTGTTTCTCTTCCTTTATCTGTAATAATAATATTTCTATTCTCAATACTGTATCTTGAAATTACTTCAGCAACTCTTTTGTTGTATTCGCTAGTCTCTTCCTTGTTGATGCAGGCTCCTAAGCACAATTCATCATCAAACTTAGAACAGTTACTTTTTGTTTCTGAAAGCCCGTTGAGTTTGTCGCAGAGTTGAAATTTTTCTGTTAGTGTATATAGGAAATTTTGTGCACTGTGAATGCTTGTAAACGTCCCTATACATCCTTTTTGGCTTTTGTATTTGGCGGTTCGTAAAGTAGCATATCCTTTTTCGTTTGTATTTTGAAATATGCCATACCTGAATAATACTCTTTTCTGTCTAGGGTTGAATTTAGGTTTGTTCTTAGAGAGTTCTTCATTTTCTTTAAGAAGGGCGATTAATTCGTTTCCTGTTTTTTCGAAAGTTGCCGCTTTTGTTTCTTTTTGAATTTTTCGTGACCTTTCTCCGTCCTTAGTAAAGAGTTGGTTTACTTTTTTCTTTATGTTTCTGCTTTTTCCAATAAAAATAATATCGCCATCTTTATTATGTAGGTAGTAAACGCCCGTTTCGGATGGTAATTGGTCAATAATATCTAATTGCTTAATAGATAATTCGCCATGTGTTTTTTCTCGAACAACAGTTTTGATGATAGATTTTTCAAGATCCTTAGAAAGTAAAAGTTTGAATAATTGTAAAGTGGCTAGTGCATCCCCATTGGCTCTGTGTCTGTCTGTTACTGGTATTCCAAGAGAGCGAACAAGTTTGCCTAGACTATAGGATTCTTTATCTGGAATTAGTTTTTTAGATAATTCTACTGTACAAAGAGTTTTTTGTTCATAATTGTATCCCAGCCTTCTAAATTCTGTGCGTAATATGCGGTAGTCAAATTGTGCATTGTGCGCAATAAGAATAGTGTCTTTTGTTATTTCTATAATACGTTTTGCTACTTCATGAAATTTAGGAGCAGTACGAAGCATTTTGTTGTTTATGCCTGTAAGATTTACGACAAAAGGTTGGATTTCTTTTTCAGGATTTATAAGACTTATAAAAGTGTCTACAACCTCATGCCCATCAAATTTATGAATGGCGATTTCTGTAATACCCTCTTCATTGTATTTTCCACCAGTGGTTTCAATATCTAAAACTGCGTACATAGTATAAATGCTCTTTTTTTTTTGAAACCCTAGATAGGGTTGTGGTAATTTCTACTTCCAAAGATACTGCTTCCTATTCTTACCATAGTGCTACCTTCTTGGATGGCAATTTTGTAATCGCCACTCATTCCCATAGATACTGTAGTTAAGTTTGGTATTGCTTTTCTCGTAGTGTAGAAAATACTTTTTAGTGTTTTGAATTCTCTTTTAATTTGGTTAGAGTCTTCTGTGAATGTTGCCATCCCCATAAGTCCTAATATATTTATGTTTAGTAATTTATTTAGATTACCTGAAGTTATTGTTTGATCTATTTCTTCACTTGAAAAACCAAATTTTGTTTGCTCTTCTGCAATGTGTATTTGCAATAAACAGTCAATTATTCTATTATGTTTTGCTGCTTGCTTGTTTATTTCTTTCAATAACTTTAAGCTATCCACACCATGAATAAGTGTTACATACTCGGCCATATATTTAACTTTATTACGTTGCACATGACCAATCATATGCCATTCAATATCTTTAGGTAGAACCTCCCATTTCTGAGTCATTTCTTGAATTTTGTTCTCCCCGAAAATTCGCTGTCCAGCATCGTAAGCTTCTAAAATATCTTCTTTTGGTTTGGTTTTAGAAACAGCAACAAGTGTTACCTCTTCTGGTAACCCTTTTAAAATATTGGCTAAATTCTCTTTAATACTCATTACTTATAATCTGTGTCTGCAATGTATAGCTTATAATTCATATATGGCTAATCCACTTCTTAGTTTTGGTTCTATATAGGTGCTTTTTGGTGGCATTGTAGCATCTTCATCTGCAATAGTTTTTATTTCTTCTATGGTAATGGGGAGCATTCCAAATCCAACCTTGAATTTCCCATTATCAATTTCACTTTTCATAGTAATGCTATGGTCTCCAAATCGGTACTTTATCCGTTTGTTATTTCTTAAACTGACAATACCAAGAATTGGCTCTAGGATTGTTTTAAATAGAATTTGTGTATCTAGCTTGCTCAATGCGTCTGTATGTAAATATCTTTTTTTTCTTAGGTATAAGGAGTAGAATTCTCCATCCAAATACATACTAAAATGATGTTTTTTTGAAGGTTTATAGAAAGAAGCGCCTTTGTTTTCAATTCGGAAGTTTGTATCTAGTTTTACCAAAAACTCTTCTTTTGTTAGGTGGTTTAAATCGGTTATCATTCTATTGAATTCATAAACCCGCATTTGAGATTCAGGAATTAAGTAGCTCATAAAGAAGTTGTAGGGCTCTTTTCCGGTGTGGTTAGGATTGTTCTTTTTTATAGAAGTAGCATAAAGATTAGAAGAAGCACATCTATGGTGCCCGTCTGCAATATATAAGGAATCTATATTGTTAAATTCATTTTGCAGTTCTTTTATGGTTGCTCTGTTAGAAATGGGCCAGAGGTAATGTGTAACTTTATCTGGAGTTGTAATAAAAAAAGCAGGCTCTTTTTTTGTCTCTTCTTTTAATATTACTGCAATTTTTTTATTGTCTGGGTAAGTCATTAGAACAGGTTCTGCGTTAAAACCTACTGTTTCTAAATAATTAGCAAAGATGATTTCTCTTTGTTTTAGTGTTTTTTCGTGTTTTTTAATATGATTGTTTTGGTAATCTTCTACACTAGTTCCGCAGAAAAAACCACAGCAAATTTTGTTTCCTTCTTTAATCTTATAAATGTAAAAACTCTCTTTGGTATCTTTAGAAAATATATTATCCTCAAGAAATTCTAAATATCTATTTCGAACTAAATTAAATCTTTCAAAGCCTGAAACTTCTTTATGAAATTTGAATCCAGGATTAATTATATGTAAAAATGAAAATGGATTTATTTTTAAAGTAGCATTTAACTCTTCCTCTGAATATTCATGATACGGGCGAGAGGTAACAAAAGCAACTTTGTCTTTTGTGGGTCTAATTGCTTTGAATGGTTTTATTATAGCCATAGTTTATTTAAGAAACTGAGGAGAAACTTTTTCTGCTTTTTTAGAATTGGAGTAGTCGTAAAAGCCTTCTCCCGATTTTATACCCATTTTATTCGCCATTACCATGTTTATTAATAATGGACATGGCGCGTATTTTGGATTTTTGAATCCATCATGCATCACATTTAAAATAGATAAACATACATCTAACCCAATAAAATCTGCTAGTTGCAATGGTCCCATTGGATGAGCCATTCCCAACTTCATTACGGTATCTATTTCTTGTACTCCGGCAACGCCATTATAGAGGGTTTCTATTGCTTCATTTAACATTGGCATAAGAATTCTATTTGCAACAAAACCAGGGTAATCGTTAACTTCTGTTGGTGTTTTTCCTAATTTTTCGGACAAGGCCATAATAGTTTTGGTAACGGTATTAGAAGTGTTGTATCCTCTAATTATTTCTACCAATTTCATTATAGGCACTGGATTCATAAAATGCATTCCAATAACTTTGTCGGGTCTATTAGTTGCTGCTGCAATTTGTGTAATAGATATTGATGATGTGTTTGTGGCTAAGATTGTATCGCTCTTACACAGCTCATCTAGTTGTTTAAAGATGCTTAGTTTTATATTTAGGTTTTCTGATGCAGCCTCTATTACCAAATCAGCATTCACAATGCCTTCTGATAATTTCGTGAAAGTAGTAATATTACCTAGGGTACTTTTTTTATCCTCTACAGATATTTTTTCCTTAGCAAGCATCCTATCCAAATTTTTAGATATGGTTGCTATACCTTTTTCAAGAGATTCTTGTGAAAGGTCTATTAAATTTACTTGATACCCTTTTTGAGCAAATACATGAGCAATACCATTACCCATTGTACCAGCGCCTATTACTGCTATGTTTTGCATAAAACGTATTTAAAAAGATTCTATAATTTGTAACGCAACTTTTAAGGCTTTCGTGCCCTGAGATAAAGAAACTATAGGTGTAGTATTGTTGTTTATAGCGTCTGCAAATGTTTCTAATTCGTCTAAAATAGCATTGTTGGTTTCTATAGCCGGATTTTCAAAATAGATTTGTTTTTTCACTCCTTCGGCATTTTGTAAAATCATATCAAAATCTCCTGCTGTTTCAGGAGCATCTTTCATTTTTACTACTTCGACCTTCTTTTCTAGAAAATCTATAGAAATATAGGCATCTTTCTGAAAAAATCTGGACTTACGCATATTCTTTAAAGAAATTCTACTGGCGGTTAAATTAGCTACACAACCATTTTCAAACTCTATTCTTGCATTTGCAATGTCTGGAGAATTGCTTATGACAGAAACACCACTTGCATTTATTTGTTTTACGTTGGAATCTACTACGCTTAATATGGCGTCTATATCATGAATCATTAAATCTAAAACAACAGGAACGTCTGTGCCTCTTGGATTAAATTCGGCCAACCTATGTGTCTCAATAAACATTGGATTTTTAATCTGATTTTTTACGGCTTTAAATGCTGGATTAAATCGTTCTACATGTCCAACCTGCCCTTTTACCTTGTATTGTTTTTCTAAAGCCAATAGTTCTTCGGCTTCTTTAAAAGTATTGGTTATCGGTTTTTCTATGAAAATATGCCTTCCTTTTTCAATAGCCTTTTTTGCACAATCGAAATGAGAAAGTGTTGGTGTTACAATATCTACAACGTCAACGGCTTCAATTAATTTATTGATATTATCAAAATAAGTGTAACCGAATTCCTTTTCTACATTTTTTCCATTTATGGCATCTGGGTCATAAAAACCGATTAAGTTATATTTTTGAGATTCATTAAGAAGACGTAAGTGTATTTTTCCTAAGTGTCCTGCTCCTAATACTCCAACCTTTAGCATATGGTGTTGTTTTTTGTCAAAAATAAGAATATGTAACGACTCTTCCTTAAAAAATGCAAGCCGATTATTGAATTGTAAATTATATAGGAATAGACTCTTAAAAAAATAATAAGAGAACTTTTGCGATGTTCTCTAATAAGAGCTACAGATTTTATAACTTCGTATTTCTAAAATTATACGATTGAAAGATACCTTAAAGCATCAGGGAATGCGGAATAAATTGGCAGAAACATTAGTTGCCAAAGGAATAAAAGATGAAAAGGTATTACTAGCTATAAAGATGGTTCCAAGGCACTTGTTTTTAGATAGTAGTTTTGAGGATCATGCATACCAGGATAAGGCATTTCCGATAGGGGCAGAACAAACTATATCCCAACCCTATACGGTTGCTTTTCAGACAGAGCTTTTAACAATTTCTCCTAATGCTAAAATTTTAGAAATTGGTACAGGAAGTGGGTACCAAACAGCTGTTCTTTTACAATTAAAAGCGAAGGTATTCACTATAGAAAGACAGTTGCAATTGTTTAAAAAAACAAATATATTTTTTGCTAAAATGGGATATAGACCCAAAAAGGCAATTTTTGGAGATGGGTATAAAGGCCTGCCAGAAGAAGCTCCTTTTGACGGAATTGTAGTTACGGCAGGAGCACCATTTATTCCTAATCCTTTGTTGGCGCAGTTAAAAATAGGAGGGAAGTTAGTTATCCCTGTTGGTGTAGAAGAGCAAGTAATGACTTTAGTTACGAGAAAATCGGAAAAGGAATTTGAAAAAAAGGAATTAGGTTCTTTTCGTTTTGTGCCAATGTTAGAGGATAAGAATTGAGAATTTTAATTATTAAAATTTTTCTTTAACCTAGAAAGATCTCTTTTATTATCTCTATCTTTTATAGATTCCCTTTTATCATAAAGCTTTTTACCTTTTGCCAAAGCTATATTGATTTTAGCGAAACCTTTGTCGTTCACAAAAAGAAGTAGAGGAACAATAGTAAGTCCAGAGTTTTTTACTTCTTTTTCTAACTTTTTCAACTCTTTTTTGTTGAGTAGTAATTTTCGTTCTGCTTTTGGTTTATGGTTGTAGAAATTACCATGGGAATATTCGTCTACCTGCATATTAATGACAAAAAGTTCGCCACGGTCATTAAATTCACAAAAGCTTTCGGAGATAGAAGCTTTGCTTAAACGAATAGATTTTATCTCGGTACCGGTTAATACCAAACCAGCAATATAGGTGTCTAGAATTTCGTATTCGAATCTAGCTTTCTTATTTTTTATTTTAACAGTCTTCTGCATAATTAAAGCAAAAATAGAAACAATTATATAAGTTATAGAGATACTTAGATAAAATTAAATAAATACTTTTGTTAGGAATGCTTTATTTTTCCGAATATAAAGGAATAACCTCTACTAAACGGTAAGAGGGGGGCTTTCGAAAAGAAATTTTTTTTGAGGCAAATAAAAGAGAATTATACCTAAATGTGGGATTAAAACTAAAAATAATTATGAAAAAACTACTACTTTTTGCAATTGTAATCAGCATTATTTCTTGTAAGCAGAAAGAAAAGTTAACTGCACAACAAATTATAGATAAAGCAATTGAAGTGAGTGGGGGTGAATTGTATACCACAAGTGAAATTTCGTTCGATTTTAGAAAAATTAAATACATGCTTTCTTATGTTAGTAATAGAAAACAATTGAAAAGAATTTTTAAGAAAGATGGTGCTATTGTAAAAGATGTTTTGGCGGCAAATAAATTACAACGTTTTGTAAATGACAGCTTAATTCAGGTGCCAGATTCTATGGCAGTAAAGTATGTGAATTCTGTTAACTCCGTACATTATTTTGTGTATTTACCGTATGGTTTAAATGATGGTGCTGTTAAAAAGAAATTGCTAGGAGAGGTTATTATTAAAGAAAAACCCTATTATAAAATAAAGGTAACTTTTGCTAAGGAAGGTGGCGGAGTAGATTATGATGATACTTACATTTATTGGTTTAATAAAGAAACTTTTAAGCCAGATTATTTAGCGTATGAGTATCATGTTGGTAAAGGCGGAATTCGTTTTAGAGAGGCATATAACGAGCGCTTTGTAGAGGGAATTCGTTTTGTTGATTACTACAACTTAAAACCAAAAAGTAATACAATTTCTATTTTAGATATAGATGAATTATATAGTAACGGAAACTTAGAATTATTATCTAAAATTGAATTAGAAAATGTTCAGGTTAACAAAGAGATTAGTCAATTTTAAGCCTAATAGCTGTTATTTTATTGTTTATTATTTGAACAATAAATAACGTGCTATTATCGTAATCGTCTAGCCCATCATATTTTTCTTCTCCAATCATTTTGTTTACAAAATCAGGAGTAGTATTGCTGTGTCCAACAATTAAAACATTCTGACCTAAGTAGTCATTCTTAAATTGTTCCATATTAACTTCATTAAACTCATAGAACTGTACCGTAATATCTTTTTTAATAGATGTTGGTGCAGCAGTCATACTTGTTCTTTCTCGGTCTGTTGTATAAATTGCATCCAAAGGAATATAATCAAAAACTTCTGCCCAGCGCATAGCTCTTCCTAAGCCCTCCTGAGTTAACTCTGGATCTTTATTGTCAGAAAAACTTCTATCCTTTTCTGCATGCCTAATAAAATAAAAGGTTGATACGGTTTTCTCATTAGAATCTTCAAATGATTTTGGTTCTTCCTTGCAACTCCATAACCCAATGACAATTAAAAATATAACTAAAAGCTTATTGTTTTTCATACTTAATGATGTAAATAATTGGACTAATTTTAATTAACTAACTAAAATTACCATAAAAAAGTATGTTATAGATCTAGTTTTTCGTTTTTTTGTATATGCAAAAATTCTACACCCTTTTAGTATTTGTATCTGTGGTTTCTATTTTGACTGCACAAGAAGTAAAACTTCCAGAAGATTTAAGACAGCATAATTTAGGTATGTATAACACTAGCTTAGTAAACCCTGCATTTTCATTAAACGCGAATAGTTTGCATACTATTGCATTGTGGACTAGGTGGCAATGGCAAGCAATAGATGAGGATCCTACTTCTTTATTTTTTAATTATACAGGAAGTTTAAATGATAAATCTACGATAGGTGCGGGCTTTTTTCAAAATAATACAGGAGTGTTTTCTTATACAGGAGGAGTTGCAAATTATGCCTATGTTTTTGATTTAAGTGCAACAACCAAATTATCTGTTGGCGTAAATGTATTTGGTTATAAATCTGTATTATCGGATAATAGGTTTAATCCAAATCCAGAAATTGAATTACCACAATTAAAAAATTCGAACGATTTTATCTTACAAATTGCTCCTGGTATTATGTTATCTGTAAATCAGTTTAGTGTGGGTATATCTTCTGAGAATAGTTTTGATTATAATTTTACGAAAAAAGAAGCACAAACTAGTGCTTCGGATAAAATGTATCTTGGTTTTGTAAGCTATGCCTTTCCGTTAGAAATGTTTGGAAGTTCTCAAGATACCTACGTAAAACCAATGATGTATATAAAAACCATTCCGAATCATGATACCCAATTTGGATTAAATACAGTTTTTTCTACTTCAAAATTTTGGGGACAAGTTGGTTATAATAATTTTTATGGAATTTCTGCAGGAGCGGGAGCAAAGCTTTTTCAGAAATTATCTATTGGCTTATTGATGGAATTTGGAATTGATGATTCTTTAAAAGATAAAGATTCCAGTATTGAAATTGTAACAGCTTTTTCTTTTGGGGGGAATGTGAATCGAAATAAAATTGTTGATGAAGAGGAAGAAGCACCTGTATTAGTTGAAGAGAAAAAAGAGGCTGTTGTTGTAGAGAAACCGAAGAAACCTATTACTGAGGAGTTAAAAACTGAAAAAGAAGTGGAGCTTGTTAAGGTTAAACAAGAAGAAGAGAAAAAGCGATTGGACTCAATTGCCAAATTAGAAAAAGAGAACGCTCTTGCTGTAAAAGAGAAATTGAAACAGGCGAATGTTAAAGATTCTATTTCTAAAATTAGAAAGGCAAATGCTATGGCAGCTGTTAAGAGGTTAGAAGCCAATAAAGCGAAGCTACTTGCTGCTGAAAATAAAAAAGTAGCATTGGCTAAGGTTGTGAAGAAACCTAAAAAGAAAGGTGCTGTAACAAACGGACATTATGAAGAAGTGACTTCCTTGGAAGGAGTAGCGTCAGGATATTATTTAGTTGCCAATATTTTTGGCACTAAGAAGTATTTTGAAAACTTTATGAAAAATTTAAAAAAGAAGGGATTCAATCCTGGGGCATTCTATCGCAAAGACAAGAAGCATAATTACGTATACTTAGAACGATTTGATACGCTATCTGAAATTGAAAAAGCAAGAGACAGCAAATATGATGGTCGTTACAAAGACACAATATGGGTGTTTAGGGTTGTAGGTGAAAAGTAGATTGATGCTTTACAACAAGGTTGCAGAACTCTCTTGATGGATGAGTTTTGTAATTATAAGCTTAAGTAAATTGTTTTTTATGAGTGGTTTAGGTCCTAATTGTGGAGGTCAGGTTTTAATCGAAAACATTAAAATTTGAATTACTTTTATTGTTAGGCACAATTTAAAAAAATAATGGTCAATGAAATTTCACATAATCTTTTTATTATCAATTTTAACGTTTTCTTGTAATGCACAAAATGTAACTGAATATTTAACCAAAAGCGAAATTAAAAAGGATTTGGCAATACTTGACGATATTCTTCAAAACAAATCTTCGTATCAAGGATTAAACGGATATGAATACAAAAAAGATTTTGACGGGTTTTTAGATACGATAGCAGACAAGCAAATAACCAAATTTGATTTTGAATTATTTTTATCTAAAACTATTGGAAAAATTGGCGATAGACATTCCTATATAAAAGGCGACAGATTACGCAATTCACTTTTTTTCGCATTTGCATTTGCACCATTTAAAGATAAGGTTTTAGTCATCGATTATGATAGAGTAGAGCATGAATATCGTTTTTACAAAAATGAATTTCCTTATCTAAAAGCGATTAACGGTATTCCAATCGAAAAAATACTTCCTAAAATTTTCCCTGGAGAAATTCTTGCCCCAAAAAAATCTTATTTAACTCGTGCTGTTAGAGAATTAAGAGATATCGAAAACATATTCAAGAAACTAGATATTGACTTACCTAATCCAATTCCCTTAACACTAATAAACGAAAATGGAATTGAAAAGGAAGTGAGTATTGAATTGGTAGCAAAAGGCAAGAGAGCAAGGTATTGGGACGAACGATTTTATAGAAATATTTATCGATTACGATTAGAACAATTCAATGACAAGGCTTTTATAAGCAAATTTTTCACAATAGAGAATAATGTTGGGTATATTCAAATTTCTGATATGCTTAATAAAGAAGATAGTCCAGTTTTCTTTGAATATATTAATGAGTTTATGATGAAAGCAGAACAAAGCGATGCTCTTATTATAGATGTGAGAGACAATGAAGGCGGTACTCGTGATTTAATTCAAGAATTTGCTGGTTATTTTATTCATCCTGATTCTATTTATGTTGTTAATGCTGCCAAGCAAAGAGGAAAACTGCCTTTGGATAAAGAGTCAAAAGATGCTTTGCACAGGCGCTTTTTGTTTTCCAAAGATGAATTAGACAATAAAGAACAAAATGCAATCGATAAATTTATGTCTTCTTTTGAATCAATGTATAATTTGGACAAAAATAGATTTAGCGAATATTATTACTATATTCTAAATGGTCAAAAAATAACAAAAGACAAGTACCATTACAACAAGCCTATTTATATATTAACGAATGAAAGAAGTTTTAGTGCAGCCTCTATTCTTGTTTCAGTATTCAAGGGATTACCAAACATAAAAATTGTTGGAGTAAAGACCGATGGTTCGAGTGGGAATAGTGTAGGGTTTGATTTACCAAATTCAGAGTTAAGAGGAAAAATAAGTACGATGGTTTCTTTTCAAAAGAACGGTAAAATATTAGATGGTATAGGTACAGAACTTGATATTGTAATTGAAAGAAATTTAGGCCAAATTTTCTGGAAGGAAGATTACCAACTAAATAGATTATTGGAGATAATAAAAACGCAATAGAACTGAGACGTATAAAATTAATTGCTTGGTGCGATTCTGTTTACGAAAATCCTCACGAATTTTCTATTCGGTTTTTATTTTTTTATCTCCTTGTTTACAAGCTGATCTAAATAAGCAACCGTATTTAGCAAGTATTTCCTATCGCCAGTTATTGTAGCCATAGCAACAGCTCCTTGAAGCATAGTGTACAATTGCTTTGCAAACTGTAGTGGTGTTATGGGAATGTGTATTTCGTTATTATTGATGCCATTCTCCAGTACTAAAGCAATTTTACCTTCAATTGTTTTAGCGGTTTCTTTTGCTGCAGAAGCTAAATGAGGATTGTTGTATTTTGCATCTACACCAACATTTAGAATAGGGCAACCACCCATATCCTTTGTGAATTCATCGTAATGCTTATAAAAATTGGTAAGAGAAAAAAGCTTTTGTAAAGAGGTGCCTTTGCTATTTAATTTTTCATCGATGGCATAAATTAAACGATTTCTGTTGTATTCAAAAGCTGCCATAGCCAAAGAATCTTTATTTTCAAAGTTTCCATACAAAGCCCCTTTTGTTAAGCCAGTTGCTTCTGTAAGTTTACTCATACTGGTTCCTACGTACCCATATTTGTTAAATATTGGAGCGACTGTTTTAATTATAAAAGCTGTAGTTTTTTCTGCTTTTCCAGGCATAGGAGACTTTGTTTTTTACGAATATAAAAAAATATAAATACTGTGCGGTATATTTACCTCTAAAAAAATCACCTATTTTAAAGAAATAGGTAACCCAAAATACTTTATAACTTTAAAATTTTAATTTTTAAGTGATTTCGACATATCGTAAAATGCTCATAATAAGTGCTTTATTATTGTTTTGAAATATTGATGTGTTTAAAAATAATAGAAACGAAAGAACTACCCTTGAAAAATTAACTTCAAGGGTAGTTCATTTCAATAAGTTCTTAGAAGTTAAAACCTTGCAAATTCATCAATGTTACTTTAGTTTTTCATTAATGGATTCCTGCTTTCGCAGGAATGACAAGTATTCATTGAAAAAGAACTAATTCTGATTTCTAAAAACCAAAGAGTCGTTAAAAGAGTCTATTAACACAATGCTATCTGTTTTTATAGTGCCTCCTAAAATTTCTTTTGATAAATTATTAAGCACTTCTTTTTGTATTACTCGCTTAATTGGTCTTGCTCCATATTGTGGATTGTAGCCTTTATTTGCCAAGTAGGTGATTGCTTCTGCCGTTGCATCAATAGTAATTTGTTGTTTGTTTAGCATTTTTTTTAGCAAGCCTATCTGAATTTCTACAATTTTTGTAATATCCTTTTTATTTAAAGGAGTAAACATAATAATGTCATCAATCCTATTAATAAATTCTGGACGAATAGATCTTTTTAGCATTTCTAAAACTCCTACTTTTGCATTCTCTGTGGCAATACCAATATCCTTGTTTTTTTCGAATTCTTCCTGAATAATTGAGCTTCCAATATTACTAGTCATAATGATGATGGTATTTTTAAAATCGGCAACACGACCCTTATTATCAGTTAGTCGCCCTTCATCTAGTACTTGTAGTAAAATGTTAAATGTATCTGGATGTGCTTTTTCAATCTCATCCAATAGAATTACAGAATATGGTTTCCTTCTTACAGCTTCTGTTAATTGGCCGCCTTCATCGTAGCCTACGTATCCTGGAGGTGCTCCAACCAAACGACTTACAGAATGGCTTTCTTGGTATTCACTCATATCAATTCTAGTCATTGCATTTTCATCATCAAATAAATAGGCAGCTAAAGTTTTGGCTAATTCCGTTTTCCCAACTCCCGTTGTTCCTAAGAATAAGAAAGAACCTATAGGTCTATTTGTGTCTTGCAAACCGGCTCTACTACGTCTAATAGCATCAGAAACGGCTTCTATAGCTTCTTCTTGTCCAACAACTCTTTTGTGCAATACTTCTTCTAATTGCAATAGCTTTTCTCTTTCACTTTGTAACATTTTTGTAATAGGAATTCCTGTCCATTTTGCCACAACCTCTGCAATATCTTCATAAGTGACCTCTTCTTTTATTAAGGTTTCGGATTCTTGCTGTATCTCTAAATCCTTTTTAAGTTTCTCTAAGCGTTCTTGTGCTTCCTTAATTTTTCCATAACGAATCTCAGCAACAGTACCATAATCACCATTTCGTTCTGCGCGTTCCGCTTCTTGTTTAAAACCTTCGATGTCTTGCTTTGTCTTTTGAATATTGTCTACTACAATTTTTTCGCTTTCCCATTGGGCAAAAATGGCATTTCTTTCTTCTTTTAAGTTAGCCAAATCTACATTTAGAGAACGTATTTTTTGTTTGTCATTTTCTCTTTTTATTGCTTCTAGTTCGATTTCAATCTGCATTATTTTTCGATCCAAAGCATCTAATTCCTCTGGTTTTGAGTTAATTTCCATTCGTAATTTGGAAGCAGATTCGTCCATTAGGTCAATAGCTTTGTCAGGTAAAAACCTATTCGTAATATAGCGTTGTGATAATTTTACAGCTGCTATAATAGCCTCATCTTTAATACGAACTTTATGGTGGGTTTCGTACTTTTCTTTAATTCCTCTAAGAATAGAAATAGCACTTTCTGTATCTGGCTCATCTACAATTACTTTTTGAAACCTTCGTTCTAGTGCCTTATCCTTTTCAAAATACTTTTGGTATTCATCTAAGGTGGTTGCACCAATAGCACGTAATTCCCCTCTTGCTAAAGCAGGTTTTAGAATGTTTGCTGCATCCATTGCGCCTTGTCCACCACCAGCACCAACCAAAGTGTGAATTTCATCTATAAAGAGTACTATATTTCCATCTGATTCTGTTACTTCTTTGATAACAGATTTTAATCGTTCTTCAAATTCACCCTTGTATTTGGCTCCTGCAATTAAGGCCCCCATATCCAAAGAAAAAATAATAATATCCTTTAAGTTCTCTGGAATATCTCCTTGAATTATTCTATGCGCAAGACCTTCGGCAATTGCAGTCTTACCTACACCAGGCTCCCCAACTAACATAGGGTTGTTCTTAGTTCTTCTAGATAATATTTGAAGTATTCTTCTTATTTCTTCATCCCTACCAATAACAGGATCTAATTTACCACTATCGGCCATTTCATTTAAATTAATGGCATATTTGTTAAGAGAATTGTAATTGTCCTCTGCGGTTTGTGAAGTTACTTTTGCTCCTTTTCGCAACTGTTCTATGGCAGATTTTAGATCTTTTTCTGTTACTCCTTGGTCTTTTAGTATTCGAGATATTTTACTTTTAGATTTTAAAATAGCGATTAATAAATGCTCAATAGAAACAAAGTCATCGTTCATTTTTTTAGCAATTATTCCTGCCTCAGTCAATGTTTTTCCTCCTTCTCTAGATGCCATTATTTCGCCACCACTAACTTTAGGAAAACTCTCTAATTCTTTGTCTACTATCTGGTAAAGAAGAGAAGTGTTAACGTTTAGTTTTTTTAAAAGAAAGGGTAGTACGTTTTCATCGACTTCAGAAATAGCTTTGAAAAAATGTTCGTTTTCAATTTGTTGGTGTCCTAGCGATTGTGCAAGTTGCTGTGCTCGTTGCACGGCTTCTTGCGATTTTATAGTGAAATTATTAAAGTTCATATGTATATATATTGTTAATGTCTATTTTTGCTTTGTAGAAAGCAACAACCTTACCATGGTTTTAAAACAGACAGAATGTCTTGTGAATGCAGTAATAGCAAGACATTTTGGCGGAGTGTAAGATTTTTGAATTAGATCGACTTACTAAATATGTATCTTGAAAAGTGAAAATATGGGATTTTTTAATAAAATGTTTACTTCTAATACATCGGCTAAAAAGGAAGCGAAAGTCTTGCCTTGGATTCCTTTAACTTCTGTAGCGCAATTAAGTTCTATAAAAGAAAAATCTTCTAGTAAGCCTCAAATTATATTTAAACATTCGACTACCTGTGGTATAAGTAGAATGGTGAGTAAAATGTTTGTTGATGCCTATGATTTTAGCACAGAGCAATTCGATTTGTATTATCTAGATTTACTTAGTTTTAGAGAAGTATCTAATGAAACTGGATATGTTTTTCAAATTGAACACCAATCGCCACAATTATTAGTTATTAAAAATGGGGTAGTGGTAGCACATGCCTCTCATGGTGCTATAGCAGATATTGATTTAAATAAATTCAACTAAGTTTTAATTTAGATAGAAAGCCTACAATTTCGGTTGAAAGATGTCACTTTTAAAAATCATGTTTTAGGGAAGCCTAGATACAGACCCAAAAATAATAGGTTTTTAAATGTTTTTGTCCTGCTTGTTACCCTTTTACCTTTATGATTTCTCTTAGAGATACAGGTTTTCCGCTATTAGTAAAACCTTCAATGCATATTTCATAATCACCTGTATTATCTGAAGTATAAAAAGAAATTATATTTTCGTCAGCCCTTAGTGTTAAATTTGGGGACCATAATAATTGACTTCTAAAATCAGGAATACGGTTTAAGTTAAAATTATCGCTATAAGTCTGCTTGAAATATTTTATACCTACGAGCGGTTTATCAAGCTCAATACTTTTCATGTATTCCCATTCTTTAAAAGAGCTATTATAATCTCCGTCAAGCGTTTTAATTGAAATTACCCCCATATATGATTGCCCTCCATAAATATATTTGTCTCTTACAACTCCAATTGATTTTATGTTTTTTGCATTATAATCAATAATCGAATTATGATTTTGGATTAAAATTCCATCAATAAGGACTAATGGTAATAAATCGGATTTGCTAGCCTCATTATAATGTTTTATATGAAATGTATAGTCCCCTTTTTTTCGTAAAACATATATCGAACCAACAACTTCTGTAATTGTTTCATTTAGTGTTTTAAATCTAGTATAATCATCTAAAAAATATTGTTTCTCTTTATATTTATATGAAGGAATCATACTATTAGTAGGTAGAATACTATTTTTTTTAACACTATGGTATGCATTTTCAATTTGGCTTAAGATACTTTTATTTAGTATTAAGCCTTTTAATTCGGATGTAAGTTTAAAATCGTAAAACTCAAAATCATTGTAATTTGGTGATTTATATTTTTTAAGCACAACACTATATTCATCTTTTTTAGAACCTATAACTTGTATAATGGCATTAGTATTTTTGTATTCTTTATCTAAATTAAAGTAAAATACACCAGATTTATTTGTAGTAGCGATTTTGAAAATAGAATTTTCTCCTGGTATAGAGAATGAAATTTTTGCACTTGAGATTGGCGTATTAGATTCTTTAATAAAAACAGTACCAGATAATATTTCTCCTCTCAATTCTGGCATATAAAATATGGAATCTTTTGGAGATGCTTTTAAATTATTATTGCTTGTGAACGAACTAGAGCTATGTCTTTTAGACGTATCAATACTGTCTATTTTTTTTACGGAAACAGAATAATTACCATATGAAAATTTACCCTTAGTACTTTTTATAGTTAAAACAACTTTTTCTCTTTTTAGAAAAGTTTTTTTATTAGAACATAGTTCTACAAAATCGTTTTTAACGGGGTTTTCTAAAATTTTAACATGTTTTTTAAATAAATTATTTTGACTTTTAATTGTGTTTTGATGCTCGGACTGATTTACAGTTAATTTTTTATTTGCTCTAAAGGGATTAATTATAGTAATATCATTTTGAAAAAAAGTATTTACACCTCCATTTCTCATCCATTGTGTGTAAGCTATAAGCTTATAGTTTCCAGAAGGAATTGATGTTTTAATAAAGAAATATCCTTCTCCTAAGCCTGACTTTAATAGTATTTTGTGCTTGAAAATAGTATTTTTATCAGTATTTATTAATTCAACATAGGCTATTTTACTAAGACTACTTAACTTGTTTGTATTGGTATTAAGGCAGTAAATTTTATAAAACAATTCTTCTCCAGAAATTAGAAGGGTACTGTTGAAATGAACAAATATTTTTTCCTGCGGAAAATTATTATAGGTAAAAGAATTATCCTTTTTCAATGTTGTTTGACCAAATATTGAAGAGAAACTGACGTAAATAAAAATAATAAATATACTTTTTTTCATTTTATTTTTCATTTAGCTTAATCTATCCAGAATTCGGGTTTTGCAATCGTTTCCAATGTTCTGCAATCAGCACAAGCTATATTAACCACTTCTTGTAGCTCACCAGGAAGTGGCTCACCAAATTTAGCAACCTCTCTAGCCTCAATTCTACGATAATATTCATTAATATCGGGAATTGTGAAAGGAGCACAATCTATGAAATATGGAGGTAGTGGTTCATTTGGAAAGAAATCAGAAAAATTAAAAAAGATTCTTTTAAATGAAACGGATGAAACATCAAAATAACCTACTACTTTTTCGTTCTTATTATCAACAGAATATATATTGCCGCTAAAAAAACCGGGTTGATTTTGAGAAAGTAGATTTTCGGAACTTAAAAATTTATTTAAAATTTTATAAAAGGTGAAAGCTTCTAAAGATTGTGCATATTGCTTTACTAAAATACTATATCTTTTTCTTATTATTGGATTGTTTCTTGGTATTTTTCTTATTTCTAATGATGATGTAATATTATCTTTAAAAGTGTTGGTGTTAACTAGTATAATACTGTCTGAGGCTATCGTATTATAACACGTTTTCTTTTCTAATGATTCAGCACAAACTTCAGGCGGCGGTGGCGGTCCAGGTCCAGAAAGAGGGCATTCGTATATCCATGCTGGAGCAACAATTTTATAAGTTTCTTCGTATTCGTAACGGAAGTATTTTGAATTTGCGATAGGGTCAAATTCGTTTATAAAAATGCTCATGTTTTCGTTACCAGTATCTTCATTTACTGTTCTCGTGGCGTATAAATTATTTATTGGAACCATGCCAGGTAATTGTGTAGGGTTAGATTTGTATGACTTGCCATTTTTGGTTATTATCGATAAAATATAATCCTTGTTTGCCACAGCTCCAAATGGTATTGTAGATGTGTATTTACCTTTACTAGTTTCTTCAAATTCATAAACATTTTGAGAATTATCTGTAATTGTTACTTTGGCATTACTTTCTTCTGCTGGTATAAATTCTTCTAAAGAAAAGGTTCTGGAAAGTTTAATTTCTTGATATTTTACTTCGTCTGTTATTATAGCTTCAATTATTAAAGTGTCTTCAAAATCTATTGATTTTATGTTAAATGGTTCTGTACAGCTAAGAACTAAAAAAGATATCAGCATCCATACTATATAATATATTTTGGTATGTTTCATTTTTCTTTTTTAAGTCTTTTAAAATTTTATATTGTACGTTATTGTTGGTATTGGAATAGAAAATATAGAGCTTGTATAAGCTGTTAATTGTCCGTTTTCTGTAACAAAAAACACGGAATAGGGGTTGTTTCTACCAAGAACATTATATATAGAAATATTCCAAAAACTATGCGCTAGTTTTTTTATTTTATGATTTCCTTCAATATTTAAACCAACATCCAGTCGATAATAATCTGGGATTCTAAATTCATTACGGTTACTATACAGTGCCAATTCATTACCAAGATAGGAATATGTACCAACAGGATAAGTTACTGGTCTCCCTGTTTGATATGCAAAATTAAATGAAAAACTGAAACGCTTTGTCATTTTATAATTAGCAACTAAGCTAAAATCATGAGGTTTATCGTAATTAGAAGGGAAGTATTCCCCATTATTAACGCGTTCTTCGCTAAATTCACTGTCTAATTTTATTAAGGAACGTGAATAACTATATGCTAACCATCCATTAAAATCTCCTTTGCTTTTTTTAACTAATAACTCAACACCATAAGATTTCCCTACACCTTGAAAGACTTCAGTTTCAATTAATTCATTAAGTAATAAATCGGCACCAATTTTATAATCTAAAATGTTTTTAGCTGTTTTGTAATAAGTTTCAATACTCAGTTCATAAGCATCCAAATTTTTATAAACACCAAAATTAAATTGATTTGCTTGTTGTGGTTTTATATTGGCATCAGATAGTTTCCATGTATCCAATGGAGATTGGGTTGTGTTATTGGACAGTGTATGAATAAATTGGTAAGTACTACTATAACCTGCTTTAATCGATAAACCTTGTGTTAAAAAATAACGTGCAGATGTACGAATTTCTGGGCCTCCGTATGTTTTAATTACTTCATTTTTTTTATAATCCTTTGTCTCAATTAATGTTCCTTCGTTTCGAGGTCGCCCTTCTTCATATATTCTTTGTGAGGCTTTACCAAGAGAAGCGTAAAAAGAATAACGAATACCTAAACTTAGGGAAAGCTTTTTATTAACCTTATAATTATCTGATAAAAAAACTGCCGACTCTAAGGCCTGTTCTTTTGGTATTCTAATAGGGTTAATAATCGAATTATTGCCAAGAGGTTCTTTACTTCCAGGATTTAAAGAATATAGCTTATTTGAGACACCATAATTAAGTTTATGTTTTTTATTAATTATGTATTGCATTTTTAACTTTAAAAGCGTTTCATTTATTTTATAATTCAAGTCAAAATCTTTGTTCGAACTAGCGTCGAAACCAATATTAAACTGATACTGACTAGTATTAAGTATTAAACTTCCTCTACTCTTTTTATTAAAGGTATGACTCCACTTTAATGTAGCTAGTTGATTGCTATAGCTGTATAACGAATCTGAGGTAATACTAAATTTATCTTTGCTATAGTAGCCAGTAGCCTGTAAAGAGTTATTCTTATTAATCTTATGTTCGTACTTTATAATGAAATCATAAAATGAAGCTTGACTATTTTTAAGTGATTCATTATCTAAAGACCTTAAAACCCAATCGGAGTAAGTACCACGAGCACCAACTAATAACGATGACTTTTCTTTAACAATGGGAATTTCTAACATTAAATTACTGGTTACAGGACCAATAGCTGCCTCTCCAGATAAATTTTCAGTATTACTTTTCTTTGTTTTTATATCAAAAACAGATGATAATCTACCTCCAAACTCAACAGGAATATTTCCCTTATATATTTCAAGACTACCTACAGTATAAGGGTTTAAAGCTGAAAATATTCCAAAGAAATGAGTAGGGTTATAAATAATACCTTCATCAATAAGGAAAAGGTTCTGGTCTGCTTTACCACCTCTAACATTATAACCGCTAGCGCCTTCTCCAGCCGTTGAAATCCCTGGTAAGGTTGCAGCTATTTTTAATAAATCGCGCTCTCCTAAAACTAGCGGAATATTTTTTATTTCTTTTAGTTCTATTTTTGTAATTCCTGCTATTACTTCAGCAACATTTCTATTTTTTTGAGAACTAATAACTACTTCATCTAATACTTCTGTATTTACATCTAGATCAAAATTTGCATTACCATTATTGTAAACAATAATTTTTTTCACTAAATCTTTAATAACTAAAGATTTAAATTCAATTAAATTACTTCCAAGAGGTAATTTAATTGAATAATACCCGTCTTGGTTAGTAATAGTGTTAATACCTTTGTCTTTAACAATTAAAACTAAATCGGTTAAAGGTTCTTTTGTGGTTTTATTTCTAATATAGCCAGATAGCGTGAAACTTGTTTGAGATAAATTAGGATTCTCTTTTCCAATTTTTATTATTTCATGATACTCATTTTGATTTTTATTACTTTCTTTTAAAAAAATAGGTTCTAAATTATGGTTCGTGTCAATTTTTACATTTGTGTTTTTAATGAAATTTAAAGGCAACTCATCATAAATTAAACTGTTTTTTGTTAAAAAAATAGTTCTGCCAGAAGTTATATAATAATTAATTACAGTGTTTGTAAATATATCGTTAAGTACAGTTCTTAGAGGGGCATTATTGTAATTGCCAGATATTAAATCGTCATCTATCCAAGATTCAATAAAGTAAAAGTGATAATCTGTAATGTTTTCAATTTGAGTTATAACATCAATTTTGCTCGAGTTTTCAAATTGTATTGAAATTTTTTTATTATTTTTTTGAGCAAATGAATTGTAAGTAATATTGAGAAATAAGAGTAGAAGTAGTAAATTCTTCATTATTTATGCTTATTGTTTGGAAATGGTATTATTTAATTCTGTCATTAATTTTTTCATAAAAAAAGCATAATTTGTATTCAATAGTTCACTTTGAGACTTATAAAATAAGTTGATATTTTTTATATATTTGGGTAATAACTTAATCAAAAAGTTTTTCGATTTTTTGCTTTTATAATATTTACTTTTAAAATAGAGTAAATATTCATCTTTGTTTTTGAAACTATAAACTATAGACCTTCCAGAATAATGCTTGTAGGAGGTTTTAATATTCTTTTTGTAAAAGGCTAAGTTTGAGCTTTTATAAATAACTTCATAAAACCCATCGTTATGGTTTGTTAGATTATCTATAGAAATGAATTTTGAATCTTTGATAGAAAAGCTATCAATTTTTTCTTTAATTAACTGAATAATATAAGATTTAGTTTGAGTCGGAATTTTAATTATAATTTGATCATCAAGTATATCATACTTCATTTCAACATCAAAATATCGTTGGCCATTGTAAGAAATATTCCCAATTTGATAGGATGAAGACAAATAAAATTTATGATTGCCATTTCTAGTTTTATATATATCATGATATTCTAAACCATCTATCAACCCCGTGTTTTCGTGACCTATCGTAGTGTCAAACCATTTGTATAATTCCTTCTCACCTATTGTTGTTTGGCTATTTACTGAAATAATAATGAATAGAAACAAAAAAGATATAAATAAATTTTTCAGCATAAACACTACATCTAATTTAGAAAAAGTTGAATAATCACATATTAATGTTGTCAGTAAACTTAAGATAAAAAAATATATTCAGCAAAAAACGTTTTCTAAAAAAGCAAGTAAATCAGGGACAAGTAATGAAAAAGAGGCTGTAGTTGCTATTTGTGATAGTTCAGGGAACAAAGATTTAAAAGTAGCAAAAACAGGACGTATTAGCACAAAATATTTAGATAATATATACAAAGGAAAGCTCAATAAGGAAGACTACAGTAATTGCAATTTCTTTCGCGTCTAATACTACCTGTTTTGAGTATAAACAACAATTATTTAATATGCTAATTAAAACACAGCTATAAATTCCTATAGATTTTTACCTTTTTAAAGAAAAATGCCCTTTTATTATATTGTCTTGATCAATAAAAATTTCATACCAGTAGTCTGTTGCGGGTAGGCTGAATCCATTTAGTTTTCCATCCCAAAAGAAATCAGCTGAAATGCCCATTTTTAGTAAAGCTCCATACCTATCAAATATTTTTACAGTAGCTGATGGGTAATTTTCAATTCCGAAAAATTGGAAAATATCATTTGTTCCATCTCCATTTGGTGTAAAGAAATTTGGAATTTCTAAGTGAATAAACTCTTCCTGAATAGGTTCACAGTTGAATTTATTTTTGGCATATACGGTATAGAGCCCGCCACGAGCTCTTTCAAATAGTTGGGAATCTTGATAGTCGTAACCATTAATGGAGTATTCATAATTAGAAGAGCTTTCCTCTAGTTCTAGTATAATTTGATCTCTATTTGATGATATTTTTTTAATAATAGGGTCTTTATATATAGAGGTCTCTATTGTTTTTGTATTAGAGCATCCATCCAAATTAGTTATTACAACAGAATACGTGTCTGGTTTTGTGACTATAATTTCTTTTGTTGTTTCACCAGTAGACCATAAATATGTAGCGTTTAAGATACCTGCATCTATTACTAATGATTTGTCTTTGCAAAATTGCAATGTTTCATCTGTTACTACGGGAGCTTCATTTATTGTTATTGTTACTGGAGTTCTAGTTAAGCTATAGCAGCTTGCATTTATAACTTGTGTTTCTGCATAATATGTTCCTGTTGTAGAAGTAGTATAAGATGTACTATTTTCGGCAATAGGTGTGCCGCCTGTAGCTGTACTGTACCAATTTGCTGTATGGTTTAAAGGGACAGAAACATTTAGCGCTGGTATTACTTCATTACTACATGCTATTACATCATTAATTTTTATTGGTGGAGCAGGAATATATGCTACTTCTATGGAATAGGGGGAAGATATTGAGATACAGAGGGGATTTTGGAGGTTTATGACATCTTCGGCCACCTTCACCCGGTAGTAGGTATTGGTTGAAATATTAGGGGTAGTGTAGGTGTTATTTGTAGCGCCATTAATATCTGTCCAGTTGCTACTATCCATACTTGTTTGCCATTGAAATACGTGCGTTTTGTATATAGAAAAATCAGGCTCGGCTATAAGTAAGAAGTTTATAGGAAATTGATCTTCACATATGATATAATGGTTGTTTTCTGAAATGTCAGATTTTATTGTGGTTAAATCGCCACAAGACCGGAACATAATATCATCTATTGCTAAATCATTTCCACAGCCACCAACACCATTATTTCTCATTTTAAGAATAACATTAGTTTGTCCTGCTAAAGTTGTAAATGTAAGCCCATATTGTTGCCATTGAGCCGTGCCTGTGCTTGTAATATTTCCCGTGTCTCCAGAAGCTAGTATTGAATTGTCTGCCGGATTTACAATTTCGAATTTTACATTAATTGGAATACCACCATTGGCGCAGGCAGTAGAACTAGGTAATAAATTAATAAGCCAAGAGGTAAATTCATAGGAGGTATTTTCGCATAGACCAGTAATGGTTCTTTGGTAGAATTCTCCAGGGTTGTAATCTGCATTTATAATAAGTGATTTTCCGTAGGTATCGTTAGGAGTGTGGTCATTATTGTTATGCCAATCGTAAAAATTATTTTGGTAAGAAATTGTATAGCCTCCATCTGATGGTGCCCCTGAAGTATAGTTGTAATTAGTTGTTCCAGCGGGTAATTGTGGGCCATAGCCTTGACCTGAGCCAAAGTCTTCAAAAAAAATAGGGTCTCCTTTGCTTCCTTCACAAAACCCTAATTGTCCATATAAAGAGAAGTGTACTATAAACAGAAATAATATTAATAATTTTTTCATTAACTCGTTTGGGAAGTTATAAGCTGCTAAATATAAGAACTAATGTTATTTATAAATGCTTTTCTTGATGCAATAAAAAAAGCTTGCACATACCATTGGGATATATGCAAGCTTTAGTACGTCTATAAGTATAATAGTTTTAGTTAAAAACTATGCCTTGTAAGAATGTTTTTTAGTTTCAGTTTTAAATCTTCTCCTGCATCAAAAACCATTTGTTCGTTAGAAGGAAAAGGAACTTCTTTGTTTCTTGTCAACCTTAAGAAATTATCCTCTAAAGCAAGAACATCGCCCTTATAAGTGGCAAAACCATGCTCAAATACAAATGTAGAGGCCAAAGGATAACTATCTAATAATTGTTTTGTTTTAAGATCTTTAAATTTCACTGTAGCTGAAATTTGTACTTCTTTGTTTTGCATAAACTGGTATAAAGTACATTTTGCTTTTCTTAAAACAGGAATCTTAATCTTATTTCCTAAACTATCTACGGCAATACCACCCTCTGTGTTCCTTGCGTATGTATAACCGTCTTTTACTTCTTTAATTTGGGTTACTTCTTTTTCTTGAATTCTCTCTGGACTAACATTAATTTGATCAAAACTTACATACATATCAAAATCGTAGTTTTTGTTAGTATCAGGATTTGTATGGTATTGTGTCCAGAATTTGTCCAAATCATAGGTGCCAAAATCTAATAAATCCTCTTCTAATCTACTAGGTATAATCTGTTGCGAATTATTAGCCAAGGAAA
This sequence comes from Cellulophaga sp., assembly GCA_036478775.1. Lineage (GTDB taxonomy): Bacteria > Bacteroidota > Bacteroidia > Flavobacteriales > Flavobacteriaceae > Cellulophaga. Next base: position 64,671 of record JAZGEQ010000046.1, read on the forward strand.
CTCGAACATAGTTAATACCCTTTTCATGAGCTTCCTTCATTAAATTAATAGTATTGCCTTTGTTTGGATCAATTCCATTCAAATACTTTAAATCATCAAAAACTACTCTGTAATCAATTTTCTTTGTGGCGTTCTTCATTAATTTTTGTGCATTGGCATACAAATAATCAGATAGCTTATTTTTAGAAGCAATAATGTTATCATTATAATTTATAAAAGAAAATTCCGCTTGTCTATTTTCTTCAATAATATGTAATGGCAACAATGGTTTAATTTGTTCTTGTACTCTTTTAAGGTTTACATAATTGGTATAAATAGCTTCTAAATTTGCAGGACTTCCTTCTTTTTGTAAGAAAGCAATATGTTGCATTTCTCTTTCAGCATTTTTCTTAAAAACCTCTTCTAATAGTAAAATATAAGGTTGATTTCTTTTTTTTGTTTTATTACCAGAAAGACTTCTTACTGCATTGTTTATAGCGGTGCTATAATCTCCAACATTTAAAGATTCTTGTGTCTTTTTTACCCCACTACAAGCGATTAAAAAGAGAATACCAAAACCTATAGGTAGTAATTTTTTCATAACGTTTAATTTTAAGGGTTAGTATTGGTGTATTCCAATAGCCGTGCCAAAATCAAATAGTATAACGTATAAAGGAATAAAATAGTATAAAAAAGAAGGGAAATTCCTAAGCCTTTTTTTAATAGAAAAACGTCTCATAACTAGCAGTTGGCGCTAGATTATAAGACGTTTGTGTAGTATGTATATGTAGTGTCTTTTTAAGTGTTTGACTTAGAATTAAATACTGGAAGTAATTTGGTGCTTACTTCTCCAAAACCGATTCGGACTGCTTGGTTTTTACAATACCCTTTAATGGTAACTGTATCGTTATCTTGAATAAAATTTCTTTCCGAACCATCGTTAAGTTTTACAGGGTTTTCTCCTCGCCAACTTAATTCTAACATAGAACCATAAGAGTCCGGTGTTGGACCAGAAATTGTACCGCTTCCCATCATATCGCCACTATTAACAACACAACCATTTACGGTATGGTGTGTTAATTGTTGCGCCATACTCCAGTACATATACTTAAAATTAGATTTTGTGACTGTAGTTGGTTCGCTATTTTCAGGAGTTATGCTTACTTCTAGATTAATATCAAAACCTTTATTTCCTGTTTGTTGTAAATAGGGTAGTGGTTTTGGTTTTTGTGTTGGAGTTGCTACTCTAAAAGGCTCCAAGGCATCTAAAGTAACAATCCACGCAGATATAGAAGAAGCAAAATTTTTCGCTAAGAAAGGACCTAAAGGAACATATTCCCATTTCTGAATGTCTCTGGCGCTCCAATCGTTAAATAAAACTAGTCCAAAGATGTAATCTTCTGCTTGTGCAATAGGAATTGCTTCCCCTAAAGTATTCGCATCTGTTGTAATGAATGCCATTTCTAATTCGAAATCTACCAATCTAGATGGCCCAAAAATTGGTTGCTCGGCGCCATTTGGTAGCGTTTGTCCCATTGGTCTATGCACAGGCGTTCCAGATGGGATAATTGTAGAACTTCTTCCATGGTATCCTACTGGAATGTGTAGCCAGTTTGGTAAGAGCGCATTATCTGGATCTCTAAACATAGTACCTACGTTTGTGGCATGCTCTTTACTAGAATAGAAATCGGTATAATCACCAATTGTTACTGGTAATTGCATTTCAATTTCGTCTAAAGTAAAAAGAACTACTTTTTTTTGTTCTTCATTATTTTGAAGCGCATTGTTATTGGCATCAAAAATTTCACTTATTCTATTACGAACTGCACGCCATGTTTTTTTTCCGTCAGATATAAAATCATTTAAACTATCCTGTAGAAAAATATCCTCAGTCAATGCTATTCCTTCAAAATAACCCAATTGATGTAGTGCTCCTAAATCGATTGCGTAATCACCAATTCTTGTGCCAATTGTAATAATATCATCTCTTGTTAAAAATACTCCAAATGGAATATTTTGTATTGGAAAGTCCGAATTTACTGGTACTTCCAACCAAGTTTTTTTGTTTGGATCGTTAGTTTTTATAGGCATATTCTAATTGTTAATTCTTATTTGATAAATTCTTGCTCAAATATATTATTTTCTTCCAATTTAATGACTCCAACTTCGTATTTTTACAGCTTAATTTTTTAGAATATTCTTGTATGAAACGCGATAATCAAATTTTTGACCTAATAGAGGACGAAAGAGAACGTCAAATTAATGGATTAGAACTTATAGCTTCTGAAAATTTTACCAGTCCACAGGTAATGGAAGCTTCTGGATCTGTTTTAACCAACAAATATGCCGAAGGGTACCCTGGTAAACGCTATTACGGTGGTTGTGAAGTGGTAGATATTGTAGAGCAGATTGCTATTGATCGTGCCAAGGAGTTGTTTGGTGCTGCTTATGCTAATGTACAGCCACATTCTGGATCGCAGGCTAATGCCTCTGTTTTTCATGCTTGTTTACAAGCTGGTGATAAAATATTAGGTTTTGATTTGTCTCATGGTGGCCATCTTACTCACGGATCTCCAGTAAATTTTTCAGGGAAATTATATGACCCTGTATTTTATGGTGTAGAGGAAGAGACAGGAGTTTTAAATTATGATAAAATTCAAGAAATTGCTACAAGAGAGCAGCCTAAATTAATAATTGCTGGTGCTTCTGCATATTCTAGAGATATGGATTTTGAGCGATTTAGAAAAATAGCAGATAGCGTAAATGCTATTTTATTAGCCGATATATCGCATCCTGCGGGACTTATTGTCAAAGGAATTTTAAATGACCCTATTCCTCATTGTCATATTGTTACTACAACAACGCATAAAACCTTAAGAGGGCCAAGAGGTGGTTTAATATTAATGGGGAAAGATTTTGATAACCCATTCGGAATTAAACTAAAGAATGGTAATCTTAGAAAAATGTCTGCTTTATTGAATCTTGCAGTTTTTCCTGGTAATCAAGGCGGGCCGTTAGAGCATATTATTGCCGCTAAAGCTATTGCTTTTGGAGAGGCTCTAACCGATTCGTATTTGCATTATATGCTACGTGTTAAGAAGAATGCTGCTGTAATGGCACAAGCTTTCGTAGATAGAGGATATAAAATTATATCTAATGGTACAGATAACCATATGATGCTTATTGATCTTAGAAATAAAAACATTACGGGTAAAGAGGCTGAAAATGCTTTAGTAAAGGCAGATATTACAGCGAATAAAAATATGGTACCTTTTGATGATAAGTCGCCATTTATTACATCTGGAATACGTTTAGGTACTTCTGCTATTACAACACGTGGTTTGGTAGAAGAAGATATGGAAACTGTTGTAGACCTTATTGATCAGGTGCTTAATAATCCTGAAGACGAGGCTATTATAGAAAGTGTTAAAGAGCAGGTTAATTCTCTCATGAGTGATAGAGAGCTATTTAATGCTTAGTAAAAATACCGCCAATGGAAAATCAATATCCTCATAATTGGTTTTCCATTGGAATTAATGATTTAACAAAAACAAATCACCCTTGACAATAGATTTGTTTTTTACATCGTATACAGCGGCATTTTCTTCCGAATCAAAATAAAGTCCCCAGAATCCAGAATAGTCATTGTTCTTTGTCGTTATAGCGTTTAAGGGGCTGCCATTAGTTAAAGAACTTTCCTCAAAAATTGGAATATATATTTCAAAAGGAACCTCCTTAAGTTCTTTTGTGTAGTGTATTTTATTGGTTGTAAGCTTGTACAATATATCTTCTAAATAATCTTCAATACTATTTTCGTATATTTTTGTAATGATGATAGTTGTGTCATTTAGTGTCAGACTCAATTCCTCAATGCTTATAGAAAGGTCGTTTTTATCTCTTAAAGAAGAGAGCGCTTTAAAAAATGGAGTTGCCTTTTTCTTATGGTTATGTGTTGCTCCTTTTTTTAAATAGTATAGGCATTCTGTTAAAGAGAAATTGGCGGTTATTTCAATTGCTATATTTATTGTAGTTGAAGAAGAGGAATGGTAATTAACAGTAGCACTTGAGAAAAATTCTTTTTCAATGCTATTTTTAAAAACAGTTAATCCGTTTACTTGGTGAATCTTTTGGTCTAATCCAACTTGGAAATTTCTTTTAAAACTATCCATATGTTATGACGTATTTTAAATTGATACTAACAGTCCTAACAAATTTAGATTGAATTCGGAAACATACACTACTAAATAACCATAGAAAAACTATGGTTTTGGTGATAAATGAAAGAAATATACAGTTTTTTTGAAATATTAGTAAGAAAAATACTACTAATAGAAAATTAAGGATTACAATTAAAAGAAGATTTTATATAAAGCCTCTATTTTTTGCTTCTCTTATTAGCGCCTGATCGTTCTGTTTTTCAACATTAAATATACTACGTAATTGCCTTTTTCGGTTTTCAATACCTGGAAGGGAAAGCGATACATGTGCGACAATGTCTTTTGTTTTTGTACCTATAGATAAATAATACAATATTTTTTTATCATTTTCATCTATCACAACATTGCTAGCCATACTCGCTCTAATGGCAATTAATGCTTTGTTTGTATAATATGGAGGAGATGTCATGATAGTATTCATCATAGCTTCTAAGGTATGGCTATCAATTTCTGTTTTTACCATATACCCTTCCGGATTTACAGATTTTAGAATACTATTAATTCTATAGTTATCGCTAAATGAAGACAAGAACACAATTTTAGTGTCTGGAATAATTTTTCTTGCCAGAATGCCCAATTCTTCACCCGTCTGTGGTAAAGTATCCCTTGGAGGCGTTAGTTGCACATCTAAAAAAAGAACATCGTATTTAAAGGATGTAACAGAGTCTTCTATTTTGCGTTTTCCTAATTCAAAAGTATTTGCGGTTTCTACATGTATGGTAAAATCATTAAAATTGATATCTTCCAATATGTATTTGTAGCCCATCATAATCATTTCATGATCGTCTACCGCCAAAATCCGTATTGTTTTCATTGCTTTAATGTATAGGGGGGAGTTTTTTATACGTGTAAAGCATGTGATGCTTTATAATCAATATTTTTCTTAGTATCTAGAGGAATGTGTATTGTCACTATTGTACCGTTATTAACTTTACTGGCAATATTCCATGTACCACTTATTTTTTCTATTCTTGAGGAAATGTTTTTTAAACCAATTCCTCTTTTTTCCTTTTTTAAATCGAAGCCTATTCCATTGTCTCTTATTGTAACTTCTAAACTGGTAGAATCTCCTCCCTTAAAGTTAATAAAAACATCCTTAGCTTTTGCATATTTTATGCAATTTTGTAAACTTTCTTGTAGTATGCGATACAAATTTATCTTAATTGCTCCATTTAAGGTGTCCCAGTCTGCATTGTTGTTGTAATCAAAATGACAGTTAATAGGTGCAGATTTCGCTATAGTCTCTAGTAATTCTTCTATAGAGGCAATAAAATTATCAATTTTCTGATGTGAAGCTTCATTTAGCTCGTGTGAGATTGTACGAACTTCTTCCTCTACATCTTGAAGCTTTACAATCATTTCTGCTCGTTGTTTAACAGCGTTTGTATCGGTTTTTTTATTCAATCCCAATAGAATAAGTCGTATTCCTAGCATTTGCCCTAGAATACCATCATGTAATTCTTCTGAAATACGCTTTTGTTCTATGTGTTTTCCTTCCTCTAATTTCCCTTTTTGATATAACATTAGATTAAATAACTCCTGATTACTTTCCTGCTGCTGTTGCGAAAATTTAAGTTTTTCGTTCTTTATACTTTGTAGTATTATGATAAAAACAAAAAGACCAACAATAAAAATACCAATGGAAATTGCTGCCCACAGCTGATTCTCCTTTTCCAATGATTTATTCTCTTCTATAAATTCATCTGTTTCAAACCGTATGCGTGTAAATTTATTTCTAATTTTCCGTTCTGCCTGTTGCAGACTGTCACTTAATGCAATATGTCTTTGGGAGTGCTTAAGTGTATTCTCCTTATCTAATTGCATTAAAAGTGCTAATGATTTTAATTTTCGTTTGGAGTTGTTACTTTCTGTGGCGTGGTATAAAGCTTTATTTATATTAGTTATAGCGGTAGAAGTATCGGCTTTGAAGACATTGTATTCTGCCAAATTGTAATAGGTGCGAGAAGCTCCAAAATTATCCTTTAAACTATCCTGTATTCTTATAGCTTGGTAAAAAAGCTCTGGGAGTTTTGTGGTGTCTAGTAATTTAAGCATGCTATAGGCATAATTGCTTAATGATCTAGCATACAATTGAGGTTTACTTTGTAGTAATTCACTATTTTGAAAAACTTGTTCAAAGTAGGAGAGTGCTTTTTGGTGTTCGTCTTGTTCTTGGTAGACAATGCCTATATTGTTTAAGTTACTGTATTGAAGAATATTTTTCTTTTCTATTTTTTTTTGATAAGTTAATGCGGTTTGGTAATATTTTATTGCCATATCGGATTCTCCTAATTCATTTAAAACAGAACCAAGATTATTAAAGCAATTGTATAATTCTTTATTATTTTCAATTGGTTTTAATAGTTCAATGGCTTTAACTGTATTAATTTCACTACCAGTATAATCTCTTGCATTTGCTTGTATAACAGCCATATTGTAGAGCATTCTTCCAGCGTAAAATTTATCTCCTATTTTATGATATACTTTTTGTGCTTCAGAATAGTTATAAAAAGAATTCGCTATATCATTGTTGTTTTTTAAAAAAGAAGCTAAATCCCAATGTGCTTCTGCATGGCTTATAGAGTCATTAACTTTTTCAGAAAGTAGCATAGCTTTTTTGTTAGTTTCCCGAAACAATAAGGAATCATTTAATTTTAAGTATGCAAGAGAGAGACGAGAATAATATTTGGTTCTTAAGGAATCGTTTGACAATATGTTTATTTTGTCTTTTGCTTTTTGCAAGAAAGCATATCTTTTAACTTTAGTTAAATTGACATCTCCGCCTTTTTTTATCCATGGATAAATATTATCGTTTGTAGATGGTGAAGTGACTATATTATTAAGCGTAATTTTTTCTTCTTTTTTACAGCTAGCAAACAAGAGGAGCAAAGCCGTTCCAATAAATAAATACTTCTTGGTCTTATATGCCTGGGTTTGGTACATTAGTTTACTTGTTTGGACTTACAAGATAAAAAAAAAGCCTTAAATGCACGTAACATTTAAGGCTTAGTTTGTGTTATATTATATGATTACTCTCTCTCACTGAAATCTACGTCATTACCATCTGTAGCCTCTCTCTCGCTGAAATCTACGTCATTACCATCTGTAGCTAAATTTTCATACAAGGCTTGTGTTTCTTCTGCATTATTATCTGCATCACAAGAAAAAAGACCTAAACTCATTACTACTATTGCTAAAACACTAAGTACCTTCTTCATAATCTATATTTTTTGGGTTTGATAATTATACTGCTAAACTACTGTGTAGAACCAGTTTTATTAGGAGGCATAAAAAAATAGAGGTGAAAAGGGGTAGTTTATGAGTAAGTGCTTTACTTCTGAAAGGATTTTTTAATTTAAAGTAGAAATGGTACTTTTTGCTAGCTTCTTTTTTAACCCTTCTATGTTTTCTTTGTACGATTTAGAAAAGGGTAAGCGTGTCTTTTTGTATTTAAGAATACAGAAAGACTTTCCATAATTTACCCTAGAAACATAGTTTATATTAAGGATGAAACTTTGGTGTACGCGAACAAAATTGTCTGGCAACTTATTTTCGAAAGTTTTTAGTGTTTTAAAAGCACTTACGACAGTACCATCTTTCATTATAAAGTCTGTAGCGTTGTTATCTGCTTTTAGGTATAGAATCTCATCTGTATCTATATATCTAAAGTCCGTATAAGATTTTAAACACAAAGTTTGCGTTGTTTCCTCTTCTTTTGGCATTTGCTTTTTAAGACGTAATAAAGATTTTCGAATGTCAAATTCATTATACGGTAACAACCAATAATCAAAGAAATTGTTCTTTATAGCATCGTAGGCGTGTTCTTTATTATTTGAAATAGCTATTAATACAGGAATTTCATTTAGATACTGGTGAAGCTCTGCGACCATTTGGAAAGACTCTGCAGTATTGTCGCCTAGATTTAAAAAAACTACATCTGGTAAATGTTTTAAGATAAGGTTAAGCCCCTCTAAATTGCTCTTGGCTATACCATAGGACATGAAATCTCCATACTCATCTAGATAGTTCTCTAGTTGTAAGTTGGAAACTGCATTAGAATCTATAACGATATAGGTATACTCCATTACTGCAATAATTGGTTGCAAATTACTATTATGTCAGTAAAAAGTACTGTATTTAAACCTTAGTCTTTTTATGGTTTTAGTAGTTAAGATACTCTTTTTTGCTCAATTTGAAGGAAAAATCCTATTTGCTTCGTGTAATATTGTAAGATATTGGTTTTTAGCTTGTTAATCTGAAGCTTTAATTGTTTGGGATAAACTGATAGGGTCCAAGGTCTGGAGATTCCTTCCTATCTATTCCAGAAATATCTAAAGGCACCAAAAAAGAGGTGTTAATTTCGGCTTTTCCTATTGCATCTGAATCTACACCCAATCTGAAATTATTTTTACTTGGATTTATAAAAAAACTATTATTGTTTAATAAAATAGCATTATACAGATTGTTGTCTTCGAAGTTGTATAAGGGGTTTTCTGTAAATAGGTTGGTACTATCTATAAATTTAATTAGGGAATTGGTAAAGTTAAAATTAAATACATTTATCCCATTATTGCTTATACTCATCTCTATTGAGTTATTACCATCTATGATGCAATTGGTGAAATTGGCATGGCTTAAATCTACTGCCAATGTTGTACTTGTACTGTTTATTTTACTGTTATCTATTTGTAAAGCGTTGCCTGTTCTGTAGCCATGTTTCCAATAATTTGCAATAGTAGCGTGGATAAAGGTGTATTTTCCTCCTAAATTACAATATAAAGAAATGTTCCCTGCATTGGCCAGTACAATATTTTCTGCATGTATGTAGGCCGATTTTGCCCATAAATTAGTGTTAGAGCTATTGTAGATTTGAGTATTTTTAATTTCTAGAGTAGGGGAATCTAAAATAGAATTCCCTTCTACTAATATGCCTATAGTTGCATTTTTTATGGTAAGATAGTTTATTTTATTTTCAATACTATTTGGTCTTAACCAAATGGTACCCCATTGCCCAGGTGTATTTTCGTATGCTGGTTCTAAACGATTTCCTTCAAAAATCACTTCTTTTTCTAATAACTCAGCATCTTCACTTAATGCTCCGTTAATTTTTAAGGAAGCTCCTTGAGATACTATTATTCCTGAGTTTTTATGAAAAAAAACGCGAGCTCCTGCATCAATTTTTAAGGTTTGTCCTTCAGCTACTTCTGCATAGCCGTAAATTACATAGGGTTTGTTGTTTGTAAAATTGAGTTGGTGGTCTAGAAGAGTAAATCCCTCTACTTTTATTTCTTCTCCTTCATTGTTTGTGCCAATTATAAGTTTTTCTTTTGTTCCATCGGCTAGGCGTTTAGGATATAAAAACACGGCATCCTTTACCAAAGTAACTAATTGTACCTTTTGTAGATTTTCTCCTGCGTCGAATAGAATAGCATCGGTGTCTAAAAATTCTTTATCACTCCCATTTCCTGTATTTTGAGTGGTTTCAATAAAAATATACATACTATCTTTTGCAAACAAAGGAATTTTTGTAAACTCCTTTCCAGGTACTCCGTCTACATTTAGTCTGTAATTACTAAGATTTCCCTTGCTTAGTTTTATAGAGGGAATAGATACATCTTTAGAGCTTTTGTTATAGACCTTTAAGGTATAGGTACTACTACTTATGGTCGAAAAAACAGTATCTAAATAGATAGTGTCTTTAGAGAAGGTTAAGTCGCCTGTGCTAGATTGGTATTCAAAATCATTGCGACAGGAAGATCCCCATAAAATAACTAGAGAAAGCATCAATAATAAGTAGGAGTAGTGGCGCATTGTTACATAGACTTTGGAGAATTACCTTCTTGTTCAATAAATACATCTTTTATTTCTTTCGAAATTCTAATTGGTTTTAATGTTTTTGCATGTAACAAGCACCATTGTGTTTTGGAGCTTACTATTAGCTGATTGGTTTCAGAATTAAACATTTTTACGACTCTTGTAGAGGTAGCTCCTTTAGAATCTGCTATATGGGTTTCAATTCTTATTTCATCTTTTAAAAATGCTGCGGCTTTGTAAGTTATATTATGGTTTAAGACTACCCAAATGATTTCACTTTGCATTTGTATAGAGGCTTTAGCTTTCCAATGTTCTTTAGAAATGTCTTGTATCCATTGTACATACCGTACATTGTTGACATGATTTAAATCATCCAAATCATTTTCTTTAACCACAATAGTTTTACAAAAGGGCTTCATTTATTTTTTTTCAATTTTTACTTCGAACATTTTATCCCAGTATTTTCCTGTGATAAAAAAAGTTTTTCTTGTTGGGTGGTAGGCTATTCCATTTAAAACATCGACTTCTTTGTGCTGTGTTACTTTACTTTTTAATCCAGCAAAATTAATTACTCCTTCTACGGCTCCACTAGAAGGATTTATAATTACGGCCACTTCTTTTTTAGGCTGCCAAGTGTTGGCATATATTTTTCCATCTACATATTCTAATTCGTTTATTTTAATGAGTTTTGAATTGTGTGTGTAAATTTCAATATAATCTTCTTCTATTAGGGTGTCTGGGTTTAAGGTCCATATTTTTTCTGTACCATCACTTTTATAAAGTACTTTTCCGTCGTTACAAAGTCCCCAGCCTTCCTTGCTTTTTCCGTATGCAAAGCGATCTATTTTTTCAAATTTATTTATATCGTATATAAAACCAATCTTATTTTGCCATGTAAGTTGGTATAGTTTATCTTTTAAAATAGTAATTCCTTCTCCAAATATCGACTTATCTAAATCTATGTTCTTTATAATTTCACCTGTTTTATAATCTACCTGTCTAAGCGAACTTATTTTTCCTGTTCCTTCATATAAAGTATCGTTATGAAATTCTAGACCCTGTGTAAAAGCTTTTATGTCATGGGGATATTCATTAATAATGGTATATGTATATAGTGCAGGTCTGTTTTTGGCAAATAGTATAAATTTTTTGTTTATTTCTGCAGAGCCACCTTCATATTCAATAACTGCTTTTAGGGTTTTAGCTCCAACTTTAGGTAGATTTAAATTTATTTTATTGTCTGTTAAAATCACTTCTTTTCCATTAATAGAATAGGTAACTTTTGTAATTGTTTTTTCTTTCTTATTGGTAATACTTATTCCTGTGCTTTGGTTTTGCTGTAATTGCTTTTTATTTCCATCAAATTTAATGACAAATAAATCAGATGCTGCTGTATTTCCTCCTCCGCAGGCATTTAAAATTATTGCCAAAGTGCCTAGAGTTAATAGTTTGAGTATATTCATTATTGCTATTTTTTTAATTAAGTACAGTCCTTTTATAAAGCTAATTATTTAGCATTTAAACAAGAGCAGTTTTCTACTATTTTGAGCAAGTTATTTAATTAAATTAAGAATGTAAAATGATTGTGGTATAATTAAAAGCGTTGTATCTTTGTGGCTGGCAAGTCCTACACGACTAGCTCCTGCAGAATCCCCCAGGGTGGGAACGCAGCAAGGGTATGCGGTTGAGCGGTGCGATGTAGGTAGCTTGCCTTTTTTTATGCGCTAAAGTCTCGTTTTTCTTTTGATTTTGCATTTTGCTTTCCTAAAATTTATCTTTTCTCTTTTTATTTTGTTAATTTGTAGTTCTAATCCAATACATGTGAAACAGAAAGTTGTATTAATTACAGGAGGGGCTTCGGGCATAGGAAAATCCATAGGAACTTATTTAAAAGCAAATAATTTTATTGTTTACGGAACGACTAGGAGTTTAAAAAAATATCCCGATTTTAACGCTTTTAATTTGTTAGAATTAGATGTGGCTAATGTAGAAAGTATTTCTATTGCTGTTACTGATTTACTATCTAAAGAGGGTAGATTAGATGTGCTTATTAACAATGCTGGGGTTGGAATTACTGGTGCCATTGAAGAAACTCCACATGGAGAAATTTTAAATGCTTTTTGCACAAATTTTCATGGGCCATTGCACATGATGAAGAGTGTGTTGCCACAAATGAGGAGACAAAAATCTGGATTAATAATTAATATTACTTCTATTGCTGGTTATATGGGGTTGCCTTATCGTGGGGTTTATTCTGCAAGTAAAGGAGCACTAGAAATTGTAACTGAGGCTATTCGGATGGAAGTTAAGGATTTTGGCGTACATGTCACTAATTTGGCTCCTGGTGATTTTGCCACTAATATTGCGGCAGGACGGTACCATGTGCCTGTTTTAGAGGGTTCTCCATACAAAAAACCTTATGGGAATACTTTAGAAATGATGAATACGCATGTAAATAGTGGGCAAGATCCAATACAGGTAGCAAAGAAGGTTCTGAAAATAATAAATACAAAGAAACCCAAAGTACATTATAAGGTAGGGGTGTTTATGCAAAAATTCTCTTTATTTCTAAAGAAAATTTTACCAGATAAAGTATACGAGCAATTGTTGTTGAATCATTATAAATTGTAATTTTGCAATTCTATTAATGAAGAATACTTTTTGATTTTTGTAAATTAATTTAAACCTATTAGAAAATGAAGTTTTTTATAGACACGGCTAATCTGGAGCAGATAAAAGAAGCTCAGGAACTTGGTGTATTAGATGGCGTAACAACGAACCCGTCTTTAATGGCTAAAGAAGGTATTACGGGTAGAGATAATATTTTGAAGCACTATGTTGCTATCTGTAATATTGTTGATGGCGATGTTTCTGCAGAAGTTATTTCTACAGAATTTAGTGCTATGGTTAAAGAAGGAGAAGAGTTGGCTGCACTTCATGAACAAATAGTAGTTAAAGTTCCTATGATAAAAGACGGAATTAAAGCTATTAAATATTTTTCTGATAAAGGTATTAGAACAAACTGTACATTGGTTTTTTCTTGTGGACAAGCGTTATTGGCTGCTAAAGCGGGTGCGACTTATGTTTCTCCTTTTATTGGTAGGTTAGATGATATTTCTACAGATGGATTAAACCTTATTGCAGAAATTAGACTTATCTATGATAATTATGCTTTTGAGACAGAAATTCTTGCAGCTTCTGTTCGTCATACAATGCATGTTATAGACTGTGCTAAACTTGGAGCAGATGTTATGACAGGACCTTTATCTTCTATTGAAGGATTGTTAAAGCACCCACTTACAGATAGTGGTCTGGCTAAATTCTTAGAAGATTATAATAAAGGAAACTAGAAATAGTAGTACTTAGATTAAAATATAAAAGCCTTTGAAGTAAATCATTACTTCAAAGGCTTTTTTTTATCTGTATGTTTTTTCTATAAATTGATATATGGATAATTTAAAAAGAAGTGTAAATGTCTGCGAAACCATCTACAATTAAACCATCTTTGGTAATGATACTTCTATTGAGATAATCTACCATTAGAGCATGCGTTATTTTTTTAGAATTTATAGCTCTAAACTGTTTTGTAGCATCTACGTTTTTTTGTTGTAGCGATGATTTCCAATTGGCCGAATTGGTATATATGCTAATGCCTATAAAAGTTTTTTCTGGATATTCTTCACTAATATTAGCAATATGCCTTAGCATTATATTAAGTCGTTTTTTTTGTAATCCCGATAAAAAATAGAAAACAGTATTTTTATTATTTATAGCCACTTCTTGTAAAGAAACTATTTCTCCTTCCAGATTTTGTATCTTAACATCAGGGAGATTACTGTTTGGACTAAGTCCATTTAACCCCTTATGTAAATTGTCAATTTCTTTAATGTGTTTACTGTTTCCAGATAGTTTATGAAAAACATCAATAAATCGGTTAACTTGGTCTTCATTGTCATGTACCTTTAGAAGGTATTCAAAAGCAACATTTCTAAGAAGGTTATCTCTTAGGTCTTTTGCTTTAACAACACTATCAATTAATTTAAGTTTATGACTATTTAAGTGAAACTCATCTTTAGTAGTGGCTTTAGGTTTACCACACAAGCCAACACAGTGCATATAAGATAAATTTCCGAAATAGTTTTTCATGAAATTATAATAGACTCTGTAATAGGTGAGCGATTCATTGCTAAAGTCTAATTTTTCTCTATAGTTGTAAAAATCTTTAGGAAGTTTTTGAATAACCTTTTTACCTATTTTTTTTCTATGTTTAAATGGGTACTTCTCGTAAAATGTGTAGTAGGTGTAATCTATAGTGGTGCGGGCAAGCTTTAAGCATTTATCGGATAATGGAAAATCAGAATGCAATTCATTTAAAGAGCTAATTTTTAATTGCTTTAAAGAATCTAGTTTATTTCTAAATATTTCTGGATTTAATTTGTAATAACTATTAATTAAGGGCTTTTCTTTTTCTTCAGCTAAAAATACTTCCAATAGAAAATTATTTATTTCTTCTCCTCTTCCTGAGAAAACTAAAGATTCATCAAAGTCAATTGTGTTAAGTCTTATTAGGATACTGTCATTACCTTTTAAGTAAACATATTGGTATTCTTGTCCATGGTAGAAATGATAAATACCTTCTTCTATTGAATTTAATTTAATACTAAACCTGTTATTTTCATTTAGTAAGGCAGAATCTATAACTATGCTATTCTTTTTTAAGTACACATAATCCCTAGTAGGGTTCACTATTTCACCCGAAAAAGATACCGTAGAGGATCTTTTTTTTGGGTTAGAACAACTAGCTAATACAATAAGAAATAAATTTAAGTAAAGTATTTTCATACAAAAATAGCTGTAATTAGTATAAACAAAATTAACAAACCATACTGGTAACCTTGTTAATAGTGCGTTAAAAATATAGGTGTAAGTAAAATTTAACTTCTTTTTGCTTCTAGATTCTTACCTAATTACAGGTTTATTTTTGTTATTTTTGCACGAATTTTAAAAGCAAGACTATGCTATCTGTTTCGAACCTTTCTGTACAATTTGGAAAAAGAGTTCTTTTTGATGATGTTAATGTAACTTTTACCCAAGGTAACTGTTATGGGGTTATTGGTGCCAATGGCTCGGGGAAATCTACCTTTTTGAGAATTTTAGCAGGACAGATAGACCAGACTTCTGGACATGTAAATCTTGAGCCAGGTAAAAGAATGTCTATTTTGGAGCAGAATCATAATGCATATAATGAATTTACTGTTTTAGAAGCTGTAGTAATGGGAAATAAGCCATTGTTTGCTATTAAAAAGGAAATGGACGCTCTTTATGCAGACTACGATGATAAAAATGCAGATAGAATAGGGGAGTTGCAAGTTAAGTTTGAAGAAATGAATGGTTGGAATGCGGATAGTAATGCAGCAAGTTTATTATCTAACTTAGGTATTTCGGAAAAGTTGCATTTTACTTCTATGGCAGATATAGAATCTAAATTTAAAGTAAGGGTATTACTTGCAAATGCTCTGTTTGGAAATCCGGACGTACTTGTTATGGATGAGCCAACCAATGATTTGGATTACGAAACTATTAGTTGGCTAGAAAATTTCTTAGCATATTATGACAATACTGTGATTGTTGTATCGCACGATAGACACTTTTTAGATTCCGTTTGTACTACTATAGCAGATATAGATTTTGGGAAAATTAATTTATTTTCAGGAAACTATACTTTCTGGTATGAAAGTAGTCAGTTAGCTGCAAGACAACGTTCACAACAAAATAAAAAGGCAGAAGACAAAGCAAAAGAACTTCAAGATTTTATTAGAAGATTTAGTGCAAACGTTTCAAAAAGTAAACAAGCAACTTCTAGAAAGAAAATGCTTTCTAAGCTTAAAATTGAGGATATAAAACCTTCTAGTAGAAGATATCCTGCTATTATTTTTGAAAGAGAGCGTGAGGCGGGAGATCAAATCTTAAATATAGAGAAGCTTTCTGCAACTTCGGATGACGGTGATTTACTATTTAAAGACATTAGCATAAATTTGAATAAAGGTGATAAAGTAGCCGTTTTTTCAAAAGATTCTAGAGCAACAACAGCATTTTACGAGATTCTTAATAATAAAAGAATAGCAGATTCTGGAGATTTTAAATGGGGAGTTACAACTAACCAGTCTTATTTACCTGCCGATAATTCGGATTATTTTAAAGAGGATGTAAATCTTGTTGACTGGTTGCGTCAATGGGTTAAAACGGAAGAAGAAAGAGAAGAAGTATATATTAGAGGCTTTTTGGGTAAGATGTTGTTTAGTGGAGAAGAAGCATTAAAAAAATGTACGGTACTATCTGGTGGAGAAAAAGTTAGGTGTATGTTGAGTAGAATGATGTTATTACGTGCTAATGTTTTAATGTTAGATGAACCTACAAACCACTTAGATTTAGAGAGTATTACTGCATTTAATAATTCTTTGAAGAATTTTAATGAAACGGTTCTTTTTACAACACATGATCATGAATTTGCGCAAACAGTTGCTACAAGGGTAATTGAGTTGACTCCTAAGGGGGCTATTGATAGATTTATGACTTTTGATGAGTATATGTCAGACAGTACAATAAAAGAGCAAAGAGAGAAGATGTATGCTGTTTAAATGTTTTTATTAACAATGTAATTGTAGTATTGTTGAAATCTTTGGGATTATTACGTAAGGTATTGGTCTAGTATATAGTTTTTTATGATTTTTATTAACTTTAATTGTTAAGAAGTCTTTGTAGTGTTTTGTTTCATGGTGTTATCTTAGGTAGCAAATATACTTCAGACAGGTTGTATTTTGTCGGTAAAATAGTACATTACATCGTTTTAAATTATAAAGCTTAACACTGTCCAATTTTGATGAAATTCCAAATTATTTTTCTATTTTTATTTTGTTTCTCTATATCTTTTTCACAGTATTCTGTGACGGAAAGTGGTCCTAATATTGGAGGGATACTTTATTCTGATATAAATGTACTTGAAAAATTAAATGAAGAGGATAGTCATAAAGTGATGCTTGCCGCTATTGCAACAACTAATTTAAAATATATATTAGAAAAAGAAGGCCCATATACTATTTTTGCTCCTTTAGATTCTGCTTTTAAAAAGTTACCAAAAGAAACTTGGAATTCGTTGCTTTTGCCAGAAAACAGAAAAAATCTTCAGTCGTTATTATCCTACCATATTATATCTGGTAAATTTTCAGCTTCTAAAATATTGCAAGCTATGAGTTATGGTAATGGTATTGCCACCTTTAAAACGGTGCAAGGCGATTTAATTACTGCTACCATGGATGGAATAGATATTATTCTAACCGATAGTTTTGGCAATAGTGCAAGAATAAAAACTGCCGATGTAGCACAGCCTAATGGTGTGCTACATAGTATAGATACGGTAATATTACCTAAAAAGAATGTGAATTTTTAGCGTAATTCTGCTCCTAGTGTTTTTTCATAACGTTGTTGAAGCTTTGTCATTATCTTGTCTATTTGCTTGTCTGTTAAAGTTTTGTTTTCATCTTGCATAGTAAAACTTACAGCATAAGATTTTTTACCTTCTGGTAATTTTTTCCCAGTATAAACATCAAATAAACTCACGCTTTTAAGTAGTTTACGCTCGACTTCAAAAGCAATATCTTCAATTTCTTTAAAGCTGGTAGAGTTGTCTATTAGTAAAGCGAAATCTCTTTTTGCCTCTGGGTATTTCGGGATACTTTTAAATGTGACTTTGTTGTTTTGAGCAATTTTTATGATTGCATCCCAATTAAAATCAGCATATAAGACTTCTTGCTTAATAGAAAAATGATTCGTTGTTGCTTTCTTAAGAATACCAAAGCTCACCAATTCAGCTTTTTCAGCTTTAAAAACTAATCCTTCTGAGAAAACAGAACTTGTTACAGGAGACTGTTTTATTTTGGTAATTCCCAAGCGTTGTAAAATATTTTCAATAGTTGTTTTCAGAAAGTAAAAATCTGTATTTTTTTGAGAAACAGCCCAATTTTCATCATTTCTATTTCCTGTAACTAAAAGCAATAAATGCTTATTTTCAATTCTATTTTCGGAGAACTGGTGGTAGGTTTTTCCAAATTCGAAAAACTTAAGGTTTTGTTTTTTTCGATTTATATTATAGGATATTGCTTCTAGTCCCGAAAAAAGTAGCGATTGTCTTAATACAGATAAATCGGAACTTAATGGGTTTACTATTTTTATTTCATTCTCTTCTTTAGTCTCTTCTGATAAACTAGTGTATTTAGGCGTGGTAAGACTATTTGTCATTATTTCATAGAAGCCTCGAGATGCCAATTGGTTTGCTATTTGATTCTGTAATTTATAATCCTCAAACTTAGATGTCAGAGCTATAGATGCGTTAAGCTTCTCTTTAAATTCAATATTATTATACCCATAGACTCTAAGTATTTCTTCAATAACATCTACTTCTCGTTGTACATCTACTCTGTAAAAAGGAATCGTAAGTCCTAAGCCAGTTTCTGTTATATTATTCACTTTAATATCCAAAGAAGCAAGAATAGATTTAATAGTATCTCTTGGGATTTCTTGACCAATTAAAGCATTAATTTTTTCGAAAGTTAAAAACACTTGGTAATCTTCAAACTTTATAGGGTATAAATCATAGATATCAGAACTAATATCACCTCCCGTTATTTCTTTTATTAATATAGCCGCTCTTTGTAAACAATATTCAACATTATTAATGTCTATTCCTCTTTCAAATCTAAAAGAGGCATCTGTATTTAAAGCGTGTCTTTTTGCTGTCTTTCTTATAGAAATTGGATCGAAATAGGCACTTTCTAGAAAAATAGATCTTGTTGCTTCGGTAACACCAGAGTTTATTCCTCCAAAGACTCCTGCAATACACATAGGTTTTTCTGTATCACAAATCATTAAATCTTCTTCGTGTAATTCTCTTTCTACACCGTCTAATGTTGTGAATTTTGTTCCTTTTGGTAATGTTTTTACAATAACTTTGTTTCCTTTAATTTTAGAAGCATCAAAAGCATGTAAAGGCTGTCCTAATTCATGCAGTACGTAATTAGTAGCATCTACAATGTTATTTATAGGAGTTAAACCAATAGCATTAAGTCTGTTTTTTAACCAATCGGGTGAATCTTGTATTATAAGGTTACTTATAGTTACACCACAATATCTGTTAGCTAATTTATTGTCTTCTACAACAACATCAATTTTTAAAGATCTGTTTTCTACATTAAAATTACTTGCAGATGGGGTAATAAGCTCTAGCTTAATATCTTTTTGATTAAGTCCAGCTTTTAAATCCCGCGCCACGCCAAAATGACTCATGGCGTCAGCTCTATTTGGTGTTAATCCTATTTCAAATACTTCGTCATTTTCAATTTCGAAGACTTCACTACAAGGAGTTCCTGGAATAAGTGTATCGTCTAAAACCATAATCCCATCATGACTTTTTCCTAAGCCAAGTTCATCCTCAGCACAGATCATACCATGACTTTCTTCACCTCTTATCTTACCTTTTTTTATAGTCCATTTTTCACCTTCTTTAGTGTAAAGGTTTGTTCCAACGGTAGCAACAGGAACCAATTGTCCTATAGCAACATTAGGCGCACCACATACAATTTGTATAGGAGCATCTAAACCAATAGAAACAGTTGTTAGTTTTAATTTATCTGCATTGGGATGTTTTATACATGTTAAAACTTTACCAACAACAATTCCTTGAAGGCCACCCTTTATAGATTCGTATTTTGAAATACCTTCAACTTCTAATCCTAAGTCGGTTAAAAGTTCTGCTGTTTTAGTACTGTCCCAATCAATTTTTATAAACTGCTTTAACCAGTTGTAAGATATTTTCATTAAAAAAATTTAAGGATTCAAAGATAAAACAAAGGACTAAGACATTCAACACCTATTTGGAATGAATTATTTAATTTTTGGAAACCCTTTTTCAAATTGTAGAAAGATATGGTGCTGTTTATCTAGAATGCTATTTTGATAAACAAATAAAAAAACTAGGCTTTATCATTAAGACTAGTAGAATTTTAAAATTTGAAGAGGATGAAGAATATTGTTGTACCACATTTTTAAAGAAGGATATAAATGAACATAAATTATAAAATTCATGAATTTTAAGGCTGTTTTCTTCTAAAAGTAGGTGCGCTTTTTCTTTTGTAAATATATTGCTAAAGGAAATGTAGAAACTTTCTATTTTTATTGATTTACACATCTAAGTCGTAAGATGGGTTAATAATCAGAAAACAAATAACTCAAATATTAACTAAACTCAATTAAATGAAAGAATAATTAAAAATAAACCCAGAAGATATCTCACATCTTCTGAGTCGTAAATTTAATATTGCCTAGACAATATAATTGTTTGAATTACAAATTTATAATTATTTTACCTAGTCATAAAACTTATAACAAAATTTTATGACTAGTACTATGATTTATAGAGTCTTGTGCAATTTTAATTTTTGGTTAAAACACAATCTTTACAGGTGAGTAAGATGGATTTACTGTGAAAGATGAACTATATATTAACTAACTAGTTTAAAATTATGAAAGACTTTTTTTGTAAAAATTATTTGGTGTTAGCCTTTTTGTTCGTTTCGAGCATAATGTTAGCACAAACAAACTCTATTTCGGGTATTGTATCCGATGTAGATGGAACACCACTTCCAGGTGTTAACGTATTAGTAGTCGGTACTACTAATGGTACTCAAACAGATTTTGATGGAAATTATTCCATTAATGCTAAGCAAGGAGATGTACTTAGGTTCTCTTATATAGGGATGAAGACATCAGATATTACCGTTGTAAATTCTACTACTATTAATGTTAGTATGGAAGAAGATGCTAGTCAATTAGACGAGGTTGTTGTTACGGGGTATGGTTCTCAGGCAAAGCGAGATATTACTGGTTCTGTTGCTATTGTTGATGCTGAAGACTTATTGGCAATCCCTGCAAGTACTTTTGCACAACAGCTTCAAGGTAGAGCCGCAGGTATTACTATTGTAAATGATGCAACTCCAGGAGGGGAAGCTACTGTACGTATTAGAGGTTTTGGTACCATGGGAAACAATAGCCCGTTATATATTATCGATGGAGTTCCCTCAACATCACAATCTAATCTTAACCCAAGTGATATTGAATCGCTACAAATTCTTAAAGATGCTTCGGCAGCTTCTATTTACGGGTCTAGAGCGGCAAATGGTGTAATTATTATTACCACTAAAAAAGGTAAATTAGGAAAGCCTACAATTACATACAGTACGTATTATGGAACACAATCTACAGCAGAAGATGTAGAAGTGTTAAATGCAAAAGAGTTGGGTACATATTTGTATTTGGCTGATTTATATGCAGGAAAAACTCCAGCACACGGACAATATACGTTTGGTGCTAATGGGGAAATTGGAATTCCTGATTATGTATTCCCAAGTGGAGCCAGTGAAGGTGATGCAGGAACTGCCCCTGGTGATTACGCCTTGGTACCAGGGAATATTCACCCGATTACTCGTTCTGGAGATACCAATTGGTGGAATGAGGTTACAAGATCTGCACCGATAAAAAACCATAATATATCGGCCTCAGGTGCAACCGAAAATGCAAGATATTCATTCAGTCTTGGTTATTTCTCTCAAGATGCTGTTGTAAAATTCAATGGGTATGAGAGAATTTCTTTAAGAGTAAATACAGAGTTTAAAACGCTTAATAATAAGTTGACTATCGGTGAGAATTTTACAGTTTCTTATGATAAGAAGAAAGGTGTTTTTAATAACGATGGGGAACAGAATGCAGTTTCTGGATCTTATAAGCACCACCCTTTATTGCCAGTTTTTGATATTACAGGACATTATTCTGGAAGTAGAGGAGCTAACTTGGGGAATAACTTTAACCCTTTTGCGGTAATTGCTAGAGGAGTAGATAACCGCAGGCACCGTCTAAGAGCTTTTGGTAATGTTTTTACATCATACCAAATTACAGATGATTTTAAATTTAAGACAAGTTTCGGTATAGATATTAATGCTACCAAAACGAAATCTATAGGTAGACCACAACCAGAATATGTTGAGGGGAGTTTTGTAAATAGCTCTAGCTCTGCGTATAGTGACTCTTACCAATGGCAATGGTCTAACGTTCTTAGTTATGACAAAACCTTTAATGATGTACATGTTGTAAATGCGTATGTAGGTATTGAAGCAATTGAAGAATACGGAGAGTATTTTGGGGCTAGTCGTCAGCGATTTGCTTTTGAAAGCTTGCCTATAATCAGTTATTTGGATCTTGGAGATGCTACAACTGCAACTAACTATGGTAATGTTAGTAACGATTATAGTTTGTTCTCTTATTTTGGAAAATTTAACTATGCATATGATGGAAAGTATTTGGGGCAGTTTATCATCAGGAAAGATAAATCCTCTAGATTTTTACAAGCGACTCAATCAGCAATTTTCCCAGCTTTCAGTTTAGGGTGGAGAATATCTGAGGAGGACTTTTTCCAAAATGCACTTCCTTTTGTCGATGATATGAAACTAAGGTATGGATGGGGTAAAACAGGAAACCAAGAAATAGATGATTATAACGCATATACAACCTATAGATCTAGTATTTTTGCAGCTGGTTATCCAATAGATGGATCCAATAGTTCTCCAACAATAGGTTTTGATGTAAATAAATTTGGTAATCCACAAGCAAGATGGGAAGCAACCTCTTCTACGAATATTGGTATTGATGCTGTATTATTAGATAACAAGGTTACTTTTAATTTAGATTTATGGAAACGTGTTACAACGGATATGTTGTTTCAAGTGCCTGTTACATTTACGGCGGGGGACGCTGGAGCACCTTCATTTAATGTGGGAGAAATCACAAATAAAGGTATCGATTTAGGAATTGGATTCTCTGATAAAAAAGGAGATTTTGGGTATTCTATTTCTGCCAACCTTTCTGCCTATAAAAATAATGTTGATAGATTGGATGAAAGCCCAGACACACGATTTTTCGGAAGAGTTTCAAGAGTGCCAGCTCTTACGATAACAGAAGCAGGATTGCCAATTTCATCTTATTATGGATATAAGACAGAAGGTATTTTTCAATCACAAGCGGAAGCAGATGCATGGCCAACCTATGGTTCTTACAATGCACCTGGAAAATTTAAAGTAGCCGATATTAATGGTGATGGTGTAATTAATGATGATGACAGGACTATTATTGGTAATCCGCATCCAGATTTTACCTATGGTATTAATTTAGATTTTACTTATAAAATATGGAGTTTAAATATTTTTGGGGCAGGATCTCAAGGGAACGATGTATATAACTATGTACGTTACTTCTCTGATTTTAACACGTTCCAAGGGAATAAATCTAGAAGAGCATTATTCGATGCTTGGCAACCAGCAAACCCTACTGCTCCTGTGGCACAATGGACTGCTGCCAACCCTGGAGCTACAGCGCCTATTCCAGACGCAAATGATCAAATCAGTAGTAGACCTTCTTCTTATTTTATCGAGGATGGTAGTTATTTTAGAATTAAGAATATACAGTTGACTTGTGATATTCCAGAAAGAGTATTAAAAACAGTTGGTATTTCTGGAGCTCAGATATATATTCAGGCGCAAAACATGTTCACTTTCACTAAGTATTCAGGTTTAAACCCAGAAGTTCAGACAAATAACGATACTTCTTTAGGATTCGATGGAGGGTTCATGCCAGTTGCTAAAACAGTAATGGTAGGTTTGAATGTAAAATTATACTAACTAAAAAACTATAAACATGAAAAAAATAAAATCAATTTTTATAGGAGCAGTTACGGTAGCATTGGTTTTCGTTGGCTGTAATGATGAATTTCTCACACATGAACCAGAAGGACAATTTAGTACCAGTAGTTTAGCTACGGAAGAAGGTGTAGATGGGATTTTGATTGGTGCATATAAAATGCTAAGCGGTTATGGACTTAATGGACAAGCTCCTTGGCATAATGATGTTCAGAACTGGGTATTTGGAGGTATTACTTCTGATAATGCTTTAAAAGGAACAGATGCTGGAGACCAACCAGAGCAATCCTTTTTGGAAGCTTATGATTTTCAATCATTCAATGATCACATTAAAAATAAATGGAGAGGATTATATAAAGGGGTTGCTAGAGCCAATGATGTAATTGTATCCATTAATGCAATTGAGGATATTGATGAAAATAAAAAAGCGCAAATAATTGCTCAGGCCAGGTTTTTAAGAGGTTTTTTCCATATGGAAGCACGTAAGATGTGGAGGTCTCCTACATATATTGGTGATGATGTGTATGATATAAACAATATTGAAAGCACCAAGGTTCCTAATGATAGAGAGATATGGCCATTGATTGAAGCCGACTTTGAAGCAGCTGCGAGTGTTTTGCCAGATACGCAAGCCGAAGTTGGTAGACCAACAAAATGGGCTGCTAAAGCGTTTCTTGCCAAAGCAAAAATGTACCAAGGTTGGGATGCAAGTGGAACAGCTAATTCAGCTAAGTTAACGGAAGCAAAAGTACTTTTAGATGAGATAGTAGCTTCTAATATGTATGTGTTGATGGACAAATATGTAGATAACTATTTAGTAGCTACTAGAAACAATGCAGAATCAATTTTTGAAATTCAGTATGCTGTTAGTAGTTCTAATAGTGATGCTGGAGCAATTGGAATTGGTCTTGCACATCCATATACTGATCCTTGGGGTTGCTGTGGTTTTTACCAAGCTTCTCAAAACCTAGTAAATTCTTTTAAGACAGAGAGCGGATTACCTATGTTAGATACATTTAACAATAGTGATGTTACTTGGGAAACAGAATATGCAGGTGATTTGGATCCAAGAATTGACCATACGCTAGGAAGACCTGGTATTTTATTTAAAACATTTAAAGTGCATCAAACGGATTTTGTTAGAGATGTAGCATATGCAGGTCCTTATTCTTCCATGAAGCATGTTGCAGAACCTGAAGGTTTTGGTATTGCTGGTTGGGGAATTCTTTCTTCTAATAATTATAGAATTATGCGCTATGATATGATTTTATTATGGCTAGCAGAAGCAGAAGTAGAAATTGGAAGCTTAGATAGAGCTAGAACATTAATAAATGAAGTGCGTACAAGAGCAGCTAATCCTGCTGGTTTTGTTCCTAAAGTTATTGAAGGAGCTACACGTAATGATTTTACTATTGTAGACGGACAAAATGCTGCTAATTATGTTATTAATACATACGATACAGCTTTTTCAGATAAAAATGAAGCAAGAAAAGCGGTAAGGTTTGAGACAAGAATAGAATTTGCAATGGAGGGACATAGATTCTTTGACTTGCAACGTTGGGGAACTTCAGCGTCTGTTCTTAATGCTTATTTACAGAGTGAATCTTCCTATAGACAGTACTTGTCAGGAAAATCTTTCACAGAGAATAAACACGAGTTTTATCCTATTCCTGTTGAAGCTATTGATAGATCTATGATTGATGGACAGCCAACATTAACACAGGATCCTAATTATTAAAACGTTTTACGTAATAGAGAGAACAACCATTTTTTCTATGCGTAAATATTTGTAAGTTTAGTTAGAAAAGTCATGATTATAGATGTAAATCTATTTTCATGGCTTTTTTTATAATGTGCAGAAGCTTTATTATTCACTTAATAAAAGAATGGTTTGAAGTAATGAAGTTGGTTCAGAATTATAACAAAAGTAGATGGTAAAGACTGTAAAAATGGCAAAGTCAAATTGATAAACCTCTTTTTTACACCTTGACTATTGATTGTAACAAAGACGAAAATTTGATTATTTTATTTCTATAATGATGAGGTGTAATTTAAACAGATTAAGATGATGAAAGCATTTTTTAGTTTCAAAGGAAGTGAAGTTTATTGGAATAATTAATGGTTAAATAGACATGAATATTACATAGATATTCCTAATTGAGGACGAATTTTCATATAGAAAAATAAGGAGTAAAAATTCATGAATTTTAGAGTAGTTTTAGCATGCAGACTGCGTTGTGTTAAAGGAATAAATTATATTTCGGATAGTAAATGTTAGAGAGTTTTATTATTTGAGTTTCTTTAACGGCTGTGCCAAGTTTTAGTTGAGTTTAAAATGGCATTATTTTTATTTAAGTTAGTTTTTGTAAGCAACTCCTCTTAGTTATAGAGGTGTTGCTTATATTGTAAGTAAAGGTTTTTGTTCTTTAGAATAAAACAATAGATTAGGAATTATACACATTTAAAATAGTAATAAGTTATTATGAGGTTGTTAAAAAATAATAGTGCCATTGTTTTTCTTTTTTTATTAGTAATAGCTATTTCTTGCAAGGAAGAAAAATCTGTAAAAGTAGGAGTTAATCCACCTGAAAGTATACCAAATTTAATACCGTATGTAAATCCTTTTGTTGGAACAAAAAACATGGGGCATACATTTCCAGGACCAACGGTTCCATTCGGTATGGTACAGTTGAGTCCAGAAACAAATAACGAAGCATATTTTGTAAACGGAAAATATAACCCAGAAGCTTATAGGTACTGTTCTGGATACCAATATGAGGATACTACTATTTTTGGCTTTAGCCATACGCACTTTAGTGGAACTGGACATTCTGATTTGGGCGATTTTTTAATAATGCCAACTACAGGTAAGTTGCAATTAGAGCCAGGTAATAAAGATGATATTGCCAGTGGATACCATTCTCAATATAGTCATGATAACGAGTATGCCGAGCCGGCATATTATAAAGTTAAACTAGACGATTATAATATTGTAGCGGAATTAACGGCATCAGAACGTGTAGGTTTTCATCAATACACTTTTCCAAAGGCAGATGATTCTCATATTATTTTAGATCTTATGTCTAGTATTTATAATCATGATGATAAAAATGTATGGACATTTGTACGTGTAGAGAACGATTCATTGGTTACTGGATATCGACAAACAAACGGATGGGCGAGAACGAGGAAAGTATTTTTTGCAATGCAATTTTCAAAACCATTTAGTTCTTATGGGCATGAGAAAAAAGATAAATTCAAGTATAATGGTTTTTATAAAAGATTCGATGAAGCTCATAATTTTCCAGAAATGGCAGGAAAGAATATCAGAGCTTATTTTAATTTTGAAACAAAGGAAAATGAGAAAATAAAAATAAAATTTGCATTATCATCTGTAAGTACACGAGGAGCTCTTAAAAATTTAAAATCTGAAATTCCCCACTGGGATTTTGAAAAAACAAAAAAAGAGAGTCAAGCAAAATGGAATAAGGAACTTTCCAAAATTATAGTAGAAACTAGAACATTGGAGCAGAAAGAAAGCTTTTATACCGCTTTGTACCATACTATGTTAGGCCCTATTTTATATGAAGATGTGGATGGTAAATATAGGGGACTTGATCAAAATATTCATGAATCTGATGGATTTACGAATTATACGGTATTCTCTCTTTGGGATACCTATAGAGCATTACATCCTTTATTCAATATTACACAACCAAAACGTAATAATGATATGATAAAGTCAATGTTGGCACATCACGACCAGAGTGTTCATAAAATGTTGCCTGTTTGGAGTCATTATGCCAATGAGAATTGGTGTATGGTTGGGTATCATTCTGTTTCGGTTATTGCAGATGCAATAGCTAAAGGTACTATGGATGTTGATTTGAATAGAGTGCTTAAGGCAGCCAAGAATACATCTACCTTAAGTTATTTTGATGGATTGGACAGTTATATGGAATTGGGATATGTACCAGAAGATAAAAGTTCATCATCTGTGTCTAAAACACTTGAGTTTTCTTATGACGACTGGTGTATTGCTCAAATTGCTAACAAAGCTAAAGATACTGTAGCTTATAAGTATTACCTTAAAAGATCCGAAAACTATGAAAATGTATTTGATGCTGAGATAAATTATATGCGTCCAAAGCTTTCAGATGGTACTTGGCGAAAAGAATTTGATCCAATGAATACACATGGACAAGGCTTTATAGAAGGGAACGCTTGGAATTATGGATTGTATGTTCCTCAAAATATTGATAAAATGATTTCTATGATGGGAGGAAAAGATACGTTTCCTGATTATTTGGATAAAATTTTCACGACACCTATAGACGATAAACTTATTGAAAAAAATGAAGATATTACCAGAGATGGTATCATAGGAAACTATGTGCATGGTAATGAACCAGGACATCATATTCCGTATTTGTACAACTGGACAAATAGTCCGTGGAAAACACAACAAAGAGTTCGAATGATTATGGATACAATGTATAGTAATGAAGTAGATGGGCTATGTGGAAATGATGATGCAGGGCAGATTTCTGCTTGGTATATTTTTAGTTCGCTAGGGTTTTACCCTGTGCTACCTGGTTCTAATCAATATGCAATAGGAAGTCCAATGGTGGATAAAGCCGTTTTAAGATTAGACAATGATAAGGAATTGGTTATTACTGCGATTAACCAAAGCAAAGAAAATGTTTACGTTCAGAAAATTGAAATAAACGGAGTCGAAACATCTGGAACGATACTAACACACGATATAATTTCTAATGGAGGTTCTATTGTATTTTATTTAGGAAAAGAGCCAAATAAAGAATGGGGAAAGCTTAGGCATTAACCTTGCTCTCCTGAATTAATTGACTAATAAAATAGGAGGGAAGTATGCCCTCCTTTTTTTTGAAGGCAGTATTAAAAGTATTCGCATTGTTGTAACCTATGAATGCAGCTATATAGCTTATTTTGTTGTCTCTAAAATCTTTATCTTCTAGCAATTTGTTTATCAGAAAATCTATTCGAAGTCCATTTATATAGTTGTTAAAATTAGATTTCTTTTCTTGATTTATTACTTGGGATAAGTATTTTGGATTTGTTTTTAACTGTTCAGCAACCTGATGTAAACTACAGCTTGAGCTAATGAAAAAGTGATCCTTTTCTAGTTTTTCCAATTTTGAAAGGATAATGTTCTTTATATCATCATCAATTAAATTTGTTGTTTTTTCAGTCTCCTCGACATCGATTTCTATAAAAGAAACATTCTCCGGATTTTCTATATGAGCAGGTCTTTTTCGGGATTCCGACTGTATTACTGCAAGCTCAATGGTTTTATAGTATAGTATTTTATTTTTTCTTTTCACTTCAATGTAAGAAAAGGTGACAAAGAAACCAAAGACAACGATAAAAGCCAGTATTATTACTATTAGGTTTAAATCAGCTCTTTGTGCTTTGTTTTTAAGCTCAAGAATTTCTTTCTTATGGGTAACCTCTTTTATTTGTCTTCTGGCTTCAAGAATTATTATTTTTTGTTCATGTTCACTATCAAAAAGAGAATCACGTACCGCTTCGTAGAGCGTATTATACTCATAGGCTTTGGATGTATTGTTTCTGTTTTTGTACAACTTAGATAGGATGAAGCTGTTAGATTTTACAACATCGAATGCATTTATGTCCTCAGCAGCTTTAAAGCTTTTTTCATAAAAAGAAATAGCTTTGGCAGTATCTTTTGTTTTTAAATAGATTTCTGCCTGTACAGTTAGGGCTCTTGGTATTCTAAATTTGTAGTTTTTTTTTAAATTTATTGCTATAGATTTAGATATGTAGTTGGAAGCTCTCTTAGGGTTTTTTCTGGCGAGGTATAAAACGGCCATATTCATATAAATACTACTCTTAATATATTCTCCAAGAGGGAACATTTTTGTCTCTAGTTCCTCTATAAAATGATATAACTCTAAGGCAAGACCAGTGTTACCTAATTTGGAAGACATTCTAGCTATCTCATCAATTTTTGGATAAAATTTTTGAAAATTTCTGAATTTTATATTATAATGGAGACCTTTAAGACAATAATCGAGTGATTTTGAATAATTTTCTTTTCTTAAATAATAATGAGATAAAGAGGCATAAGCCTTCATTAGAAGGTATTCATTAGTATATTTCTCAGCCCTATCTAATAATCTAAGACCTGTTTCTAAGGCTAAATCAAATTCACCTCTTTCGGTATATATATCGGATTTTAAATTGTTAACATTTGCATATATTTTAGGAAATTGATTGTAATAATCAATACGTTCTATCTTTTCTGCCAATTTCATAGATTGATCAAAATTTCCTTTGATTAAAAGAAAATAAGCCTGATTGTATTTTGCGTTTAATATACCTTCTTTATACCATATGGTTTGCGCTATTTGTAAAGCTTCATCGTTAAACTTGGTAGCGTTTTCAAGAGAATCGAACATAGTAGATTTGCTCAATTTTATTAATACTCTAACTTTTTCAGACCCTCTTACTCTTTCTTTTTTTAAAAGAAGTGCTTCGTAATCAATAAAATCGTCTTTATAATTATTCTTGTTTGCTATTAAATAATCTATTTGTTGAAGGTAAAGATTAATCGAATCGTTTCGTGTTTCTTGGCTGTTGCCAAGAAAGAAAAAACTATAGAATATAAATAGTAAGAAAGGTGTTTTAGTTGAGATTGTCATATCCACTAATATAGGATTAATACAATAGTTAAAAAAACTAATACTATATTAAAAATAAAACAAAGACTACTTGCTCCAAATTAATGGAGAAATTAAGCTATAAAGCGAAAAATAAGTTAGTTGATAAACCCTGACGAACATCTGTTGTTAAAGCGTTTTCTAGTAATACTTAAATCAGAATGTAAAAACAAAAAAATTGTATTAGATAATGGTAGATTTTCCTAACCCAATATTTTCATCATTCAGATTTAAATAATCGTCTGTATCTACAATATTATCTGCGATAAAGTCCCCAACATGGTTGGTTCCATATGGTGTTCTTGGACTAATATCTGGTGTAACGATATTTCTGTCTAGAGATTTTTCTACTGCTATCTCTATTGCTCGCGCTTCTTCGTCTAAACCAAAGTGTTTTAATAATAGAGAAGCAGAGAGGATAGATGCTATAGGATTAGCTATATCTTCATCTTTTGCTTGCGGGTAAGAACCATGAATAGGCTCAAACATGGCGTACTTTTCTCCAATAGATGCTGATGCCAATAACCCTATAGAGCCACCAATAACACTTGCTTCATCGGATATGATATCTCCAAATAAATTATCTGTTAGAATAACATCAAATTGACGTGGATTTAATATTATTTGCATCGCAGCATTGTCTACGAACAAATATTCTAAAGATACTTCTGGGTAGCTTTCTCCAATTTTAGTAACCACTTTTCGCCATAACCTAGAAGACTCTAAAACATTTGCTTTGTCTATTAGTGTCAATTTGTTTCTTCTACTTTTAGCTGCTTTAAAGGCTAAGTGAGCAATACGACTTATTTCTTTTTCGGAATATTCACACAAATCCGAAGCTACAGTACCCTCTTTGTTTAATTTTTTTTCTCCAAAATAAATCCCGCCAGTTAATTCTCTATATATAGTGAAATCTACACCTTTTATAATTTCTTCTTTTAAAGGGGAATTTTTAATTAGTTTTGGGAAAACTTTTACTGGTCTAATATTGCTAAAGAGGCCTAGCTCTTTACGTAACTTTAAAAGACCTTGTTCTGGTCTTACTTTTGCATCTGGATTATTATCATATTTTGGTGCACCGATTGCTCCAAACAAAACAGCATCCGATTTTTTACAGGCTTCCAAGGTTGCCTCTGGTAATGGCTCACCAGTTTTATCTATAGCTATGGCGCCAACTGCTGACTCCGTATAAATAAAGTGGTGGTTAAAAGTTTCTTCAACTGCTTGCAGACATTTTACTGCTTGAGTGAGTACTTCAGGACCAACACCATCTCCGGGTAATAATGCAATTTTTAAAATCATTAAGCTACACTTTCAATATTAATATTGCTTGCTATTATAATGTCATGTATATCTTCATTTAAGACCTCTTTCTTTTGATCTGCAAATTTCAAAAATTCATGGTATACATCATCCAATTGCAATTTAGTAAGTTCATAACCTACTTTTTTTGCACGGTATGCTAATGCAGCTCTACCACTTCTTGCCGTAAGTATTATAGAAGATTCTGTTACCCCAACATCTGCTGGATCCATAATCTCATACGTTTCTCTGTTTTTTATTACACCATCCTGATGAATACCAGAACTGTGTGCAAAGGCATTTGATCCTACAATTGCCTTATTTGGTTGTACTGGCATTCCCATTTTTTGAGAAACCATTAAACTTGTATCGTATAATAGTTTACTGTTTATACTAGTGTCTAAGTTGAGTGTTGGGTGCTGTCTAAGAATCATTACAACTTCTTCTAAGGAAGTATTTCCTGCGCGTTCCCCAATACCATTTATAGTACATTCTATTTGTCTTGCCCCATTAGCAACACCAGCAATTGAGTTTGCTGTTGCCAAACCTAAATCATTGTGACAATGACAAGAAAGAATTGCCTTATGAATACCAGTAACATTTTCTTTTAAATATTTTATTTTAGCTCCGTATTCTTCTGGAAGACAATAACCTGTCGTATCTGGAATATTCAAAACTGTAGCTCCTGCTTTTATTACCTCTTCACAAATTCTTGCTAGAAAATCATTGTCTGTTCTACCAGCATCTTCTGCATAAAACTCTACATCTTCAACAAAAGTTTTTGCATATTTAACTGCTTCTACTGCTCGTTCTATTATAGCCTCTCTGTTAGAGTTGAATTTGTATTTTATATGGGAGTCCGAAGTGCCAATACCTGTATGTATTCTTGGTTTTTTTGCATGTTTTAAGGCTTCAGCAGCAACTTCAATATCCTTTTTTACGGCTCTTGTTAATCCACAAACGGTTGCATTATTTACCAATTTTGCTATTTCACTGACCGAATTAAAATCCCCCGGACTAGAAATAGGAAAACCTGCTTCTATAATGTTAACACCTAGAAAATCTAAGCGCTCCGCAATAACAAGTTTTTGCTTAGTGTCTAATTTACACCCTGGTACTTGTTCGCCATCTCTAAGTGTTGTGTCAAAAATTTGTACTATATCTTTACTCATTATATTTGTGTAGTTTTAGGTAGCCTACACGAATATATAAGTAGTGTAGGTAATAGTATAAACCATTATTGGTCATTTACAATGTTAGATTAGTTTTTATACAGTGTAAATTACTTATAATCAATTATTTAAACGATATTTTTTACGATGACAAATGCACATAAAGATGCCTTGTTTGTATTGGTTAGATCTCTTTCTAAGTCAGAAAAACGCCAATTTAAACTGTATGTTGGAAGGTTGGGGGTGAATTCTGAGGCTAAATTTTTAGCATTATTCAACTTGTTAGATAAAATGAAAGATTATGATGAGAAAATTATTCTTTCTAGTGGAATTGTAAAAAAATCACAACTTTCTAACCTTAAAGCTCATTTATACAAACAAATACTCGTGAGTTTACGTTTGAATCCCGTCAACCAGAATATACGTGTACAAATACGGGAGCAATTAGATTTTGCAACTATTTTGTATCAGAAAGGATTGTATAAACAAAGCCTTAAAATATTGGACAAGGTAAAAACCGTTGCCATTGATCATGAGGAGAAGAATATTGCTTATGAGATTGTTGAGTTAGAAAAAATTATTGAGACGCAATACATAACCAGAAGTATTCCTGATAGAGCAGACGAACTCGCTATACAAGCAAAAGAACTGTCTTTTCAGAATGTAATGACAAGTAAACTTTCTAATCTTTCCTTGCAATTGTATGGAATGATGTTAAAAGTGGGATATGTTAGAAGTGATGAGGATTTTCAAAAAGTAAAGAATTATTTTGACCAGCAAATGCCCGAATTTGAAATGAAAGATTTGGGTTTTCGGGAAAAACTTTGGTTGTACAAAGCGCATTTATGGTATAGCTTTTTAACACAGGATTTTCTTTCTTGTTACAAATATTCTAAGAAATGGGTAGGGTTATTTAATAAATATGAAGATATGATTTATCTAAACCCTGTCTTTTTCCTAAAAGGGAACCATTATTTGTTAGAATCGTTGTTTTATGTTCGCTATAGTTCTCAGTTTAGGGAAACTTTAGAAGCTTTGGAAGAAGTGGTGAAAAGAGATGAATTCCCTAAGAATGATAATATTTCTTCGCTAGTTTTTTTATACACAAATTCTAATAAATTGAATCTCCATTTCTTAGAAGGCACTTTTGAAAAAGGATTGTATTTGGTTAAAATAATCGAATATGGAATTAATAAGCATAAAGACCGTATAGATCAGCATCATATTATGTTGCTGTATTATAAAATTGCTTGTCTGTATTTTGGAATTGGAGATAATAAAACCTGTATTCTTTATTTGAAAAAAATTATCACGAATAAGAACCTTAAAATGCGAGAGGATTTAATGTGTTTTTCCAGAGTTTTAAGCTTGGTTGCACATTACGAAGCTGGAATGGATTACCATCTGGAAGTGCAATTAAAAAGCACTTATAAATTTCTTTTAAAGATGAATGATTTACACGCTGTTCAAAAAGAAATGATTAAGTTTTTAAGAGGTTTGGGGAATATTTATCCGCACGAATTAAAGAATGAATTTCAGAAATTATATAATGAATTAAAGAAGTATGAAAATCATCCGTATGAAAAACGGGCATTTTTATATTTAGATATTATTTCTTGGTTAGAAAGTCACTTGCAAAATAAGCCTGTGGCACAAATAATAAAAGAAAAAGCAGCCGGACTTACTCGATAATAGTTTGTTTTGGCTGCATGTTAAATTGTTGTATTAGATTGTTAGATAATTTTTCAAACTTGTTATTTTTTGCCATTTCACGAACTTTAACAGGGTCGAAATTCCCATTAAAATAAAGAAAAGAGCCATTTGTAGAATTGTTATTGTAGATAATTATTTCTTTAACGGTGTTTCTTCGTTCTCTAATAGCTACGATATTTCTTTTTAGATTGTTATTTTTTCTAAAAACTTCTATAAACGAACTTCCAGTTAGTGAGTTCATTTGTTGGTTTAGGAACTGTGCTTTTTCTGTAGTATTACTAGGGAATTGCATATACCTTAAATCTCGGGTATTGCCAATTAGGCTTTTCATTTCAGGAGAGATACTACTAACAAGGGATAACATAAATCTGGGTACCCTTACTGCAGTAACATGGTTGTCATTTTTATGTGCTTCATAAAAACTATCTATAGAATTATAACTTCCACAGGAAGTTAGTAATACTAAGGCTAGGAGGTACGTTGTTTTTTTTAACATGGTTAGTGTTTTTTTATAAAAGTAATGAAAATGCTACAAACATGCATTCCATATTGGATCTAGTGGAGGAGGAGCTACAATATGAAGCATTTCTTTTTTTATGGGATGTATAAAAGATAGTTTTCTAGCATGCAAATGAATGCTACCATCTTTGTTGCTTCGGTCAAAGCCATATTTTAAATCGCCTTTTATTGGGCAATTTATTTTTGTTAATTGTGCCCTAATTTGATGGTGTCTTCCTGTTTTTAAATCAATTTCTAAAAGAAAATAATTCGTTAGCTTTTTACAAATAATATATTCTAAAATTGCTTTTTTACTATTTGGAACTTCCTTGGTGTGTGCGTACGATTTATTTTGTTTATTGTTTCTGACCAACCAATTAATTAGCGTTTCTTTTTGTTCTCTTGGTTTGTTTTTTACAATCGCCCAATAGGTTTTTTTTGCTTCTTTTTCTGCAAATAGTTTATTCAACCTTGGTAATGCCTTAGATGTTTTGGAGAAAATAACAATTCCGGATGTTGGTCTGTCTAAACGATGTGGAACGCCTAAATATACATTGCCTGGTTTTTTATATTTTTCTTTAATATAGAGTTTAACAACCTCGTTTAAAGGCATATCTCCTGTTTTATCTCCTTGTACAATATCACCTGGCCTTTTGTTTATAATGATAAGATGATTGTCTTCATGTAATATTTGAAGATTTGTAGCTGTTGATCGTATTTTAGTGTCCACTAAAAATTTAGATTTTTGTGTCGGACGCTAAGAATGAAAATTAATATGGCTCCTGTAGTTACAGAAACATCTGCCATATTAAAAATTCCTGTTTTCAAAACTCCGAATTTAATTTGAAAAAAATCGGTTACAGAACCATAAGCAATTCGATCTATTAAATTACTTATTCCTCCCCCTATAACAAAGGCAAAAGCAATGGTTAACCATTTATTTAAATCCTTTTTTGTTAAAATTCTATAGAGAATAAATAGCAGTACTATTACAGGTAGTACTTGTAAAAAGATAATTTTTAGTATAGGAGCAAAATCTTTACCAAACCCTAACATAGCACCTGTGTTTTCTACATTTGTTAGAATGAAATTATTATTAAAGAGATCTATATAGTCATGAGATAATATATGTTTTCGTACAATAATTTTTGAAAACTGATCACAGCCAACATTTACCAAAATAAGGGCAATAAGAGAAGTTTTTTTTAAGAGAGAAGTCATTTTCATAAAATGGAAAAGTATTAATATTGCTCCTCTTCATTAGGGAAATCTTTACTTTTAACATCGGTTACGTAGTTAGAAATAGCATTGCCCATTTCTTCATAAAGATTCATATACCTTCTTAAAAATCTAGGGTTAAACCCTTGAGTAATTCCTAATAAATCATGAACTACAAGTACTTGTCCGTCTACACCATTACCAGCACCAATTCCAATTACCGGAATATTTACACTATCGGCTACTTCTTTTGCTAATTGCGCAGGAATTTTTTCTAAGACAAGAGCAAAGCATCCTACTTTCTCGAGCATTAAAGCATCTTCTTTTAGTTTATCTGCCTCTTCCTCTTCTTTGGCTCTTACGGTATAGGTTCCAAATTTATAAATAGACTGTGGAGTTAATCCTAAATGGCCCATAACAGGAATTCCAGCATTTATAATTCTTTTTACAGAATCCTCAATTTCTATTCCTCCTTCAACCTTTACAGCATGTCCGCCACTTTCTTTCATTATGCGAATAGCAGACCTTAAAGCTTCTTTAGAATCACTTTGGTAGCTTCCGAAAGGAATATCCACTACAACCAAAGCTCTTTTAACAGCTCTAATTACAGAAGAAGCATGGTAAATCATCTGATCTAAAGTAATAGGTAAAGTCGTTTCATGTCCTGCCATAACATTACTGGCAGAATCTCCCACAAGTATAACATCTACATTAGCGGCATCTACAATCTTTGCCATAGAATAATCGTATGCGGTTAACATGGAAATTTTTTCACCATGTTTTTTCATTTCTACGAGAGATTTTACTGTTACTCTTTTGTATTCTTTTTTTGCGACTGACATTTTAATTTTATTATAGGGGTTAAAAGTAAGGGATTTTGTCTAATTAGTTTATTGAATACATGCTCTAAGCTACTTTTTTATTTTATATTAGAATAATAATCGTATAAATTAAAGATAATGAAGCATTTATTCTTATTTGTATTGTTGGTAATTTCTATTTCTGTAAATGCGCAGACGGAAGAGGAAAAAGCAATACAAGAAACAATTGAATTGTTTTTTGAAGGATTCCACCAGAAAGATTCTTTAAAAATAAAAAGTACCATTAGTAATGGTGTTATTGCACAGACTATAGCGAAAAATAAAGATGGAAGTTCTTATGTTAGAAATGAAATTTTTAGCCAGTTTATGAAGGGAATTGTTAGTATACCAGATTCTATTCATTTTGAGGAGAAAATTTCATCTTTTACTATTAAAATTGACGGGCAAATGGCAAATGCTTGGACACCATACGAATTTTGGTATAAAGGTGCCTTTAGCCACTGTGGCGTGAATTCTTTTCAATTATTTAAAGAGAAAGAGAATTGGAAAATTATTTATTTAATTGATACCAGACGTAAAGAGGGGTGTCATGAATAAAATAAAATTATTTTCATTGCATCTAACAATGGCAAATACCTTATGGTTATTACATATTAAAGCCTAACAATCGCTTAAGAAAACACCAACAGCAAGACCACCTTCCGATGTTTCTTTATATTTTGAGTTCATATCCTTTGCTGTTTCCCACATGGTATTTACCACTTTGTCTAATGGTACTTTTGCATTTTTAGGGTCGGATTCTAAGGCTAATTCCGCAGCGTTTATCGCTTTTATAGCACCCATGGAATTTCGTTCTATACAAGGTATTTGTACCAAACCACCTATCGGATCACAGGTTAGTCCTAAATGATGTTCCATAGCTATTTCGGCTGCCATTAATACTTGTCCGGGAGAGCCTCCTAGTAATTCTGTAAGTGCACCTGCCGCCATAGCAGAAGAAACACCAATTTCTGCCTGACAACCACCCATTGCCGCTGAAATTGTAGCTCCTTTTTTAAAGATACTCCCTATTTCTCCTGCTACTAGTAAGAACTTTTTAACATGTTCAAAGGTTGCATCATGGTTTTCTATTACTAAATAGTACATTAAAACTGATGGAATAACTCCCGCGCTTCCGTTTGTAGGCGCTGTTACTACACGACCTAAAGCTGCATTTACTTCGTTTACACTAAGCGCAAAGCAACTTACCCATTTTAGAATTTGACGAAATTTGACTTCTGTTTCTCGTATTTCTTCTAGCCATTCTTGAGGTGTAGAATTAGGATGATTTCCATTTAAACCCTTACATATACTATAGGCGCGTCTCTTTACATTTAATCCACCAGGTAGGTGGCCTTCTGTATGACAGCCAATATACATACATTCGAGCATGGTATCCCAAATCCTTTTAAATTCCTGATCTATTTCTTTTTCATCCCTTAGGGTTATCTCATTTTTTAAAACTATTTCTGAGATCGACTTATTTTCTTGTTCACAATAGTCCAAGAGTTCAGCGCCTTTTGTTATCGGAAAAGGAAAAGTTTTAAATGTTTCTATATTCCGTTTGGCATTAATTCTTTCTTCCTGAATTACAAACCCACCACCAATTGAATAATAGGTTTCGCTAACTTTATTTCCAGATTCTAACGTGGCTTCAAAAGTTAAACCGTTTGCATGAAAAGGTAAAAACTCTTTTAGAAAAACAATGTCCTTTTGAATATCGAAAGGCACTAGTAATTCTCCGTTGAAATTAATTTCTTTACATTCTTTTATTGTAGTTATAATACTATCAATATCGGCAATAGGAATATACTCTGGGTCTGTCCCTGAAAGCCCTAGCATTACAGCATAATCTGTAGCATGCCCTTTTCCTGTAAGAGAAAGCGAACCATAAAGCTTTATTTCAATAGAAGTAACCTTATTAAAATTGTTAGTTTCTTGCAATTTGCTAATCCACTTTGTAGCAGCCTTCCAAGGTCCCAAAGTATGAGAACTAGAAGGGCCAACTCCTATTTTAAGCATGTCAAAAACACTTATGCACTCCATTTACGAAATCGATTTAGTTGGTGCAAATATAGGTGTTAGTGTGCAGTTGTTAGAAGAAAAATTACAAATTACAATAGGGTTGCGCTAACTAATACTTATTAATAGTATTAGACTACTTTATGATCTTGCAGTGAATACATTTTTAATGTTATTATAATCAATATAATAAATCATTTTTAAAGAAAATATATGCTGTAAAGGTTCCTTAAACAAGTCTTCCAAATTATTAGAATAATCTAATTGGGATAAATCATTTTTATTAAATAATGTGTTTCTATACAGAGCTATAAGCTGACTCCCTGGAGCAAATTGCCATGCGTAATTAAAATCTAGATTCCAGATGTTATAATTAATATTGTTATTCTCCTTATAATTATTAGCGTCTAATGTTCCATTGTCATTTAAAGAAAGATAATCAGCATCATAAGTTACTGGTGACCAATAGTGTCTAAAAGAAAGAGATAATGAAGACTTTGTATTAAAGCTATATTTTCCTGCTAATGAATTTGTAAATTGCTTTTTGTCTCTATTTCCAAAAATAATGGTCTCATCATCTAATTGTGTTACTCTTCCTTTTTCGTTAAAAGTTCTTTCTAGTTCTGCTTTGTAAACAATTTCAAATTTATCCGAGATTCTATAGCGGGGTGAAAAATTAATAGCAAACTCTACATTGTCTGTATTGCTTCGTTTTGCATAAGCCCCTCGTATATCAAATGCTAGTTTTTTTCTATAATCGGTAGATATGAAACCACTTAATTCGGTGGCAGAATTCTGTCTAAAATAACGTCCAGCTACTCTTGGTTCGTAAACATCTAATTGATCACCAAAACCTGTTTCTATAGAAATACTAAAGGCAGTTTTGTTGACGGTGCTAAAGAATGCATCTAACTCAAACTCGTTTCCAGTGTACATTTCTGGTGTAGTTTGGTGTTTTAGTTCGCTCTTAAAGCTTATTCTATATCTGTTAAATAATTTTGTAGGCTTTAAAATCTGATACGAGACTCTTGAAAAATAATTGGCTTTATTATTAGAACGTTGAAAACCTAAATCTCTAATGTCATAAGTGTCATTGTTTCTAAAATGAACTAGACTGTATCGCCAATTTCCAGAGGTTTTTCCAAGACTTAAAAAAGCGGAGTAGCCTTTGGTGTTTTCTTCATTTTCGAATACATTACTTAGCTTGTAGCTACCAGAAATATTGAATTTATTTCCTTTGTCTGACAAATTAAACAATAACGCTGTTGTATTGGCATTTCGGAAGGAACCATCTCTGGTTACATTTGTATTTACAATACTAACAGAAGAGTTTCCATTGAATTGTTGGTCTAAAACAAAGACATTATAGTTAGCAAATGGCTCTGTTAGCACTTTTCTTGTTTCTTCTGTTTCCGAATCTTTTATGGTGGCATATGTTTTTTCCGTAATGGCATTAAAGATACCAATACCTAATCCTTTTTTTGTTCGCCCAGAAACTTTAAGTGCGTTAATAAGATTTACTTTTGTAGGGTTTTCTATTACCGTTTCATTTTCTGTTAAGTTATCACTTGCGTTTCTGTACCCTACAGCTCTATTACCAACCCTTCTAGAGTAGAATATACCGCCTTTTTCAAATAATTCTGTTCCTTCTGTAAAAAAGGCACGTTTTTCGGTATAGCGTTGTTCAAAAGGACCGAGGTTTAGAATTTGATCATCAAAAGCAGTTTGTCCAAAATCTGGTATTAATGTGGCATCTAAGGTGAAACTTTCATTTATACCATATTTTAAATCCATTCCGATACTTGCATTAATTTCATTAGAACCATCAAAAGAGGTAGAAGTGGCAGAGGCGTAAGGAGAAAAACTTAATCGGGTAGGTGGTTCAATATTTTCTATGCCTAATAATGTTCCAGCGTATTGTGGAATTTTCCCTTTGTTTGTGTCAATAAAATTCCAAGAATATTCTTCATTCTCTTTATTCATTTTTCGTTGAAAATTAATTCCCCAGGTTTGTATGTTGGTGTTTGAGAACCGTAAAGCAGAATAAGGTATTCTTATTTCAACAATCCATCCATCGTCAACTATTGATATGTTACTTTCCCAAACGGCACTCCAACTATAATCTTTTCCAAAGGATCGTCTTCCAGATGTTTTTGCCTTTGCATCTGCTTGTGCTCCGGTAGACATAACTAAGAAATCAGTATCATTTTGCCCATCGTTATTTGGGTTTATGCTTACCTGAAAATAATCTACTTGTCCAACTTCATCACGACCACCAAATTGCATGGCCATTCCTTGCGGATTGTCATCATATAAATAAACACCAAAATAAATGGCTTGATCGTCATAAAGAACTTTTACAACGGTTTTTTTATTTTTTCTTTCTTTTATGCCTCTATCTGGTCTAAACATTAAAAAGTTTGCTGCAGATTCTGCATTTTTCCATACTAGTTCATCAAGTATACCATCAATTTTAGGTGCTTTGGTTACACGACTTGCAGTTAAGCTTTTCTTTGTACCGTTCTCTTGAGCAATGGTAATAGCAGAGAATAGGAATAGGAAGGTATATAGGCTGGTTTTCAATTGTTTTTGTTTTTTAATTTTGGGTGAAATTATTTATCTTTTATTTAACGTGCTCCTAATTATTTGTTAAAAACCGTTCTAAATAGCATTGTTAAATATGACAGCTTGTCATCTTTTTTTCCGTGGCACAATCATTGACTTAGCTAGAGTGAAATAAAATTGAATTTTCAACATAAAGTAAATATATAAGTATGAGTAAGATTATTGGTATTGATTTGGGAACAACAAATTCTTGTGTTTCCGTGATGGAAGGGAATGAGCCTGTTGTAATTCCAAATGCTGAAGGAAAAAGAACTACACCTTCTGTTATCGCATTTGTTGAAGGCGGTGAAATTAAGGTAGGTGACCCAGCTAAAAGGCAGGCGGTTACTAATCCTGAAAAAACCATATATTCTATTAAACGTTTTATGGGAAACAAATTCTCGGAGTCTTCTAAAGAGGTGAAAAGAGTTCCTTATAACGTAGTTAAAGGGGATAATGACACGCCAAGAGTAGATATAGACGGACGTTTATACTCTCCTCAAGAGCTGTCTGCTATGATTCTTCAGAAAATGAAGAAAACTGCAGAAGATTATTTAGGACAGGCAGTAACAAGAGCTGTAATTACAGTTCCTGCTTATTTTAATGATGCGCAAAGGCAAGCAACGAAAGAAGCTGGTGAAATTGCTGGACTTACAGTAGAACGTATTATTAATGAGCCAACCGCTGCTTCTTTGGCTTATGGGATGGATAAAAAAGATGTAGATCAGAAGATAGTTGTTTTTGATTTTGGTGGAGGAACACATGATGTTTCTGTATTAGAATTAGGAGACGGTGTTTTTGAAGTATTGGCTACAGATGGAGATACTCACTTAGGTGGTGATGATGTAGATCAAGAAATAATAGATTGGTTAGCTGAAGAGTTTAAATCTGAAGAAGGAATAGATTTACGTGATGATGCTATGGCATTACAACGTTTAAGAGAGGCTGCAGAGAAAGCTAAAATTGAACTTTCTGCTTCTGCACAAACAGAAATTAACTTGCCATATGTTACTGCTACAGCTTCTGGACCTAAGCATTTGGTACGTTCACTTTCTAGATCTAAGTTTGAGCAACTTATAGACGATTTAGTTAAAAGAACAATAGCCCCTTGTGCGACTGCATTAAAAGCTGCTGGTTTGTCTAAAAGCGATATTGATGAAATTATCTTAGTTGGTGGTTCTACAAGAATTCCTGCTGTACAAGAAGCAGTAGAGAAGTTCTTTGGAAAGAAACCTTCTAAAGGTGTTAACCCTGATGAAGTTGTTGCCGTTGGTGCAGCGATTCAAGGTGGTGTTTTAACCGGAGATGTTAAAGATGTATTGTTATTAGATGTTACACCTTTATCTTTGGGTATCGAAACTATGGGTGGCGTAT
This sequence comes from Cellulophaga sp., assembly GCA_036478775.1. Classification (GTDB taxonomy): domain Bacteria; phylum Bacteroidota; class Bacteroidia; order Flavobacteriales; family Flavobacteriaceae; genus Cellulophaga. The sequence goes on from JAZGEQ010000046.1 coordinate 107,959, forward strand.
TAACAAAGTTAATTGAAGCTAATACAACTATTCCTACTAAAAAATCACAGGTATTCTCAACTGCAGCTGATAATCAGCCTTCTGTAGAAATTCATGTACTACAAGGAGAAAGACCAATGGCTACGGATAATAATACTATTGGACGTTTTCATTTAGATGGAATTCCACCAGCACAAAGAGGTACACCACAGATTGAAGTTACTTTTGATATTGATGCTAACGGAATTATTAAGGTTTCTGCTACGGATAAAGCTACTAATAAATCACAAGATATTCGTATTGAAGCTTCTTCTGGATTAACAGAGGAAGAAATTAAAAATATGAAAGCTGAAGCTGAAGCGAATGCAGAATCGGATAAAATTGCAAAAGAAACTGCAGATAAACTGAATGAAGCGGATGGCATGATTTTCCAAACGGAAAAACAACTGACAGAATTTGGTGATAAATTATCAGAGGATAAGAAAAAGCCTATTGAAGAAGCTTTAGAAGAATTAAAGAAAGCTTACGAAAGTAAAGACTTGGCTGTTATTTCTCCTGCTTTGGATAAAATTAATGAAGCGTGGAAAGTTGCTTCTGAAGAGATGTATAAAGCACAAGCTGAAGCACAACAAGGTGGTGCAGAGGCTCCTGGTGCAGATACAGCAGAGGCAAAAGTAGAAGACAACGTAGAAGACGTAGACTTTGAAGAAGTGAAATAATCAATTTAAATTGATTTTATAAGGCAGGAAAGGACGGTAATTTACCGTCCTTTTTTATTTGGCATATGTTTTGTTTTTATTAGAAAATAATAACCACTAATTTAGAGGTATGAAAAAAATATACGCCATAATTTCTTCACAAGTATTTCTTGCAGTTGTTTTTTTGTTTTCAACTAGTGTATCTGTATCCCAGGAATCTAGAGTTTTTTCCCTAGAAGATTTTGATTTAGTAGGTAATGTAAAATCCTGTATTGTTATTACAAACTATGGTAAGGAAGAATACGATTTTAATGAAGAAGGATTGCTTATAAAATCTATTACACGCTATAATGATTTAGATTATGATATTACTTATTATAAATATCAGAATAAAGAATTGCTAGAAAAAAGAGTAGAGAATTATCGTGGCGATAAATTTGACAGAAGCACTTCAATAGCCAATTTTTATACGATAGATACGACTGACAACCGAATGGTTACCGAAAAAATTATTTCATACAACAAAGAGCTTTTAGAGCAATACGAGTATCAATACGATGCCAATAACAAACTTGTAAATATTAAAAGAACAAATAACGAAGGTATAGATGGTACTAGAGTAGAGTATGCCAATTACAAAGGAGAATCTACCATTACATATTTTTTAGACGAGATTATTCAAAAATCTATTCGGAAATCTGAAAGAAAAACAAAAGATAAAAAGGTTCAAATTACTCGACTAACAAAGAAATTTTTAGAAGGAAAACCAAGTACTGCATTAGAAGAGGTTTTTAGTCCGGATGCAAAATTAATTTCAGAAAATAAATTTGAATACGATAGTATAGCTAGGCAGTTTGCTATAAAGACTAGTGTTAACTACAAATATAATAAGCAGGGTATGCTTGCTGAGGAAAGGATTAAAGCAGTACAGAAAGAGGAAGAGGTTAAGAATTACATTTATCAGTATGATAATGGAGAAAATGGGAATTGGATCAAACAAATTATAACCCCAAACAATACGTTTACTACTAGAAAAATAAAATATTATCCGATAGAAGCGGAGTAGAGTTGTTATTTTAAACTGTTAGATTATTTTTTTATTACAATAATGCAGTTTTAGATAAGTCTATAATGCATTAATAATTTCTTTTTTTACTTCATGTCCTCCATCAAAAACTATATGTTTTGCTTTTCCGTGAAATAAGGTGTTAATCTTTTTTTGTTCTATTTGTAATCTTTCGGGAGTAAGGTACTCGTCCTTATCTCCAATAATAACTGTTATTTTTGTATTGTTTTTATTTAAAAAAGAAAAATAATTAGATGTTAATTCATTTGGTAATCCACCTGCATAGAGAATTAATTGGTTGCATTTAATTTTACGGTGCGCAAGCCAACGACTAACAATAGATACACCTTGCGAATACCCAAAAATAATTAGTTCACACTTCTTAGGAATATTTTCTTCTTCAATTACAGCGTCTAAATAGTCAATTACATTTTTTATTTCTGCTTTTGTATTTTCTTTGGTTAGCCAACTAGCACCAACATGTTTGTACTTTTTGTCTAGATAAAATTTGGCCTGTGCTTGTGGTGCAATTATATAATTTTCTTCAGTTGCTAATTCGTTAAAATATTTTAAAAAATAGCGACTTAGATAACCAATTCCGTGACAGACAATCCAAACCCTTTTAGTATTTGGTGTTAGTTTATTTAGAGTAGAATAGGAGTTCTGTATGGTGTAGGTGACTTGTTTTTCTATTGGTTGCATGTGGTTATTTACTTAGTGGAATTTAACTTTTGGTGGGGTAGTGTAAAGAAAAAATAATAAGGAGGTTTGTTAAGGCAGATAATTCACACCATAATCGCTTTACGCCCTATTTTCTATAACCTTTGTTGCCCACAGGTTTTTCTTCCAATAAATTAAGGCAAACCCCAAAATTATAAATGGAATACTTAAAATTTGTCCCATATTAATGGTCATTGAATCTTCAAATCCGACTTGATTTTCTTTAAGAAATTCAATTAAAAATCTTGCCGAAAAAAACAAAACCAAAAACACACCTAAAATCAGTCCGTTAGATTTTTCTTTAACTCTCTTTTTATAGAGTAATAGTAATAGTCCAAATATAAGAAGATATGAAATTGCCTCATAGAGTTGTGTTGGGTGTCTTGGAATTAGGTCATCACGTTCAAAAACAAAGCCCCAATTTCCATTTGTTGGTTTCCCGTAAATTTCTGAGTTCATTAAATTCCCAAGTCTTATAAAAGCAGCTGTAACTGTTGATCCAATTGCAACTCTGTCCATTACCCATAATAAATTGGTTTTGGTTTTTCTGGCGTAAACAAGGATGCTGATTATTATGGCGATTACTCCTCCATGGCTTGCTAGTCCTTGAAACCCGCTAAACTGATAAGCGCCATTAATTTTTGTTATAGGTAACAATATTTCTAAGGGATTCTGTAAAAAATAGTCAGGTTGGTAAAAAAGACAATGTCCAAGTCTCGCTCCTAAAAATGCACCAATGAATATGTACATCGATAGCTGTTCTAGATTTTCCAAAGGAATTTTTTCTTTTTGATACATCTTTTTCATGACTAAGTAGCCCAAACCAAGTCCCAAAGCCCAAAAAAGCCCATAGTATCTTATTGGAAAGGTATCCATAATCGTGAAAATTTCTGGGTCTACATTCCAATTTATAATTCTGTCTTTCATAGTTTGGTGTATTTTAGCTTGTGGGGTTGGGAATGGTTTGTGTATGAGCGTGTAAAAAAAGTACTGTTTTCGGTTAAACATAGAACCGAATTTATATATCTTGTTTAGACTTAGAATTCTTAAAAATTATGTTTAAAAATTTGGCGGTTCTTGTAAATAATTGTTCGCCTTTGATTTAGATCTCACTAGATTATGTTTTATGGACCGTATTATGTAAAATATTTACATTGGGTTGATGTTTTTTATGAAATAACTTTCTTGATTAAATAAAATTTTATGAAAGCCACATTTGCTATAAAAAGAATCAAGTTTGGCTTGAGAAAATTTATAATTATTGTTTAGTTGCTCTAATCCAAATTCGTTAAACCTGTCTGTTTCCTTTATGCTGATATCATGTTGTTTTGGGTAGCTTTGTAAGGCAATGTATCCACATTTGCCATTAAAAAAAGTCTAGATTCCATTTAGTATTTCTTTTCCATAGCCTTTATTTCGATATTGTGGTTGTAGTATGATCTCTTGTATTACTAGAATATTAGAGTCAAAACTCAATCCAATTTCATTTCCCAATTCTTCTTTTAACTCTCCTGTTTCATAATCAAGTATTGCATTTCCCAGATTGATTGTGTTCATTGATCTATCGAATGCCTGATACAAGTTAAACCCGTAATCAAAAAATGCGTAATTATATAAATGAAGTTCAATATTACCAATTTTGACAGAATCATTTTCATAATCATTATAAAATATTTCCCCTTGTAATTCATCAACATTTGGAGATTCACTATTTTCTAATTCTAAGCAGTGAGTGAATTTATAATCGACATGAAAGTAATGTTCCAAGTTTTTTTTTATTTTATATAACGTTTTGTGTATGAAATGTACTGTATTTTAAAAGTACTAATTTTTGATTAAGCATTTAGCTAATTTTATTTTATCTTTTCATTTTAAAAGCCAAATTAAAAATTCGCTGGAACTTTATAAATAAGTACAAACTTTTGATTTAAATTTTACTAATTGTCTTTTAAGAACTTTAGTGCGCAACGCTTTCTTTACCAGCGTGTTTCCTCATGATTTTCCAATTCAAATTTGTTTAAATCCACATTTTTAAATTTAGAAATTATTTGGTCAATTTTGTTCTTTTTTCCTATCACATCAAATTGATGTTGTAAATCGTGGTTTGTTGCAATTAAAAAATCTTCTTCAGACATTAGATTTTTAAAACCAGCAAACGTTTCGTCAATATTTCCATACCGGTTTGGAAATTCCATATTCAACCAATTTTCAAAATTATTTTTGTTCAAATCTTTTTTTGTGAATATATATAAGTAACTGCCATATTGATATGGATAATAGAAATGCTTACTCGACATAATTAATCTGTTACAGTCTTTTTTTTACGATATAATTTTTCAAAATGAATTTTTTCTTGCTCCAATTCTTCAATAGGCATAATGTATGTAAAATCACTTTGAATATATTGATACATTTTATATCCGTCAAGCTTTGATAATTCGATAAATTCCGTCGCTGGTTTTTCCGAATTAAAGTCCATTCTAGTAACGATTTTTGACCCTAAATTTTGAAATTGTAAAATATATTGAGTCATTCTATTTTTTTTTTCAAATGTTACATAACAGGGTAATAGAAAATCAAATATAAACCAATAGCCGCTATTTTAGATGGAATTCTTAATTTTACAAAAAAAAGACCCATGAACGAATATCAAGAAAAAATCTTAAAAATTTGTAATGAAAGTTCTAAGAACACTTTAATGGAAACATTAGATATTACTTATGTAGATGTTGGGGAGAGTTTTTTAGTGGGTAGAATGCCTGTGACTCCAAAAGTGCATCAGCCAGATGGTGTTTTGCATGGTGGTGCTACCGTTGCCTTGGCAGAGAGTATAGGAAGCGCTGCTTCGTATATTTTTTTAAATACAGACGAAGTTATTGTTCGTGGATTAGAAATATCTGCAAACCATGTTAAAAGTATTAAAGATGGTTTTGTTTATGCCAAAGCGGTTATCGTTCATAAAGGAAGAACAACGCAATTATGGGATATTAAAATTACAGATGGCGATGGTAATTTAATTTCTGTTTGTAAACTTACGACTATGTGTTTACCTAAAAAATAATATGTTTAAAAGTTTCCTTAAAAAGATTGAAAATCAGCAAGAAAAAAAACTTCCCTTTGTTGTTTATAGAAAACCGAATGAAAGTTCTGTAACTGCTATTTTTCAAAATGATGATGCCCTTAATCATGTAAAGGACTTCTCTGAAGTAGGATTTGTTTTTGCTCCTTATAATTCCGATGAATTAACGGTGCTAATGGAATTAGATGTCGTTTTTAAAGCCGAATATGTTTATGAGAATGTTTCAAACTTTGTTCCCTCTAAATTACCAAAGGAGTTGGATGGGTATAAAGCTGTTCATATAAATTTAGTGAAAGAAGGAATTGCCAAAATTAATAAGGGGAATTTAAAAAAAGTGGTGCTTTCTAGAAAAATTGAGGTTGCTAATAAAAAGTCATCCCTTCAATTATTTCAAGAATTATTGGCATTGTATAAGAATGCATTTTGTTATTTATGGTACCATCCAAAAGTAGGGATTTGGTTAGGTGCTACACCAGAAGTGTTATTGAAAACAGAGAATAATCGTATTACTACAATGTCTTTAGCGGGTACACAAGCTGTTGTTGCTAATGAAGATCCTGTTTGGGGTGCTAAAGAGATAGAAGAGCAAGGAATGGTTACCCAGTATATAAAAAGTGCATTGGAAGAAAAGGCTTCTCCTTTGCGAATTTCTGAAACAACCTCTGTAAAAGCAGGGAGTCTTTGGCATTTAAGAACTTCTATTTCTGGTAGAATGCAAAACGATGGACTAAAGAGTATTGTAGACCTTTTACACCCAACTCCCGCGGTTTGTGGTTTGCCTAAATCGGTTGCCAATTCATTCATTCATAAAAATGAAAACTACAATAGAGAGTATTATACTGGTTTTTTAGGAGAGCTTAATTTTAAGGAAGAAAGAGATAGAACAACTTCTTCTCGAAATCAGGAAAACAAAGCCTATAGAAGTATAAAAATTAAAACTTCCCTTTTTGTAAATCTTCGTTGTATGAAATTACAAGAGGATACCGCTACTGTTTATGTAGGTGGAGGAATAACGAAGGACTCTGACCCCGAGAAAGAGTGGACGGAAACTATAGATAAAAGTGTTACATTGTTACAGGTTATTTTTTCAGAAGCATAGATAATACCGTTAGGTAGTTGTTGTTTATTTTTCTAATTGATTTTGCCCTAAATTGTAGTTTTAAAAATAGGTCTTTTGTATTTTTACAGGAATGAAATATTCTAATATACCATCTGCTTATTCTATTGTTCACCATTGTAAATCTAATGGGATAAAAAACATTGTTATTTCACCTGGTTCTAGGAATGCACCATTGATTATTGGTTTTTCTGAGGATTCTTTTTTTAGCTGTTTTAGTATTGTAGATGAACGTTGCGCTGCTTTTTTTGCATTGGGTATTGCGCAGCAAATAAACGAACCTGTGGCGGTTATTTGTACTTCGGGTAGTGCATTGTTAAATTACTATCCTGCAATAGCAGAAGCTTTTTATAGCGCTATTCCGTTGGTGGTTATCTCTGCGGACAGACCAGAGTATAAACTTGATATTGGAGACGGACAAACAATAAACCAAAGGAATGTTTTTCAAAACCATATAGGGTATTCTGCAAACTTAAAACAAGATGTTACGCATGCAACAAATACCATAAAGCATTTTGTTGTGGATATTAATTTAGAAGAGGATACTATAAAAGATAAGCAAAGTACTATTCAGGCACACAATGACTCGGAATTGCATAAGGCATTATGTTTTGCGAGTACAGAGAGTTTGCCAGTGCATATAAATGTGCCTTTTGAAGAGCCTCTGTATGCTAAAATAGCACAGGCTCCGGTTGTTCCTTTTGGAATGGAAATAGATGATGAGCAAGAACAACCTAAAATTGATATAAACGATTTTTCTACTATTTGGAATACTTCAAAAAAGAAAATTGTTTTGGTAGGTGTAAATCCACCTAATACAATAGAACAGCAGTTTTTAGATGAGTTGGCAGAAGATAAATCGGTCTTAGTTTTTACAGAAACAACTTCTAATATTCATCATCCAAACTTTTTCTCAAGTATTGATAGTATTCTAGTTCCTATAGAAAAAGGAGAAGATACGGAAGCTCTTTCGAAAGCATTGCAACCAGATATTCTTTTAACTTTTGGAGGATTAATTGTATCGAAAAAAATAAAATCATTTTTAAGAAAACACAAGCCAAAACACCATTGGCATATAGGTGCTAAAAAAGCTAGGGATACATTTTTTTGTTTAACACATCATTTTAAAATAAGTCCAAATGAGTTTTTTCCTGACTTTTTAAATGCTTTAGAAGAGCAAGAAAGCCATTATTATCCATTTTGGTCACCAATACGTGATGCGTATATTCAAAAGAGAGAAGAATATTTAAAAGAGGTTTCCTTTTCAGACATGGCTGCATTTAACTTTGTACTGAAAGCCATTCCGGATAATTATCAGTTACAATTGGCAAACAGTTCTACTGTAAGATATACGCAATTATTTAATTTAAATCCAACGCTAAAAGTGTTTTGTAATAGAGGTACTAGCGGAATAGATGGTAGTACATCTACAGCAATTGGTGCTTCCATATATTCTGAAGAGCCAACATTATTTATTACGGGCGATTTAAGTTTTTTCTACGATAGTAATGGTTTATGGAATAAGTACATTAAATCCAATTTTAGAATTATTCTGATAAATAATTCGGGCGGTGGAATTTTTAGAATTTTGCCTGGGATGGGTGCAACGTATAATTTTGAAAGCTATTTTGAAACGTCTCATGATTATGATGCAGAACAAATTTGTAAGATGTATGGTTTTGAATATTTGATAGCAGAAGACCAACCTAAATTAAAAAACATCCTATATGATTTTTATAAAAAATCTAATACACCAAAGTTATTAGAAATTAAAACTCCTAGATTATTGAATAACAAAATTTTGCTTAGTTATTTTGATTTTATATCTTAGGGAAAAATTAATAATAAAATCCTAAAAGACACTAACAATTATGGGAAGTAAAAGAGATGATTTAATAGTAAAGTATGCTGCAGATATAAAGGACAAATTAGGGGTAACTCCTAATATGGATCTTTTAACAAAAGTAGCTATTGGTTTGGGCCCTGCAATTTATAATGCAGATGCTTCTAAAGTATCTGGTACAGATGATAAAGAATTAGAAACGGTAAAAAATAATTTTTTAATTAAAAAATTAGGCTTAGCAGATAGTCCTGAATTAATGACAGCTATTAAAGGTGTTGTTGAAAAGTACGGATCTTCTAATAAAAATAAGCACAGAGCTGTAGTATATTATATGCTAGCTGTAAAGTTTAAAAAAGAGTCTGTTTATAACTAGACAAGAGATTTATTTTAAAAAAGCCATTCTAATTTATAGAATGGCTTTTTTTTGTACCATAATTTAGACTTTCTTTGCAGTATAATTTGAATTATGATAGAGCTTGGAAATTACAACACACTAGAAATCCTTAGAGAAACTAGTGTTGGACTCTTTTTAGGAGATGGAGAAGGAACAGATGTTTTATTGCCAAATAAGTATGTTCCTGAATCTTATGAAATAGGAGACGAACTGGCTGTGTTTTGTTATTTAGATTATGATGAAAGACCTATTACTACAACATTAATACCGCATATTATTCGCAATACTTTTCAGTTGTTGCGCGTAGTAGATGTTAATAATGTAGGTGCTTTTTTAGATTGGGGTTTAGAAAAACACCTTTTAGTACCATACAGAGAACAGCGTAACAAAATGGTAGAAGGGCAATGGTACGTTGTTTATTGCTATTTGGACACGATGTCGCAGCGTTTGGTAGCATCTAACAAGTTAGATAACTTTGTAAGTAATGATGAGCTTACAGTAAGTAATTTTGATGAGGTAGACCTAATAGTTACTAGGTTAACAGATTTAGGGTGGGAAGTTATTATTAATAATGCCCATAAAGGATTGGTTTTTTCTAATGAAGTATTTAGGAAAATAGCAATTGGTAATCAATTGAAAGGATATATTAAAAATATAAGAAATGACAATAAAATTGACGTATCCTTACAACCGATTGGACATAAAAGTTTGGAACCTACAGCCAGTTTAATTTTTGATGAATTGGTAAAGGCAGGAGGCTTTTTAGAACTTAATGATAAGTCTACTCCTGAAGATATTATGACTGAGTTACAGATGAGTAAAAAGGCTTTTAAAAAGGGAATTGGTACCTTGTATAGAGAACGAAAAATAGAAATTAAGGAGGATGGGATTCATCTTTTGTAAGCTATTGAATTTTTGTTTAAGGGTAATATTCTAAATTAATGGTTTTCAGAACAATAAGATTATTCTTTTTTTGTTATATTTTTCACTGTTCTTAATAAAAACCATTACATTAGCGTTTTAGAAATCAGCTTGTAATTTAAATGTTGGATTTTTATTGAAGGAGGTGACCACCAAACCAATCCCAAAAAAGAAAAGAGCATGCCATTTATTGAAGAAAGTGATTTATTAGAATTACACAAAGACATAGATAAGTCTCAGATAATTAACGAACGTCTGTTAGACCAAATTAAGTATAAGAACAAAGAGATTAGAAAAAATAAAATTCAGCGAAATCTATTTGCTGGTATTACGGGTCTTTTTTTAATTGCTATACTTGCTATAACTTCATTTACTGCAGGAGTAAGTAGTTCTACAACTTTTGATAACCAAAGTAACTTATTAGTATCTATTGATAGTTTGGAGGTTATAAAGTCTAGAATTGATAATCTTAAAGAGAAGAATGAAGAACTTAGTTTGGTAAAAGAATTTTACCTAGCCAAGAAATTTTTAGAAAAAGAAAAAATCTATTCTGTTCAAGTAAAATCTTTCGTAGAGAATAATGTTACCCTTGCTTCCAATGCATTAACAAACACCTTGTTTGTTAAGACTAATCCTTTTTATTCGTATTCTTTAGGGAATTTTGAGACTTTAGATGAAGCTAGGTCGTTTAGATATCAATTAGTAAAAATGGGCTTTAAAGATGCTTTTGTTGCTTCCTATAAAGACGGTAAGCGTTTAAAGATTGAAAATCCGTATTAAAGAGAAAATTAAGGCTTGGGTTAATGCCGCAAGACTAAGAACTATTCCACTTTCCATTTCTGGTGTTTTTGTTGGTGCTGCACTAGCAAAATACGAAGGCTATCAAGATAATGTAATATTTGGACTTGCTTTGTTTACTACTATTGGTTTTCAGATTACATCTAACTTTGCCAATGATTATGGTGATGGTGTAAAAGGAACGGACAATGAAGATAGAATTGGCCCTAAAAGAGCACTACAAAGTGGTTTGTTGTCTAAAAGAGAATTAAAAAACGGAATACTAGTTTCCATCCTTATTAATATTTTTTCCGTTGTAGCTGTTGTTATTTTTTCCTTTGGAGCCGAACAATTATGGTATGTAGGTTTGTTTGGATTGCTTGGCTTTTTAAGTATTTGGGCAGCAATAAAATACACAATGGGGCAATCTGCTTATGGTTATAAAGGTCTAGGAGATATTTTTGTATTCCTCTTCTTTGGACTTTTAAGTGTTTTAGGTACTATGTTTTTATTTACAAAGTACATAACACTACTAGCAGTATTACCTTCAATAGCAATTGGTTTATTAAGTGTGGGAGTACTTAATCTAAATAATTTGCGAGATTGTATGTCCGATAAAAAAGCAGGAAAGAACACCTTAATTGTTAAAATGGGATTTAATAATGGTAAAAAATATCATTATACACTTCTAATAGTAGCCTTTATTTGCATACTTATATTCTCATATATTGCAAAGAATGACTCTCTATATTCAGTACACCTTCTATCTTTTGTGCCAATATTTTTACATTTACGAAAGGTTCAAAGAACATTGAAACCAATATTACTAGATCCAGAACTGAAAAAACTGGCTTTATGTACTTTTTTGTTGGCAGTATTGTTATATTTGAATTATAATTTTTTTTCGTAAATTTGAGTGCTAACCAAGTAAACCATACTTAATTGGAACAACCCATTAAAATTCTTATCGTAGAAGACAATGTAATTATAGCTGATGACATGCAGTCTATGTTAGAAGAGATTGGCTATGAGATTGTTGATAACGTAATTGTTTATGAGCAAGCAGAGAAGGTTTTAAAAACTAAAGAAGTTGATTTAGTTTTAATAGATATCATTCTTGCATCAGACAAAACGGGTATCGATTTAGGAACACATATAAGGGCAAATTATAACATCCCTTTTATTTTCGTTACTTCCAATTCGGATAGAGCAACTGTAGAAAAGGCTAAGTCCGTTAAACCTAATGGCTATCTTGTTAAGCCTTTTGAGCAGCAAGATTTATATACGTCTATAGAAATTGCTTTATCTAATTTTAATTATAATGAGAAAAGTAGTGGGAAAAGCGAAAGCAATGGAGTAGTACCGCAGCAAGAAGATAAACCAATTTCAAATTCGGTATTAAAAGATTCTATCTTTGTTAAAAAACAACACTTATATTATAGAATTCCATTTACAGACATTCAGTTTATTAAAGCAGATAACGTTTACTTAGAGGTACATACAGTAGATAAGAAGTTTTTGGTGCGTTCTCCACTTAAAGATTATTTAACAAAGTTACCTAGTAATAAATTTTATAGATCGCATAAATCGTATATCGTAAATGTAGATTTTATAGAGGCAATAAATTCTAAGGATATTATGATTAATAATAGGTTAATACCTATATCTAAAGAGTTTAAAGAATTCATTATTTCTGCAATGAACTCTTAAAACATATAATATTTTCATAAGAAATTTTCTTAGCAGCTCACTTTTTAGTGAGCTTTTTTTTGTTTAATATTTTTTTCGAAATGATGAAAATATATGGAAAGTTACATTTCCCATTGCAGAGAAACTATTTGACAACAGATTTGAGTGGTTTCACAACAATTTTATAGAATACTTGTGGTTAAACCATAAATTTAAGTCCCAAATTTTACTTTTTATTTACTACAGAAAAAAGGCTATGCAATTGCATGGCTTTTTTTATTTGGATCAAAACCTGTAGAATTGTAGTAAATAGATTACATTAATATAGGTGTTTAGGATTATTTTTTGCTATTATCAGAATACACCACATATTGGATTCTGTTTACAACAAAAATGTAGTGCCCCAGTTTTATTAGTGGTATGTTTGGTTTATTAAGACATATGGTTAGTTAAACTTATGTTAGTAATAAAAGTAAAAGTGATAATAGATATTTTTAGCATGTTATGGTAAGATTGTTTAGCAAAATAGGTTTTGTATCTGTTTTTTTCTTCTTTTTAATAGGCTCCCTGTATGGGCAGGATATTATAATTAATGAAGAAAATTTATTAAAAAAGTTTAGAAGCGTTACAGATGTAGAAGAACAGTTTATCTTCTTTTTTAATACTACAAATCGTTACGAAGAAAATTCTGCTTATGATTGGTTAGATACGGTAAATACGAATCTAGTAAATGCCATGAATGGACCTGATTCTATAAATTTAGGGTCTCTAAAAATAATACAATCTCAAATTTATTATGACTTAGGAAAGCATGATAAAAGTATCTCCATAGCCAATAAATTATACAAAGGAAAGGATAGCCTAAATTTTGAAACCAAAAAGATTCTTCTGAATCTAATGGATTATAACTATGCGCAATTACAACTTTACCGTAGACAAATTGATATTCGAAAAGAAAAAATAGTTCTTGGTATTACTAAGGATATTGTGTTTTATGATATCTATTCTAATATGGGGCATTATAATAAAGCCATGAAGAACTATGTCATGGAAATGAAGAAGCATGTCAATGAGAATGATTATTATAGCTTGGCAGAATACCATAATAATGTTGGAAATTACCTTCGTTTAGATAAAACAGCCCCTGTTGCACTTGGAGAGTATAAAAAAGCCAAAGGCTATTTAGAGGTTTATTTGAACGATATCACCAGTGAAAAATCACAAAGAAAGCTAGAGAAAATTAATTATTTGCTTGGCGTTATAAAAGGGAATATTGGAAAATGCTATGTTCAAATGAGAAGGTTTGAAGATGCTATACCTTGGTTAGAAAAAGGAATTGAAACTATTAATAAATATAATAAAGGAAGGTATTCTAGCGATGTTATTGATACAACCTTAGATTTAATCGACTGCCATTTACATTTAGAAGATTACGAACTTGCAAAGGAGTATTTGTATTTTGATTTAGAGACAATTGTAAAAATTGAACATAAAATTAAAAGAAATAGACTCTTGGCAAGTTATTTTGACAGAAGGGAAGATTATAAAAATTCTTCTTTTTATTTAAAAAAGAATGCAAGAATTCAAGATTCTATAAATTCTAATAGATCTGAAATAAAAAATCAGCAGTTAAATGCTCTTGTAGAGCAAGAATTGGCTACTAAAATTAAAAAAGTAGATGAGCAAAAGGAAAAAATTAATAAGGATAAATTAGACCTTCAGGCCAAGGATGAGAAAATTAGTTTGGCATTTATCTTGTTAACTTTTGCATTGTTAGGATTTACAGGCGTAGTATATGCCTATTTTAAAAGTATAAAAGCACAACGTCTTATTGCTGAGCAAAAACATATTATAGAAGCGTCTTTAGTAGAAAAAGATTCTTTATTAAAAGAGATCCATCACCGTGTTAAGAACAACCTGCAAATGGTTTCTAGTTTACTTAGCTTACAGACTAGAAACACAAAGAGTGTAGCGGCTATAAAAGCATTAGAAGAAGGAAAGAGTAGGGTTAAAGCAATGGCATTAATCCATCAAAAATTATATCAAAATGACGACCTTTCTGTAATAGAAATGCAAAATTATATTGAGAGTTTGGTGAATAGTGTACAATCTGTATTTAAGAAAGGAGGACACGATATTAATATTACCATAGATGCCGAAAATGTAGAGTTAGATATTGATAGAGCAATTCCTTTCGGATTAATACTGAACGAACTCGTTTCTAATTCTTTTAAATATGCTTTTCCAGAAGAAGGTACTGGTGGAAAAATTTATATACACCTTAGAAAAAACAAGGAAGAAGGTTTCTTTGAATATACAGATAATGGTATTGGAATGCCCGAAGATTCTGATGAAAAAGTAAATTCGTCGATGGGTGTCCGACTTATGAATCGTTTGGTAAATCAATTACAATCTACTTTAAATATTGATAAACCTGCTCAGGGAGTTCGTTTTTGGTTTAATTTTAAATAAATTTAAACTAGAAAACATATCTCCTTATGAAAATTACTTTTTTAGGACATGCTTCATTATTAATTACCACGGCCAATGTAACTATAGTAGTAGATCCTTTTATTTCTGCTAATGAAAAAGCATCTAGTATCATAGATGTTAAGACCTTAAATCCAGATTATATTTTGGTAACCCACGCGCATCAAGACCATATTTTAGATGTAGAAACTATTGCAAAAGCATCTGGCGCAACTATTGTAAGTAATTACGAGATTGCCACCTATTATGAAAACAAAGGGTATAAAGTACACCCTATGAATCATGGTGGAAGCTGGGATTTTAGTTTTGGAAAATTAAAATATGTAAATGCAATCCACACCTCTTCTTTTCCTGATGGAACTTATGGCGGACAACCAGGTGGATTTATTCTTTCCTCGGAAGATAAAGTGATTTATATTGCTGGAGATACTGCCTTAACGATGGATATGAAACTTATTCCTCTTCAATTTAAATTAGATGTAGCGATACTACCTATTGGTGATAATTTTACCATGGGAATTGAGGATGCGGTTATTGCTGCCGATTTTGTTGCATGTAACAAAATTCTTGGGTATCATTTTGATACTTTTGGCTATATCAAAATTAACCATACAGAAGCAAAACAAAAGTTTCAGAATGCAAATAAAGAATTGCAGCTATTAGAAATTGGAGCGTCTATTGAGGTTTAAAGATTAGCCAATTTATCCCAAAATTCTATTTTTTCATTTCCTCAAGTAATTGTTCATAGTCTACTATTCTTGTAAATAGAACACCGCCAAGACTAAGGATTGGGGTTTGCATAGAATCTAAAGGAACGCCACCAGTGTTCACATAAGGTTTTAATTGTTTGCTAACATCTGGATTCTCTGCAAGGTTTATTGCTTTGTACAAAAAGCGACTTTTATTTAAATGATTAATAAGACTATCGCATTGTGGGCAAACAGCAGGAGAGTAGATTGTAATTCTCTTTTTAGGGTGAATTTTAATAAGAGTAAAAGGCTTTTTTAATGTCCTGCGAGAAAGGCTATCGTTTACTTTTAATTTATAAGTATAGTTTGCTTTTTTTCCGCGAGCAACAACAAGACTATTTAAATTTACTTTGGATGTTGCAGGAACACGAACAAATCTTGGTTTACCAGCTCTTTGTCTAAAGTTGGTGCCAGAGATTGTAATTTGTACGTCAAGATCTACTTCATTCTGATTGATAGCATAAATATGTAACCTGTTTTTCACCAGTTTGTCTACAATTTTAATTGGTTTTAACTGTGAATTTGCCGTAGTTGTAAATGTGAAAACTAGTAAAAAGATAATATTCTTAAGCATTCTTTTTTTATCTAATGTAACAAAAATAATGGATTAATGTTCGGTTTCTTTAGAGTAGATAACTTTTGTTTTGTTTCTTTTCTTTAAAATATTTGTGTAACCAAACGATTACTCGTATATTCGTAACCAAACAGTTACTTAATTATGAGGAGAGATGTATTCCAAGCAATAGCAGACCCAGTAAGGCGAGATATTATTGGTTTGCTATCTAAAGAAGCACTTACGGTAAATACTGTTGCAGGAAAATTTGATATTAGCAGACCAGCTATTTCCAAACATATTAGAATCCTTTCCGAATGTGGTATTGTGGTTTTAAGAAAAAAGGGAAGAGAGCGTTATTGTGAAATTCAACCTAGTACCTTAATTCCTGTTTCACTTTGGATAGAACAATACCGCCAGCTGTGGGAAGATAAGCTAGACTCTTTTGAAAATTATTTAATGAATTTACAACAAAAAAATGATAAAAATGAATGAACCTAACGATGCAAGTAGCAGAACAGTTACAATTAAAAGAACTTTTAAGGCACCAATTAAATTAGTGTGGGATGCTTGGATACAACCAGAGCATATTGCACTTTGGTGGGGTCCAAAAGGTATGAAAACAGAAGTGTTGGAGCACGATTTTAGAGTAGGCGGAAAGTGGAAATACGCTATGAAAATGCCAGATGGGAATGATTTTATTACAGACGGAATTTATTCTGAAATTGTAACTTTACAAAGAATATGTTCTTCTGCAAATTTTAAACCTATGACAGAAGGGGTAGAAATCCAGGCTTTATTTAAAGAAAATGGAAACGAAACCGATTTTACTTTTAATATTGTACATCCAACAGAAGAATACCGTATACAACAAGAGAAAATGGGTATTTTAAATGGTTGGGGATCTGTTTTTGACCGATTAGAAGAATTCGTTGTAAAAAGTAAATAACCCTCTTATAGACTATTATTTAGGGAAGTATAAAATAATTTTCCAAAATAAAAGAATACTTCTATGAGTTACTATTGTATTTGTTGGTTACTTTTGAGGTGACCAACAAACTATAATTTTGAAAAACACACTATTACTAAGTTTTCTGCTTCTTGGCGGAATATTAGTTGCACAAACAAAAACGCCCTTTTACGAACAATTAGCGTTTGACCTTTATAAAACCAAAATTTTAGAGGCACATCCTGTTCCTAAAAAGATAACGATTTATGAAAATGCTTTTGGATTCCATCCCACATTATTTTGGAATACACCACCAAGCTGTTTCCCTAATGTAACCGCTAAAAGAGGTGTGAAGTTTAAAGAAATTTCTGCCTATGCTAAAAAGCATTGGGAGAATGACTCAGATTATTTTGAACTTGATTTTTCTAACCTAAATAAAAAGCAGTTCAAAATAAAGAAAAAAAGGAAAGGCAAGTTTCCAAAACTCTTTATAAGTCTTCCGTTTATAGAGCAAAAAAAATCTAGAAGAATATTTGTAACTATCTATGAAAAATATGAAAACAAGGAAGTCTTATATCATATAGAATTCACAAAGAATGGGGATATTGTAGATTGGTGTAGAATGTAGGATAGTATTTTAAGAATAGGATGTCATTTTAGATTTTCCATACAGTTGCTCTTGCAGATAACTAACGCATTAGCCAACTTCTATCTTTTGAGTCATCAAATTCTAATCTTAAAGACACAGGGTCTGTTTCTCTTTTTTTCTAATATTTAGTCCACATAGCCTCTTAGTGGCATGGTAGATGGTGTACAGCATGTCATATTGTTCTAAACTAAAAGCACCTTTACTAGTACAATGTTTAAAAATAGTAAATAGAGAGTGCTTAAAATTAGAATAAAATTACACTATTTTTAAAACTAATGAGTCAACAACATTAAATATATAAGAGCAAGGGAGATAATGTTTTGTAATGTCTAACAGTTAGTTGTTTAGTGCGTGGTTTTCTTTATCTGTTAAAAGCCTTGAATGAATTATAAACCTAAGCCCTAATGGTATTTCTAAGGAGAAACTTGCTCCACGCCCTTTTGTAATATCTACAGTTAAATAGGTATGTTTCCAATATTGAAATTGATCTATATTCATATAAAAATTCACCTCTTCAATTTCCCCTAAGTTTATATCACTTTCGTCTAAATACATATCTTCTTCAGGAAAAATCATTGGAGCAGAACCATCGCAACATCCACCACTTAAATGAAAAATTAAATCTCCATGTTCGGCTTTTAATTGTTTTACAATTTTTGCAGCAGCTTCAGTAATAGCAATTCTTTTCATTTTATATTTTTTAAATAAGGCTAAACTACTTTAGTAGCTTAGCCTTAAAAATTAATAATATTCTACTAAAAGAAACCTAATTTATTTTTATCGTAAGAAATCAACATATTCTTGTTTTGACGATAGTAATTAAGCATCATTACATGGTTTTCTCTACCAAAACCAGATTTTTTATACCCTCCAAAAGGAGCATGTGCAGGATATGCATGGTAGCAATTTACCCAAACACGACCAGCTTTAATTGCACGTGGTATTTGGTATAGTTGGTGTGCATCTCGTGTCCAAACACCTGCACCTAATCCGTAAAGTGTATCATTAGCTATTTCTAAAGCTTCCTTTTCATCTTTAAACTTAGTGACGCAAACTACTGGGCCAAAAATCTCTTCTTGAAACACTCTCATTTTATTATGACCTTCAAGAATTGTAGGCTTTATATAATAACCGTTTGCCAAATTACCTTGCAATTTATTAGCTTCACCACCAGCAAGAACTTTTGCTCCTTCTTCTTTACCTATTTTTAAATAAGCCTGAATTTTTTCATACTGATCATTTGATGCCTGTGCACCAACCATAGTATTAACATCATAAGGATTGTCCTGTATAATAGCCTTTGTCCTAGTAACTACACGCTCCATAAATGCATCGTAAATATCTTCTTGTACAAGTAATCTGGATGGGCATGTACATACTTCACCTTGGTTAAAAGCAAAAAGAACAGCTCCTTCAATTGCTTTGTCTAAATAAGCATCGTCTTGGTCCATAACAGAATTAAAGAAAATATTAGGCGATTTACCTCCTAGTTCCATAGTTACAGGATTTAAGTTTTTTGAGGCATATTGCATAATAAGTTGTCCTGTAGTTGTTTCTCCTGTAAAAGATACTTTATCTATTTTTGAACTAGACGCTAAAGGTTTCCCTGCTTCTGGACCAAAACCGTGAACAATATTTAACACACCAGGAGGAAAAACATCTGCTATTTTTTCTAGCAATAAAGTTGCAGAAGATGGTGTTTGTTCTGCGGGCTTTAATACAACACAGTTACCAGTTACTAAAGCCGGTGGTAATTTCCAGGATAGCATTAATAGAGGAAAATTCCATGGAATAATTTGTCCTATTACACCTAAAGGTTCTTTAATATTCATGGATAGCGTGTTTTGGTCCAACTCCGTAGCACTACCTTCTTCAGATCGGATACAAGCAGCAAAGTAACGCCAATGGTCTACACATAATGGAATATCTGCATTTAAAGTTTCGCGAATTGGCTTTCCATTATCGCACGTTTCTACTAAAGCAAATTCTTCCAAATTTTCCTCAATAATATCTGCGACTTTATTTAAAAGAGTAGCTCTTTCTGTTGCAGATGTATTTCCCCATGCTTCTTTTGCTGCATTGGCAGCATCTAAAGCTAATTCAACATCTTCCTTTTGTGATCGTGGATATTTTGCAATAAAACTATTATCTATTGGTGATGTGTTATCAAAATATTTACCACCTATGGGTTCTACAAATTTTCCATTTATAAAATTGGAATACTTTTCTTTAAATTTTGGTTTTGAATAACCCATTTGATTTAAGTTTTAATTAGTAATTATTGAATTTTTTAGTTTTGATAAAGTTATTTTATCCTATTTTAATTATCTTGAACATATATATCATACTTTAGAACATATCTATTATCTTTAAAATGGACTAAAACTTTGCAAAACATAAAATGAAATCGTTTTTAAATAAACATTATAGTTCTAGAAAACTCACCACTTTAGTAGAAAACAGAACTACTTATAATGCGGAATTTTCAGAACTTAATATTTATGAAACACATGCTTTTGCTAAAAAAGTAGCTTTAACTTTTGATTTTCCAATTGTAGCAAGTATGCTTACTGGAAAAAAAATTATGCACCTAGAGGGTTTTGAATCTTTTGATTTTTCCCCTGGAGAATCCTTAGTTATGCCTGCTAATAAAAAAATGATTATAGATTTTCCTTTGGCAACAGAAAGTAATCCAACACAATGTTTAGCCCTTGGTATAGATGCATTTAAGATTAATGAAGTTGTAGAGAAATTTAACCAACAACTTACCATTGAAAATGAGAATAATAATTGGAATTTAGACGAAACAGCCTCTCATTTAATAAACAATACTGATGTTAACCATTTGGTAGAAAGATTAACCTATACTTTTACGAATAATAATAAATCTAAAGATGTTTTATTAGATTTAATGATTCAAGAGTTAATTGTAAGATTATTACAAACAAAAGCTAAGTCTCTAATTATAAATGATACAGATAAAATTTTTGAAGATACCAGAATAGGAACTGTTATTAAGTATATTAAAGAGAATTTAACCAATAAAGATATAACTGTTGATGTTCTGGCAAAGAAGGCTTATTTGAGCACATCTCATTTTCATAAGCAATTTAAAAATACATTAGGTATATCTCCTATTGATTATATAAATTCTGAAAAAATTAAGTTTTCAAAAAAATTAATTAAAGAAACCAAAAATTTTAGAATGTCTGAAATTGCTTTTAAATCTGGGTTTAACAACACCAGTTATTTTAACAGGCAATTTAAAAAAATGGAGCTAATGACACCACAACAATTTAAAGAATCTATTTCATCCTAAAATAGTTTTTTTTTGCTAAATTATTATGTGTCACTTGTTTTTATTCATGGTTCCAATTATTTGGGTCGTCGCTATTATTTGGAGAAAGACCAATAATATCTCCTTTGGTATCTACTCCTAAACCAACAACTGTTCTATTCACATAATTAAAATAACTTGCTACTTGATTAATTTCTAGTATTTCTCCATCAGAAAAACCTTTCTCCCTTAATAAATCAATATTTTCTTTTTTTATATTAGTATGATTCAAAGTTAATTCTTTTGCATACATACAACCAGCAAGATAATTGTCTTTAAAAAAAATATCTAAAGTATCATTAATCACAGCTTGTTTAAATTTTTCAGATTCTGTATCATGAGCATAAAGCCTTTTAAAACCAGAATAGTGATGTTGGAAGCAATAATCACACTTATTAAGGAAACTAATATAAACACCTATAGCTTCTAAATACCATTTAGGTAAGGTGTTGTTAGAATTGTGTAGAACGTTTTTGTAAAGTGTCATGTGCCCAACTAATGTATGAGGTCTAAGACTGTGAATCAATAAAATATTATCAATATTATTATTTGGTCCTTTTATTCGATCGTAAATTTTCTTTAATCGAGATTCTGCATTTTCGTAATTTATTATTTTTATCCAACTCATGTATTATGTTTTTATTCTTATTGAAACTAATGAGGTTTCTTATCTACGTTATGGAAAAATAAACCAAATTTTTGAGTAACTTAAATTTATTTACTAATATTCTCCATTGTATATATATTATAGAAACAGTTATAAGTCGGTAGATGAGTGATTTGTAAATAAAAGGAAGTGTTCTTTATTTTGAAAAACTTGGATAATTGTTATGGGAGCTATAGAACTGTGTACTAGAATTCTATGGTAAGGTAGTTTAGCCCCGTTTATCGCTTATAATTTGAAAAGGAATTAGAATATCCTGATATTAAAGTTAGACAATCAAAAAATTTGGAATACTAAATTATTTGAAAAGAAGACCATAAATTAAAATAGAATATACCAACTTGATAAAATAGTAAATACAAGGGCAAATTAAAAATACTATTTGTTTAAAAAACACTCTACGTAAGACAATAGCTTCACGCTTTTATAGATTACAAAAAATCCTTAAATTGCAGTAAACCATTAGAGTATGCCAATATATATGGATCGCCACGAAATTCCTGCTACAATTACGGCAGAGGATATTGCTAAAATGCACCATGCTGATTTAAAAATAGAGCATAAATTCAATTGCAGAGGATTAACGTATTGGTGCGATGAAGAACGAAAAACGGCTTTTTGTTTGGTAGAAGCTCCCAATGCGCAGGCTGTTCATGATATGCATGATCATGCCCATGGAGATGTTCCGCATACCATAATAGAGGTAGAGAGCAATATTGTTGAGTCTTTTTTAGGACGTATTTCAGATCCGGTTAAAGCGAAAAAAACAAAATTGAACATTATTAACGAGCCAGCATTTAGAATTCTAATGGTAACGGAGTTAAAAAGAATGTCTTTAGAGAATTCTGGATCTAAACAATTTAATGATACGATTTACGGCTGCAGTAAATCAATAATAGAAATAATTAAAGCGTTTAATGGGAGCATTGTTAAGCAAAGGAATAATTATTTTTTAACCTCGTTTAATTCTGTAACAGACGCAGTATCGTGTTCTTTAGAAATTAAAAAAGTTTTGCAGATAGAACAGAACTCAGAAATAGAACTTAATATTGGTTTAAGTGCAGGTATACCTGTAACCGATAAAAAAGGGATATTTGAAGACACCATTAAAGTAGCGGAATATTTATCTGATTTTGTTAAAGGCTCAATTTCTATTACTTCTGAAATAAAAGAATTGTACGAAAGTGAAAACAGGAATGTCTCTTTGAATGAAGAAATAAATACTTTGAGTCCGTCTGATGAAGATTTTTTAAAAAGCCTAATGACCTTCATAGAGGAAAATTGGAAGCAATCTGAATTAAAAACAAGCGATGTTTTTAAACATTTAGGCTATAGTAAATCTAAGTTGTATAGAGAAATGGTTGCTATGTCGGGAAAATCTATCAACACTTTTATAAGAGAATACAGGCTAAATAAAGCCTTAGATTTAATAGATAAGCAAACAGGAAATATTTCTGAAATTGCATTTGACACAGGTTTTAGTAGCCCAGCATATTTCTCAAAAAGCTTTTTAGAAACTTATGGTGTGTTACCTTCTGTATATACTAAGCAAGCGTGGTATTCTTAATAGGAAATATTTCTTCACATTTATGTAAATTGTAAGAACCTTACTCCCCTTTTTATATTCTTCTTGAATCATTTGTCTCTATGTATGGACTAAAACATAGGTTCATTTATGAAAACATAGGTGACTTTTGTATAAGTTGATTATAATACTGTTAGCGAATAGAATAGCATTAAGCTAGAAATGTAAAACAAAATATATAAGTTATGAAGGAGTCAAAAACAGCAACGATTAATTGGATTGAATTGATACATAAACTTGGTGCTAATTTTGAAAAAAGGGCCAATGATAATGATAAAGAAGGAACCTTTGTACATGCTAATTATGCCGATTTAAAAAAGAACTCCTTTTTCTCAGCCGCTATTCCAGTGGAGTTAGGAGGAGGGGGAATATCTCATCAAGAAATGTGCAATGTTATTAGGATTATGGCTCAATATTGCAGTTCTACGGCTTTGGCTTTTTCCATGCACCAACATTTAATAGCACCAAGTTTATGGAAATTAAAGCATAAAAATGTTGGAGCAACGATGTTGCAAAATGTGGCAAAACACCAATTGGTTTTAATAAGTACAGGTGCGGCTGACTGGTTGGGGTCTAGTGGAGAACTAACTAAAACAGATGGTGGTTATTTGTTTACGGGGAAGAAATATTTTGCTAGTCAGTCAGAGGCTGGTAATGTTGTTGTTACTAGTGCAAGGTATTTAAATGAGGATAAAGATTGGAAAGTTCTTCATTTTTCTGCATCCATGAATACAGAAGGAATTTCAATTGCAGAAGATTGGGATGTTTTGGGAATGCGAGCTACAGGATCACAAACATTAGAGTTTAAGAATGTTTTTATTCCAGATGCTTCTATTGCATTAGAAAGACCAAAAGATGAGTTTCATATGGTATGGAATATCGTTCTTACTGTGGCATTACCATTAATAATGGCTACCTATGTTGGTATTGCAGAAAAAGGAATGGAAATAGTACTTGCTAGAGGAAGAGCAATTAAAGGTAACAAGGATCAGATTTCCATACGTATAGGAAAGTTAAACAATGTCTTATTAAGTATACAGACACAATGGAATGCTATGCATCAGATGACCAATAATTTTAATTTTAAACCAAACGAATTGACTTCTATAAAAGCACTTTCTTATAAAACAAATATAGCAGAAGGAGCAAAAGAAGTTGTTACTGAAGCTATGGAAATTATTGGTGGACAGAGTTTTTACAAAAAAAATAATCTAGAGCGGTTGTTTAGAGATGTACAAGCAGGAGAATTTCACCCATTACCAAAATGGAAGCAATATGCGTTTACAGGAGAACGATTATTAAAGGAATAATCTTGTACTTACTTTTGAATTAGCGCTATTCTTTAGCACATATTTACTTCTAATAAATCCACCAATTTGGTGGATTTATCTTTTTACTTCAAAATGTAATATTTAAGCAATAGAATTCCTTCTGGCGGTGTAACTATTTAGGCCTCTTGCTAACAAAATAAAGGAGTCTTGTTTTTAAAACTTCTATAGCCTCTTCTCTAAATAGTTAATTAAATCGTCAATGAACCATTTGTATCATTTTTTGGGAAAAAGACCCTATTAGTTGGTGAAAATAAGCTCCAATTTTGCTGTAAAGGGAAAATAATCTAAAATCAAATTATTATGAAAAATTTAATTAAAGCTTGTCTAATTATTCTAATTATTGGGACTTATTCTTGTGCAAAAGATGGAGAAATGGGACCTGCAGGAGCTGATGGAGCACAGGGCATTTCTGGTGTTAATGGAACAAATGGCACAAACGGTGTAGATGGAGAAGATGCAACTATTAATGTTACAATGTCTACCGCTGATGTTTATAGTCCAATGACGAGTGAAGTATCTGGGAGTTCTACCTTGTATAGAACAGAGGATACAATTACAGCAACGCTAGAATCGACTGGTTTAATTGCCGGACATGCGTATACCTTATGGGTATTGGTTTTTAACCAACCAGAGAATTGTGGCGGTTCGCCTTGTGCGCTTTCTGATTTGAAAAATGTACCTGCTAAAGCAGAGATGCTCGGTGGTTCTGGGCTTGTTGCTGACGTAAATGGAAAAGGTATTTTCTCTTGTAATATTAGAGAAAATGACGGAACTACATCTATTAATGACCGTTTAGGAATGCCTATTGATGTTGGTGGTATTTGGGATGCGCAAACGGTGGAAGTTCACCTAATAGTAAGAAGTCATGGGCCAGCAATTATGGGTCACGTAATAGACCAGATAACTTCTTATGGTGGTGGTTGTACTACATTTCTAAAACCTCCATTTTCTGCAGTACCTATGTTAGACGGAGAGTGTGTAGAAGTATTGGCATCTATACATAAAATTTAATTGTTATAGGAAATAAGACATCTGCATTATTAGCAGATGTCTTTATTTTAAACTCTATTCAATTTATACTTGTTTAAATCCTCAAAAAGAATAACCAATTAGAATATTTACAATGAAAAATTTCATACTCATTTTCTTTCTATTGGGAAATTATGCAATTGCACAAGAAAGTAATAAAACAATTAAGGCAATACATTTTAATCCAGAGTTCTCGTATAAGATGCTAGATTCAAATCGGGATTTAAGAAAAGTGAATATCCTTCTTAGGGAGAAGGAAAAGGGAACAATTACTACTAAAAGTTTACTTATAGGAACTTCTTTAATTTCCATTTTTGACTATCAGAAATCCAATACGGATTCAAAATTTGCATACCTAATGCGGCATCCAACTTCTAATAACCAAATAGGGAAAGAAGTAAGCGAGGTTGTTGTTCATTCATTTCAGGTCTCTATTACAGCTTTGGTGTCAAATTGGTTAACTGCTTATGCAGAAATTTTATACAATCCTGAACAAAGTTTTGGAAAAGGAACGATAACAACGCTTAACAGAAACCAACTTCAATTAAGAAAGGGATTTGTAGTATTTGGGAGTTTAAAAAAGTTCCCGTTATATGTTGCCATTGGTAAAATGGATGCACCTTTTGGACAAATGGAAAGTGTAAGTCCGTTTACAAATTCTACAATGTGGCATGCATTTGGCGGTTTGGGATATGGTGTACAAATTGGTCTAAAAAAGGATGGTTTTCATGCTAAATTTATGGCAGTTCAGGGAGGTGCTCAATTTCGTGCAATGCATACACCTGTTGGGGATAGTATAAATGTGCCTTCTAAAATAAATAATTTTGTAGCAGATATAAATTATAGAACTACTATTTTAAAAAAGGCCAAGTTATATTTTGGCGCTTCCTATTTGCATGGTTCTGCTTATTGTCAATATTTTCCAGTAATGCATTTCTCTGCCTGTGCAGATAATAATCCGGCAGTTACCTATTATGGAAAACTAATGGTTAAAGATAGGTTGGCTTTAAAAAGGGCATTTGCAACTACCTTAAAAATTTGGAAAGGGACACATAATCCCACACCACCTTTAGATGTTTTTAAGGCATCAAAGGTTACTTCGCTTGACTTAGGTGTAAAATATGATTTGAATAAAAACGAAAATTTAAAATATACCTTATCTGGTGAATTTTCAAATTTTAGAGCAGGGGCTATTGGTTCGCCATGGGAAAGGCAAAACCAGATAGTTATAGGTTTTTCTGCTTTGTATAAAAAATCGACTACCTAATTTATTGAAGTCTTCAACACAAAAGGGTATCCCCCACTAAACTTCATTAGTGGAAGTGAAGATAATAAACCATTTCCTCCAGGAGAAACCCATAGTTTAAGGTCTGCAAATAGTACAGGTATTGTTATTGGTCTGCAAATAGGGTTATAGTATTAGGCTATTACTGTATCTTAACTTTTTGAATATCAGATTTTTATTTGTGTTTTTCTTATTTATTGGATAGATTTGTTACTGTAGGTTGAATATTGTTATAGTTTGATTGTTGTATGTAAATTAAAATAGGAGCACGAGGAAAATTTTAGCATTGTTGATTTTGACAATCTGCACTATCGATTTTGGACAGAATTTGATTTCAAAGAAAACGGAAAATTTCACATTAAATTCTCAAATGATAAACCAGGTTTTATGAGAGAATTAGTTTTTCTAAATAATCGAAATTGGAAAATAACTAAATAAAAGTGGGGACAGCTGAAGATAGCTATAATCTAATGCATATACTTGTTCAAAAGGTAAATAGAAAGATATATTTCATAATTCCTGGAATGAAATTAGAAATGAAAAAAGGATAAAGAAGTTGCAACAATGATATATAACTATTAATTACGGCAGATTCGACTAGTCTGAACCCACTAGGAATTGTTAAAGCTATTATTAAACCGAAAGTTTTCATATGTTTTTTCAGTAACTGACGGTTATATCAGATTTCTTAGAAGATTAAACTTAACCAATTAAAGATAAGATTATGAAAACAAAATTAGCGTTAGTATTGATTATGATTTTCGGAATTGTAGTTATAGGATGTAAACAAAAAGCAGAGAAAATTGTAGTTGAGGAAGTGAAAATGGATCTTATAAATGATGAATTTTCCGAAGTAAAAATAGAGGTTATGGCTTTGATGAATGAACTGAAACAAGCTATAAACGATGGAGATGTTGACAAAATAATTTCATTTCACGCTTATGGTCCAAAGTTTACTGAATTTAAAGGTGGTGAAAAACGAGTAGGAAGTAAAGAAAATGAAGAATATGAAAGAGGAGTATTTGGAAATCTCTCTGAAGTGGTGAAATTTAATTATGATGACCTAAAAATTGCGGTGTATGATAATGTTGCCAATGTCACTTTTCACTCTGACTTTCATTTTAAATTTGGAGAAGATGAAGTAGTTGTCAAAGATCAGATTACTTTGTTGCTGGTAAAGACTGAAAAAGGATGGAAATGTGTTCATGAGCACCATTCGCCTCTAAAGAAAACAGAAGAGTAAAATTATGTTATATAAAAAGCATACTTATTTACCCTAATCGTCCTATTTAATAAAAACAAAGCAAGATGAATAAAGTTATTTTTTTACTATTCTCTTCAGCTTTAATTTTATTTTCTTGTAAACAAGCTGAAAAAAATAAAACTGTAAATGTTTCAGGTCAAAAAAAGACCTTACTTGTAATTCTTGCTCATCCTGATGATGAATTTTTCATTTCTCCTTTATTGTCTAAATATAATAATGAAAATATTTATTGGGTTGTTGCTGCGAATGGTGATTTAGGAACAAGAGAATTTGCTAATATTCCTGCAGGAGACTCCCTGAAAAATGTCAGAAGAAAAGAAGCTCTATGTACTGCTGAAAAATTAAAAATTAATGCTCCCATATTTTTAAACTATGGAGATGGGCAAATTAATGTTTGGGAAAATTTTTATCCAATTCGTGAAAAAATTGATAGTTTATATAATTTAATAAAACCAGATGCTATCATTACTTGGGGGCCAGAAGGAGGCTACGGACATCCGGACCACAGAATGATAGGAAACATAACTACCGAGGTTTTTCAAGCAAAACCTTCAAATGAGAAATGTCAACTATTTTATTATGCCTTTCCTAAATCTGCAGTAAAATCATTTACATCTTTTAAAACAGAGGGAGGAGAATGGTTAATCACAAGTATGTTACCAACGGAAAATAACTATTTGACCTATAGAATTCCTTATTCTAATAAGGATTTAGAATTAGGACTTCAAGCACTTTATTGTAATAAGTCACAATTTTCACCAGATGAAGTTGAGGAAATATTTACGCTTGTATCAGTATCAGATTCTATCTACCTAAAACCCTATCATACTACGAACAAGATTAAGTATGATATTTTTGAATAATAATAAGATTTAGTATGTGTCAAATGTTTTAGATATTACCTTTTTAATAAAATGAAGTAGACTTTCTTAGATTTTTGATTTCACTTTTCTGTATTTAAAACGCGTGTAAATAATAGGAGTAGAATGTATTTTAGCATTTGCTTAAATAAGATAATAGTATTATATTGTCTTATGGAGAATAATAGTTGCATACGACTAAAAGCAGATGATAAGAAAATTTCTAATTGCAAAGAAACAATAAAGGAGTTAGAAGATTCTTTTTACACATGATTTAATGCCTTAAGTCTAGCAGGTAATAACGTTCATCTAAAAATATTGTTTCTACTGTATCAAGAAAAAGAACTCTGTGTATGTGATTTAAGTGATATTCTTTCTATGTATGTTTCGGCTATTTCACAACATTTACGAAAACTTAAAGACCGAAATATAATTAGACCTGAACGTAAAGCACAAAGAATTTTTTACTCACTTACCAGTGAATACGAAATGGTATTCCAACCTTTTTTAAGACTTATAGAAGGAAACAAAATACTAGAAACGATATGAAAATTGATAAAAAACTTATTGGAGCGAGTATAATAACTGCCATTGCAGCATCTCTTTGCTGTATTGTCCCACTTCTAGCATTGTTTTCGGGAGCTTCTAGTATGGCTTCACTTTTCTCTTGGGTAGTACCATTTAGTCCATACCTTATTGGATTTACAATTTTAGTATTGGTATTTGCGTGGTATCAAAAATTAAAGCCTATTAAAAAGGACAACTGCAATTGTGAGACTGTAGAGAAACAAAGATTTATTCAATCTAAAGTGTTTCTTGGTATTGTGACATTATTTGCAGCTCTAATGCTCACCTTTCCTTATTTTTCCAGTGTGTTTTATTCAAATAATGGTAAGGAAATTGCAGTAGCGTCAAGTGAGAATCTAAAAGCTATAGATATAGGGATAAATGGTATGACATGTTTTTCTTGTGAAGGACATATTAACTATTCTGTAAATCAATTGGATGGCGTTATAAGTATTGTTACGTCTTATAATAAAGGCAATGCTATAGTACAGTATGATAGCTCAAAAACTACTATGGAAGAGATTAAGGAAACCGTAAATTCTACTGGCTATTCGGTAATAGAAATTAGTGTGAAATAGATGCAAGTTCAATTATTATCTACCTTATTGTGTCCTAAATGTGGACATAGCAAGCTTGAAGAAATGCCTACTCAGGCCTGCCAATTTTTCTACGAATGTGAAAATTGCAAAACTGTTTTAAAACCAAACAAGGGAGATTGTTGTGTGTTCTGTTCCTTTGGTAGTATTTCTTGTCCGCCAATACAAAAGAATAAAAACTGTGGGGATTCTTGTTCATAAGTAATCTATTTCTTCCTTGTATAGCTATGTTCTTAAATAGTAACTTTTATTGTCTAAGAAAGAACTCTTTAATTTTCATTACACCATACTAATATTTTAAGACTTTGGTCTAGTTACTATTTCAGTCACTCTTAACAAACTGTTAAAAAAAGCTATGCCAAATAGGTAGCCAATGCCATTATGATATATTTGTTTGAAGTATACTAATTTAAAAACCAACCGATAATGAAACAAAAACATTTTTTAAAGAAGCTTGTGGTATATATTTTTCTTTGTATTCTTACCTTCTTTTCTGGACAAGCACAAGAAAACACTATTCCTAGCCCTGAAGCTTATTTTGGGTTTAAAATGGGGGCAGATAGAAAACTTGCCCATTGGAATAAGCTTGTAAAGTACTACGATGAATTAGGGGAAAAAAGCCCAAGAATGAAAGTAGTACATATGGGGAAATCTACCTTAGGGAATCCATTTTTAGCATTGTATATTTCTTCTCCTGAGAATTTAGCAAAGCTAGAGGAGTATAAGAAAATTAATGCCATGCTTAGTGATCCAAGAGGGTTTTCAAAAGAAGCGATAGATGCAGGTATAAAAAACGGAAAAGCAGTTAATGTGCAAACTTTCGGATTGCATTCTAATGAGGTTGCCGCAAGTCAGACTGCTGCAGAATTCACTTATGATATGCTTACGAGAAACGATGATGAAATGCTTCGGATTCTAGACAATACTATTTCAATTGTTATTCCATGTTTTAATCCAGATGGTGAAGTTATGTATACAGAATGGTATATGAAAAATGTAGGGACAAAGTATGAAACTACGGGACTTCCATATTTATACCACCACTATATAGGGCACGATAATAATAGAGATGCTTTTATGTTAAATACAATAGAATCGGTCTATGGTGCTGAAATTATTTTTAGAGAATGGGTGCCACAGGCATATATAGACCATCACCAAATGGGGTCTTACGGGGCACGTTTGTATGTGCCACCATATTCAGAGCCAATGCGACCAGAAGCGGATCCTTTAGTATGGAGAGAAATGGCTTGGTATGGTGCACATATTGCCTATAAAGAAGAGGAAGCAGGAAATTCTGGTGTTGTAAATGCGGCAGTATTTTCGGGCTGGGGACATTTTGGTTTCCATTGGATAACTCCTTTCCATAATATTGCAGGAATGTTAACAGAATCGGCTTCTGCATCCTATGCAACTCCGCTATATGTTCACCCCGATCAGTTACATGGTTCTAGTAGGGGTATGCCAAAATATGAAGCACAATCAACTTTCCCTAATCCTTGGAAAGGTGGCTGGTGGCGTGTTAGTGATATTGTAAAGCAACAGAAAATTGCTGCTCTTTCTATAATTGATATTGCTGCTAGAAATAGAGGAATGGTATTGAAAACTGCTTATTTAAAAGCAAAACGCCAGACAGAAAGAGGAGCGGAAGGTGCTACAGTAGCATTTATCATTCCTGCTAAACAACATGATGGAGTAACCGCCAATAAGATGGTTACTGTTTTATTAAACCAAGGAATAGAAGTACGCCAGGCAACACAAGAGTTCACGCATGAGGGTCGAGTTTATGCCTCAGGAAGCTATGTAGTTTCTATGGCACAACCAAAAAGAGGCGTTATCCGTTGGTTGTTAGGACAAACTAATTATCCAGATAACGATTTTACAAGACATAGAGACGGTTCGCCAATTAGACCTTATGATATGTCAACTGATAATATAGCAGAATATATGGGTGTTCGTGTAGACCCTGTAGGAACTGCACTAGGTTCTAATTTTGCAAAAGTGACATCGGTTACAAATAATGCGAGTGTTACAAAAGGGCAATTTGGATATCGTATTGATGGAAAGCTTAACGATAGTTTTACTGCCTTTAATTTATTGACGAAAGAAAAAATAAATCTGAGCCGAGTACATACTACAGGAAATGGTGTTAATGCGGGGGATTTTATCGTTGCTACAAACGCAAACACTCAGATTTTGGAGAAAATAGCAACTAAAACAGGAGTGAATTTTACAGCTTTGGATACTGATGTTGCCCATGTTAGTAAAAGAGTAAAACAATTACGAATTGGATTATTTCAGCGCTATTTAGGTGGAAATATGGATGAAGGATGGACACGCTTATTGCTTGAAAATTTCGAATTCCCTTACAAATCACTTATGGATAAGGAGATTATAGCTGGAAACTTGAAAAAGAAGTATGATGTAATTATTCTTCCAGACGATAATTTATCGCGAATGACAGGTAAGAAAAGAAGCGACCGAAACCAAAAACGATGGGAGTCTTATCCTCCAGAATTTAGAACAGGGTTTGGGCAAGTAGGAATTGATGCCTTAAAAGCATTTGTAGAGCAGGGGGGAACCTTACTCACATTTGCTAATGCAGGCGAATTACCAATTAAAGAATTTAAGTTGCCTATTGAGAATGTTGTGGAAGACATATCCTCTAAAAAATTCTGGTCTCCTGGATCAACCTTAAAAATAAATATCGACACAAATAACCCATTGGCGTACGGTATGCCAGAACAAGGTTTGGGGCTTTTTGTTGGGAATAATGATGTGTATAAAGTAAAAACGTCTACTAAAAATCATGATATAGCACGTATTGCAACTTTTGTGGATAGAGACTTAAAACAAAGTGGATGGCTTATTGGAGAAGATATTATTGCTAATAAAGCAGCTGTTGTTTCTGTGAAAATAAAAAAAGGGCAGGTAGTATTAATAGGCTTCCGTGCGCAACACAGAGTGCAAACTCATGGTACTTTTAAATTTGTTTTTAACGCATTAGTAAGTAGTCCAAAATAAAGAGACTACCATTGTTTAAGAAAAAAGACCATAGTTAAATTTTGCTATGGTTTTTTTATTTTACACTATTTTGAATTATATTTCGTTATATATTGGCTTTAAACTAACCAAACCAATTGCTTCAAAGAGCATGACTATAAAAAATAGTGCAATAAAATGGAAATTAACTACAATTTAGTTTCTCTTGTAGATATCCTTGGCTTAATACAAGGAGTTATTCTAGGTACCTTATTAATAATTTTGAATAAACGAGATGAACGGTCTACTATTTTTCTAGGATTATTTGTGCTATAGAGCCTATACCTGCTTTGTTAGAAGATTTACATATTACCAATAAATATCCAGAATTGAAAATAGTACCCAACAGTTTAGCAGAATTTTTATTTCCATTGTTTTACTTATATGTACAACAGGTTTCTATATTCTCAAAAAAGAAACTTAGTTATTGGGTTCTTGTTCCAGGAGCCATTGTTTTTAGTATTCAAACAGTTGTCTCTTTTCAAAGTTTAGAGGTGAAAGAGGTGATTAGTGAAACGTTGTGGTATAACCTAATGGATATGTCTAATATAATTTTTTCCATGGTTATTGGTTTTATAACGGTATTTTATATTGATAAACATAGAAAAAGGGTACAAGATCAATACACATCTTTAGAATTAAAAGATTTAAAATGGATGAAGGCATTTGTAATTTTCACCCTAATAATTAGTTTCATTGGAATAGTACGTAATTTTATTCAAGAAAATTATTACTTATACCTGCTATTCTCTATAATGAATGTTGTAATAATATATTTGATATCTATACGAGGATTGTTGCAACACAACATTAAAAACTTATGGTTAGAAAATAAGGAAAGTACTTTTGATACTGCTGTACATGCAAACAAAATTGTAGAGGTTATAAAACAAAGAGAAGAACATGATTTAGCATTGTTAAAAAGAATAGAATCTTTTATGCTTTCTGAAAAGCTTTATTTAAAACCTGACTTAACCATTATGGAGGTTTCAGAAAAGATGGGAATACATCCAAAACGAATTTCTAAAATAATTAACTCTCAAGGTAAACAGAATTTTAATGCCTATATTAATTACTTCAGAATAGAAGAAGCGAAAGTGTTTTTGAGAAGTGATAAAGGAAACAACTTAAGCGTCGAAGGGATTGGTATTAATGTTGGGTTTTTAAGTAAAAGCACCTTTTATGAGGCGTTTAAAAAACATACAGGAACCACTCCTTTTCGCTATAAGAATGAAATAGATGTTTCCTTGGTAGATTCGTAACTGATTGATAATTATTTTATTTTGAATTAATACATTGGTTTTGTTCGGAAATCTGAATTCCGAACTTCATTTAGACCATATTTCTTGGTTTTTCTAACGGTTTTTATAAGTTTGTAGTCTAACCAAACCACCATTAACTATGAAAGAGTTGATTATAATTGGACTTTTGTGTCTGATAATAATTGTACTGAGATTTATAAGAAAACGATATGATATTACTTTAAGGTAATTTTGGGACAGGTATTTTTATTGGATTTTAGTAAAATACTAGTTTATATCTTGGAGTATATTAAGTTCCCACTACAATTACGGTAATGAGGATTACCTTGCACTAACCATGCACTATGCCACTTTGTTTGAAAGTGGCATTTTTTTAAAAATTATATACTGAAAGACATAAAAAATAAGTACGAATCTAAGAGCACAAAATAATATATACCAAAACAACTGATTAGTAACTTAAGTTATAAGACAATATGAGATAAACAAAGAAAACATAGAAGATACTTTCTTCTAAAATTAAAATGAGGCAGGAAAATGGAGTTGAACTATAATGTTGTATCCATAGTAGATATACTTTGTCTTATGCAAGGTGTTATACTTGGAATAGTATTACTAGTAATGAATAAAAGAAAAGAAAGGCCTACCCTTTTTCTTGCACTTTTTTTACTAGTAAATAGCTTAGAGCTATTACCTGTAATATTAGAGGATATAAACCTGATAAAATATTATCCTAAATTAATCTTGTTTCCTGTTACATTAGGGGGCTTTGTTTTTCCATTATTTTATCTTTATGTGCAGAAAATATCAATTTTCTCAAAATCAAAACTTAGTTACTGGGTGTTATATCCAGCTGCAGTATTCGTTTTAATAGATATTATTTCGGTGTCCTATAGCACTGCGACAAGAGAGGCAACATGGTTTATAACTCTTGATTTTGTAAACCTTTTCTTTTCTATTTTTATTGGCTTTAAAACTATTTATTTTTTAAATAAACATTTCAATGTTTTAGTTAATCAATATACTTCTACAGAGTTGAAAGATTTAAAATGGGCAAGGTTATTGACCTATATAGGACTTTCAACATATTTTATTTTCTTTTTTATGTTAGTTGTAGAAATTGGTTTTTATTTTCACTTAACGTATTCCTCTTTTTTATTGGCACTTACTTATTGGGTTTCTTTTAAGGGTATTGCACAATTAAATGTAGAAAACTTAATCTCAGAGGATACTAGAGGAACACTTAATTCTATACAGAATACTACTGCTTTTATTTTGGTCGAAAGTAGTACTGAAGAAGCGACAAGTTTGTTAAAGGATATTGAGAAGTTTGTTATTGGAAAGAAAGCGTTCCTGCTTCCAGATTTAACTATTGTTGATCTTTCTAACGAAATTGGCGTCCACCCCAAACGGATTTCGAAAATAATAAATATGGTTTGTCATAAAAATTTTAATTCTTATGTAAATACACATAGAATTAATGAAGCTAAAGAGTTACTAAAAGCAAATCATGTAAATAATTTTAGTATTGAAGGTATAGGTTATCAAGTAGGTTTTAAAAGTAAAAGCGCTTTTTATCAGGCTTTTAAAAAATATACCAATACTACGCCTCTTAATTATAAGAGAGATAAATAAGATAAGTATTGTAATTATTGTTTTTGTTTCCATTTACACTTGCTTTCTAGTTTTTCTGGTGTGGATATCCGATTTTCACACTGAATTCACGTGATTTCTAAGTTGAATTAAAAAATATATAGGATATTTACCTATAGAAAATAGTGGTTAAGTTTATATTTGAGGGGGAAAAGAGAATTGAATCTAAGTTTATTAAATCATTGTTTTTCAAATAAAGTTCGTTCTCTAAGAAATTGGTTTGGTATCTGTAATTATATAAGGTAAATATGTATTTCTACTTTGCATAGTAAAACCGTTCATGGTATAAATTTTGATAAACTATTTTATAGGTAAGTAGGTTCTTGGAGAACTTTTTTTTAATCACACAACCATTTATTTTTAAAATTGTAATAATTAAAATATAATTTTGAAAAACAATTTTAATAGGTATATGTGTTTACCTAACTACTTTTGGTGTTGAAGCAGAAGAGCAAAAGGTTGTAAAAACTTCGGCAATAAATATTGATTAATTTCCAGAATATGTAAGTGGAGGTAAGTATAAAATAAATACGGTTTTTAGAAAAAATATAGGAAGTATTAGTTATAAAATATAATGCATACGTTTAAGAAGATGTCACTTTGTTTGGAAGGGGCATCTTTTTTTTTGACAAAGGTTCTAAATATCCTAATGTCTTAATCGTTTCGAAAAATTATTAAAGTGAAATCGATTAAAATTAGCAACCCACAGTTGTAATTAAATCAATTTACATACTTCTTCCCGACACTTCATTTTTAAAATAATATCTTTAAAAGATGAAAAAAATTATTGCTAGTATAAAAAGCCTTTATCCTGTGAGCGATTCATCCATTCAACTTTTAACTAGCATGATGAAAAGATTGGACCTCCCAAAAAAACACATACTTATAAAAGGAGGTGTTCTAGATAAAAACTACTATTTTATTGAAAAAGGTCTTACAAGATCTTATTGTATCATCAACGGGGAAGAGGCTACGACTTGGTTTAGTAAAGAAGGGGAATTAACTTTTTCCATGCTGAGTAGCTATGAGAACAAACCAGGTTTCGAATATGTAGACCTACTCGAAGATTCGATTATTTATGTTATTCCCGTAAGTGAATTAAATGCCCTTTATGAAACCAATATCGAGATTGTAAATTGGTCCAGAGTGGTATTACAAAAGGCTTTTATAGATTTAGAAATGCGTCATATATCCCTAGCTTCGTATTCTGCAAAACAACGTTATGAGAATTTCACCAAAGAGAAATCTGATTTATTTCAGCGTGTAAAACTTGGCTACATCGCTTCTTTTCTGGGAGTTACCCAAGTTACCTTAAGTAGGTTAAGGGCGGTACGTTTTTAACATAGGTTAAAAAAAAATTAGAAAAACACACGTATTTTTGGAATCGATCATTTACCCCATGATACACATTAGGAATTTCTAATTCATAAAATGGATCTAATGAACCGAATTCTATTTAAATCAATACATGGAAAAAACCGAAAAAGAAAAAATGCTCGCAGGGGAATTGTACAATACAAGAGATCCTGAATTAATAGCGATGTACCATAAGGCCAGAAAATTAATGCAAACGTTCAATAATTTAGATTCGACGGATGAAGCTGGCAAAAAACAAACACTTACCAGATTAATTGGAAAAATGGGCGATGGTGTATGGATAGAGCCACCATTCTTCTGCGATTATGGTGAAAACATCACCCTTGGGGAAAACACCTTGATAAATACCAATTGTATGCTTATTGATGACAATACGATTATCATTGGAAAGAATGGATTAATAGCTCCTTACGTGCAATTCTATACTGCAAAACACCCTATAAATGCCAGGGAGCGAATCACCGATTCGGATGAGGCACCTTATATTACCATGACCAGTCCGATAAAAATAGGAGACAATGTATGGATAGGAGGGAACAGTGTTATAATGCCAGGAGTAACTATAGGCGATAATGTTACTATTGGCGCAGGTTCTGTGGTCACCAAAGATATCCCTGATAATACCCTCGCCTATGGAAACCCTTGTGAAATTATAAAAGCACTCTAATTATGGAACTATTAAAATCTATTCCCGAATCCGTATTCGAAATTCTAGGATTGGCAATTGGTTTCTTTGTCTGTTTTATTACAGCAGTCCAAATGTTCAAGGAATTTAAATCCGATCAAGCCAGTAGTCTTTCTTTAAGTTACGTCATTGGCTGGGTATTTGTCTATTTTTTCTGGACATTCTACGGACTTCGATTTGAAACCATAGCGCTTTCAATAACAAATGGTCTTGCCCTGTTTTTACAAATAGGATTATGTCTCGTCGTTTTTCAAAAGAAAAAAAAAATAAAATCATAATATGTCTAAAATAAAAATTGGAATCATTGGTTATGGCAATTGGGTAAAAGATGCTTATATCCCGGCAATTACTTATGATGGTAGAGCAGAAATCGTAGCCATTTCAGCCAAGAGCG
This sequence comes from Cellulophaga sp., assembly GCA_036478775.1. Lineage (GTDB taxonomy): Bacteria > Bacteroidota > Bacteroidia > Flavobacteriales > Flavobacteriaceae > Cellulophaga. The sequence continues at coordinate 146,563 of JAZGEQ010000046.1, forward strand.
AAGCTACATTAACAGAGATAAAATCCAGATTTGGAAATTCAATAGCAATCTATGGCCAGTATCAAGATATCCTAAACTCTAAAGAAATCGATGCCGTTATGATCGCTGTTCCCGATGAGTTGCACAGCATCGTAATCATGAAGGCAATCTCCAGTGGTAAGGCCATTTTTTATGAACCGCCCATTTCCCATAAAAGAGAATTGATTCCGGAAGTATTAAAATGTTTGCAGGAGGCTCAACAAATTACACATGCCGATCTGGAATTAGGCCTTATTCCTGCCATAGGGAAAGCAGCTGAATTTATAAAGTTGGGAGCAATTGGAAAAGTACAATCCGTTGAAATCAGTTTAAAATCGAATTGGGGACCGGAACCCGATAGGGATACCAATACCATTAACCGCTTATCTCTTTGGTACGTCCATCTATTAAATTTAATACTCGATGATACTCCTGATAGGGTCTTATTATTGGATGGTTATGGTACTCCGGGAAGGAGGCAAACTCGGAGCACTGGAATTTTTGATTATAATGGAATTTGGGGAACTTTAAAGGTCAACACAGACAGTATTGAAAAATTGGATATTACCATTGCAATTGTAGGAAGTTTGGGTGAAATACATATAGATATTTTAACAGGAAAACTAGTATTGAATACTAAAGAAAAGCGAGAATCCTATGATTTCGCTGCAAAACAACCTTATGCGGATTGGCCAGGGATGCGGGAATCCATCACTCAGTTTTTAGATGCTGTGATAAGTGGACAACCAAGCTTTGCTAATGCTGACCTAATCACAACATTACAAGCTATAGGGATTGCCTCGGAAGAATCGAAGGACATGGGGAATTGGGCTATTGTAAAGTCATAGAGTTTTAAAAAATCATGAAATTTAAGATTCTAATCTATATGGATTTTTCCTGTTATATTTGAACACGATTCCATACTATGAGATTGCCAAAAAAAGAACTCTTTTCCTCTTTATTCGATTCCCATTATAAAGGGCTTTATAATTATTCTTTTAAAGTTTTGGGGCAAAAAAGTACTTCTGAAGAATTGGTTCAAGAAACTTTTATAAAACTATGGGAGCATATTGATCGTATTAAAACGGATAAACGCGCTATAGAATCCTTTCTTATTGTCACCTTAAAAAATAAGATTATCGATGCCCAAAGAAAAAATGCGGTCAGAACAAAACATAATAATTCTTATTTCTCCACTAAAAAATTAGAGGAAGAAATGGATACAGATTGGGAAATTTCACAACAAATCACCCAAATCTACGATACATTACCTCCTAAAACCGTTACTATTTTCCAGCTTTCCAGAAATCGAGGAATGACATATGCTGAAATTGCGGATAGGGAACAGATTTCTATAAAAACAGTGGAATCCCATATTTCAAAAGCTTTAGTTGCTTTTAGAAAGGGACTAAAAGACTACTTATAGAACGATACATTTTCAAATTGGCACATTGGTACATTGTCAAATTACACTACATTTCTGCTAATTAAAAAAATTAGAAATTAAAATAGGGTATAAGGTATTGACAAACGTCTTATAGTAAAGAGTCTTATTTTATGGAACATCGTCACCCAACAGAGGCTGCTATCTGGGACTATGTCTCTAAAAGCGCCGATAGCCATACAGTTAAGGAAGTTGAGCAATGGATAAACTCAGCGGAATATGACAAAGCATTATTTGAAAAAATAACAGCTATTTATAACGTAACAGGAGAAAATCTGTATGCAATGGATATACAAATAGAAGCATCAAAAAAACTTTTTTTTGACACTCTAGCCGTGGAGAAATCGACCCGTTACCCTTGGAAGAACATACTCAAATATGCTGCTATGTTCGTTTTTTTTGCGGCTGTTGTAACTTACTCATTCCAGCAATTCACCTCCAAAGAGGTATTAATACTGGTACAGACTACGTATGGTGAACAAAAAGAAATAACATTATCCGATGGGAGTACCGTTTGGTTAAATGCATCCAGTACACTTTCTTATAAAGAAAAATCACCAAGAACTTTAAACTTGGACGGGGAAGCCTTCTTTGAAGTTGCCAAGGATACGCATAATCCGTTTACTGTCACCACTCCGGACAATATCAAAGTAAAAGTATTGGGAACGAGTTTCAATATAAAATCGTATGGTGCACATTCCTATACCGAAACCATACTATATACGGGAAAGGTGGCCATTACTTCAACGACCCAATTCACCGATGTTATTCTGATGGATCCAAAGGATAAAGTAACTTTTTATCGGAATGACAAGCGTATCGTTCGCAATACAATTGAAAATATAAGTCAACCTATCGCATGGAAATCAGGTCTCATAAAATTCAGCAATCAATCTTTTAAGGATATTGCCAATAATCTGAATATTCAATACAATATAAAAATACACTTTGAAAATGAGGCCATTTCAAATTCAAAATTTACCGGTTCATTTGATACAGAAATCCCAATAAATGAACTATTGGACATCTTAAAAGCTTCAAAATATTTCGAATTCAAACAAATCAAAGAAAATGAGTGGATAATAAAGTAAAATAGGGTACACTAAACACTTCTATATAAAAAAGTGGGAAAACTGGCATTTTCCCACTTTGATGTTAATTGCATCCAATCGCGAAATCAGTATTAATCAACAACATTCAAATTTATGAAAATAAAACAGTTTGCTACCGCAGTGTGGCTAAAAAAATGTAGCAAAAAAAATATTCTATTAATGAAATTATCTTTATCCTTATTTCTATTGGGGTGTTTTCAACTAGTGGCGCTAACGGGGTTTTCTCAAAACAAAGTCACGTTGGAATTAAAAAACACAGCACTTGCGGCTATCATTCAACAAATTGAAAACCAGACTTCCTATCAATTCATTTATAATAATGATGAAATCGATAGTAATGAAAAACTGAACATCACGGTTTTCAATGAGGACATAAAAAATACATTGAACAAATTATTCTTGAATTCGGGCATTCTATATATCCTTAAAAAAAATCATATCATATTATCCAATAAAGAAGAAAAACAACAAAAATTTACGCTTAGAGGAAGTATAAAAGATGCTGCAACAGGGGAGACCCTTCTCGGTGCAAATATCATTATCCAAAACATAAATAAAGGAGCCGTTACCAATGAATATGGTTTTTACTCCATAACATTGACCGAAGGAAATTATATAGTACACTATTCCTACATCGGCTATGCATCAAAAGAGGTTCCCCTTGAGTTAAAAGAAAATAAAACGTTCAATATTGAACTGACCCCATCTACCAATAAATTGGATGAGGTTGTACTCACATCGGATACACGTAGTAAAAGTCAAGTAGCAACTATTTTATCTGGAGTAATAACGTTAAAAACAAAAGAAATCAAACAGTTACCTTCTTTTTTGGGGGAACCGGATATTACAAGGGCGATTTTAACCCAACCTGGTGTAACAAGTACTGGGGAAGGAACATCGGGTTTTAATGTTAGGGGAGGGAATATAGACCAGAATTTAGTGCTGCTAGATGAAGCCCCCCTATACAATTCATCACACTTATGGGGTTTATTTTCCGTATTCAATGCTGATGCCATTAAAGATCTAAAATTATATAAAGGTGGGATTCCTGCCCGATATGGGGGCAAAGGTTCTTCAGTATTGGATATCCGTCAGAAAGAAGGCAACTCCAAAGAATTTAAGGGAGAAGGCGGATTAGGACTATTATTTTCAAGATTGACCTTAGAAGGTCCGTTGAAAAAAGAAAAGTTGAGTTTTCTAATGTCTGGCCGCAGGTCCTATTTCGATTTGTTTTTTCCTTTAGGTTCTGCAGAAATTAAAGATAATAAATTGTATTTCTATGATTTAAATACAAAACTGTCCTGGGATATAAACGAAAATAACAAACTATATGCCTCCGGATATTTTGGTGCGGATGTTATGAAATTAAGCTTTAAAGATGAAGAACTCGATGAAAATGGTAATCCACCACCAGAAGAAATTATAGATTTTAGGTGGAACAATGCCACTGCCACAGTTAGATGGAATCATATTTTTTCGAATAAATTATTTATGAATGTTTCGGCTATTTACAGTTTATACAATTACGCGTTAAACTCTAAAAACGATACAGGTGGAGGTCCTGTGAATACGTCTGGTTCGTTTAATTGGAAATCATCCGTTGAAAACTGGATCTTTAAACCGGATTTTACCTTTTATGCCGACCCATCGACAAAAATGAGGTTTGGACTTAATGCTACCCTGTTTAAATTTACTCCTGCTAAAATCGTAACTGCAGGAGAAGGATTCAATAACGTAAATTTTGACCCTGAAAATGCCATAGAAGCTGCTCCTTACATTGAAATTGAGAAAAAATGGGACCGATTTTCCTTTAATGCAGGCCTCCGTTACTCCTGGTTCGCCAATATCGGGGAGGGGAATGTAGCGTTATACAGTGCTGATTTTCCAAGAACAGTAAGTACAATTACGGGGAGTAATAGCTATAAAAAGGGAGAAATTATAAAAAGCTATAGCCGATTTGAACCTCGATTTTCTATGAAATACGATTTAAATGATAGAAAAGCATTCAAACTAGGATACAACCGGATGTTTCAATATGTACATTTAATCTCCAATACCAGTGCAGCATTACCTTTTGATGTCTGGAAACCTTCGGGAACCTATGTCAAACCTTTAGAAGTAAATCAAATTTCTATGGGCTATGCTTATGATACTCCTGATAAAGCATATAACCTGTCTTTAGAAGCCTATTACAAAACATTCGATAATATTGTGGAATATAAAAATGGTGCCGACCTATTTGTTACCGAAAACATTGAGACCCAGTTATTAAATGCCAAAGGTTATGCTTATGGTGCCGAAATTGCGTTATATAAAAACAGAGGGAAACTAACAGGTAATATTAATTATACCTACTCGGTTAGTGAAAGAAAAACACAAAGTGCTTTTGCCTCCGAAAACATCAATAATGGAAATTATTATCCCTCTAATTTTGACAGGCCACATCTCCTTAATTTAGTGACCAATTATAAGCTGGGTAAAAAATGGGAACTGGGTCTCTTCTTTACGTATCAAACGGGAAGGCCAGCTACAAAACCTACCGGAAGGCTAATTTTCGATGGAAATCCATACCTGACCTATTCTACCAGAAATTCCTATCGGCTTTCGGACGTTCATAGAATGGATCTTTCATTCACCTATAAACTTACTGGTAATCCAGATAGCAAATGGCAAGGAAGTTGGAATTTTGGGGTTTATAACATCTATGGGCGTAAAAACGCCTTTTCACAATTCTCAACTTTTGAGAACAATGTTTTAAAAACAGCTCAATTTTCGGTAATAGGAGCACCTATTCCTTTTATAACCTACAATTTTAAATTTTAATTCTATGAAACTATATAAAAATATTCTGATGTTATGTACCATATTGGTACTGAACAGTTGTACCAAATCTATTCCTGTCGAAAACAATTTTGAGCCACAAATATTCATTCATGGGATACTGGTAGACGGTATCAATAAAATTACAGTGAAAATTCAACAAACTGTTGCCGTTACCGAACTGGAGTTAAATCCTATTAATGATGCCTCGGTTACTTTGTACACAAAAGACCCTTCTGGAATCGAATCTATTTTATCAAATTCTTTTACCATTAATAATGGGGAATATACCACTACAGAGACGGTTACGGCGATTATTGGACATAGCTATTGGATCGAAGTTGTTTTAAAGGACGGTACCGAATTCAGGTCTGATCAAGAAATATTAAAACCAAATATCCCTGTAAAGAAGATTACTATGGATAGTAATTTTACTCGAATTATTTTTAACGATCCGGAACAGGACATTAATTTTTACTTGTTACACTATGCTTTTTATGAAAATGATAATTTTATATACGACACTTGGGAACTAACAAATGATGTCCTTTTTAATGGAAATGTCAATGCCTATTACGAAATTGCCGATGTAGGGGGTGACTCCGTTTTTGCAAGTATCCAAAATTTGAATTTTAATACTTATCAATTCTACTTGAATTCTTTTGCGCAATATGAAAACCAGATAGGCAATAGTGCGGAAGATACCGATCCTGGACAGTTATTTCTACCACCACCAGCCCATTTACATGGAAACATCAGAAATATAACTAAGGATACTAAGGCTTTGGGGTTCTTTGGCGTATTTAGTTATGAATTTAAAATTACCAAGTTCTGATACGTCTGCACACTTATATTCATTTTAATTAGTACTACACTATAAGAGGGGTATTGGTGCCAATATTCTTCTTTTTCAATATTTTAACTTCTTAAGAAGCTTTGACCAATATTGTAAACCAATGGGATTTCATGCATGCCAATAAGTACAATATTCGCAGTTAGAGAATCGATCTTTGAAAAATAAATAAGATATAATTTAGAGAACTAGGAAAAGGCGTTTGATTTTTTTTCCAACGATTTTAATAAAATCTAGTATGATTTATCGATTATTGGGCAACAATCTGTTCAAAGACATCGTTATTGTGAAAGGCAGAATCTTCTGAAATTGAGAATTCCTGTCCTAATATATAGTGCCATTAAGCTTTTGGATACTAGTGAAAATGGAAACAGAAAGATTCCGTCTTTATCTAACTTACCAAAGCTGAATTGTATCGATTAAACCAATTCCATAAAATTTAGTCTTAAAAAAAATCCTAGTTTAAAATGAAAAAAAACTATATCCTATTTGTTACGCTACTTATAATTTTATTATCGAGCTGCAGTGAAGACGATAATGAAATTTCAAAGGATACAAATGCTGCTATGCCCAATATTTTATTAATTATTGCTGATGATATGGGTAAAGATGCCACAGCGGGATTTTCAGAAGGAAATATTAAGCCGAGTACTCCTAATATAAACAGTATTAAGAACAATGGTATTACATTCAATAATTTTTGGGTTTATCCAACTTGTACTCCTACAAGAGCTTCTATTATTACTGGAAAATATGGATACCGTACAAATGTAAAACAGGTGAATGATGCACTCGATAATTCTGAAACTATACTTCACAAGTATATAAATCAACAATCCAATGATGCCTATGCTACTGCTCTCGTTGGAAAATGGCATTTGTCAGGTAACGAAGCCAAAATAAATAACCCAGAAATTCTAGGAATGGATTATTTTGCCGGATTGATGAAAGGAGCAACCCAAGATTACTATCAATGGATACTAGCTGAAAATGACAAGGAAACCAACCAAACAGAATATATCACCGAAAAGTTTACAGATTTGGCGATTGACTGGATTGACAAACAGGACAAACCTTGGTTTTTATGGATGGCTTATACTGCTCCTCATACACCATTTCATAATCCTCCATCTAATATACATTCACAGGGAGACTTAGGGGATTATTCTCAAGGCATGAATGCAATGCCCTATTATATGGCTGCAATTGAAGCAATGGATTTTCAAATTGGAAGGCTTTTGGAGAATATTCCTGATAGTGAAAGAGATAATACCATTATTATTTTTATTGGTGATAATGGCACTCCAAATCAAGTAACTCAATCACCATATTCCAATTCTAAGGCAAAAGGGTCTCTTTATCAAGGAGGCATCAATACGCCACTATTCGTTTCCGGGCAAGGAGTAACAAGAATTGGACAGGAAGATGATAATTTAATAACCAGTACAGACTTGTTTGCTACTATTGCTCAAATAGCAGGAAATTCAAAGTTAGAAATAAATGATAGTAAAAGTTTTAAATCCCTTTTTACGGAGTCTTTAGGGATTCGTGACTTTCAATATTCAGAAATGGACGATAGTAACTCCAATAATCTTTGGACAATAAGTGATGGAGAATATAAATTGATTGTAAATGCTAACGGAAATAAAGAAATGTATAATCTGTTATCAGACCCATATGAGGGGTACGATTTGTTATTGGGAACTTTGAATGGTTTGCAGCAAACAGCAAAAACTGGATTGGAAAATGAATTAGTAAAAATAAGACAGTAAATTGTTATAGCAATATATAAATACTATTGTAATGAAATTTTAAGTAGAAATATTTGCACGGCCGTATTTAACCTTTTCATAAAAACAATGTCTAACTATAAAATGTAAGTTATGTATGTATCGAAATTAAATAGTCTATTTATCACTTTTATGACAACGCTATTATTTTCAAGTTGTTCTAAAGATGGCGGTACTATAACAGAGACCACTACTACAGTACCTGCTGTATATGCAAAAATTTATGGCACTACTGCAAACATTGCTAGTGATGGCACTTACGTAATAATTAAAACAAACGGAAGTCCAGATCATAAAAGTGTATATTACCCAGTCACAAACCCTTTATATGAGGCATATAGTGGAGTAACATTTGGGGGTGGTACTTTTACACAAAATCCAAATGTAATCGCTTCTCAAAGTTATACTTTTAAGATTCCATTAAATCCTACAGAAGCATCAGTACATTCTGCTACGCCGCTAGGACCAATCGGTGTAGCACTAAATGGCGTTCCGTTGTACAATCAATATGCAGGGCCTAATAACCAAGCTTTAACCAATGAGATTAATTCTTTCGATAAATATTATGGACACCCAACAGGAACCTATCAATACCACTATCATGTTGAACCTTTATATTTAACTACTGTAAAGTCTACAAAATCTGGTTTAATAGGTTTTTTGTTGGATGGCTTTCCTGTGTATGGCCCAGAAGAGGAGAATGGTTCTACTATTAGTAGTATTGATTTAGATGCATATCATGGACATGCGCATGCAACCATTGATTATCCCAATGGTACATATCACTATCATTTTACGGAGGACGCACCTTATATGAACGGCAATGGATACTATGGTGTTCCAGGGACTATTACACAGTAAATGAAATCTTTTAATTTAATAATAATGTGTCTTTTGATCTTTTCTTGTAATGGGAGAAAAGCAAATTCTGTTGCTACTCATGCGGGAACGAAGGCATCTAATAATTTTGTTTCAAGTCAGTCAAAATATTTAAGTACAAAACACAATGTATTGTTTTTAAGACATAAAAAATTTGACGGCTTTTTGTATCGCCTTTATAACAATACCAAAGACACAATTTTTGTAGAAAGTTATTCAAACAGAATTTTAGATGGTATTTCAAAAAAGTGGTATCCAAATTCAAAAATCATGGAAATACGGTACTATAGTAAGGGACAAAAAAATGGAAAGCAATTAGCTTATTTTCAAAATAAAAAAAAGAGATTTGAATTTACCGCGGAAAATGATCAATATGAGGGAGAATTAAGAGAATGGAATGTTGCTGGGAAATTAATTCATTTAGCAACTTATGAAAACGGACAAGAAGAGGGGACTCAAAAAATGTGGTATGACAATGGTAAAATAAGAGCCAATTATGTAATGAAAGAGGGAAAAAGATATGGATTATTGGGCACTAAAAATTGTATAAATGTATCGGATAGTATTTTTGTTATTAAGTAGTTTAACTATTTTGAATTGTTCAGGCAAGTCAGAAAGTAAAACAAATCTCCCGTTTTATAACGAGCCTACTTTTACGCCACTTTTTTTAACGAATAAAGCGGAAATCAAGGCTAAAATAAATCATACCATAGCTGATTTTTCATTTCTAAATCAGGATAGTATCGTAATTGATCAAAGTATTATTGAAGATAAAATACATATTGCTAATTTTATTTTCACCAGTTGCGCAAGCATCTGTCCAATCATGACTAAAAACATGAAAATAGTTAGTGATAGTCTACAAAAGGATAACGATATTATTTTTTTATCTTATTCGGTTACACCTTGGATAGATAAACCTGAAGTCTTAAAGAAATTTAAAGAAAACTATGGAATTAAAAATAAAAATTGGCATTTCTTCACAGGCTTAAAGAGTGAGATTTATAGCTTGGCACGTCAATCTTATTTTGCAGAAGAAGATATTGGTTTTAGTAAAGATAGTACGGAGTTTTTGCATACGGAACATTTTATTTTGGTCGATAAATGTAAAAGAATTAGAGGGATTTATAACGGAACATTAGTTTTAGAAATGGAACAATTAATAGAAGATATAAATACTTTAAAGCAAGAAAATAAATAAAAGTGTTATTTAAAGCGTTGAACATATCTTATGCTTAACTTTAAAAAAATAACAATTCCGTTTATGAAAAAAATAGCCATTCTTTTAGTCGCTCTTGTTTTTAGTGTCACTACTTTTTCTCAAGAGAAAAGTGAAGTCGAAAAATTTTGGAATACACTTCAATCTTTATGTGGTAAGTCTTTTGAAGGAAAACTAGAGTTGCCAGAAAATGACGAAAGCTTTGGAGGTAAGAAACTAGTCATGAATGTTCGCTCTTGTAGTGATACGACAATTAAAATTCCATTTTTTGTAGGGGATGATAAATCAAGAATTTGGGTGTTAACCTATAAGGATAACAGAATTTTATTAAAACACGACCATAGGCATGAGGATGGTACCGAGGATAAGGTTACACAATATGGTGGAAGAACAACCAATTCTGGTAAAGCAAACATTCAAATATTTCCTGCAGATCAAGAAACGGCAAAATTGTTGCCCAGAGCAGCAGGAAATGTTTGGTGGATTACGGTTACTGAGACCACATTCACCTACAACCTTAGACGATTGGGGTCCGGAACGGTTTTTAAAGTAGTAATGGATTTGACAAAAACAGTAGAAAATCCAGGACCTCCATGGGGATGGAAAGAGAATTAATTTCTTTTCATCTGTTTTCTAAAGGGTGCTATTTCTTTCTTAAATATATATCCCCTAAACTGGCATTTAATTTCATTTTTACCTTACCTGATTTTAATTGTAGCTTCATTTCTTGAACGCCACTATTTTCTTCCTCAGAAAGTATGTTAAAGTCTAAATTACTAAAAATGGAATTCCCTTTGGCATCTACAATTAAGTTAGATGTACTTGGTAATGTGATATCTATAAAGCCATTATTCGTGTAAATGGAGTATAATTGGGAAGGTGTTTTTTTGTCAAATTCTACCGTTACATTTCCTCCAATGGAATTAATAGATACAGGTCCAGAAACATCCTGTAGTAAAAGGTTGTTAAGTGTGGAAGTTATTGTTACTTCTTCAGAAAAATTACTTAAACTAGATGTTTTAGAATTGTAAAAAACGTTCTTGTTCTTGGAACATTTACTTGTATTCCAATTTAAACTAACGGTATTCGGTACTTTTATTTCATAACTTTCATCGCTCACCATCACGAACCAATCCTTACCAGTTTTGTCTTGTAAAAGTAATTCCCCTTCTTTTTCGATTATATCGAAATAGATACCATTTTCTTGTGGCGAGTTTTTTCCAAGTTTTTTCAATCCTTTTTTTCGAGAGGCATTGTTCGATCTAATAAACCCAAACAAGTTTTTTGTGTTCATGGAGTCTCTTGTTCTCGCTTTTTCAAATTCAAGAACAAAATTTCGGGAAGATATATTTTTTTTGTGTAAACTTTTTATGATGACCTCTTTCCCATTATAGCCACTAATTTTAAAGTTCTTGGAAGAACATATTTTTAAAATTCCTTTGCTAAAAGGAATTTTAGTTTCTTGGGCACTACTCGTCTGTGCAATAAAAAAGAAAGACAGTAGGGAAATAAATATATGTTTCATGTGTATGTTTATTTAAATTTATTCATTGCCAAAGTGGCATTATTTACAACTATCGGAAGAGTTTCTTCACTTTTAATAAGCTCTTTTAGAGGTTTTTGCGCACGTTTTTCTCTTAAAGTACTTAATACGTTGATTAATTTAATCTGTACCAAGGGTTCTTTTTCTTTTCCTAAAGCTTCGATTAAATTTCTTCTTATTTTTTCATTCGATGGAAATAACATTAATGCGTCTATAGTGGCGATTTTTACATTGTTATTGCTATCCTCGTGTAATATTTTTAGTAAAGAATTTATAATTTGAACGTCTTCTTTTAGGTATGTATCACTAAAATGATAAATTCCTTCTAGGCGAGTGCCAACAGATTCATCCTCTAGATTCACTAATAATTTTTGCTTTTCTTGTGTTGCTCTGGAGTGCTCTATGTAGCTCCAGATTCCAACGCAAATTAATATTGCAATAGAAGCAGCCATAGAAAAGGTTTTTATATAATATAGTTTCCCTTTCTCTGGCGTATGAAATTCTTTTAAAAGTCGATTTTCAAAAGAGACGGTAGATTTTTCAGACATTTTTTCATCGTCAAAATCATGCTTATTTTTCTGTATGTATTCTTCTAATTTCATTGCTATTCTTATTTTTAATCAATTCTAATAATTGCAACTTCCCTCTTCTATATTGATTTCTAACAGTGCTAAATTTTAGGTCTAGTAGTTCTCCAATCTCACGGTGGTTGTATCCTTCAATCAAATAAAGCACCAATATGATTCTATATTTATCCTTCAATTCGTTTAAGCATGTTTTAATATGTGCTACGGTAATGGAATTCTCTTCTGGAAATTCAACCTCTATATATTCCTTCTCTAAAATAAAAGACTCTTCTACCCAATTTATTCGTTTTCGTTTTTTTAAAACATCCAAAGAATGGTTTATAGTTATTTTTCGTAACCATGCACCCAAATTCATATCATCACTAGTTTTTCCAATTTTCTGAAACCCTTTAATAAAGGAATCTTGTACTACATCTTCAGCATCTTCTCTTCTTCTTAGTATTCTCCAACTAACGTTATACATCATATCTTTATATAAAGTATATACATGCATTTGTGCAGTATACTCATTCTTTTTACATGCTTGTATCAGTTCTTTTTGATCCAAAAAAAGGATATTTAATTATGGCTTACAATAGTATAACCCGATTTTTTAAAATGTGTCGCAAAAAAATAAAATAAGAATTATAGGTAGGAGGTAAGTTGTTGATAAAATAGATATACCTCAATTTCATTCTGCCATGTTATAAGTTTTAAACTTATTTGCATATTTAAAACAAAAAATTTCTTTAAAGAAAAATTAACAGTCACTTTTTTGGTTTACTAGACGAGTGGTCATATCTTTGCCAAACATTATTTAAATGATGCTAAAAACTATTAAACAAGAAGACAAGGCTAATTTCCTTTTAGACAAAGGGATAGAGGTTCTGTGGTCTAAAGGGTATAATGGTACGAGTGTCAATGATATTGTTAAGGCTGCCGATGTACCTAAAGGGTCTTTCTATTTTTATTTTGATTCAAAAGAAGATTTTGCAGCGCAGGCGATTGATAGGTACTTTAAGATCATAACAGCACATGGCTTTGAAATTTTGGAAAATACTAAGGAACCTTCTGCCTTAAAGAGATTGACAGATTTTTTCATCCTAAAATGTGAAATTATAAAGGAGCAACATAGCTGTACTGGCTGTATGGCGTGTAATGTTACTGCTGAGATGGCGGAACATAGTGAGGTAATTAGAGTTACGGTGGTAAAAAATGAAACAGAGTTTAAAAATAGAATAATCACTGTTTTTGAAGAGGCGCAACAAAAGGGAGAAATAGATTCTAAATTAGATTCTAATGATACTATTTCTTTTATAGAGGATTCCTGGAAAGGAGCTATGCTGTCTAGTAAGAGTACACAGGATTATTATGCGATTGATAATGTTTTAAAGTTTACATTACGTCTATTACGATAGATTTTTTTGGATAGTTACTAGACGACTGGTCGATTATTACTAGTGGTGTTTGTTCAAATTGACTAAAGAAGATGGTTATACTAGTACAAAATATATAAAAGAATTAAAAAAATACCAGTTTTTATAGATGACTGGTCAATTATTAAATTTAACCAAACATAAACAATGAGAATGAATTCAATCAAAAAAATTAACAAATCAGCTGCAAGCTTTGCCGAAAACTGGGGGGCTTTTGTAATAAAATACAAATGGTACGTATTTCTTGCCATGACCATATTAGCCTTAGGATTAGGGTCTCAGGGGAAAATGGAATTCGATGGAGATTATCATGTTTTCTTTAGTGAGTCCAATCCAGAACTAGATGCATTCGATGCGCTACAAGAGAAATACACAAAAGACGACAATGTTGTTATTGTGCTATCTCCAGAAAATGGGGATGTGTTTACCAAAGAGAATCTAATGGCGATTGAAGAACTCACCACCGAAGCATGGAATACTCCTTATTCGTCGCGTGTTGATGCTATTACGAACTTTCAACATACCAAGGCTGTAGATGATGACCTGTATGTAGATGACCTTTCCTATCAGTCCGCCTTAAAAACAAAGGAAGAAATACAAGAAATTAGAAAAATAGCTTTAAAAGAGCCACTACTTGTAAATAGGATAATCAACACCTCGGGAAGTGTGACGGCAATAAATGTTACTGTAAAATTACCCGGAATTGATAGTGGTAAAGAAATTCCTGAAGTTACTCTGTTTACGCGAAATATGATTACCGAGTTTCAGTCCAAACACCCCAACTTTAAAGTCCACACTTCTGGTTTAGTTCCTTTAAATACAGCTTTCTTTGAATCATCTATGCGAGATATGGCCTTAACTATGATTATGTTGCTTATTGTAATTATTGTAACCTTTATACTTACGAGAAGTTTCTTTAGCACCTTGGCTACATTGGTAGTTATAATATTTTCGATTATGTCGGCTATTGGGTTTGTTGGCATCATGGGTATTAAACTTACACCTCCATCGGCTGTTTTTCCAACGATGATTCTAACCTTGGCAGTTGCAGATAGTATCCATATTCTCATTACTATGTTACAAAACATGAGGGCCAAAGGAATGTCTAAAAATGAAGCTTTGTTAGATAGTATCCGTGTTAATTTCATGCCAGTTTTTATAACCAGTGTTACTACTATTATAGGATTTTTAACAATGAATTTTGGTGATGTTCCTCCATTTTGGGATTTAGGGAATATTACGGCTTTTGGAATTACCATGGCATTTTTATTTTCATTAACTGCTTTACCTGCACTAATAGCCATTCTTCCTATTAAAGTGAAAAAGAAGTCTACTATAGCGAAAATAAAACATGAAGGAAAGCAAGCTGTATTAGTTCGTTTTGGTACTTATGTAGCGAATAGACCTGTAAAGCTTTCTATTATTTCGATAGTTGTCATAGGCATATTTACTTTCCTAGCAACTAAAAATAAATTTAATGACGAGTTTATTAATTATTTTGATGAAAGCGTTCAGTTTAGAACAGATACGGACTATATAAGTAAAAACCTTACTGGGATTTATAATGTTGAGTTTTCTGTCGGAGCAGGAGAAAGTGGGGGAATCAATAATCCTTCCTATCTAGCACATTTAAATAATTTTGAAAATTGGCTAAACGAACAGCCAGAAGTAATCCATGTAAATGCTTTTAGTGAGGTTGCCAGAAGAATTAATAGGTCTATGCATGGCGATGATGAAAGTTATTACCGCATTCCTGATAATAGGGAAAATGCCGCACAATATCTATTGTTATATGAAATGTCGCTCCCTTTTGGTTTGGACCTTAACAATCAAATGAACGTTGATAAATCGGAGTCCAGAGTTACGGTTACCATTGAAAATATAAAGAGTGCGGATATGATAGCCTTTTCTAAAAGAGCTGAAGGTTGGCTAAAAGAAAACACTCCGGAACATATGCATGCTATTGCAGTAAGTCCCACATTAATGTTCTCTAAACTAGGATTCAGACAGGCGGATAGTATGTTTAAAGGAAATATTATTGCACTACTATTAATATCATTGGTATTAATGTTTGCTTTGAAAGACTTTAAACTTGGACTTTTAAGTATTATCCCCAACGTTGCTCCTGTTTTGGTCGGATTTGGAATATGGGCATTGTACAAAGGGCAGATTAATACAGGAATGGTAATCGTGTTCGGAATGACTCTAGGTATCATTGTAGATGACACTGTCCATTTTATGTCAAAATTCTTAAGAGCAAGACGTGAATATGGATATGATGCAAAAGAAGCGGTTATCTATGCGTTCTCAACTGTTGGAACAGCATTAATAATAACCACAATAGTACTGCTTGCTGGGTTCTTAGTATTATCTCAATCGTCATTTGCTCTCAATAGTTATATGGCAAGAATTACCACCATTATTATACTATCTGCTTTGATAATTGATTTTATACTACTGCCATCATTACTAATTCTGGTTAGTAAGGATAAAAGAAAGAGCACTCCCTTAAAACAAGTGGCATAAACAAGTAACCAGGACGATAAACAAAATATTACGAAAGAGAATCAATTAAAAACTCCGAAAGGAAAAAAATAAAAAAATGAACTATAAAAAAGGAATTGTAACAACTGTTTTTGCACTAAGTGCACTAAGTACTTTTGCACAAGATGCTAAAACGAAAGGATTAGAAATAGCCAAAGCTGCAGATTTAGCAGATACTGGATTTAATAGCTCTACCGTAGCTTTAAAAATGATTTTAAAAAATAAAAATGGACAAACCAGTGAGCGAGAAATGCACACCAAGACCTTGGAGCTAGCACTTGATGGTGATAAATCGCTAATCACATTTAATACCCCGAAAGATGTAAAAGGGACTGCTACATTGACTTTTACCCATAAAGAAGGTAGTGATGACCAATGGTTGTATTTACCTTCTATTAAACGCGTGAAAAGGATTTCTTCTAATAACAAATCGGGGCCTTTTATGGGAAGTGAATTTGCCTACGAAGATTTATCGTCTCAGGAAGTGGAAAAATACAGTTATACTTTTCTAAAAACGGAAAACAATATCCTAATCGTTGAACAGGATCCTGTAGATCCTAAATCGGGTTATACACGTAGAGTTGTTAGTTATAATAAAGACAAAGCATATCGGATCGAAAAAGTCGACTTCTTCGATAGAAAAAACGCATTGTTAAAAACATTAAGCTATAAAGGATATAAAATGTACAAAAATAAGTACTGGAGAGCAGCAACGATGCTCATGGTAAACCACCAAAGTAATAAGGAAACAACATTACAATTTTCAAATTATAATTTCGACTCGGAGCTATCGGAAGATGATTTTTCACAGAACGCTTTAAAAAGATCAGGAAGATAATTTTAAACTTCATATAAACGTATTTAATTAATTGATTAACAATAGATTAGTATATTTATTTATATTTACTACTCTTTTCAAAATTATACATAATGATTAAAATAAAAGCGATTTTTATTTGTCTAATCTTAATTTCTATAGGCGCTGTTGCTCAGGAAAAAGAGAAGGGTAAATTGGATCACGATTTTGAATTAGAACTGGAAACTTCTTATTTAGGATATTTTAAATCTGCTTCTTTTGATGGGCAAAAAAAGCACTTTCCTTCCATTGCAGTTCGGCCAGAATATACTTTGTCCTGGAATAATGGTTATGAGAGTATTACTGCGAAAGCATTCTTTCGTCTTGATGTGGATACGGAACGTACACATTGGGATATTCGAGAGTTATATTATCAGAAAGCGAAAAACAATTGGGAACTTAGTCTGGGTTTTAAAAAGGTATATTGGGGCGTTACGGAAAGTAACCATCTTGTTGATATTATTAATCAGACAGATGCAGTAGAAAGCTTTGATGGTGAACAGAAACTGGGACAACCAATGCTGCAATATTCTCTAAATACGGATTTTGGGACTTTTGATTTGTTTTATTTACCTTATCATAGAAAACGTACTTTCGCTGGTGTTAAAGGGAGATTCCGATTTCCTGTAGTGTTAGATAAAGATGCTATTGGCTATGAAAGTGGCGCTAAGGAATGGCGGCAAGATATTGCCTTTAGATACAGTCATAGCCTAGATATCTTCGATATTGGATTATCCCATTTCTATGGAAATGGAAGGGAACCTCTATTTCAATTTGATGACACTGGTGCTATAAATGCTTTTTATCCAATTATAAATCAAACAGGGATTGATTTACAAATTACCAACAACGCCTTCTTATGGAAGCTAGAGTCGATTTACAGATCTAGTGATGCCCAAAGTTTTATGGCGCTTACTGCTGGAGTAGAATTTACAATCAGTAATATTAAAAATTCTGGAATTGACATAGGAATTTTAGGAGAATATCTATATGATGAACGAGATGAGCTTGCATTGAACGCATTGCAAAATGATGTTTTTTTTGGAAGTAGAATTGCATTTAACGATGTCCAAAGTACACAGATATTATTGGGAGGAATCAGCGACTTAAATAACAGTAGTAAAATATTTAGTATTGAAGCTTCAAGACGTTTTGGAGAAAGTCTAAAATTAGAAATAGAAGGTCGTTTGTTAAGCGATATCGATACAAGTGAATTACTCTTGAGTAATTTTAGAAACGATAGTTTTGTTAAAATATCCTTGTTTAAGTATTTTTAATCTGTGTGTGTTTCTATCTGTTTTGATTGTTTGAAATGAATTAAATAGCAACAGGAAATATATTTTATATATTACGTATAATCAATTATTTAAATTGAATTATGTGAATTAAAAGTTTAATAATTTATATTTTCATTGATTCTATTCTAAGAGAATTATTTAGAGTTGGTTTAAGGCTAGTCATAGTTGTTTTTAGTTTACCAACCAGCTCTATAATTTCTTCTTCGTTATAGGTAGCAAAACCAATTCTAAGAGCATTGTGATTGTTAGAATCGTTACAGTATTTTTTCCAATTGCCAACATCCAATTTATATTTTAATGCTTCTTTAGCTACAAGTTCCCAATCGTATTTCTTGTTTAAGACTAACCAAATTGCTAGTCCGCCTTTGGGTGTTTCAAAAGAAAAATATTCGGACAATTCTTTTTCTAAAAGAGTGCAAAATAAATCTCTTCGGGTCCTATATATTTTTAATAGTTTGTTAATATGTCGATCTAAACCTCCTGTTCTGATAAAATGTGAAAAGGTAAGTTCTAGTATAGAATCTCCTTGGCAGTCTACATTTCTTCTGTAAGCAGCACAGGCATCAACAAAATCTTTAGAAGCAATTAAATAACCAACCCTAAATACAGGAGCAACAGTTTTGCAGACAGAACCTATGTATATAACATTCCCATTGGTATCGTGACTAGATAATGGTAAAATTGGTGCGTGATTAAAATGAAAATCGTAGTCATAATCGTCTTCAAGAATAGCAAAATTATACTTTTGCGCTAAATTTAAAAGATGCAATCGTCGCTCTGCACAAAGTGTTACTGTTGTTGGGTGGTGGTGGTGTGGCGTGACATAAACGGCTTTAATACTTTTTGTTTTGCATAATTTTTCAATTTCTTTAGTATCTAAGCCATGTTCATCTACTGCAACTCGTAGTAATGTTGCTCCTGCGTGTTTAAAAGAAATATCGGCTGAAATATAATTAGTTTCTCCAACGATAATGAAATTGCCTTGTTTTAGTAATAATTGTGAGGCTAAGTATATTCCCATTTGGCTACCTCTTGTAATCAAAATATTCTCTTCAGAAATATAAAGTCCACGAGTATCGTTTAAATAATCTACTAAGGCGGAACGTAATTCAGGATTACCATGGGTATTTCCATAAGTTAGGTACTTCTGATTTCTTTTTTTCTTAATTAATCGTCTGTAAATACTGGATATTTCATCTACAGGAGCAAACCTTGTGTCCGAAACTCCATCATTAAAATGTACATAGCCTTCTTTTTTATTTTTAAAATTACCATTTAAAATTGAAGTGTTTTCAAATGAAAATCCTGCACAGATACTACGTACTTCTGCTTTCGTACAGCTAAAATCATGCTTGTCTAAAATTGGTAAATTTGGTATTACAAAAGTTCCCTTTTTAGGAATACTCTCAATCCAACCTTGTATAATTAGTTCGTCATAACATGCTATTACTGTTTTACGATGTATATCTAAAACTGCTGCCAATGTTCTTGTCCCAGGTAGTTTTGCGCTCGCTGCTATTGTTTGGTTTTTTATAAGTACGATAAATTGATTAGCTAATTGTATGTATAATGGAAGCCTATTTTTTCTATCTAATTCGATAATGGTTTTGTATGGAATCATATCTGGACTACTTATTAAATAATTTCTGGATGAAACTAAGAGTCCATAAAGCTAGTAAATTTATATTTTAAAATAAAGAAAATGAATACCTATCCAAAAACAGAATTAAATCAAGTAAAAAGAGGCGCAAAAAGAGCAAGTTATGATGTGCAACAGGTGCATACTATATTAGATGCTGGTTTCGTAGGCTTTGTTAGCTACACTTTTCAGGAAAGGGCAATTTGTTTGCCGATGGCATATAGTAGAATAGGAGATAAGGTGTATTTACATGGTTCTCAGAAAAACAGAATGTTATTGGCTTTGTTAGAGGCGAATGAAGTTAGTATGACTGTTATGCATTTAGATGGACTGGTTTTGGCAAGGTCTGGTTTGCATCATTCTGTGAATTACCGTTCTGTAACACTTTTTGGAAAAGTTAAGCTACTAACCGAAAAATCAGAGAAAACAAAAATACTAAAATCTATTGTAGATCAGATGATTGTTGGTAGGTGGGAAACACTTCGGCCTATGAAAGATAAAGAATTAAAAGCTACAATGGTTATAGAAGTTAGCATAGAGACGGCATCTGTAAAAATTAGAGATGTAGGTGTCGAGGATGAAATTTCGGATCAGAAGCTACCAATTTGGGCAGGAATTGTTCCTATTAAACAAATAGCAGAATTTCCACAACCCGATGAATTTTCAGCGGAACGTTTAGAGATTCCGGTACATGTTAAAGATTATTATAAAAAGCATAAACGTTAAGTTAAATTGGTTAGTTTGGGTTTTGTAACCCACAATTTGTTGGGCTGTAAGGAACAAACTATGGTATATGCTATTACAGATACAAAAAAAAGAAGTACTTTCGCGGCTGATTTAGAAAAATCCCGTGTATGAAACGTATTAACCAGTACAAGAAATTGTTTGCTGTTGAAAATGAGTTGGAGTTAAAAGCTTTAAAAACTAGTTACAGAAACTTAGTAAAGCAATGGCATCCAGACAAATTTCAGGAAGGAGATGCAAAACGTGAAGAAGCAGAAGTTAAAAGTAGAGAAATTATAGATGGTTATCATTTCTTGGTAAGCATTGCTCCTGAAACAAAAGCGGCAAGTTTAGAAGAGTATTCGACTACTATTTCTGAATCTGGTATTTCAGATTACCAGCACAAGGGATTGTTACTAGAAGTTACATTTGGTGACGGAAGTACGTATGAATATTTTGGTGTTCCTAAGAATGTTTTTATGAAATTTAATAGTTCTCATAAACAAGTTCGTTTTGCAAAACGAAATATATTTAATTCCTATTTGTACCGTAAATCTAAGAAAGAGCTTCAAGAAGCTTAATTAGTATCTTAGAATAACTTTTGTAGGCATATGTAAAGTGAAAATGGTTATTTGTATAATTGTTTTCACTTTGCAACCTAATTGCATTGCTTTTAATTTACCTTTGTTGTCCAATGAAGGCAATTACATTTCTTTTATCTATTTTAATGTTAACCATAGCATTAAAACCTTGTTCAGATTCCTTTAATAGTGAAGATGTTGGTTTTAGTGTGGATCAGGAACATGACCATTCTGAAGATACAGACGATTCTTGTCCGTCCCTATGCGTATGCTCTTGTTGTGGCACTATTTTTACTTTTGATATTTTAAAACAATACCAAGTAGAATCTGATTTAGAAGCTTTCTTTAAAGTAAAGAACGAGTATGTTTCTAGATATACCTTCGATTTTTCTTCTATTATCTGGCAACCGCCACAAAATATATAATTTGTAGTGTTAATTAGATACAAATAGTTTCCTAACATTTGTATATCAAATAATTATATATAAATATTATAGATTTTAAAAATGAATAAAATATTTTTGAGCATAATGCTCTTAGGGTTTTGCGCAATACTAAATGCACAAACCAATAACATAACAATTAAAATTTTTACAGAGACCGAAAAAGAACCTTTATTGGGAGCAACTGTCTATTTTAAAAATTTGGACAAAGGTGCTATTACCAATTTAGAAGGTGTGGCTAGTTTTAATGCAATTCCTGATGGGGAACACGCTATTACAATTTCTTATTTAGGCTATAAAACAATAGAAAAAATACTTGTAATTCCTTTTACTACAATACCAATTTTCTATTTGGAATTAGGAGGAGAAGAGTTAGATGAAGTAGTAGTACGATCTATGAGAAGTACTAGAACAGTGAGAAAAATCCCTACTAGAATTGAATTTATAGGGATTGAAGAGTTGGGAGAGAAGGCTATTATGAATCCTACTAATATTTCTATGGTTCTTAGAGAGAGTACTGGAATTCAAATGCAACAAACCTCTTTAAGTAGTGGAAGCAGTAATATAAGAATTCAGGGGTTAGATGGTCGTTATACGCAGTTACTACGAGATGGTTTTCCTTTGTACGGGGGCTTTTCTAGTGGTTTAAGTATTTTGCAAATTCCACCTTTAGATTTACAACAATTTGAAATTATAAAAGGAAGCTCTTCCACACTTTATGGTGGCGGTGCTATTGCAGGCCTTGTAAATATGATTTCTAAGACCCCAAAAAAAGAGGCTAGTTTAGATATTATGCTTACCCAAACACAGGCATGGGGAAGTACTGCTAACATATTTTATAGCAAACGAAATGATACGTTTGGCGTTACCCTTTATGGTTCTGGACACCGTCAAAAAGTGTATGATCCAGAAGACGATGGATTTAGTAATTTACCTTCTACAAAATCTATTTCTTTTAATCCGAAACTATTCTATTATCCGTCGGAAAAGACCACTTTTTGGTTTGGACTAAACGGAACTTATGACGATAGAATAGGAGGAGATGTTACTAAGATTGAAAAAGGAGGAAGTGCTTTGCATCGTTATACCGAAGAAAACATTTCTAAGCGTATTAGTAGTCAGGCTTCATTTGTAACGCAAATTGATTCTGTTAGTTCGTTTCAAGTAAAGAATAGTATCTCTTTTTTTGATAGAAGTTTGGAGGTGCCAGATTTCATTTTTAAAGGCAAACAGATGAATACGTTTACCGAGATTAGTTATAATTGGAGAAATGAAAAAACAGATTGGATTTTTGGTGCCAATTTGTACAGTACAAATTTTAATGAAAATGATACGAGTCCTTTGCAAAGAGACCAAAAGGAAATTACCGCTGGGGCTTTTGTTAATAATATCTATGACCTTTCGGAAAATTGGATTTTAGAAACAGGATTGCGAACAGATTATGCTGCCGATTGGGGTGCTTTTGTTTTGCCAAGGGTTTCCATACTATATAAAAATGACGCTAATTTTTCTAGTAGAATTGGTGGTGGTTTAGGATATAAGATTCCAGATATTTTTACAGAGGAAGCAGAAATTATAAGCTTTAATAAAGTTTTAGCAATAGATAAAGATGCTTTAGTTGCGGAACGTTCTTATGGAATAAATTTAGATTTTAACTACAAGGTTCCTTTGTTTGATGAAGTTGTATTTTCTATAAACCAATTATTTTATGTTACTGCAATTAAAAATGGATTACTTCTAAAAAGTACTCCAGATAATTTTTTCGCTTTTGAAAATGCTCCAGCCACTATTTTAAGTAAAGGTGCAGAAACGAATATAAAATTCTCTTATAAAGATTTTAGATGGTTTTTGAATTATGCATTGATTGATACACGATTGAATTACTTACCAGGAAAACCACAAAAACCGCTTACGGCAAAACATAATGCTGGTAGTGTTATTATGTACGAAGGAGATGTATGGCGATTTGGTTTTGAGAATTACTACACAGGTAAACAAATATTACCTAATGGAAGTAAAACGCAAGATTATGTTTTAATGGGATTCTTGGCAATGCGTAATTTTGAATGGGGTAGTGCCTTTGTTAATTTTGAAAACTTTACGGACAGAAGACAAAGTAGGTTTTCTCCTTTGGTTTTACCACCACATGACAATCCAACGTTTCCGGAAATATATGCTCCAACCGATGGCTTTATTTTTAGTCTAGGAGTTATTATTAAACCTTTTGGTAATGAACCAGGACATCATTAGTGTCTTGTTTTTATAGTCAAGAAAGCCACAATAAGTTTTGTTGTGGCTTTTTTGTTGTTACTTTTAATGAAATTGGACTTTGTTATTTCTTTGAGAAAGGAATCCAAAATATAAGAATATTAAATTTAAGGTCATTTCATCTGGAACAAAGGCATATTCCTACATGTTTCCTCTTTAATGGCGAAAAATCATTTCTAAAGTTTCTCAATAAAATCGTAAATTTATAGCAGGAGGAATTTTAAACCAATGATTTTCCTTAGCTTAAAGTATATGAAACACGAATTGATAGTTTTATGTTGCACACTTTTGTTTTCGTTTATTGGTTTTCCCCAATCAGGTCCTGGAGGGGTAGGAACTACTAATGGAAGCTCTGATTTAGTGTTGTGGCTAGATGCAAATACAGTAATCGGAACATCAGGTTCTACAATTACTACTTGGAACGATATTTCTGGTTACAATCATCATTTTACATTAGGAAACGGAGCTGTATTTCAAAACGGAGCTCAAAACGGATATCATTCTTTTAATTTCAATGGTTCTTCCCATTACTTCCAAAGAGTATTTACAAACAATTTAACTCCTACTAGTTTTACAATTTTTGCAGCGACCAATGTAAGCTCTAGCAATTCCTACAAAGCTGTTATTTCAAATAGAGATGACCCTCCTGGTTCTGCTACCGCTGGTTTTATCCTTTATTCCACTCCATCGTCAAATGGCTGGCAATTTTGGACAGGTAGGGCAGCAGGGAGTTGGCAGGTAACCACGGGTAATGTATCCACTGCGGGGAACTGGGCCGGACAAGTCATGGAATATGCCAGTGGAACAAACGGTAAAAAGTTGTATGTAAATTCAAATTTGAATGCAACCAATACGCATGCAATGACGTTAAACCCTACAAGACCTATTCGAGTTGGGGCGGGAAGAAATGAAACTACGCCAAATTATTATTTTAATGGTGCTATGGCAGAGGTTATTATGTTTAACACGGTCATAAACGCTGCACAAAGAATTATTATAGAAAACTATTTGTCTGCCAAATACGATTATTCTTTGGTTTCCAATGATATCTACGATGAGGATACTGCTCTAAATGGCAATTATGATCATGAAGTTGCTGGAATAGGAAGGGTAGATGCTTCTAATATTCATGCTAATGCGCAAGGGACTGGTATTGTTCGAGTATCAAATCCAACTAATTTAGGGAATAATGAATTTTTAATCTGGGGACATAACAACGGAAATTTAATTGCAAATAATTCTACAGATGTCCCACATGCTAGTGGAACCAGAATAAATAGGGTATGGAGGGTAAGCGAAGCCAGTAATACTGGAACTGCTGTAGATATTGGTACAGTGGATATGGTTTGGGATTTAAGTGGACTTTCTTCGTTCGGCAGTTGCTGTATTCCACAACTAATCGTGGATACAGACAATGACGGAATGTTTAGTGATGAAACAACAATTACGAATGTTACTTCTTTGGGAAGTGATCAATATCAATTTTCTAATGTAACAGCTTTGGTAAACAATAGTAGATTTACCCTAATTGCTTTCCCACGGTCTTTAATAACCAATAGGAGAATAACAAATCGGGTTAAGAAGGATTAAAGGATTGATTTAGCACCAATTAAAACTAAGAAAAATAAATGATTGGCAAGAATGTCGTAAAAATGCCGTATTTAAACCGTTATCAAAATGATAGTTTCATATATAATTTTGTCAAAAAATCAACTTAATTACTTATGAACGAAATCGGAAAAAAAATTAGAGACGTAAGAAAGAAGAAAGGGCTTTCTCAAGAGGAATTAGCTGAATCTGCAAAAATCAACTTGAGAACTATTCAACGAATTGAAAATAGCGAAAGTGAACCAAGAGGAAAAACTCTGAATTTAATTTGTCAAGTTTTAAACTTAAGTGCTGAAGACATTCTGGACTACGGAAAGCGAACGGATGAAAGTTACTTAATTTATTTTCACTTATCCGTGTTATTTGGTCTTATAATACCAACTGGAAATATAGTTATTCCCTTTATTTTATGGATGACGAAAAAAAATAAAATAATTAGCTTAAAAGATATTGGAGCAAACCTTTTGAATTTTCAAATTATTTGGACTTTCCTTGTTTTTATGACATTAATGATAGGCGCATTCCTTAAAATTACACATTTTGAAATTGGACCAGTAAATTTTACATATTCACTATACGTTTGGGTAATTCTTTGTATTGTAAACATTATTCTACCTATTACATTTGCTGCTAAAATTAGAAATGGAAAAATGGAAAAATTTTATCCGAACATAATCAAACTGATAAAATAACTGGAGCTAAGTTTGTCATCCCTTTGTAGAAATGGATCCACAATACAACAACATCAATTTAAAGAGCATGTTGCTGGGAACGGTTTTGTATATGAAAAGCAGCGGATTTTACGCACTAGATTTTCGGATTAATACTGATTTTAAATTTATAAAATTCATTTTCGTTTAAGCATTAAACCGCTATTTTTTATATACGTCTTTGTTGTGCCTCGTTTTTATTCATTCTCCTTTTCGAAATAATTCCATACTTCATCTCCAAGTTTTTCTCCATACTCTGAATTGGTAAAAAGAATATAACCCCATTTTTTTTCCGTTTCCATAAGGTAAGAACACGTAAACCCAGCGTTGTTTCCTCCGTGAAAATAGGTATTACTATAAACTTTATCAGCAGTTAAAAAACCTAATGCATAATAAACACTAATTCCTGTGTTTGATGTAGATATTTGCGAATGATGTTTTAGTAATTCGGAATAACTTTCTTTAGATAAGACTTTGTTGTTCATAATTCCAATCATCCATTTTGAAAAGTCTATTGGTTCTGTTTGCATAGATGAAGGTGCAACAAATATACCTTTATCTTTTTTGTGCCAATAATCATTCTTTAAATCAATCCACTCGCCTTGATTGTTGTATGGTTCAGCTTTGTTTTTTATTGTATAAGGTGTTGGGATAAATACTGTATGTTCCATTTTGAAAGGTTTTGCGACTTTTTCTTGAAAAAGAGCTTCTAAACCATTCCAATCTGTATTTTCTATTTGTTTTAAAACCATTGCAAGGTATTGATATCCTTCTCCAGAGTATTCATAAGCTGTTCCAGGGTGAAACTTAATTTTAAGTTTTTTATCATCTTCGTTTTCTCTCCAATTTGGAAATCCTGACCTATGGCTTAAAACCATTCTTGCTGTTATTTTCTTATATCTTTCGTCATTGGCAATGTCTTGATATGGTAAATATTCGTATAAGGGTTTATCTAAATCCAATTTGCCTTCTTCAACAAATTGCATTACAAAAAAAGCAAATATTGATTTCGATATTGATGCAGCTTCGAAAATTGTTTTGGTGGTAACTGGTAACTTTTTGTCAACGTTAGCAAAGCCAAAAGTTTGATGATAAACTACTTTACTGTCATTTATGACTGCAATCGAAAGTCCGGGAATATTCAACGAGTCCATTCTCGATTTAAGAAAAGTATTTATTGAGTCAGTTGAAACTTCAACTCCTACAAGGTTTTTAATTTTTTTCTGTGAGTGACAGCTCGTAAACGAGATTGTCAACAGAAAGAATATAGATATTTTCAATATTTTTCCTTTCATTCTATGGTGTTTCTTAAATGAGGCACAACAAGTATATATGAACATTATGGATTCCTGCCTTCGCAGGAATGACAAGGGGTTATGATTTTCTTATTCTTTAATTACACGAATTCCTACATGACTACTCTTCACCATACTTGTATCGTTACTATCATAAAAATCATAGGAACTATACCCATAGATTCCATCTTCAAAATGTTCAGATACATTACCTCCTAAATCATACACTTCTGCATCACCAACTTTAATACTTTTCTTTTTACCCACTTTTTTAAATAGCGTAGTATTCAACGTTATTAGTTTTTTACGTAATTCCGCTACATCCTCTTTAACCAATGTATACCCTGCCCAATAGTTAAGGGTATTCTCCTTAGCCGCTGCCTTATGTGCTTTTTTGTGTAATGCCTTGGCTTCATTTTCATTAGGTAATCTATATGTTGATCCTGTTTGTGTAGACAACCAATTAACATACGCCTTAGCTTGCTTACTATTAACTACCACTGGATAATTATCTAAGCCTGCATCAAAGGTATAAGAAGGCTTATATACTTTAAATTGTGCATTGGTAACTTCAAAACGACCAATGGATGTTGAATCTTTCTTTATCAATACTGTTTCTGGAATCAAAACGCCATTTTCCAATTCTCCAAATAACCCATTTGTACTTGCTACTTCCTGAATCTTTAACAACTGTGCTAGAGGACTGTCTTCTTTAAAGGCTTCGTTTTTTGTAGGTTTTATGCGTAACAAATAGTTTTCTATCCACCTGATTTCTTCTGTCATTTTACGCATTTGATGTGTAATTTTTCGTAAGCCATGCGGTTGCCCTGGAAACCATAAAAAGCGTACAGGTGTTTTTCCTACTTGTTGTAGCCCTCTATAATATTCCCATCCTTGGTCTCTGGGAACGGCTCGATCATTACTCCCGTGAAAAATAATGGTAGGGGTCTTTATTTTTTCAATTTCAAACAATGGGGATTGTGTAATGTATTTTTCATTGTACAATTTACCATTAAGATCATCCCATGGTGCTCCTCCAAAATAAACCTGATCAAAACTCACTCCAAAACGACAAGTTCCATAATCGGAACTCCAGTTAACATCACCAGCCCCTGGTGCTGCCACCTTAAACATATCAGGATATTTTACCGTTAGCATCGTTGTTAAAATAGCGCCATTAGACCATCCCATTGTCCCCATTTGTGCCTTATCTATTTTACCTTGTTGGTGTAAGACTTCTATTCCTTTAATAATATCCTCTAATCCTGGGTCATAATAATCTCCTTTAATGCTCTCAACAAAAGAGAGTCCATGATTGGAAGATCCATGATAATTTGGTTTTAAGATAAACATACCCCTTTGTGCCAATAGATTCGGGTAGGTACTCCAGCGTTCACTCCATAAATCTAAATCTGCCGAAGCAGGACCTCCATGTATAGACAACATTAACGGGTATCTTTTCCCTTCATTGTAATTTTCCGGATAATACAAAATTCCAGTTACCTCTTCGTCATTAAACCCTTTCCAGCTAATAACTTCACTTTTTGTAATAGGCTTTTTCTTTAAATTTTCATTCAATTTTACCAATTCCTGAGCCTTCGAAAACTTATTATCCTGTAAGTCTGCAATATGATAAGTAGGTATTTTCGAAGCTGTAGAATACTGGTATACCACTTTGTTTCCATTATTAGCTACAGAAAGGAGTGTGGTATGGTCCTTCTTTTCTCCTAAATCTATTTTAGATCGAGACCAACCTTTATTGCTTTTCTTATAAAATGCCAATCGTAAATAGGTCTTATTTGCCAAAGTTACCAGAACATTATTTCCAACAACGGTAAAACCTCTTCCCATACCAAGCTTCCATTTTAAATCGATCTTTTTATGTGAATCCGAAGCTATCGTATAATAATACAATTGTCCTATTCCAGAACCATTCCATTCGGGATCAGAGGCATGGGTAGCGCTAAAATAAAAACCCTTATTATCTTTACTAAATTGGATATTACGGATTGGGAAGCCAAGATTTGTAATTAATTTTTTCACTTCACCAGTTTCCATATTCTTTAGATAGCTAAAAGGGTCTTGTTGCGCATCGGAAGCATAACTTCTACTACGTAGCATTCCATAAAACAACCATTTCCCATCATGGGATATTTGGTAACCTCTTAAAGGTTTTTTGTTATCGGTGAGCCTCTTTACCGATTTGTCCTTAATATCATATGCATATACATGATTTGGTTTCCAATGTAAAGAATCTTCAACAATAACAACATTGTCCTTTTTCTCTTCCAATTGAGATTCGTACAACGTTTTTCCATCATTGGATTGAAATAACAACGTATGGTCATCTTTCCATTTTAAGCCAGAAATCCCATTTTTAAATTCTTTTACTTCTTGCGCTTCTCCACCATAAATGCTAAGCTTCCACAATTTTTTTCCTTTATCTCTGGCGGATAAAAAATAAATATCTTCTCCGTTTTTGGAAAACAGAGGGCTATGGTCGTTATCCTCTCCATTAGTAAGTTGTATGGTACGATACGCACCATCCTTTTTTATATCTAAGCGAGTAAGGTAAATATCCGTTACAAAAGCATCCTTCTTTTTTACTGGTTTTCGTTTTAGCCAAACAACCATGGTATTGTTGGGAGAGATAGATACAGAACGCATAGACTCTGTATTAATAATATCTTTTGGTGTCCATCTTGTTGGATCTTCCTTTTCTTGTGCTATGGACAAATTAAACAATAGACTCAGAAAAATTATTGTAATGATTGATTTCTTCACCATTAGAGTTGTTATTTTAGCTTCTAAATATCGCACTTATTGTTCAGAAATGGAAACTAAAATGGATTAGTGATGCTAATACCCTCTTGTATAGGTAATTTTGAAATTATAGTGAGGGAGGTAACCAAATTTGATTTAACACGAAATAATAGGGCACTATGTCCACTTAGAGCTAAAGTAATCTTTAAGCTTAAAATCTATGAATAAAAGAATACTAACAGAGATAAAACAAACAAAAACAATAATTGCCTTTTGTGGCGTAATTTGCACTATATCCAACAGCCGCTTTAGGCTATAGTTTCTTGTTGTTTCTTCTAAATAAGGGTTTCTAGTTACTAAAAAAGAGGCAATTATTAAGATAACCATTGTTGCAGCAAATACCCATTTAGATTTTTCGCTTATTATAGAAGTGCTGTTTTTTGTTTTTGTAGTATGTATTTTCGACAAAAGTGTCTGTGTAAAATCATTAGATAAAGGAACTTCATTGTAATATAATAATCGAGTAAGTAAGGGGTCGGATTTCAATTCTTCGGTTGTATTTATTTGCGCCATTAATTCCTTTGTGAAATTTGAATTAGGCGTGTCTGGTGTTACTTTTTTAAGAAGTATTATTAATATTTTTTCTTTGTTTTTCATTTTAAATCGACTTTTTAAGAGTTTCTGTAAGCGGATTATCCAATAGCTTTTTTAATTTTTTTCTTGCTCGGTACAGCTTCACCTTTATATTTGTTTTTGATAAACCAGTAATTATTGAAATTTCTTCTATAGAGCTTTCATTGGTGTAAAATAGAGAGATTAAGAGCGATTCCATTCGTGGTAATTTATGAATTGCTGTTGTTACTTTTTCTAGTAATAGTTGATTCTCTATAGCTACTGTAAATACATTGTTATCTTCTGTGCTGTATTCCTCAGTGATTATTTCATCTATTTGCGTAGTGCTTATTTGGTTCTTTCTTAAGTTGTACACAGCGGTTCTATAAACAATGGTATACAGCCAGGTTGAAAATTTGGCGTCTTTTTTAAAATAATGAATTTTTTGGTAAGCCTTAATGAAACTTTCTTGCGTGGCATCTTCAGCATCTTCTACATTACGCATAATTTTTAAGGCAACAGTATATGCCATTCTCTTGTATTTGTTTACAAGAAAAGTGTAGGCATCTATATCTCCTTTACAGACCCGATCTATGAAAAAATTATCTTCGGTACTCGACATCTTATTAATAAGATGCAAGTTTTTTAAATAGGTTACAGTTTGTTACTGGTAATTGTGTTTGAAATTCTAAAGCTTGCTTCAATATTGGATTGCTTTTGAAAGTGTTAAGGTTAATCTCTAATAATTACAGACAGTCATTACGTTTTTTATTTTTAAAAAGTGTAACCTATTTAAAAAACTTGCATCACATTAATAGAACCTTTAAAGAATAGTATAATGGATGAAATATTTAGAGACTTTTTAGTCACCTTCATAATTGTAGCGGCTTTTTTTGGAATTGTCTATGTGTTTTTTATGACCAGACATAGAGAGCGTTTATTGCTTATAGAACGAGGATTAGATATGTCCAATTTTCCACCCAATAAGAATATGCGCTGGGTAGCTTTGAAATTTGGAGTTCTTTTTATTGGAATTGCAATCGGAATTCTTGTTGGAAATGTTTTATCTGAATATTTAGATTTTAATGAAGTAGTGTCCTTTTTATCCATGACATTTCTTTTTGGGGGACTCGGTCTTGTATCTTATTTCTTTATAGAAAGTAACTACAAAAAAAAATAACCAAAAAATAACTATTATGAAAAAAACAAACCTTTTAGGAAACAGTTGTAAAAATGAAAGCAAGTCTCTATTTTCTGTAAAATTCGTTTACTTTCTAATGATTTCACTGTGCACAACACAATTCACAAGTGCGCAAGAAGAAACAAAATCAGAACTGTATCAAAGTATTATCAAAATGGATGCTATTTTATTTAATGATGGATTTAATAAATGTTTATTAAAGGAAATGTCTGCCTATATAAGTGATGA
This sequence comes from Cellulophaga sp., assembly GCA_036478775.1. GTDB lineage: Bacteria > Bacteroidota > Bacteroidia > Flavobacteriales > Flavobacteriaceae > Cellulophaga. Next base: position 179,012 of record JAZGEQ010000046.1, read on the forward strand.
TTTAGAATTTTATCATGATAAAGGAGGTATAACCAATTCAAAAGAGGCGTTTATGACTGCTATGCAAAATAACATTTGTTCCAATTGGGATAAAAAACCAATTCGTAAATTGACTGAAAACAATAATTTTGTTTTTCCTCTTTATAAAGATGGAATCCTCTATGGAGCTATACAAAATGGTGTTCATGAATTTTATATTAAAGAAGCAAATAAAGAGTTATACTTAACTAGTACAGCAAAATTTACTCATGTGTGGCTTTTAGAAAATGAAAAATGGCAAATTAAACGTGTATTGAGTTACGATCACCAAGCACCGCAAAGAAAAGAGAAAACGGCGATTACACTATCTAACAGTGTTCTAAAAGAATATATAGGATTATACAATGCGCCACAATCGGGTAAAGTGACCATCACTTTAAAAGGACAAGGCTTAGAAATGAATGCAGGAGAAATGCGTTTGGATATTCTTCCAGAAACTAAAAATTTATTCTTTAATGAACAAGCACCATTAACTTTTGAATTTATAAAAGACACAAAAGGAACTGTTACAAAATTGATTATCCGTGAAAATGGTGCTATAGTAGAAGAGGCAAAGCGTGGAAAATAATTGTAAATAGCGTTACCTTTGCAAAAAATTACAATATGTCTTTATCGTTTTCTGATTTAGGAGTTTCAGAATTATTACAAAAAGGTTTAAAAGATTTAAACTTTGCTAATCCTACAGAGATTCAGGAAAAAACTATTCCTGTACTATTACAAAAGAAGGATGACTTTGTTGGGTTAGCTAAAACAGGAACGGGGAAGACAGCTGCGTTCGGATTACCACTATTGCAATTAGTGGATGTGACTAATTCTACTATTCAAGGTGTAATTCTTGCACCTACTAGAGAATTAGGACAGCAGATATATGCAAATCTTGTATCGTATAGTACTTATTTACCTGAGGTATCTATAGCTTCTATTTGTGGAGGAATTCCGATTAAACCACAGATTGAAAGACTAACACAGCCCACACATATAATTGTAGCTACACCAGGTCGATTAATAGATTTAATACAGCGTAAAGCAATTTCCATAAAAAACACCAAATGTCTAATTTTAGATGAAGCCGATGAAATGGTTACTTCTTTAAAAGACGGATTGGATAAAATTGTAGCAGAACTTCCAAAAAAGAGAAGAACATTTTTGTTCACCGCTACCATGCCTGGAACCATAAAGCAGCTGATTCAGAATTATATGTCTAAACATATAGTTCAAGTTAGTGTTTCTATGGAGAATTTGGGACATGAGGGAATAGACCATGAGTATATTGTGGTAGAACCTATTGAAAAGCTTGAAGTTTTAATGCATTTTTTAAGTTCTAAAGAGGGAGAACGTGGTATTATTTTTTGTAAAACGAAGGCTGCGGTAAATAAACTTGCTAAGAATTTAGCAATTAATAAATTCTCTTCAGGCTCGCTTCATGGAAGCTTGTCACAACCTATTCGGGACCGAATAATGAACCAATTCAGAGAGGGACATATTTCTATTCTTGTAGCGACTGATTTAGCTGCTAGAGGTATAGATGTTAAAGAAACTTCCTATGTGGTTAATTACCACCTTCCAGATGTTTATGAAGCTTATGTACATAGAAGTGGGAGAACTGCTAGAGCAGGAGCAAAGGGACTTTCATTAACAGTACTACAAAAAGAGGAAGTTGCTGAGTTGGCCGATTTTGAAAAAGAATTAGGAATTACTTTCAAGGAGTTTAAAAAAGCAGATGCACAGAGTATTGAAGAAAACAATACGCTTTTATGGGCAAAGAAGATTTTTAAAACGAAACCAAATACAGTTGTTTCACCAGAGTTTAAAGAAAAAGTAAAAACTATTTTTCATCATTTAACCAAAGACGAATTAATAGAAAAAGTATTGGCGAATCACCTAATACAAACAAATACCAATCCTATTAAAACAGAAGTTTCTAAAAAGAAAAGGAGATAAATCAAATGGCAAATAGTAAAAAAGAAATGCAACAGATTCTGGATAAGTTAAAAATTCAGAGCCTGAATCCAATGCAAGAAAAAGCATTGGAAGCAATAGAGAATACTGCAAATACCATTATTTTATCGCCTACGGGAACAGGTAAAACCTTGGCGTTTTTATTACCTTTAATTGGTAGTTTAGACATACATTGTGCAGATGTACAAGCCTTAATTTTAGTGCCTTCTAGAGAATTGGCAATACAGATAGAGCAGGTTGTTCGTGAAATGGGATCAGGTTTTAAAGTGAATGCTGTTTATGGAGGACGTTCTGTTTCTAAAGATAAAATTGAATTAAAACATGCACCAGCTATTCTTATTGGAACTCCTGGTAGAATTGCAGATCATTTTAGCAGAGAACGATTTTCTACAGAATATATAAAAACCTTGATTTTAGATGAGTTTGATAAGTCGTTAGAAGTCGGATTCGAATACGATATGCGAGGAATAATAAATGGCTTGCCAACTATTAGCAAACGTATTTTAACCTCAGCAACTCAAGAATTAGATGTACCCAGCTTTGTGCAATTAGAGAATCCTACTGTTATTAATTTTTTAAAGGAGGGTGTACCTAATTTAACGGTTAAAACAGTTATTTCTCCATCTAAAAACAAAATGCAAACATTGGTGGACTTGTTGCATAGTTTAGGAAATGAGCCAGGAATTATTTTTTGTAATTTAAGAGATACAATTCAAGAGGTGAGCGATTTTTTAACAAAAAACAACGTAGATCATGGCTGTTTTTATGGAGGCATGGAGCAGTTGGATAGAGAACGTGCTTTGCTTAAATTTAGAAATGGCACCCATCAAATTATTATTGCAACAGATTTGGCAGCAAGAGGAATTGATATTCCTGAATTAAAATTTATTGTACATTACCAACTTCCTTTTAAGAAGGAAGAATTCACCCATAGAAATGGCCGTACGGCAAGAGTAGATGCTGAAGGAACTGCTTATGTAATACAATGGGAGAAAGAACGACTTCCTGAATTTATTACAGATACAAGTATTGCTATTATTTCTGGTAATACAACACGTAAAGAAACTTTTTGGAAAACTCTTTTTATCTCTGGAGGTAGAAAAGATAAAATATCGAAAGGAGATATTGCTGGTTTATTTTTTAAACAAGGAAAACTGCAAAAAGACCAATTGGGAATTATTGAACTTAAACAAGATTGTGCCTTTGTTGCCGTACCTGCAAAACTGTCGGTTCAATTGGTAAAGGATTTAAACAATAGCCGACTTAAGAAGAAAAAAGTTAGGATTTCTGTATTGAATTAGAGTAATGGTTCTTTAATTATCATAAGGTAAGAGTTAATATATTCTGACTGTATGTTATATTATTTTAAATAAGTAATTTAGACATTAAATTATTTTTTTCAGATGAAATATAACTTAATAGTAATGTTTTTATTTTTACAGTCTTGTTCAAGAACTGTTAAAGTTGAGATTGAATATAAGGAAGATTTTGTAGAGTATGAAATGTTTAGTTCTAATAAAATTAATCCAATTATTTTAGAAAACTTAAGTGCATATAGGGCAATTCCGTTAGATTGTAATATTAATTTCTTATATGAAAGAAAAGTATTAGTTGATAATTTTATTCACTTTAAAGAGAAATCAAACAATATTTTTCACATATATGGAGTAAAAAAAATATTTAGTAATCAACTAATATTATATTCAGATTTTAAAAAAAATGAGATAGATGTACATGAAGCATTTTTTTTGATTTGGAATAAAAATAATACATATAAAATAAAAGCTTTTGAGAATTTTTTATTAAGTAATCATTTTCTTAAGAGTTACGTTTTCGATAATTATATAATTTTGATGTTAATTATAGATGATGGATATGATTTGGTAACAGATGATAATGTAGAAGAAACAAAAGTGAAAATTCAAATTATAGAAGTACTTCGAGAAGGAGGGATAAGAAATTTGAGTGAAGAAAAAAGTAAAAATATTTATGAAAAATTTCTAAAAGATCAAAAATAGACGCTATCAGAATTAATTTGATAGAATCAACTGGTATCCATAATAGTTAATTTTTGTCACTTAGTGTATGGACTACAAGTCTACATTACCAGAATACCAAAACCCTTCAAAATCTAATAGCGATATTAGCAAAAAACAGTAGTTCTTTGTTGTAAATAATTAATAGCTTAGGTGCTTCGTAAAATGAAGTATTTAATAGCATAATTTATGTTTAAATCAAATTACTTATTGTTCCTTATTCCGGCTTTAATATGGGGTTCTACTTGGTATGTTATAAAATACCAATTGGGAGATGTCGATCCTATTGTTTCTGTGGCTTATCGTTTTAGTGCTGCGGGACTTGTTTTATTATTGTTTGCAAAGCTTCGGAAATTACCCTTATCATTTTCTAAAAAAGAACATGCCTTTATAGCCTTACAAGGTTTGTTGTTATTTGGCACTAACTATTGGTTGGTATATATGTCCGAATTATACTTAAGTAGTGGTTTAGTTGCAGTTGCATTTTCCACCTTAATATTTATGAATATATTTTTTGGTGCACTACTATTAGGTGATAAAGTGAAAAAAGTTGTCATTGTTGGTGCTTTTTTTGGACTTTTAGGTACCGTGTTAATCTACCAATCTGAATTTAGGAGAATGGAACTAAACCAAAATCAGGTTATGGGATTAATTTTTTGTATGAGTTCTATAGTATTTGCTTCCTTAGGAAATATTACTTCTGCTTATAACCAACGAAAATTTAAATTACCGGTATTACAGACCAATGGTTTTGGAATGCTTTATGGTGGTTTATCTATGTTTGTAATTGCATTGTTTTTAGGGAAAAACCTTGCTATTGATACTTCTACTGTTTACCTATCTTCTTTTGGCTATTTGGTTGTTTTTGGTTCTGTAATAGCTTTTACACTATACCTAACATTGGTTGGTAGAGTAGGAGCTGGTAGGGCGGCTTATACCGTGGTTGTAATCCCTATTATAGCCTTAACCATTTCTACCTTGTTTGAAGGATACAAACCAGATGTATACGCTTATGTTGGAATGGTGTTAATCATTGGAGGGAACGTATTGGCGTTACGTAGTAAGAGTTAGGTTTTATAAATAGATCTGCTAAAAGCTACTGTTTACTATCTTTCTGTAACATTTTATGCTATGTTTATACTAATAGCATAAAAAAGAGGGTATTACTATTATTGTTGCCTGTTAACTATATTAAAACCTACTCCTATGAAAAAGCATTTATCTATACTGTTTTGTATTGCATTTATATTTTCTATTTATGCACAAGAAGCAAGGGAGTTAAGGGGAATAGATAAAGAACTAAATGAATTATTAGTAATATCCAAAGCTGCTGGGTTCTCTGTTGCCGTTGTTAAAGGGGATAAAATTATTTATGCCAAAGGTTTTGGTTATAGGGATTATGAAAATAAAATTTCCGCAGATGCTAATACACTGTATGCAATTGGTTCTAGTACGAAGTCTTTTACATCTGCCATATTAGGACAATTAGAGGATGAAGGCAAAATATCTTTAGACGATAACCCTAGGAAGCACCTACCTGAATTAAAATTCTTTAATGCTGATATGAATAACAATATTATCATTAAAGATTTAATGAGTCACCGTACAGGTTTGCCAAGACATGATTTTTCATGGTACCTTTTTCCTACTAAGGATAAAGATAGTTTGCTACAACGTATTGCTAATCACGAACCATTTACAGGAATCCGGCAACAATGGTACTACAACAATTTTATGTTCCTTGCACAAGGTGTATTGGCAGAGCGTGTAACTGGTAGTAGCTGGGAAGATAATATTAAAGAACGATTTTTTGCTCCCTTGAAAATGACACGTTCTAATCTTTCCATAGATGCTTTGAAAAAAAGCTCGAATGCTGCTTATGGATACGAAGTAAAGGATTCCAAAATTAGTAAGATGGACTATTACCATATTTCTGCAATGGGGCCTGCTGGGAGTATTAATAGTAGTGTAAATGAAATGTCCAATTGGTTAATTACATGGATTAACAAAGGTAAGTTTAAGGAGGAAGAAATTCTTTCTGAATCCTATGTGAGAGCAGCAATGTCTTCGCAAATGGTGGTGACTTCAGCGCTTCCAAGTGAAGAATTTCCAGATATGCATTTAAAGAATTATGGTTATGGTTGGATGGTTTCTTCCTACCGAGGACATTACCAAGTGGAGCATGGTGGAAATATTGATGGATTTTCTGCAAGTGTTGCATTTTATCCTAGTGATAAAATTGGTATTGTTGTTTTAGCCAATCAAAATGGTTCTTCTGTTCCAAATTTGGTGCGGAATATTATTTCGGACCGTTTATTAAAGCTTGAAAAAATAAATTGGACAAAGAAATTTAAGGATCAAAAAAAGGAGGCAAATAAACTAACTAAAGAAGCTAAAAAAAATGTTGTTTCTAATAGAATAGAAGATACACAACCTAGCCATGTGTTAGATGATTATACAGGAACTTACAAAAATTTGGGCTATGGTAGTTTTAAAATTAGCAAGGAGCAGGATTCCTTATTTGCACAATTTAAACTTAAAAATCTGTATTTAAAACACTATCACTATGATGTTTTTCAGGTTTTTGAAGTGAAAAATAAAAAGGTTGACACGGTGGAGACAATTCCATTAAAATTTAATTTTATTACTAGTGAAGTAGGGGAGATTGGTAGTATCAAGATAAAGATAGAACAACTGTTAGATCCTCTTGAGTTTAAACGTGTTTTAGATGAGATTGAAGTAGATAAATCTACATTAGAGGTGTATGTTGGGGAGTATGTAATTTCAGGAATGACCTTAAAAGTTTATCTTAAAGGAGAGAAAACTTTATACCTTTTTGTTCCTGGGCAACCAGAATATGAACTTTTACCTATAGAAAAGAATATATTTAAAATAAAGTCCTTGGAAGGCTATAAGATTGAATTTGTAGAAGGTAAAAAGAATGCAATTAATGGCGTCCTAATGATCCAGCCGAACGGAACTTTTAAGGCGGAAAGAAAATAAGGTGTTTTGCATTGTGTTAATAATCAAAAGACATATTGGCTCATTTAAATATTTGACGACCTTAATCTCAAAACACTTAACAGCAGGTTTACATAACTAACAGTCCATTTCACAACATTTATTAGTCCACGAATATTTTTCATTTTATCTTATGTTAAGATTTAGTTCAAAAGAAAAAGTTCATGTGCACAGATATTAAGATATTTAGAATTTTTTTTCTGGTTTTTCTATTATTTTTATTGACAACAATCAAGTTAAAGGGGCAATGCCCTGGACCTGGACCATGCCCGTCAGGTACTTTTGTAAACACCTATGAGCGGATTGATCCTTCTTCGATTGTTGGAGCTATATTCTGCTCAGGGCAAACTAGAACGTTCACCATAACTGTTGGACCAGGAACGACTAATGAAGCGGCTACTGGTGATATTGAATTTATTACGTTGTTTTTCGATTTTGATTGTGATGGTGTATTTGAATATAGCGTTAATGATTCTTGTAGCTATGTAAACCCCGGAGGATGTAGCGTAAATTTATCCGTTGTAGCACCAACAGTATTGACTTCTACAGTATTTAATGCAAGAGCTCACCTAGTTTATAACACAGCTACTACCGACCCTTGCGCTAATTTGCCTGGAACCACACCTTGGGGGGATATAATAGATTTTACCATTACGGTTAATTTACCTCCAGATCCAGCTCTTACTTCCAATGATTTGGATAATATAGTATGCTCGGGCGATTCAGTAACATATACGGCAACAGATGGAGATCAATATGAATTTTATGTAAATGGCACAAGCGTACAAGCGCAATCGACTACTAATACATTTACTACATCTTCTTTGGTAGATGGCGATATAGTTACTGTTAGAGCCTTGGACAATGCAAATGGATGTGATACTTTTAGTTCGGGTATTACTATGTCAGTAAAGAGCCCTTTTGTTACAGTTCAACCAGTAGCTAGTCAGACTATTTTTGCAGGGACAAATACATTTTATAGTGTGACAACATCAGATGTAGATACTTTTCAATGGCAATTGAGCACAGATGGAGGAAGTGTTTTTAATGATATTTCTGATGGCTCAATCTATTCAGGCACTACAACGGCTTCATTAACTATTGTATCTCCAGATATTGATATGAATAATAACCTTTATCGTGTAGTGGCATCAAACGTGTTAGCGGGATGTTCACCAATAAACTCAACAAATGGTCTTTTAATTGTGAGGGTTAGATTCGTAATAACCAATAGACGCATTACGTATAGAGTGAAAAAGAATTGAAACAATACCCTTGAGATTGGTTAGCGATTCCCAAAACCATAAAACTAAGGATTCTATACCTAAAAGGCTACTACAAAGATATTAAGAAGTATTTTTCAATAACAGATAACTTAAAAAGGGATTTATTCTTGAAAGTACTTTTCTAAATTGGTTAGAGAAACGACTTCTTCAACATACATATCGTTTAAATAAATGTTTCCAATTCTGATTCTAACAAGTCTTAAAGTTGGGAAGCCAACTGCTGAGGTCATTTTACGAACCTGACGGAATTTACCTTCTGTGATAGTAACGCTAATCCATGAGTTTGGACGGTGTCTTGGCCTTGCTATACGAATTCGTTTGTCTGGTTGAGGTAGCTTAGGTTCTGTTTCTAAACGATGCACATCACAAGATTTTGTTTGGTATTTTTTTCCATTAAAACCAATTTCAACACCTTTTTTTAATAGTACTATTGCTTCGTCTGTTATTTCGCCATCTAGCAAGACATAATATTGTTTTTCTATTCCAGAACGGTTTATAGTATCGCTTAGCTTTCCATCTGTAGTTAGTAGTAATAATCCTTCCGATTTTTCATCCAAACGTCCAATTGGCATAATTCCATTTGGGAAATCAAACAGCTCACTTAGAAAGCGTTTTCGTTTCTCTTTGGTGCTATTTGTACTTAATTGACTTAGCATTCCAAATGGTTTGTAAATTTTGAAATGAAGATGATTCTTTACCATTAAACTTCTTGTTCTTTTTTAATAAAATCTAAATCCAGAACATTAAAATTATTAGCGGCTTTAACCAATAGTGTAGAGCCAATGGTTTCAAACAACTGGTTAGTTTTTAGGATAAATTCGGTTTGTTTTTCAATCTTATAATTAGGAATACCTACTAAAGTAAGGTTTGTAGTGGCTGAGTGTAGTGAAATTATGTCATAGAAAGGTTTTTGCTCTACCGCATTATTAATAATTTCAATGCCAACTTTTACCCGTAAATCTTCCACACATTTTGCGATTTTTTCGTGAACAATAGTTTGGTCTACATTATTGTTGTTTACAAACAAAACACGAATACTTGTATTTTTCCATTTGTCTGAGGATAGGATAAAACGGGCTATATTTAACATCATTTCGGCATTTTTACTATCCGTTTCTCGCCACCATAAATCTACCGTCTTATAATCCCCAAATTTCTCTTTTTTGTTAAAATCTAAATACAGTAAGTTGTAATCTAAATGCAATAGGGTTTCTGTCATTTTGGAATATTCTTCGGAGCTTTCAAGTCCCTTTGGCCATCCCATCATTATGGTATTGGGCTCTACTCCTGAAAATCCAAAAATGGAAGCAATATTAGTAATCCCAGTATAAATATTAGCTACTTTTATTTGTCGTGCAAAAATCCCCAATTCATTAAAATTTTCATCACGAACAATCTGTTCCGTTTTTCGTAATGGAACGGTATTTTCTTTATCCAGTATTAGTTTAAAATTGGTTACAATCCCTGTTTCTCCAGATACTGTTTTACTCAATTCTAATAAATATTTTTGATGCTTACTTACACCACTGAATAGGATAATATTCGGATTCCAATTAAGGTGTTCTTCTTCCTTTTCTGCAATTTTTTTTAAACCTTTATTTACGATGTTTCCCCAAACACTTCGCCATACATCATTAGATTTTAAATGTTCTTCCTTTCTATTCAGTAACAAATATAAACCACCAACTAAAGCTAGTGCTGCAAACATGGCAATCATATCTAATTTGAACATAACGCCGAAACAGGCTACAAACCCTAAAAGACCTATCCATCTTTTAATTTTAAAAGAAGGTTGGAAATCTGGATTCGCCCAACTTTCTAAAAAATAGGAGATATTAATAAAGCCATATGCTGTTAGGTAGAACATGGAAACCACTCTTGCAATAACATCTAATTCACCTATTAAAATACCTGCTTCTGCTATAATAAAAACCAAAAATAAAGCATTTACAGGCTCGTTATTTTCTCCTTTTCCTTTACTAAATATTTTTGGCGTGACTTTATCTAAGGACATGGCTTGTAAAATTCTTGGACCCCCTAGGATTCCTCCCAAAGCGGAGGATAGTGTTGCTCCCCATATTCCTGCTACAACAGCGGGAGCAAACATTGCCATTTTCATTAGTATATTATAATCCGATTTTAATAAATCTGAGTTAATGTTATAGGCCATGAAAATTGCTAATCCAATATAAACAAGAAGTCCAACAGCAATAGCTAATAAAGTCCCAATAGGAATAGATTTTTTTGGGTTATTTAAATCACCACTCATAGCGATACCTGCCGTAAATCCTGTTACTGCTGGGAAAAATATGGCAAATACTATTTCTAAAGGAACAGCGCCATCTGTTGAAAACATAGCAACGGTTTGGGGAGCGAATTCCGTGGTTCCTAAAAAAATTGATACTAAGGAAATTATGATAGCTGCGAGTATGAAAAATTGTGCTTTTAAGGCAACAGAAGTACTTATTAAAGCCAGGGCTGTTATTGCTACTAAGGCTATTGTTCCTGTAATTCTAAAATCGTTTACCGACATGCCTAAACCAAAATAGCCATTAAAACTTTCCGCAAAACCGATTAAATATAATGCAATAGAAAAGGCAGTACCAATAAACAAAGCGATACCAATGGATCCGCCAATGGGAATTCCCATACTTCGAGAAAGAATGTAATAAATACCTCCTGCGCCAATTTTTTTATCTGTGGCAACAGAAGAGACACTTAAACCTGTAGTCACGGCAATTACATGGGCAATAACGATTATTACTATAGCACCAATTAGGCCTGCATTACCTACAACCCATCCTAAGCGCATATACATAATAACACCCAAAATGGTAAGGATAGATGGAGTGAATACTCCTGCAAATGTCCCAAATTTCTTTCCTGTAGACATTAAAGATTTGTGTCTAATTTTGTTTAGCGAGTGAAGATAGGAAATTTTGAATAGTCATTGTCTCACCAGTGAATTTAATACTTCAACACTTAGGTCTATTATAAAAGTCCTGTACCTTATGAGTTAATCCGAGGATTATTTACCTTGGTGAATATTTCGGAAGGAAATATTCAATTTATAAAATATATTACTTAATTTTCGAGTTCTAAATTTAGTCAGATTACAGAGCAGATTCATATAGTGTCTTCAGAGGTTTCTCCAATTCGATTACAAGAATATGGCGTTGGAATTTTTACGAGTATTTCTACCAAATCGGCCTTGAAAAAGGTATTGAAAAAACAATTTATCTATGTAAATGGAAAAGTTGGAAGTACGGCGACTATTATTAAAGGAGGTGAAAGTATTGTGTTCTATTCTAAAGAAGCTACCTCAAAAAAGATATTAAAATTATCGTTAGAAGTGGTTTACGAAGATGATTATCTAGCTATAGTGAACAAACCAGCTGGGATTTTAGTTAGTGGAAATAGTTTTAAAACTGTTGTAAATGCATTAGAACAGAATCTAGAAAAAAGTAACCAATTGGATGCCGTACATCCACAACCTGTACACCGATTGGATTACCCTACTACAGGACTTCTCCTCATTGGAAAAACTGCTGAAAGTATTATACGTTTAAATAAACTTTTTGAAAGCAAGTCAGTTTCAAAAGTGTATATGGCTGTGACAATAGGGCAGATGAATAACAAAGGAATAATTGAGGAAGTTATAGATGGAAAAAAGGCAGAATCTCGTTTTGAAGTTATGCAAACGGTTATTTCAAAACGGTTTCAATTCTTGAACTTGGTGCAGCTATTTCCGAAAACAGGAAGAAAACACCAATTACGAAAACATCTTGCATCTGTAGGGAATCCTATATTAGGAGATAAGGAGTATGGTATTGAAGGACTTATTCTTAACGGAAAAGGAATGTATTTACATGCGTATTCTTTGGAATTTGACCATCCGTTTACCAATAAAATGATATTTACAAAAAAGGATATTGGTAAAAAATATCTCAAAATATTTTCTTTAAATACCTGATTTTATTTTATATATGCCAATGTTAGGGAGAAGGAGTGGTTAAAAATAGAGAAAATTTAAATACTAATAGGCAAACGATATTATTTAGTTCGGATTTCAGAAAACAGGACACTTTTATTATATATAATTACTTACAATAGTTTTTTTTACAATCTTTGCAGCTTAATTTTAGTTTCATCAAATATTAAAAAAGTAAATATGAAAAAAACATTTTTAACAGCAATTTTTATAGTTGCCACTATTTTAGGAAGTAATGCACAAGAGTCAACCGAACCACAATATGTGATAAAGGTAATTACTAGTGTAGAGTCTATCGTACCAAGTGGTTTAGGAAGATCTAGAATTATATCTGCGAATGCGGATCGTGATTATAAAGATTTTACCACTAGCCAAACTAAAGAAGATAATACCCGTAACAAATCGAAAAGAAAAGATATCCGAGTAAAGGATTTTGAGGAAACAAAACTTTTAAATTTCTTTAATATTGCAGGAATTCGTTTTCAGAATATAGCAGCAAATGATGTACTTATAGGTTCTAAACTTACAGATATGCTAGCCAATGGTTGGGATTTGGTATTTGTAACTAGTGCTGTTGAAAGTGATGCTGGTAAAGGAGATAATAAAGGAATATTTATTACTAGATATATTTTTAAAAAATTAGTTAAGTAAGAATTTTCTAATAGAAGACATTGTAAAAAGGGCAAATATATATTTGCCCTTTTTTATGCTCTTTAAATCGAGATTAGTTGTTTGGAATAGATGGCATATAGTTTAGAGAATTTTTTTTAAGAATTAAAACAAGAATATTCCACTCATCGAATATTTACATACTGTTGTACTAAAACAGAGCGACATACGTTAATAGGGCATAACCCAAATATTATGAATATGAAGAAGTTAATCTTTAAAAGTATTGTTTATTCTTTTGTGCTAGTTTTTGCAGTAAGTTGTAGTAAAGACGATGACAGTAATAAAGGAACAAAAGAGATTTCTAAAACAGAAGTAAAAAGTGTTTTAGAAACAGGTGATATTACTGGTATTGCAGATGTTATGGTGACCAATGCATTTAAAAATAAGGGGAACTCTGGAAAATCTAGCAAGACAACAGAAGAATGTTATGTAGGTACTTATGGAGAAAATAGTTATAAATTAGTTTTTAGTGATTGTGATGCTGGTGAAGGAAAGAAAATAAATGGAACAATTAATGTTACGTTTACACCAGGAAGTCTGTCTTATACCGCTACTTATGTAGACTTTACTGTTGGTGATATTTCTATTAGTGGTACAAGAACCTTTACTATTGGTATAGATTTATCGAATCTTTCTAATTTTACAACTATGGTTAGTAGTGATATGACTGTTATTAAGGGAAATGGAGATACTGTTATTATAACAGGAACTCAGAATTTTACTTTTTCGGTTGGTGAAAATCAGGAAGATGTTGATTTCTCTTTATCGGGAGATTGGAATGTGAAAATAAACAGTGATACTTATAAAATTAATATTTCTGAAAGTTTAATAGGAAGTGCTAGCTGTACCTACTTTACAAAAGGTGTTATGGAAATAACTAAAAATGATTATAAAGTTTCTGTTGATTTTGGTGATGGTGCTTGTGATGCTATTGCTACACTGACTAAACCTGACGGAAGTTCGGAGGAAATAACTCTAGATGATTAATGCACTAGAAATACTATAAATTTAAATGCCTCTATATATTTGTATAGGGGCATTTTTTATTCCCACAAGAGGAATCAAGATTGATTGTCCTTTAAAATAATTATATATTTGAAATATAAAATTAGATATGTCTTTTAATAATCCAATATTATTTTTTATTTGCACTATTGGTGTTTTTAATGGATTTTTAGCCAGTTTTTACTTTCTCTTTTTCAGCAAAGAGAAACGCGTTCAGAATTCACTTATGGGCGTATTACTACTATTTTTATGCATTCGAATAGGGAAGTCTGTTTATGTTATTTTTACGGAAGCTAATGAACGAGATCTAATTATTCTGCAAATAGGATTATCGGCTTGTTTTTTGATTGGAGTTTCTCTTTTTTATTATTTAAAATCTTCTGTAGAAAACACTAAAATCGTACCGCGTTCTTGGAAAATTCATATCGGTATTTTAATTCTTTTTGTGCTTATTATTGGATTACTAAAACCTTATGATACACATAGAGAATTTTGGAGGAATTATTTTGTGTACTTTATCTATAGTGTATGGGGAATTTATCTTGTGCTTTCTGGTTTTATACTTAAAAATATTTTTGTAAAATTTTTTAAACAAAACGAAAAATGCACAACTTCTGAATTATGGCTGATTGCTGTATTTCTGGGGAATATTTTAATATTTTCTGCATATATGGTTGGCTATTTTTATCTATATTTTGTTGGAACAATAACATTCTCAGTAGTATTTTATGGCCTATTAATTTTTCTGTTATCTAAAAAAAATAGAGAGAGTGTTTTTCAAAACATTCCTGAAAAATATAATGCTAAAAAAATTGACACAAATGAAGAAAAAACTCTAGTTGTTTTATTAAACAATACTATGCTAGAAAAACAGTTTCATAAAAACACCAATGTGAAATTAAATGATATAGCTAAAGAGTTGGGTCTCTCATCACATAAACTATCTCAATTATTAAACGATAATTTAAATAAGAGTTTTGCTTTATTCATAAATGAATATAGAATTAAGGAAGCAAAAAAGCTACTTTTAGAGAACAATAAATATACTTTAGAAGCCATTGGTTTTGAAGCAGGATTCTCTTCCAAATCCACATTTTACGCTACATTCAAAAAAATAAGTGGTCAAACACCTTCCGAATATAAAAAGCAATACCAATAGCTTTTTTATCCAGAATTATAATTCTGGACACTTCAATTATAATTAATCACTACTTTTTTCTCTTGGGAATATAGATTTGTTAAAAATCTTAAAACTATATACTCATGAAAAATTACATTATACTAATTTTCTCTTTTCTAACATTACAATTTATAAATGCACAATCAGAAGGTTCGCTTGTAGAGCAAACACTTCAGAATTATATGGAAGGCAGTTCTTATAATAAATTAGAAATGTTGGAAAGTGCTTTCACTAAAAATGCAAGCTTGTATTTAACAAACTCTAACGGAGAGTTTAAAATTTATACTCCAAAAGAGTATGCAGCCTTTTTTAAAAATAGAGGAGTAGGAGAGTTTAATGGACGTTACGCTAAAGTACTGGCAATAGAAATTATAAAAGATATTGCCACAGCTAAGGTTGAAATTAGAATCTCTAAAAAAGGAATGATTTATATTGACCTGTTCTTATTGAAAAAAACTAGTGATGGCTGGAAAATAATTAGTAAAACTGCAACAAGAATTGATAATACAGAAACAAAATAAAATGAACTGTTTTTTCACTACAATTTTGTTATGTATTTGCACAGGTTTACTTGCTCAAAATTCAACAATTAAATTTATAGATACTACAATTAAAATAGATGGCAAGTTCAATGAAACAGTTTGGAAGCAATTGCCAGAACATACAGGTTTTTATAATTATTTACCTACGGATGAAGGTTTGGCTGAAAACCAAACATCTGTAAAAATATTTCACAATGGGGAACATTTATTCATTAGTGCTGTTTATAATGACATTACTCCAAAAACGCAAGTGAGTACACTAAAAAGAGATGCTTCTATAGCTTTTAGTGATGCCTTTATAATGATATTGGATAGTCAAAACCAACAGCAAAACGCCTATTTTTTTGCTGTAAATTCATTAGGAAATCAGACAGATGGTCTAGTTGCTAGAGGTAATGAAAGGTATGAATTAAGCTTTAGTTGGAATGCCGTTTGGAAATCGGAAGCTTTTTTAAATGGTAATAAAAAACAATATGAAATTGCTATTCCTTTAAAATCTCTAAACTATAATAGCGATAATACAATTTTCGGAATACAATTTTATGTGCGGGATATTAAAAACAATTCATGGACTATCCTAAAAAATGTAAAAAGAAACTATGCTAATCTTGATTTACGATTTACAGAGAAATATTCTGTAGCCAATTTACCTAAAAAATCTACTTCGAGATTTACAGTAACCCCATCCTTATCTACAAATTATAATGAAGATGTTTCAAATAAAACAACCGAAACTATTTTTAAACCAAGTTTGGATGTACAGTATAATGTTACTTCTTCTTTAAAACTAGATGTAACAATTAATCCAGATTTTTCTCAAATAGAAGTTGACCAACAAGTAACAAATTTCACAAGATTTGCTGTTAACTTTCCGGAAAGGCGTAACTTTTTTCTTGAAAATTCGGATTTATTTTCAAACTTAGGAGTTCGCGGGGTTAACCCGTTTTACTCTAGAAGAATTGGTAGTTTGAATGCTATTAAATTTGGATTAAAACTTTCAGGTAATATTACACCAAAAGCTAGGATAGGCGTTTTAAATGTCCAAACAGATAACGAAGATGATACTGGTGCGCAAAATTTTGGTGCTATGGTAGCGGAATATCAATTAACCAAAAACTTTACAACAACAAGCTTTTTAATAAACAGACAAAAGATTAATAATTTTGACTTATTGCATGATTATAACCGAGTTACTGGAATTAATGCCAATTATAAATCAAGTAATAATAAATGGATTGGTATAGCTAATTTCGGTAAAAGCTTTAATGAGGATACTTCGGATAATAATAACTTTTATAATGCTGGTATTTGGTTTAATAAAAGAGGACTAGAGTGGAATGCATCCATTAAAAGTGTGGAAGAAAACTATATAACAGACATTGGTTTTACACCAAGATTGTACAATTATGATGCTATAAATAATATCGTTCTTAGAGAAAGTTATACCCATATTACGGGTGGTATTGAGTATGAAAAATTTTATGAGAAGTCCAAAACACTTAATTCTATTCGCTATTTAAATTATAGAAATAATACTTATTTTAATAAAAATGGAGTATTAAACCAAACTACACATTTTTTAAATTCTGCTGTTTTTTTTAAAAATTTATCAGCTATTTATTATGTATTCACTCACGAATATGTAGATCTTAAATTTGGTTTTGATCCTTTAGGAAATGGGAACGCTTTGGTACCAGACGAATATCGTTTTGGAATTTTAAAAATGGGATATAATTCCGCAAATAATCAGAAGTTTAGATATCGGTTTAGCTTTCAAAAAGGAAATTATTACGGAGGAAAACGAACCGCGGCAGGAGCATATTTAAATTATCAATTGTTACCTTTTGCTAACCTAGAGCTGTCTTATGATATTAATAAAATTGATTTAAATCTATTAGGAAAAGAGACATTTCATTTAACACGGTTTACTGGACAAGTCTTTTTTAATAATCAATTAAATTGGACTACCTATGTACAGTATAATACGCAAAGGGATAACTTTAATGTGAACAGTAGGTTGCAATGGGAGTATAGTCCATTATCTTATATATACTTAGTAGTTACAGATAATTTCAACAAAAACATACGTAGAAAAAATTGGGGAATTGCTTTTAAAATGAATTATCGATTTGATTTTTAAATTTCCTTAAGTTTACAAGAGAAGTACGAAACCATTTTTAATACTATGTGTGTTCAGATAAAAACCGTAAAAGAACCTTGTCTTATATATTCCCCTCTTTTACAGATTTATACAATGGATGCTGTTTATAGTATGTACTGAGCTTTCCAAAAAAATGGTATATTTGTGACTGATGCAAAAACATATTCACATAAAAGCACTATTTTTTTTAGGATTATTCTGTATGCTCCTATTACATCAAGTTGTGCCACATTTGCATCATGAACATGAGGATTCCCATACGCATTCGGACATTGTACATCATGATGATCACCATCATCATGATGCGCCAGAAAAAGAGGATAATTCGAAAAAAGGATTTATTGATTTCCTTTTGGCAATGCATTCGCATTCCGCTGTAGCTAATGATAGTATTATTGTTCTCAAAGAAACAATTTCAAATAAAACCGTTGTTAAAAAGGATATTTCAAATCCGATTTCTCCTATTTATAGTATTGTACCTATAGATTATAGGGATATTGAGAAACCTCCTATTTACCATCCACCCAATACCTACTTCAATCTATATTTTACATCCCTCGACTCTCGAGGTCCGCCAACTTTAGGATAATCTTAAAGGAATAAACGTTACTGCTTTGCTTCAAATAAGCGGTTCTATTCCATTTAAAAATTTCAGATTAAACCTAAAAATCATTAATAATGAATAAAAATATTGTATTCGCGCTTTGTGGATGCCTGTTTTTTATTGTTGGTTTTGCCCAAAACGTTCCTATGGGTGAATTACTCAATGAAATAGAACAGAACAACATCGAGTTGAAAGCGTATCTGTCTTTTATAGAAAGTCGTCAGCTTGAAAACAAGAGTAGTAACAATATGCCTGATCCACAGTTTTCTGGGTATTATTTGCCTTTTGGCACCAATAATACAGAAGCATATACTGAGTTTCAAATTTCTCAATCTTTGGAATTTCCTTCTGTGTATATAGCAAGACGAAAATGGAATGATTTAAAATCCCAACAGCTAGAAACGGCATATTCTATTATTAGACAGGACGTATTGCTTAATGCAAAGTTGTACATGATTGAACTAACGATACTACAAGGACAAAAAGAAATCGAGGTTGTAAGGAGAAATCAAAGTCAACAAGTTTTCGAACAAATTCAAAAACTATTTAATAAAGAACAAGTCGGTATTTTAGATTTGAGCAAAGCAAAAATAGTTTGGATTCAGGAGCAGTTTGTTGTGGAACAAATTGATACGGAAATACGCGTAATATTGACGGCTCTTGAAAAATTGAATGGTGGTATTCCCATTGAATTCGCCCAACAAGATATTGGAGCGCGCAATGATATAGCTGAAATAGAAATTCTTTGGCAAGAAAAAATATTAGCAGATCCTTTTATCCAAGAGTTAAAAACTAGGGAAGCGGCGTCTTTGCAAAATGTGAAATTGGAAAGAAACAAAGTCTTACCAAATCTAACAATTGGTTATAATTACCAAGGGATTAGTGGTAGTAACAATTCTGGTTTTTATGGAGGTATTTCCGTTCCATTATGGAATAGTAGGAACAAAGTAAAAGCAGCTGAGGCAAATTACGTGTATCAGCAATCTAATACCGAAGTGGTTACCACAACGCGCTATGTTAAGTATAAGGAACACTACGATCGCT
This sequence comes from Cellulophaga sp., assembly GCA_036478775.1. GTDB lineage: Bacteria > Bacteroidota > Bacteroidia > Flavobacteriales > Flavobacteriaceae > Cellulophaga. The sequence continues at coordinate 198,552 of JAZGEQ010000046.1, forward strand.
ATCGATTGTTACTTAAAAAATATAACGAATATCAAAAGATTATTGGGGTTTTGGATAGTGAAGCATTACTTTTTAAAGCCTATATGTTGGGTGAATTTTCATTTATGGAGTATTACGTTGAGCTTCAATTTTATCATAAAGCATTAGATAGAACCCTTCAAATGGAAAAAAAATTGTTTCAACTTAAAGCACAATTATTAAAACATCAATTATAAATTTCAAAAAAACAAAGAATTATGAAAATTTCAAAAAGATTATTTACAGTCGCAACACTATCCATTTTTTTAGTAACATCTTGTGGAGAAACTACTTCAAAAACTGAGTCTAGCGAAGAGCATGGTCACGAACACGATGCCGATGGTAATCACAAGGAGAATAAAGTTGTTGAACAAGAGGAGTTTAATGTAGATGGAGTATCTGAAAAGAAGGAGGATAAAGCTACCGTTAATGAACAAAGTAATGAAGCAACCATAGTTGTTAAAGCCCATAAGGCGTTGGAATATAAATTTAAGGTGGACCAATACGAAAAGCTAACCTATGAATGGAAATCCGATGCTCCTATACATTATGATTTTCATGGAGATCCAGAAGCCAAACAAGATTATCAACAAGGTTATTTTGAAAGTTACGCCATTGGAAATTCGGACTCCGCAAAAGGGAAGGTAACTATTCCTTACAGAGGATCTCATGGCTGGTATTGGAAAAATGAAAGTGGAAAAGACATTACCATTACATTATCTACCAAAGGAAAATATGATATTATTGGTTTAATTCAATAGTAGAATTAGTATGAAAAACATAATTCTAGTATTTGTCTTGATGTTACTATCGTGTAACAATCGACAGGATAAAAATACGGAGACTCAAACGACAACCATTCCTAGAAAGAATATGACACTTTGGACGGAGAAAACGGAATTGTTTGTAGAGTTTCCTGCTTTGGTTGTTGGAAATCCTAGTCGTTTCGCTGCGCATTTTACTGTATTGGAAGGCCATCGACCAGTAAAAAAAGGTTCGGTAACGGTGAGTTTGATCAAAGGGAATAAAGGTATTCGTAACATTGTAGAATCACCCTCGTCTCCTGGAATATTTTCACCAACCATACTGCCAAAGGAAGCTGGTAATTATCAATTAATCTTTGATATTACCACTCCCAATTATAGTGATAAATTAATTATTCACGACATTATTGTATATCCAACAAAAGAAGCTGCTATTAGTGCTTTAGGAGATGTAGCAATAGAAGGAGGCATTTCATTTTTAAAAGAACAGGCTTGGAAGATCGATTTTCAAACTGTAGCGGCAGTTTCAGGTAATATATATGATGTTATAAACACTTCAGGTGTTTGGATGCCGTCTCCTGGCTCTGTCAGAACATTAGTAGCAAAATCCAATGGTGTTGTGGACTTTCCTGTGAATAATCTTACGGAAGGAACTAAAGTAAAAAAAGGGCAATTATTGGTAAATTTAAGTAGTCAAGGATTATCCGCTAATAATCTGAGAAATGAAATTGCCAATGCGAAAGTGAATTTTGAACAAGTCGAATCCGAGTATCAACGTAAAAAGGAACTTTACGCGTCTAAAATAATTCCAAAAGCTGAATTTGAAAAAGTGGAAAGTAATTATTTGGTAGCAAAATCCAATTACCAAACGCTATCAGCAGGAGTTTCAAATGGTGGTAAACAGATCCGAGCACCTTTTGATGGTTTTATTAAATCTATTGACGTATCCAACGGTGATTATGTAACGCAAGGCATTACTTTAGTTTCTGTAGCGACCCATCAGTCTAGGATATTGCAAACTCAATTGTCCCCCTCTTATGGGTTAACTACGAAAAACGTTCAAGGGATTTGGTACCAAACCAGCGGGGGGCAATGGTCAAATGTAACTTTATCTGGGGGTTCTATTTTATCGATAGGAAAAGATGTTGATCGTGAAAAGCCTTTTATATATGCATATGCTAAAATAAATGAAAAAATAGATATGCCAGAAGGTAGCTTTACTCAAGTACAAATAACAATGGGTAATGCGGCACAAAATACAATGATTCCTACGAGTGCCTTATTGGAAAATTATGGAAGTTATTCGGTCATGGTACAGCTTTCAGGAGAGCGTTTTGAAAGAAGACCTATTAAAATTGGGAATCGAAATGGTAAAAATGTTGAAATACTTCAAGGTTTGAAAGTAGGCGAAGTGGTTGTTTCCAAAGGGGCATATCAGGTTAAAATGGCTTCTATGTCTGGTTCAACACCTGCACACGGTCATGAACATTAAAAACGAGGAAGATGTTAAATAAAATATTATCAATTTCACTTCAGCACAGAATGTTCGTTTTATTGGGTGCTGTGGTATTGAGCATTGCAGGAATTTATTTTGCACGTACAATGAATGTGGACGTTTTCCCAGATCTTACTGCGCCCACGGTTACGATTCTTACCGAAGCGCATGGAATGGAATCCGAGGAAGTGGAAAAATTAGTAACCTATCAATTGGAGACCGCTTTAAACGGTTCACCCAACGTACGAAGAATCCGTTCATCGTCAGCAGCAGGTATTTCTATTGTTTGGGTCGAATTTGAATGGGGAACCGATATTTTTCGTGCCCGACAAATTGTAAGTGAACGCATCCCCATGGTTCGGGAGAATTTACCTGAAGGCATTGGTGCACCAACTATGGCTCCCATTTCTTCAATAATGGGGGAAATAATGTTACTGGGTGTCACCTCGGATAGTATTTCACCTATGGAATTACGAACGCTATCCGATTGGACGATAAGACCACGAATAAAAGCGATCGGGGGTATTGCAAACGTTGTTGTTATTGGTGGTGATTATAAGCAGTATCAGGTATTTGCTAATCCCGAAAAGATGAAACATTACGATGTTGGTCTACATGAATTGGTAGCGCGTGTAAAAGAAGCAAATGTAAATGCTCCTGGAGGTATAATCAATCAATACGGCAATCAATACATTATTAAGGGAAGCGGAAGAGCATATGTGCTGGAAGATTTAGAGGAGGCTGTTTTAAAACAAGTGAATGGACAAACCATTAAGATTAAGGATGTAGCGACGGTACAAATTGGTGCATCGGATAAAATTGGTGATGGGTCGTTAAATGCCTCTCCAGCAGTAATTTTGACCATTTCAAAACAACCCGAGGTCAATACCTTGGAGTTGACCGAACTGCTGGATGAAGCTATTGCGGATTTAGAAAAAACCTTACCAAAAGGCGTGAAAATTAAAAGTAGGATTTTCAGGCAGGCCGATTTTATTGAAGCATCGATTAATAACTTAAACCAAACCTTATTGGAAGGAGCGTTTTTTGTAATGGTTATCCTGTTTATTTTTTTAATGAATTGGAGAACAACGCTTATCTCGTTGTTGGCAATTCCTATTTCGTTATTGGCCTCGATTATAATACTTAAATTATTTGGTTACACCATAAATACAATGAGTTTAGGAGGTATGGCAATTGCCATTGGTGCTTTGGTCGATGATGCGATTATAGATGTGGAAAACGTTTATAAACGCTTAAGGGAAAATATTCGAAAACCAAAAAATGAGCGCCAATCAACATTGACAGTTGTTAGGGGTGCTTCCATAGAAATAAGAAGTTCGATTATAATTGCCACACTTATTATTATCGTTTCATTTATTCCTCTATTCTTTTTAGGAGGCATGGAAGGACGACTATTACAACCTTTGGGAATTGCGTTTGTGACTTCTGTTTTAACCTCGTTGTTAGTTGCCGTTACGGTAACACCGGTGCTGTGTTCCTATCTTTTGAAGGACGAAAAATTATTGAATAAACAAGCTGAAGGGACAACTGTGGAGCGGTGGTTGCAAAAACATTATGCCATTGTATTGCAACATGCAATGAAAGTGCCTAAAACCATCATCGGTGTTACAGTCATAGCATTTTTAGTAAGTCTTTTGATGCTAACTCGATTAGGAAGAAGCTTTTTGCCTGAGTTTAATGAAGGATCTTTGGTAATTAGTGTCGTTGGTCCTCCCGGTATGTCTTTGGAAGAAAGCAACAAAACAGGGAAGTTAGTAGAGCAAATTTTAATGGGTTTACCAGAAGTAAAAGTCGTTACAAGGCGTACAGGACGAGCAGAGTTGGATGAACATGCGCAAGGTGTTAACGCAGCAGAAATAGATGTTCCTTTTACTTTAGATGGAAAAACCAAGGAAGAATTTTTTGAAGAAGTTAGGAATAAATTGAGTATTGTACCTGGAATGAATATTACTTTGGGGCAACCTATAGCACATCGTATAGATCATATGCTTTCAGGAACGCGTGCCAATATTGCTATAAAAGTATTTGGCCCGGATCTGCAACGCCTGTTTGATATTGGTAAAAGTATTGAACAGAATATCAAGAGCATAGACGGATTGGCAGATGTTGCGGTGGACCAGCAAATAGAAGTACCGCAAATACGGATAAAACCAAAACGTCAAATTTTAGCTGCATATGGGATGACCGTTGGCGATTTAATGGAACAAGTGGATATTGCCTATGCAGGTATGGAAGCTGGCGAAATTTATGAAGGCCAGCGCTATTTTGATTTGGTGGTACGCTTCGAAAAACAGTTCAGGAATAACATAGAAAACATCAATACAACCTTGATAAGCCTGCCGAATGGAGGTCGAACTACCTTGGGGGAACTAGCAACTATTACATCAGTAAGTAGTCCTAACACAATTAATCGTGAAAGTATTCAACGTAAAATAGTAGTAGCGGCTAATGTACAAGGACGTGATTTACGTAGTGCTGTGAATGAAATTAAGGAGGTCGTTGGAAATAATGTTACAATACCAGAAGGTTATCGGGTAGAATATGGAGGACAATTTGAAAGCGAATCTAAGGCATCACGATTACTTTTAGTTACTGCTATTTTAGCAATAGGAATTATTTTCTTATTGCTGTATTTTGAATTTAAAGATGCCAGATTGGCTTTTGTGGTACTTATTAATTTACCATTGGCGCTTATTGGTGGTATTTTGATTGTGTTTTTTACATCGGGGATTATAAGTATTGCTACAACTATTGGTTTTATAAGTCTATTTGGTATTGCCACGCGTAACGGTATTTTACTGGTGTCCAGATATGAAGATTTAAGAAAAGAAGGTATTCATGGTTTTGAACTCATAAAAAATGGAGCTTTAGATAGGTTAAATCCAATTTTAATGACGGCTTTTACAACAGGCTTGGCACTGATTCCATTAGCTTTTAAAGGCGGAGAGCCTGGTAGTGAAATCCAAAGTCCCATGGCCGTAGTTATTTTGGGAGGATTACTGTCCGCTACGATTTTAAATTTAGTGGTGATTCCATGTGTGTATCAATTAGCTCTTAAAAAGCAAAAGAAGTAGGATATTAGATACATATAAACTCTAGACGAAATATGTTTTTTGTCTAGAGTTTATTATTTCATCCATAAACTTATAATGTTGACTAGAATTAAGGAAAGGTAAAATAATTAGTTAATTAAAACTTTCGTTAGGAATCACATACTAGCTCTTTCACTCGGATAATGAAGAAAAAGCACCTTTTTTAAAATAAAATAGTTGTCAGGTAACCTATTCAATTATAAATATTTATGTTCAATTGTAAAATTGAAATAAATAGGAAATATAGTATGCCATTATATTCGTTAGATTCAAAAAAATCTAAAAATCAACTATAGTTTGAGATTAAAATCTTAATTTAAGAGAAAGTTATGTAGTGATGTTTAGCTTTTACAATGGTCTTTAAGAGGGGTTTTTATAAATTTCATATTAAAAAGCATATGAAGAAAAGGTTAGTTATAGCTATGGTAACGTTGCTGTTTTTAAATAGTCTTGTTGCTCAAAATAAAAATTTTGAAGTTATAGAGAAATTGGCAGATTCTTTATATTATGCTAAGTCAAAGAATTATAAAGAAAATGATTATTTGCGATTACAGCAATTAAGAAATACTATTATAGCCAATTATTTAGATACTATAAATTCAGAATACAAGGCAGCCTTATCTAAAAAAAATGCAGCTGATGCCTTATACTTATCCTATAAGATGGAGTATGACTCTGCCATTATTCTTTCCGAAAAATCTATAAAATTATATAAAAAAGGAGGAAAAAGAAACCTGTTTTATTTGGCCCATTTACACAAGTATTTATATGCACAATATTTATATGCTAAGGATTGGGATAATGCATTATTACAAGCAATAAAAACTAGAGATATATTTAAAGACACGCTAATTTATAATCATAAATTGGTTGCTGATGCAGAGTTTGATATTGGTTATGCTTTAGGAGTATTTGAAGATTATGATAAAATTATTATTCAGTATAAAAAAGGAATTTCTCTAAATATTTCTAACAGGGGGGAGAATAATGAGGATGTGGCAAAACAAGAACATCATTTGGCATTGATTTATGGATTTGTAGGGTTTTATAAGAAAGAATTGGAGAGTTATCTTAAAGTTGTTAAACGGTGGGAGGCTATTGAAGCGGGCGATAAAGATATGAGTTATTTAAGTATAGCATATGGTTCTTTGTGCACTTGGTATACTTACCATGGTGATTTTGAAGTTGCTGAACAATATTTAATAAAAAAAGAAAACCTTGTTAAAAAGTATAAAAACGGTTTGAAAAATTGGTTTAATGAAACTTTTACAGGAAGAACAAAAGTGAATGTTTGGTACAATTACGCCAATTTGTATTTGTATAAAAAAGATACTTTAAATGCATTGGTTTATAATAAAAAAATACTCGATTTCATTTCTAATTTCGATTTTAATGATAAACGAAACAATCCACATAATTTATCCTATTACAAAAATTTTGTTATTCTAAATGAAATAAAAGCACTGAGTTTTAAAGCAGATGTTTTAAGAAAAAAGAAACCCAAACTAGCAAAAAAAATATATGAAGAGGCGCTGTTATTAGAAAAGAAAGAAGATGTATCTATAGTTGCGATGGATATAAAGTTAAACCTAATAGAATTATATATAAAGAGTCAAGAATATGAAATGGCTAGCAATAAACTGGATGCATGGATAACGGATGCTAAAGAAAGGAATGGAAATTTTTTACAGATACAATTAATGGCAGAAAAAGCAAGTTTAGCTATTAAACAGAATGATATTGTATTGATGAACAAAGAATATGAATTAGTTTTTAAAAAGATTCATACAGATACTTTACGAAACATACCATTGAAAAAACTTACCTATAGCGATTGTATCCCTTATGGAAATCAAGGTTTTGTTGACCTTGTTTTAAAAGCGAGCATCAATTATAGAAGAGCTTATTTTATAATTAAGGATAAAAAGTATTTGCAAATTTCTCACAATTTGAGTTTACTGGCTTCAGAAATTTTTGCAGCTAATTTTACCGTACTAAATTATAACGATAATATATATACGACTTCCACACAAATCAATGAACAATTATTAAGTACCACACTATTGTTAGATGATGAAACTATTTTTGATGGTGTACTCCAGAAAATTGAACAATCCAATTCTAGATTAAATTGGCGAAAATTTTTGAGCAGTAACCAAAGAAAGCACCTTAATATTCCTGACTCCATCTTATCAAAAGAAGAAGAATTAAATACACAGCTTCATTTTTATAAGAAAGAATTGTTCACTTATACGGATAGTGATAAAAATAAGCCCAAACTATGGAAAGAGAGAATCTTCGATTTGCAAAAAGAAATAGAAGCGTTAAACCTTTGGTATCAAAAAAACTACAAATCATATTTTAATCAGACTCAAAAGTCCTTCGATATAAAGCAATTAAAATCAAAACTTAAGAAGAAACAAAAAATCATCAAGTATGTCTTTGTAGGAGAAAAAGTATATTGTTTTGTTATCTCCAAAGACAATACGCAACTTTATGTTATTGCCGATAAAGCAAAGTTGTCTACTAAATTAAAAAGATTAATTAAGTCATTATCTGAGCGGAACAATAGTGATTTTAGGTCTCATGCGAAAAACATGTATGCCTTACTTTTACCACCAAAGATTTTGGATGTAGATAGAAAAGAGCAACTAATTTTTATTTTGGATGGCATTTTACATTATTTACCAATGGAAGTTTTAGTAGCTAGTGATGGTAAATATCTCATAGAGAATCATGCGGTAAGTTACGCTCCCTCACTGCTATTGTGGAGTGAACAAATTGGAGTTAAGAAATCTAAAAGGAATAAATTAGGAATCTTTGCACCTACCTATAAAAAGAAAGGGACTAATAATAACCCAAAGCGAAATGAAAACTACGACCTTTTGGGAGCGAATGAAGAAGCGGTACAAATTTCGAAACTTTTTAAGGCTGATTTTTTCACAGGGAATAAATCAAGTAAGGAAGAGTTTACAGAAAATGCCCAGTCCTATAGCATGTTACATTTGGCAATGCACTCGACTATTAACAACATAGATTCAGAATTTTCATATTTGGCCTTTCCTACAAGTAAAGAGGATGATAAATTATTCATATCAGAATTGTATAATATGTCGCTTAATGCAGATTTGGCAGTGTTAAGTGCTTGCAATACATCTGTAGGGAATCTAGAAAAAGGCAAGGGACTTATTAATGTTTCTAGAGCTTTTACCTATGCAGGTGTTCCTAGTACGGTTACAAGTTTATGGAAGGTTCCAGACCAAGAAACTTCCCAAATTATGATTTCTTTTTATAGGTATTTAAAGAAAGGGAAATCAAAAAATAAAGCCTTACAATTGGCAAAATTAGATTATTTATATTCTACGGATGACAATAATTTTAAGCACCCTTATTATTGGGCTGGCTTTGTTATTTCGGGAGATATAACCCCAATTACAGTGACTATACCATATGAAATATATGTTGTGCTAATTTTAGTTTTGCTTATTGGAATTTATTTTTTTAGAAAAAAAAGGAATGTTAAATAAATAATACTAGAATTTATAAAAGTGAGTTTTGTTTTATATGTCTTTACGCTAATTATTTGTTAGAAACTAATATAATACTATTGATAGGTTACTCAATTTTTTTAAGTAATAATTTAGCCTCTTTATTTTTATAAGCCCCTTTGGATATAACTACATTCAATATTTCTTTTGCTTTTTGATTCTCTTTTATTTTTAAATAGGCAAGTGCTAGGTACCAATTAGTCCTATCCGTTAAGGTGTCTTTTGTTTTAAGATGCTTTAACAATAAAGGAATTGCTTCATTTGCTCTTTCCAATTTTAATAAGGCATTCGCTTTATAAAACAAATAGTAAGGTTCTTTTGTTGTGGTATACAATTTTGTAAAAAGAGCAATAGCATTTTTATATTCGCCTTTTTCATAAGCCATAAAAGCCAAGAATTGCTCACTTTGTTGTATTGTTTCACTACCTCTTTCTAAAGGAGCTATAACATTTCTATAGGGAACAAAATAAGAAGCGAAAAGTTCATTTCCAGTTACTTTGTTATTTATATTTATGAAATAGGAAAGGCCTAATAATAAAGCAATACTTGCGGCAATCAACCATTTTCCATAGGAACGTTTCAGATCTCTATTTTTAGATTTGTTTTCTAGATTAGAAACTAGCCCTTTGAATTTTATATCGTCCTCATAGGTTACTGCTTTTTTTATATCGGTATGTAATAACACTTCTCTTCTAAAGTCCTCGTCGTTCTTTAATAATTCATTAAATACTAACTTTTCTTCAGAAGTAAGCCTATTCTGTATGTATTTTTCTAGTAATTTTTCATACTTCATAACTTAGATTTAATCATTTCCTTTAGGGTTTTAATGCATCTAGATTTCTGACTTCGGACTACATTACTATCAGAATAATCTGTACATTCTACAATCTCATCATTGGTTAGTCCTCTGGAATAGAATAATGTTAACATTGCCTGACATTTTTTTCCTAATTTTTTAAAATAGGTTTGCAATAAACTTTGTTCAATGGTTAGTTTCTCCTTTTTTGTTTCAAATGAAATAAGTTCTATAGTATCATGACCAATATGAATACTAGGTTCATAAGTGGTTTTTTTTTGTTTTTCTTTTAAGAGGTCATAAATCATGTATTTTCCTATACCAAACAAATAGGTCTTAAAGGAACTTTTAACAGTATCCAATTTTCCATTTAACGCGTGCTTACGTATGGCAATAAAAGCTTCTTGATAAATATCAGAAAGGTCATCGTATACTAACCCATATTTTTTTCCAAAACCGAAGAAAGCATTTCTATTTGCATTATATATTTTGTCTATCTCTTTGGAGTTATTCTGTATTAATGCATTTATATGGGTTTTCTCCATAGGATTTCATAGAAAATTTATACAAAAGTAATGAAAAATGAATTTTATTAAGAATAAATGTTAACATCGATGTTTTTAGGATGACTAATAATAAATCGAAAACATATAAATAATGAAAAATAATAAAAGTAAAAGTCGGGGAATATTACTCTTATTACTTGTGTTTATAGTGGTGCAGCCTACACAAGCTCAATTTTGGAAAAAATTAAAAAAGAGAGTAAAAGATGGCGTGGAAGAAGCTGTCCTTAAAAAAGCAGAGGAAAAGGCAACTAAAAAGACAGAGAATACGATTGACTCGCTCTTTACTATTCACAAAAAAATTGGAAATAAAAAAGGGGAGAAAGATGCTTCTGAAGATGCTAAGTTACCAGCTACATACCATTTTGAATGGAAGTATGCCTTGAAAATTGAGTCAGAAGCTGTCAAGAAAAAAAAGAAAGATAAAGGAGATATGAAATTTGTGTATTACCTAAACTCCAACACATCCTCTTTTGCAACCCTATTTAGTATGGATAATATAGGACCAAAGATGGGGAAAACAATAATGATTATGAATCCAGATACAGGGACAAATCTTATGCTCATGGATACGAATGGAGAAAAATTCATACAAAGAATGCCAAGTTTTTCTAAAGATTTGGAAGAACATTCAGAAGAGGAGGTAGAAAATAATTATACCATTGAGAAAACGGATACAAAAATAATTTTAGGCTATAAATGTCAAGGGTTTAGAATGGTTACAGAAAAAGGCATAATGAATACGTATATCGCTCTAAATGCACCCATAAGTTTTAATAATACTTTGTCTGATAATTCTAAGTTTAAGCCAAAAGGATTTGACTTAAAATGGATGAAGGAGTTTGAAAATGGATTAATGATGGAAATGGAGTTTACCAGCAACGAAAAGAAAAAACACAATATGAAAATGACCTGCGTAGAACTGGTAGAAGAATCTATGACAATTAACCTAAATGAGTATAAGTCTTTTATGGAGATGGGGAAAAAATAGTATTAAATTATAGAGTAACAAAAACAGCATATTAATTGCAAAAAAAATAAATTATGGAATTCTTAAATAAAGTTTATTGCGTTAAGAAAATAATTGCAATAACAGTCCTATTTATACTAAGTATAATGGCCATTAATGCACAAAAAATAAAACGAATAAATAACCAATTAGATCTTAATAAAATTAAAGTAAATAAAATGCCTGATGTAACAATAAAAGAAGGTGGACGTAGAGGTTTTGTGTATAATATTGATAACCTAAAACAAAATATTTCAGGTGTTAAAGTTATTTTTGATAGTGATGTTTACAAAACTAGACAAACGGTTGTTACTGATAAAAGTGGATTTTTTGAAATAAAGTTGAAAATTGGTAAATATAAGCTGTATGCTGTAAAACCCGGATACATACCTTATATAACACCGAAAATAGGTTGGTTGGTTGGTTGTTAATGCTCAATATGGAACCCTTAATATTCCTCTAAAAAAGGAGTAACTAATTTTAATAGGTAGTAGTAATATTAATAAGTACTATTTGGCTACAATTACCTTATAAATTAACTGCAAAGGCGTGAATGTATTAGGTATATAGAGTTGAAATTATTCGAAAAAGTCCAAAATAAACATTTAGGTTTAATCGTAGGATGAAGGGATAAGCTACAAAGACAATTAAAAAAAAGCTTTAAAACAAAAATGAAAAAAACACCCATAATAAAAAGCCAGAGTAGACGCGATTTTTTTATAAAAGCTGCATTAACAGGAATTGCTGCTTCATTACCACCAATGCTTCTTAATAGTTGTGAGGATAAAATAAAATTTCAAGGTACAGGAAAAGCACCTTTTAAGATTTGGGAAGAAATGTTACAGGCTATAAAGACAAGCCCAGACTATTTGTCTGAAAGAGTAAAAGATTTAATAACTGCAAAAAATCCAGAAGCGATGTACAATTTTGTAAAGAACAAAATTGTACTCATTCCAACAACGACAAATGCAATATCTTATTACAATTTAGGAAATGGTATTAAATGGGGTATAGAAGGGGTATTGCGTTGTGGTATGGCAACTCCTCGCGAGAAGGCAGAGCTGCTTCACCAAATGTACCAAAAAGCAGAGATAGCATCCAAAGTAGTTTATGAGCGTACATCTATTAAAGCAGAGGATGTCCCAGCATTTTTTTATAGACCTATTGATAGAGAGTTTAATCCAGAAATTTCTAATCGCCAGTTTAAGCAATGGGAAAAAGCAATGAGAGGTCCTGAGGGAGAAGTTCAACAAAAAGAGCTAATAATAGATTATACCAAAGATGCCAAGGATTTAGCCAGTAGTATAGTAGAAACACTACCTCAAATTGATGATTTTGGATCTCCCTTTAATTTTAAATGGGACAATTATAAAACCCCCACAGTAGAATTCACTCATAATAACAAAATGCAATATGCACATCTTTTTGACCCAAAGACTCCTTTTGGTAAAAAACACAATTCGTCAAAAGGGCAAATAGTAAAAGCAGAACCTATTCAAAAAAATAAGGAGAAAGTAAGTTTAAAAATCACTTATAGAGATACTGTTGACCATAAAATAGAGAAAGACCTTATAAAAGGGGAGTGGAATGCGATTGATTTGATAGGAAAACAGATTCAGCTTAGCTTTTTACATGGGCTTACACTAGAAGAACAAGTAGTTACCTCTATAGGAAGTTTACGCGTTTTTACACCAGTACTAGCCTTACAAGCCATTGATGAGGATTTGGAGTTTGTCGAAAAGCGGTCTTTCATTGCCGACCCAATCACAATTGACGGAAAAAGAATACTCGTTTCAAGTGAAAAAAAACTTGGAGCCAATGGTAGTGAACTTTTACCAAAACCACATCCTGAATTACAAAAAGAGGTGCAAAATTTGGGTGTGATTCCAAAGGCTTCGGGCTATCCTATCGTAAAATTAAGTATCGATGCTACAAATGCATTGGGTAAACGCATTGAGGGACTTTCAGCAACAGATTTTAAAATTACGGATAATGGGAAACCTGTTAGAGCATTATTGGAAAACAATCAACGTACACCAAAAATTTTGGTACTAAGCGATGGTTCCGGTAGTATGCCAGCAGCATATACCAATAAGAGAATGAAGAAATTCAATAGCACCTTAAAACAAAAAATAAAAGAGGAATATCCTGCTGCGATCGTAGAATTCTGGCGAACAACATCAGAATTGTTCACGTGGCTATTAAAAGCTTCACAAACAAATTATGATTTAATTCTATTTGCGACTGATGGGGATAATCGTGATTCTTTTGAAGAAAAAATGGCTCCTATCTATAAAGTTGGGCCACCTTGTATTATACTTAATGTGGATGATGCCAAGAAAGGTTATTATATGAAGACCTTTAATAAAATGGCGGAAATAACAAGCGGAATCGTGTTGAATGCCAAAGATCAAGAAAAGGTATTAGAAGAGGTTACTAGTTACATTGAAAACATGAAAATGTCACCATATGTATTTACCTATGCCTCAGCAGATAAAACAAAACCCCATTCCGTTAAAGTAACACTAGATAACGAGCGTATTAAAGCTACAGGTAATTATACGTTTCCTACAATAGAATTAGAGCAAAAAAATGGAATTTCGGGTATGTACCTAGAATTAAAAATAGGGAATAAAAAACCTATTAATAGAGTATTGACAGGTTGGGATCCAATAGCAGGGTATTACACCAAACCAGATAGTAAAGACGTCGATGCAGTACAGCAATTGTTGTTAGGAGGAGTAATGCTCGCGGTAGAAGGAGAAGGACCAACATTGGCAGTAGCATTGGCAGATTTGTTAAAATCAAAATTATCGAATAGAAAATGGGGAGAAGCTTATTTAGACAATGATATTAAAAAAGCAACCAAAGAATTAAGTAAAGGAAGTATTCATATTCCTTCTATATTAATACCTATGCTCGGGCCATTACAGAATCAAGTAACATCAAAATCTATTACCTACCCCAACGGGTATAGAATGTGCTTGCTAAAAACCTTGGTAGGCATTAATCAACCCTCTAAATTTACTTTTGATTATTTGCCAACCTCCGACTATATGTCTATGGCGAAAGATAAAAAAGAACGTTTTATAACTACACTTGAAAAAACAGCACAATTAGCGGTTAGGGAAGGAACATTATTTCAACAAAGTACCTATATAGCATTGCGAGGCGCAAAATGCATTGACTCAAGAACGGCAAATGCCAAGGATTGGAGATACAGCGTAATGGATTACAATCATAAGGATTTTCAATACTGGAATGAAAAAGTACTGAGCGGTCAACGTGACACCACTACAATTTTTGATATTACGGCAAATGCAAAATCATTTTGGCAAATAGGAAACAAAACTGGAGAAATCTATGGCATATTACCCGATGGTTCTGGGGGAGGTGGAGAAAGGTTTAATAAACAATTAGAAGAATTAAGTAGAGTTGTTGATACTTATATGTTATTATTCAATCTTTTAGGTTACGGTACTTTAGCGCTGTCGGTAGTTGCAACCTATGGTAAAACATTGTTTAAACTCTATGCCATAGCTACTGAAGCAATTATAATTATGGATACTACAGGGGTGGATGATGAAATAAAAAAAGCATTACAACAACTAGCATGTAATATAGCCAAGGATATTAGTTTTGGGCTCTCTAGTTTACCAGGAGCAGCAGGACAAATAGGAACAGGAATTGAGTTCTTAATTGGCAATATGGCTCCGAAACACCATCCTTTTTCTTGTTAATAATTATGGCTTAATGTTTAATACAGATTCTTTTGCATAAGATACTATTATACTTAATTATGAAAAAATTAAAATACAGCGTACTATTTGGAATTTTTACATTGATTCTATCTTTTTCATGTACTTGTCAATCGAATTCATCTATAGTAGAAATATGATATGGCTCACATTTTGGCATGTGTGAAAGATATTGTTATTCAGAAATAATTTATAATAATAAAACTGAAAAGACTACTGCTATAGCCAGGTGGAATACCATAGCAAATCCAACAAAGACGGAGATAAAAGAAATAACAATACTGCGATGGAAAGAATTGATTAATTCGATAGATCTATCCGAGTTGTATTCTCTTGATTAAATAATAGGTTGTCCAAATTGTGCAGATGGAGGAGAAAGCTGGATTGAAATTAGAACGACTTCAAAAGCCTATAGAGTTAATAATGAATATGGTAAACACTAAAACCTCTTGAAAAATTTATAGAATTGACAGAAGACTAAGCACAACAATTCTATAGCTCATTAAAATGCGCTATAGACGAACCGATATAAATAATAAACCAATACTACTGTTAACATTCATAAAGAAGTTAAGACTAAAAATAGAACAGCAAAAAAATATGAAACAAGTAACAAGGCAAAAAATAAAATTATGAAGATGAATAAAATTTTAATTGGGAGCTGTGTAATCCTTTTCAGTTTTACAAATTGCAGTAAAAATGAAGACAATACAAAAGACAACATTGAATGTTTTGGAGGGACATGGATACAAGAAATAGCGGCGGAATTAAGCGTTTGGACTACATCGGCACAGGAATATAGTACAGACCCATCTAAAGCAAATTGTGACAGTTATAAAAGTGCCGTTACCAACTATTTAAACGCACTAGATAAAATAAAAAAATGCGTACCAACAATTAGTTTAGATGATTTTAATAAATCTATAGAGGAAGCCAAAGTAGAACTAACAGATATTGGATGTTAAGATTGTAGTAAATAAAGACTAAAAAACAATCTATAATAAAATATAATTATGAAAACTAAAAAAATTGTATTGACCATTTCCTTTTTTGTAACCCTTTTAGGTATTCAAAATACTGTAGCACAAACAACAATAGGAGGTGGAATTGGCTACGGAACAGAAATTGAGAATGTAGGAGTAGTTGTTAACGGTCAATTTTTCATAAATGACCAATTGTCTATTGCACCAGATTTTACTTACTATTTTCCAAAAAATATTGCAGATGGTTTTAATTTTAAATGGTATGAAATAAATGCAAATGCAAATTATTATTTCAATACTAAGGGTTCTGCAAAATTTTATGGATTAGGAGGTATTAATTTTTCAATTATATCTATACCTACGTTTAATTTGGGAGGCTTATTTGAGGGTGCTGGACAAACTAGTAATATTTCTTCTTCTAAATTAGGACTAAATTTAGGTGGAGGAGTAGATTTTGACCTAGACAGTACTATTACACCATTTGCGCAACTTAAATATACCATTAGTTCTTTTGATCAATTGGTCATTGTAGCAGGTGTTCGGTTTAAGATATAGCCTTGAGTTAAGAGAAGGACAAGGATTGTTCTGGGGTAAGTCGCCACATAGTGAAATTTATGAGCGAGGAATAGTGGTGGTAGAATAATAAAAACCTTAAAATATTTTTTAACACTGCATAGGTGAGAAGCTTAATATCTGATTCGTCTTTTTGTGTTGGGAAAGATATAGCATTAGAATGTTATTGAAATTAGAATAGAAACCAGACAAAAAGGAATAAAAACTAGCATAAACTTCAAACAAAAAAAATGAATATATTCTTTAATATATCTGTTATATCCTTATTAGTTCTAACACTTTTTAGTCGTAAATAAAAGTCTTATAGTCAGGTGGATACCTATTTAACTGCTACTATTAATGGAAAACATTTTTTAAGCTCCTTAGATATATTGGCTTTAAAAGTAAACGGATAAATCTATTTAAGAACAATAGATAATCGTGGGGCACCAGAATATGAGTTTAACCTAATCATTGAGGACAAAAAGGATGGTGATTCAATCAGAGACGGTGAAATAGAACTAAAAAACAGCAAAGGAGAGAGTAAAAATAATAAAACGTGGGCCTTACCGCATAATTTAAATTTTACAATTACCAATGAAGCAAAAGACTATATAGAAGGTACATTTTCATTTACCGCTACCCCTACAGGAAAAAATAGCGTAAATCAAATAGATTTAGTACTTACAGAGGGTAAATTTAAAGCGAGAAAAAGAAATTATTAAATATATCCAATTTTTTTCATACCTCTATAAATGCCTGCAATAGTAAGTCTAGTATAGAGGTTGTTGGCTATAAGAATGTTTATAACCCCTTTATTTCACATACTAAACTATTTAAGGATAAGTTTCTCGTACCATTAAAAGAGGAATCAATCTTTTATATTTTAACGCAAGAGTTGGCTCATTAAACGCACTGATGGAATAAAAAATGTTAACATTTTAAAAATGTAAAAGACTAAAGAAAGAATAGTAAATAAATAGAAATCATGATTTTTTTAAAACGAGATACTAAATTTTTAAGAGCAGCGGTATTAAAATTGTTTGTAATGAGTTTTGCATTACTTATTACATGGTCTTGTAAGGCGCAAAAAACACAAACTACTTTACCTAAAGTTGAAAACCATCTTAAAGGGGAGTTAGATTATACACTTGAAGCCTTAGACCTAGTTCAAAAACAAGCAAATGGAGAAGATATTATACTAGGAAAAATTAATACAGATGGTACTATTCATTTCAATTTACCAGAATATGATATTAAAGCGCTTTATGATAGTATTCCTTTACAACATTATAATTTTCATAACTGGTTTTTAATAGATAGTAGTTGTAAAGACAGAGATGTTTTTGCAAAAACACCTTTTAATGATGTATACTCACAAAAAACCAACGCTATTTACATAAAAAAATATGGAATATATGTCGCGGTATTAGAACCCGTTAGCGATGAGGAAGTGTTAAGTAATAATGAATATGTAAGCAAAAACCTTGCTGTAGGGAGTAAATATTTTTGGTTTTATATTGATAGAGCCATAACGTATAAAGATGATTGCATTAAAAAAGGTTTTAACGGCAATTATGATATAGAGGTTGTAATTAGTGCGAACATTCAATTTAAAAAAGGGTGGAATTTTATAGAAGAAAACCTTGTTGATATTCAAAATTTTAGTAGAGGTGATTACCATACCACTATGCCAAAAAAAATACTGTTTACCAAAAGTTCACCAGCATCTAAAAAGGTAAAATGGATTTTAAAACAAGTAGCCGATGATGAAGAAATACAAACTGTCAAAAAATTGGACAATTTAACACCTATAACAAAACAACAATTTGAAAAATGGGCGCCAAATAAACTAGGTGATTTAGCACTAACTACCAAAGAACATGGCAATCCACCTAAAGGGGAAAGAAACAAAAATACCATTCATTTAATCTATACTAGCAAAACTAAAAACAAAGAAATAGACCTTTATGTAGTTGATTGTGCTAAGACTGGCGATATGGAGATGATAAATTTTTCATATGCAATGGAAAATGATGGTAAAGAAGAAAAGGATATAAAACTCTATATAGCCCAATATAGTGAACGAAAAAAAGCCACAGAATTTTTGTACAAAGTTAAAGATAGAATATTTGTAGAGGCTTCAGCAGTAAATATTAACTCCGAAGATTTATGGGAGTATATTCAAAAATTAAACATAGAAAAATTATTAAAAAAATGAAAATAAAACTAATAGTAGTACTCATAATTATTCTATTTCAATCGTGCAAGACGCAACAATTGCAAACTAAAACTGATTTACCAAAAATTGAAAATCAGCTTGATGGAGAATTAGATTATACCAAAGGAGGGTTTGAACTTGTTCAATGGACAAACGGAGGGGATGAAATTACACTAGGTAGAATTGATGAAAAGGGAACGATTCATTTGAGTTTGCCAGAATATGATATTAAAGCACTTGGTAAAAATCACATGAACTCTACTTTGGAAGGTCAATTTAATATGCTAAAATGTAAGGGAAAAGGTAAAGTTGACATTACAGGGAGGCCCCTTTTTTAAACGCCTTACGATGCTATTTACTCGCAGTTATACGGGCCGCTATACGTGAAAAAATATGGTGTGTATATAGCTCATATATTTCTCGTTTCCGATAAAAAAATGTTAACCAAAAACAGCTTTGACAAAATTACTGGTAATAAGTACTATTGGTTTTATATAGACCAAGCCCTTGATTATAAAGATGATTGTATACAAGAATGGTATGAAGGTGTTGGCCTTGAAGTTGATTTGAGTGCGGATATACAATTTAAAAAAGGATGGAATTTTATAAAAAGAAATCTTGTTGTCGTTCAAAATTATGGTAAAAATAATGAGCAGACCATTCCAAAAAAAATACAATACACTCTAAGTTCTCCAATGTCTAAAGATGTAATATGGTATTTAGTAAGAAGAATGGACGAAGAAAAGATACAAGCAGCTAAAAAAAAATACGAATTAGAAGCTCCTATGAAAAATAAAAGTTTGAAAAAAGGGTTCCAAAATAAGTAGGTGATTTTACAAGAACTGGTTGTGAAATTGAAAAAAAAGCATAAGCCTATTTGATACAAATAACAATGCTTTTCTAGTTTTTTGAAATGGAAATAAAAAATAGAGATTACTGTTTGTGGGCAGCTATAAAAAAAATGAATGTAGAAAAATTACTAAAAAAATGAAAAAATATATAACAATACTATTGCTATTAGTACTGACCCTTAGTTGTTCTGACGTTAAAAAAAATAAAACAAGTGGCGGCAATAAAATAGAGCATGCTCAAAATGAATCTTTTTTAACAGCAAAGATAGATGGTGTAAAATTTTATACAAATGTTCCTATGTATTTTTCAGCCCAAAATATCATTACACTAGCTGCCATAAGTAAAGATAAAAATGAAAAAATTAGAATTTATATAAACTATAACAAAGGACCAGCAGCCTACATTTTTGGTAAGGATATACCCAATTCAGATAATATGATATATACCAATAATAAGGTTCATTGGTTAGCCGCAAAAACAAAGGGAGAAGGTACAGTTACCTTAACCGAAGAAGGTGGTTATCTAATAGGTGAATTTTCTTTTACAGGTGTAAATAAAGAAAATAATAGCAGCAAAAAAATAACTAATGGCAAATTTAAGGTGCGAATAGATTCTTAATTAAAGCAAAAACAAATGAAAAAACTAGTCACAATTATGTTATTACTGATGGTGGTAGCATGCAAAGAAGAAAACAACTCTTTAAATAAAATTAAAGAAGTTGTAAGTTCTGTAAAGGAAAGCAAGCAAGATTTTGAAAATGTTAATGAAGTAATGAAAGGGTTTGAAGATATAGAAAAAAACATTAAAAAATTATCTGAACTCGCACCAGTTACCAAACAACAAATAAAGTCTTGGATGCCCAAAACAATAGATGATTTAAAACGTACAGAATACAATATAGAGAGTCAAATGGGTATAAGTAGTTTTAAGCTAACCTTTAAGGGAGATGAGAAGAAAAGGATTAACATAACTATTTCAGATGGTGCAGGAAACGGGTCTGCAATAATCGCGATGTTCACCATGATGCAAAATATTGAAATAGATAAAGAAAATGAATCTGGTTATGAGCGTACACAAACTTTTGACGATCATCGAACACTTATAAAATACCAGTCTGCAAAAAACTATGAAAAATCAACTCTTAAATTTTTAATGAATGGAAGATTTGGTATAGAAGCGACCGCATTGAAAATGACTCCAGAAGAACTATGGAGTTATATTAAAAAAATGGAAATTGATAAACTAACGGAACATTAAAATTATGGAAACTAAAACAACAGTATCAGAAGAAAGAAAGACTAATAATGAAGCTATTGAAGATGGTAAAACAATAGCAATTATTGCTTACCTAACCATTATAGGTCTAGTTATAGCTTTTGTAATGAATAAAGACAAAAAGAATGAATTTGCAATATACCATATACAGCAGTCCATAGGGTTAGCAATATTGGCAATAGCTCTATCTATTATAGGAATTGTTCCAATTTTGGGTTGGTTAATTAGTTTTTTGGGATTTTTTCTACTCCTTTATTTATGGGTTAGTGGACTTGTAAACGCCGTAAATTCTAAAGAAAAGCCCTTGCCAATATTGGGTAAGAAATTTGAAGAGTGGTTCAAAAATGTAAATTGAATAACAATATTCTTGATATAAGCATTGAGGAATTAAACCCGCTGGTGGGATTAATTTAAAGTATAACAAAACATGCATTTATTATGAAAAATCACATAACATTGGTAATACTATTGTTAGCAACAATGGTCTGTAAGGCGGTGCAACAAGAAACAACTAATTCGGAACTAAGTGCTGTAAAGAAAATCTTGTTCCAAAAAAAGGGAAAACTAGAAGAGATTAACCCTCAAATACCCGATAAATATGTTTTTGATTATAAACTAACTACAGAATCGAAAGCTAATGGAAAAACAATAACCATATATTATATGGTAAAACCAGGAGCGAGTTATTACGGAATGGTAATAGTACGTAGCAAAAAGGATTTTACAAAAAACTCAATCACGATTAAGGATATTGGAAGGAGTAAGTCTATTACTTTACTAAAGAGAAAAAACAAAAAATATTTACGCATTGTAGATATACCTCAAATAAAGGATAAGGATAGTATGTTTGTAAGCATTAAAAGAATAGCTGCAAAGGAAATACTAGGTTATACTTGTCAAGGTTATATTATCACCACTAAAGAGGGCAGTAGTACGTTATATAGCACCCAAGATGCTGCTTTTGGTTTTAACCTAGGATTTGGTATTAGTCTTAAACTAAATTTAAAAGATAAAGAGAAAGATTCTGCCATTCTAAAAGAGTTACAAAATAGATTATTGATGGAAAGAACATATCAATCTAATGATACTTTAAGTGAAGCAGTTCTTTCAAAAATTACTCTAAAGGAAATTACAAAAATACATTTTAATGTAGATTTAAGTAAACATAAAAGATAGGGCCTTAATACATCAGAAACAAGATCGCTTCTCTGTAGAGACAAGGTTCTTTCACCTTGTCTTCTTCGTATTAAAACCTTAAATTTTTACGCTACCCCTGAGATAGAGACTTATATTTATCAATAATCACCCAATTTTAGTTACTTTTTAACTGGTAATTTCTTGTTAGAAATACACTTAGAATTAAGAATACAATTAAACTACTTAATTTTAATACATAAAGTAGTTCTGGACTAAATCCTCCAAAATAATCTAGAAATGCAATTCTGTTAATATTGGCATACGCAATCATAAAAAAGAGAACTTCAAATAGTTTTTTTCTTTTGGATAAGATTCCTAATGAAGTTGCCAGTAGTACAATAAATACGCTTCCTAAAATTATAGAAAGTACCTCTAATAATTGGAATGTTATTACAAACCTAATTAGCAAGGGCAGTGCCAACAATAACAGTAGGATAATGCCAGAAAGCACTTGTGAAAATAATAATCTACGAATAGGCTTATACGATGAAAATGCAAAGTAGTGTACCTTATTGATCATTTCTTTAATGACTAAGTCAGACAGTCTACTTATCTGTAAAAACCATAAAACGGGCAGTACTATTTGGTGCGCTGTTTTTAAAGGGAGGAATGCTAATAAAACCATTCCGATTATATTAAGTATCCATAGCCATTTTTTACCTTTTCTAAACAATAGTAAAAGTTCTGTTTTTAATAAAGGAAAAAGACTATAGTTTTTTTTAGCAATGGGTAAATTTAATACCTGAATTTCTTTCAAAACAGAGGGTGCTTCTATTTGTACTTTATGTTTCTTTATAGATAAACGTTCTTTTGTATTAAATCGATGAAATAATGGAGAAATGATTCCAATACAAAGTATTCCTAATAGTATCCAAAGAAAACGACTTAGAATAAAAGAGGTTGAAAAGTTTATACCATTAAATTCAAATTCTTTAGATTTTTCGACGCCTCCAACAGTATAACCAATAGTTAGATTTTGTTTTTTATCAGAATTTGTAATTTCTTTTACCGTTTTTTCTAAGTGATGCATTACGATTTTGCTTCCAAAAATATCCAATGAAAATTGATTTTCATTTTTTGGAGAAAACACCATTAGTGAGAGAAATAAAAAGAAAAAAACTACATTTTGAAGCACGGAATATTTACCTATAAACATTTCAAAAATAACAGCTAAAACTGCGATGCAAAACATTGCCGGAATTGTAATGAGCAGGTATGGTTTAATAAATTGAAGTAGTTCAAAATTCGCACCATCATTGTATAAAAAGAAGAGTACAATACTCATTGCAAAAACAACAGAAACAATAGTTACAAGAACTAAAAAATTGCTTAGTACTTTTGAAAATAAATACTTGAAATTAGAAATTGATGTAGCAGCTACAATTTGCCCAACTTTGGTTTCTATATCTGTCTTAATACTACTGTTTATTAGATAAAACCCTACTAAGGATAAAAAAATACTGGTCATAATAGCAGTAACATAACCAAACCAAGCCGAGTTATAATTACCAATATAATTGCCAATTCTAATGGTAGAATAGTTGGCATTAGGCTCTGGAACAAAAGTATAGGCAATTGCCAGAGTAACACATAGCGTTACTAGAAAATCATAACTTCTAGTACGCTGTAAATAATCTGATTTTATGATAGAAAAGAGTGATTTCATCTTAATTAAT
Organism: Cellulophaga sp.; assembly: GCA_036478775.1. Taxonomy (GTDB): domain Bacteria; phylum Bacteroidota; class Bacteroidia; order Flavobacteriales; family Flavobacteriaceae; genus Cellulophaga. The sequence continues at coordinate 222,372 of JAZGEQ010000046.1, forward strand.
TTTGGTTAAGTATAAATAGGCATCTTCTAAATTTGCTTGTTGTTGTATCGTATTTTTCATCGGACTTTCAGAAATGAATCGAACATTAAATTTGCCTTGTTTTCTAGTAATACTAACCACTATTTGGGTGTTTTTAAAAGAAGACAATTCCTCTTTCGTAATAACTATTTCAAAAACTTTGTTTTGTACTTGTTGTATAATTTCTTCGGGGTTTCCATTTGTAATTAAAGAACCATTTTTTAGTATTGCAACTTGATCTGCGATGGAATCTATATCAGAAACAATATGTGAAGATAGAATTACAATACAGTCATTTGCCAAATCAGAAATAAGGTTACGAAAGCGTACACGTTCTTCAGGATCTAGACCAACTGTTGGTTCATCAAAAATTATAATTTTCGGATTGTTTAATAATGCCTGTGCAATTCCCACTCTTTGTTTCATTCCGCCAGAATAAGTGCCAATTGGTTTTTTTGCCACATCTATTAAATTTAATCCTTCTAACAATTGGGTAATTCGTGGTTTTAAATTAGAACCGCCAATTCCTTTCATTGCAGCCATATATTCCAAGAACTCATACGCATTTAAGTTAGGGTATACACCAAAATCTTGTGGTAGAAAACCCAATTGCTTTCGCATATAATTAGTATCTTTTACAATATTGTTTTTGTTTAGAATAAGCAAGCCATTGCTTGGTTTACTTACTGTAGCAATCATTTTTAGTAGGGTAGATTTACCAGCTCCATTAGGCCCCAATAATCCTAAAATTCCTTTTTCAATGGTTAAAGAAAAATCTTTTAAACCATATTTATTTTTACTGTATCTTTTAGATATATTTTGTATTTCTAGTTTCATTTGTGTTATTATTTTAAGTATGCCACAAACTTCCTATAATTATGTAGTGCTAAAAAAAAAGAATGACAAGTGGCTTGTATAAAAGGATAAGACTAGATAAGGTACATTATCAGAAAATAATATACGTTCAGACTTAAATGAGCATCTTTCATCATTAAAAATTAAGAGTTAAAGGGCAAAACATTAAATTTGAATATATTCTTACTTACATAAAATGTCGAAATTAGATAACTGGATAGATAGCAAAATTGTACAAAACCTTTTTATATGGTTTTTTCTTTTTTTAATTTTATTAACGGCTATTCAGGCAGATAACAGAGCATTAACTTCTCTTTTTGTTATTGCATTATTAGCCCCAGCGGTCTACTTAAATAATTTAGTTATTCTATCTTTTCTAAGAAAAAAGACCTTTGTTTTCTTTCTTCTATTCTTTTTAAATATTTTATTATTTGCTACAATTTCTGTTCTCCTTATAAATAATATCTCTGAGCAATCCTTCAAATGGGATATGTTTATTAACTTTTTAGGAATTATGGTTTTAGCAATGGTATTTGCTTCTGCTATAAAAATTGCGAGAGATAGTTTTACCCGCAGACAACAAGATAAAGAAGCTGAATTAAAATTGTTGAAAGGGCAATTAAATCCGCATTTTCTGTTCAATACTTTGAATAATTTGTATGGATTGTCGGTGGTTAAATCAGATAAATTGCCTAATTTAATGTTGAAATTATCCAATTTACTACGTTATAGTTTGTACGAAACCAAAGAGGAATTTGTTCCTTTAGAAAAAGAAATTAGCTATTTGGAAAACTATATGTCGTTAGAAAAAATTAGATTAGAAGATAAAACAGATATTCAGTTTATTAAATCAGGGAATTTCACCTCTAAACAAGTTGCTCCTATGCTATTTATTGTCTTTGTTGAGAATGCCTTTAAGCATTTGGGTGTTTTAAATAATGAAAAGAGTAGTGTATATGTTTCAATAGAGGCAGAAAATGATACCTTAATTTTTAAGTGTAAAAATAGTATGGATAGCTCGGTTTTTGAAACGGAACATATTGAAAAGGGGAGAAGTGGCATTGGTTTAAACAATGCAAAACAAAGACTTGAATTACTATATCCTGATAAACACCTATTAAACACCAATACAAATAGCAAGAAATATAGTGTTGAATTAATACTTGATTTATAAAATGAAAGTACTACAATGTATCCTAGCAGATGACGAACCTATTGCACGTCAAATTTTAGAAAGCTATATAGAATCGGTACCCTATTTAGAGTTAATAGCTTCTTGTAAAAATGCTTTTGAAGTACTAGAAGTTTTACAAGATAAAACGGTAGATATATTGTTTTTAGATATTAACATGCCAAAACTATCTGGTTTGAGCTTAATAAAAACAATGCAACAAAAACCAAGTATCATTATTACAACAGCCTATCCTGAATATGCCGTAGAAGGTTTTGAACTGTCTGTTACAGATTATTTATTAAAGCCATTTTCTTTAGAACGTTTTATTAAAGCCGTTTTAAAAGTTCCACAAAAATCAATAGAACAAACGGAATTGGTTTCTATTGAAAAAACAGAGGTGCCAACATCTATTTTTGTGAAAAGCGATAAGAAGATTATAAAAATTGATATGGCAGAGATTAATCACATTGAGGCTTATGGTAATTACATTAAAATTTTTACTAATAAAATGATTTTAGTGCCACAGACCTTATCCGATTTTCTAGAGAAATTACCAAGTAACTTTATACGCATACATAAGTCCTACGGAATTAATTTTGACAAATTAAAACTGATTGATGGCAATCAGATTATACTGCAAAATGACACCAAAGTCCCTGTTGGTAAGTCGTATAGAAAATCGGTATTGGATTCTATTTGAGGTATAAATTACCTGTCTCCCAGAAGACAACGATGACTTTCCAGTAAATTCTTGATTAAGAAAGATAAGAAAAAAATTACTCCCCTAATTTCTTCAGCATTTCTTTTGCATTGTTGTTATTGGGATTGATTTCAAGTGATTTCTTGTAATTTTTTATAGCTTCTTTATTTTTACCAAGTTCTATTAATGCTTCCGCATAACTGTCGTACGGATTATCTTTATTAGGGAAAACTTCAATACCTAATTTAAAAACTTTGGCTGCATCTTTAGCATTTCCAGCGTGTAGAAACTTATATCCTGCAATAATTAATTCTTGTTCAGAGATGTAATAATCACTTAAATCTTTATGTTCTTTATAAAATAAAAGACCTTTTTCAATACCTTCTTTTTCTATTACTTTGACCATAAATTGAGTTAAAGGTATTAAAGGTAAATCATAAGGTTTATCATATATAATACCCGTTATTGCAGTTGTTATAGAAGTACGAAAGGAACGATTTGTATTATTTAAGATTATAATGGAAGCATTACGAGTGGGAATTCTAGTATACAACGAACGAAAACCACCAATAGAACCACTATGACCTATTGTTGCTATGGTTTCTGAGGTATTTCCAATAGGTTTATCTCTAAGCTCCCAGCCATAACCATAATGCGAATTAGAATCAACCATATGCTTTTTAAAAAGTAAATCCATGTATTTTTTAGGTAACAAGAGTTCTGTATTCAATGCTTGATCCCAAAGAAACAAATCTTCCACAGTAGAATAGATTGCGCCTGCAGCATAAGCTGATGATTCATCTGAGTGATCTTCATCAAAGTAATTTCCATACCACTTATTATAGCTAGAAGACATATTTTTTATTAATGGCCTATGGCGATAAAAACCGCTATTTTTCATTTTTAAGGGTGTGAAAATTCTTTCATTTAGAACTTCTTCATAGGATTTTTTAGTAATTGTTTCAATAATATAACCCAATAAGGTGTAACCAGAATTACTATACGCAAAGCGTTTTCCAGGTTTATATTGTAGCGGTATACCAGAAAACTGATTCACCATATCTTTTGGCCTAGAGTATTTTTCATCATTAGACTCATTATTCCCTAAGCCTGAAGAATGCGTAAGTAGATGGTGAATTGTTATTTGGGTACCATTCTCTTTTGGGTAATTAGGTAAATAAGTAGAAATAGGTTCATTTAAATCCAATTTGCCTTCAGCAACCAATTGTATAATAAGCATCGCTGTAAAAGGTTTTGTTATAGAACCAATTTGAAACTTGGAGTCAATTTTATTAGGAATGTCCCATTCCATATTTGCCAGCCCAAAACCTTTTTTGTAAATGATTTTATTATAATCGGTTACTAGAATTGTACCATGAAACATGTCATAATCTGAATATAACCCAATAAGTTCTTCAATTTTGGCTACTTTTTCTAGATTACTATTATTCTCTTGATTAATCTGTGCACAGGAGTAATTAATTACAATAACAAAGGCAAATACTATTTTTTGTAATAATTGAAAAAAGGTATTAATTTTCATATATAAATGGAGTTTTCTTAGCATTTATTATTAGTTTTGATTATCATTTCACCTTTGTTATATTTAATGGTAAATGGAATTTTTTCTAGAGTACAACGTGGTTCTATGGTAAATTGAATATAGCCACTAACACTAAAATTTTCATTACTACTAGGTTTTAGTTTCTGATGGTATATTGTATTTTCACGTATCCAATTTACAGTGCCATTATCATAAGGAAAAGGATGTGGACCAGATGCTTCAACAGATAGCGGTGTTTCTTTTAGTTTAGAGGCTAGTGTAATTTTATTATTTTCATCAAAAACAAGGCTGAAAATCCCTTTAAGATCTCTTTTGGAATTTGGTGACGCATAGTAGGAATCGTTATTTAAATACATACGTATTATAAGGTTATAAGTGTCCTGTTCTAGCTTATTTATTTTAAGTGTCAATTCATAGGGTTCAGAAATAGAAACGGGGTTTATAATTTCTTTAGTTGCTATAGAATATTGCTGTGTTTTAGTTTCGTTGCTAGCCAACAAAACTACATTTGGTTTTTGCTTAGTATTGCAACTAAGGCTTAATAATACCAACATAGATGTTATGAATTTATACATTTTATATTGTTTTAATGATTACTAATGTAAAACTAGAACAGCCTTTGTTTAAAAGTGTCAAAAGAATGTAAAAGAAGTGTCAACAAGTGTAAAATGTCAGAAAATTGTATGTTATTTACAGGTAATTATGGGTTTGAAGAGTAAATATATATTTAGAGGTTTGACTATTATCTTTATTAGTATAGGAATACTATCCTGTAATAATGAGGACAATAAAGATTTTTCAGAAGAGGTGAAAGTGGCTTTACGCAATGTAGGGCATCAATTATTATTGGCAAATGATGATGCTACTTCTTTAGTGCAACCAGTCTTAGCTTTAGAAAATTCAAAATACCAATTATCTTTTCAAAAAGATTTAATTATTGAACCGGATAATTTGGTTAAACTCATTAAAAACAGTTTTCAAAAAGCAGATTTACCTCCGTATTATTTAACAGAAGTAGTACAATGTAAAGACCAAGAGGTAGGCTATAGCTATCAGATAGAACTTACTGATGAAAAAGGCATTATTCCTTGTCAAGGAAGGCTTTTGCCAAAAGCGTGTTATAAGATACAAGTTAGGTTTACAAAACCATTAGAAAAATCTAGTACTACTAGTATGTATTTAATATATGCCGTGCTATTTGGTGGTTTAATAGTATTGATACTTATCATATACAAAAAAAAGACTACTAGAGCTACGAAAACCAATGATACTGCCTATATGGCTATAGGTAGGTTTAAATTTTATCCAGAACAAAATAAACTGATCAGAGAAGCAACAGAAATTAGCCTTTCTAAAAAAGAGTGTGAGTTGTTGGCTATTTTTGTGGCTCAGCCTAACCAGATTATCAAACGAGACGAACTAACTAAAAAAGTATGGGAAGATAATGGCGTTATTGTAGGCAGAAGCTTAGACACCTACATCTCTAAACTTCGCAAAAAGCTTAAAGACGATGATTCTATTAAGTTAACCAATGTGCATGGGGTTGGTTATAAATTAGAGATTGGTTAATTACAATTGTTACAAGGGTATTATCTTGTTATATTATTTTAAGAATACAAAATCAAAAATATCCCAATTATAATACCCAATAAAGGCACTAGTTTTTTTCGCTTATTCTTTTCTTTAAAGACAAGACCGCCAACAACTACGGCAATTAGTATTTGACTTCGTTTTATAGCAGATACAAGCATAATTAATGCATCTGGATCCTGTAAAGCTTTAAAATAAAAGTAATCTGCAGTTTGTAATAAAATACCAACGGCAACAATTGTCCAGCGCCATCTAAACTTTTTTCGCTTTTCAGGAAAAGGAAACCATGTGATAGATAGAATGACCATTAAAATTAGTATGGTGTACCAGCAAAACCAAAATTGTAAGGTTTGTGGATTCAACACCAAACTCTGAATTAAGAACTTATCGTACAATCCACTTGATGCTCCTAAGAATGTTGCGCCAATGATGGCGAATATCCATTTATTTCTCTTGAAATTGATACCTTCTTTTTTTCCTATTTTAGAATATAGTAGCACGGAGAAAATGATAAAGAAAAACCCTATCCATTGTAAAAAATTAGGTTTTTCTTGATAAATTAAAATTGCACCAATAAAGGTAAAAAAAGGACCAGCCGAACGTATTGGCGTAACAATAGTTATTGGTAAATGCTTTAAAGCATTATATGCCAAAACCCACGAGGATGTCATTATCATTGATTTTATAAAAATAAAACCATGCGTTTTCCAAGAAATACTAGTAATATGAAGTCCTATTTGTTTAGTATATTCTGGAAAATAGAGAGAACCTATAAAAAACGGAAGAAGTAATAAAAAACCCGAACAGATTGTGCCAAAAAGTACAGGGAAGACCTCATTGTTTTGTACGGCATGTTTTTTACATAAATTGTGTAATCCTAAAAATAGTGCGGCTAATAAGCCTAAATACATCCACATAGTTTGAATATAGTTTTTTAAGACATTTTGTTATTATAATTCAGAAAAAGAATAAACCATAAAACTAAAAGCTTTATGGTTTATCAGGTGATTTTGTTTACGTAATGTGTTATTCTGTTTCGTCTGAAAGAACATCTGCCAGCTCCAAGTCTTCATCCATTTTATTATTTACAGGGACAGAATCTTTTACCGCTGTAAACTTTTTTATACGTTCCATTTCGCCTTCTTCACCAGAGAAATATGGAAATACATCCATGATTGGAGATTCTGCGATTGCAGGTACAGTATATTCTCCCAGCGTATCTTTCATTATTCCAATGGTATTATCATAAGCTTCTTTTATATCATTAGCCTGCACCAATAAGTATAGATTTGTTTTACGCTCTTTGCCACTTTCCTCATCAAAGGCGATTAAAGATACCTTAGATTTAAACCATCTGTCAGAATTCTCAAAGGGGTGTATTTCTGCATAATTAGCCACTTTAATATTAGTGATTTTAATTTCTTCACTATCTCTTAAATAGACCGACATTTCTTCGGTAATTCTACTTTCGGCCTCGGTATAAGAAATGGCATCTACTAAAAAGGGTTCAGTCTTTATCTTTTGTGTACCAGACGCTTCATCAAGTTTTCTATATTTTACTTTACATTCATACCAGGTTGCACTCATATCTTTTTGTTTTAAGGATGGCAAATATAGGGTTTAGCTTTAGGTGAAAAATTAAAAATGAGAATAGATATTCACAATTTTAAGATCATTTTTATAGCTCTTTTTATATGAGGATGTTAGGCTTTTTTATGGGATTGATTTGACTGTGTGCTTACTACAATTTTCTTTGGTAACTATTATAGAATACTCTTTTAAAAAAAACTGGCCTTTTCTGAGCGTACCAAAAGGAATAGCAGGGAAATGGGAATAAGTTAAAAAAAGGAAGCCTATTTATAGTTAATTATTCAAGCCATCTTTCTTTTTCATTCCAAATAGTAATCTCGGTATTTTAAAAGGGTAAATTAATAATCTATAAATAATTATAATTAACGGAAAAGAAGCTAAAACTAATATTGCAATTTTTGATGAAATACTCATGTTTAATTGAATAATGTGATAACCCAGTATAATAATGATAGTTTGATGTAAGATATAAAAAGGATATATAGCCTCATTGCATTTTTTAAGTAATATGTTTTTTTTGTTAAACCAAACTTGTCCATATCCAAGAAGTGTAGATACAAGTGTCCAACTAACTAGTGCACAAACTAAATACCAAATACTCCATCTGATGTTAATAGATAGATATGGTGATATATATAGATTAGGCAATAGATAATAACCATAAAATAGTATAGTGCTTATTACGAAAGCTATAAAATTAAATTTTCGATACGATTTTAGATGATTCCAAATACACTTTGACGTAGTAAATAGCATACCAGAAATGAAAAAATAACCGTAATAAAAAGTAGAAGAGAGGTTTGTAATATCTTTTGAATCGCTTGGGTATATTTTTTTCAAGATAATGGTTAACGTAATTAAAGGAATTACCCATAATAAAACCCCATATTTTTTAGAGGTAATAGTATCAAGTAGATGAATCAATTTACCAAGTTTGGATGATTTCAATAATATAATCAACGGAATTAAAAAGACAGACATGATAAACAGATTTTCAAGAAACCATAAATGGTTGGCATCAAAAGAACCATTTCGATAAACATCTAAATAAGAACTATATTTATTTTGATGCTCATAATATGTTTGTGGAGGAACAATAAATAGAATCCCAAAAATGAGGGGAATTACTAAGCGCATACTTCGTTCTTTTAAAAATTGAAACCAAGTTCTTTCTGAAAAAGCAAACATAGTTCCCGTACCAGATATTATAAATAATAGAGGTAATCTAAATTGCTCAAAAAATACCATTATGTCATCAAGAATTTCACTAGATTCTGAATTCATTATATGAAATTTATCTCCGTTAAAAGGCATTCCAATATGATGCAGATATACTGCAAGTATGGCAATTACACGTAACCAATCTAAATCGTATCGTCTTTTTTTTTCTACCAAAGTATTTGTTTTTTCGTTTAGTCAGTAAACGTAAGAACAAATTAGTCGGTGTTTTTTTCTTTGTGATAAATGACAAGTAGAAGTGACGAAATACAAAGCGTATTGTTTATGTTTTAGAATATTTAGTGTTGAAATTGGTTATTGTTGAGCGAGAAACAGGAACTATAATTGAACAGTTTTTTAATACTAATTGATACCCTTGTGCATTTCCCGAAATAGATTCAATTGCATTTAGGTTTACCAAAAAGGAACGATGTGTTTTAAAAATACGTGAAACGGACTTTAACTGTTCTTCCAATTCTTTAAGCGTTATTCGGATTAATACTTTTTTAACTCCATCGGAAGAAGAAATAAATACTTCCGTGTAATTACTCTCTACTTTTGCAAAAATAAAATCTTTAATTTTAAGTTCAAAACTCTCATTTAATACTGGACTTTGTATGAAGACTGAAATATTATTTGACTCTAGCGTAGTATTGGATGATATTTTTTTTAAACTAGATGTATGCTTATTTATTAGTCTTTCTAAATTTAAAGGCAATACAATTATTAATAAAAGAACCCCTATTAAAAATGTATTACGAATTTCTTCCCAAAAATATTCGAAAGACCAGTTATTTGGATTAATATAAATTAAATCACGGATTAAAAAATCAACTATACCAATTTGTAAAAGAATAATTGATAGATGCAAAATTTCCTTTCCAAGTGTCCAAGTTGTAACATCTTTTAAGGTTTTGTTAATCAAACTAAAATAAATATAAGCAATAGGAAAAGGAATAAATGCATGGATCAATAAAATCCAAATAGAACTGATTTTATGCTCTGCTAGATTAACAACAAATGGTTCGAAAAAATAAGAGAAAGAAAAGCTTAAAATTGATATAAATAATAATAAAATTAATCTATGTCGGTTGCCATAGTAATAAGGGTAAGGCTCTTTTAAATACTTTCTAATTTGGGCAAATTTTAATTTCATTATCGTGATTATTAATCAACTGCTTGTCTGAAACTATTTTATTTAAACGTATGACGTTGCTCTTTCGTTGAAGATGCGTTTAGTAATTTGTTAAATGTGCTTATGGTATTAAAATCTCGGGTGATTTCTCCAGATACAGCAATTCCAGAAATACCCGTTCCTATTATGTCTGTAACATCGTTTGTGGTTATGCCTCCAATACCAAGAATTGGTGTTTCCGTTTTTAAGGCTTCTATAATGGCAGTATAACCGTTTAAACCTAAAACTGGACTTAAATTGTCTTTGGTTTTTGTAAATCGAAAAGGACCTAAACCAATATAATCGATTTCTTTAGCTAGTAATGTTTCGCAATCTTGTATGTTATTTGCTGTTCCGCCAATAATTTGCCAAGTGTATAAATGTTCTCTAGCTATAGTAGGGCAGGAGTCGGTTTTTCCTAAATGTACACCGTCTGCTTTAACCTCTTTTGCTATTTTGTAATAATCGTTAATGATTAGTCTAGTTTGAAAATGAGATGTGATTTCTCTTGCTTCCTTTGCTAACTTCAATATTTTTTTTTCTGAAACATTTTTTAAACGTAATTGTACTAATTCTATACCAGATGCACATGCTTTTTGAATGTTTTCGAGATGTTCTTTTGGAGAACTTCCTTGTGATATATAGTGTAGTTTAGGAATAATCATGTCTTATTTTGTTATTAGCTATAGGTGTTTGTCAGGTAAATCTATGTTTGAATTTTTAAACACTTCAATGTAATAGCTTATTTCACCTAAGTAGCAATTATTTTAGAGTGTTCCATAAAATAAGACTCAAAACGTTTTAATTTTGGGGTTATTTTTTCTGAGTATAGCACATACTGGCATTTTTGAATACTTTGAGTAATCGAAATAAGAGCAGCATATGCTGAATTTTGAGATAGAAATTCAGCATCGTCGATACTAAAAATCTTTAACTGAGAGATACTTACACCATTTAATAAAAACAAGGTGTTCATTGATTTGGGTGTGGAAATAAGAATATCTGTACCCATAAAAATTTCTGATTTTTGCACATCTATATGAAGCTGTTCGTATCCAACATAAACCCGTAACGAACTATATTTAGTATAGGTTAAAAAAGCATCATACAACTCCATCGCTCTTTCCTTATTTTCTACAAGAATTACTGCCCTAGGAGCATTTCCTACTGCCTCATATTTTAATTTTTGCAAGGTAGTAACTATAAGCGTGGTTGTTTTTCCACTACCTTTTGGTGCCGTACAATAGACATTGGCACCACTTTTTATAACAGGAATGCTCTTGCTCTGAAAAGGTGTAGGCGTTATTATTTCTAATTGCTCTAGCTTCTCTTGTATTTCGAAATGTAATTTTTTAAAAGGCATAGGAATTAAAGAGATAACTGTTTAGCATAAAAATTATAATAATTAGGGCAAATATACCATCTATGAATGATATAAAATGGACGTTATCACTTTTTCTATTTTAATACACATAACGAGATTCGTGCGCAACCAATTTATTAAATAGGAGAGAAGCGAATGATTTTCTTCTATACAGAATCCATTGTCATTAAGTTAAGACGATTTATTTTTTGTAGTCACATTGATGTTTCGACTAAGCACCAGACATATTAAAGTCGAAATACCATTGAAAAACAAGGTTTTATTGTTTTCTAATGCGCTTAAACTGACATTTAGTCTTAAATTAATGACTCAATAGAATAGGTTCGGAACTTATTTTTTGTATTTTACATACTGGTCTCCCTCTATCTACCCCGTTATAAGCCTAATTAAAAGGAAAGAACCAAACTAGAAATGCATATATAATGGAAATGTAAATTATTGGCACTATCTTTGTATTGTAAATAGTATTAATAAATTAAATTACATTACAATGAGTAAAGGAACAGTAAAATTTTTCAATGACGCCAAAGGATTTGGATTCATCACTGAAGAAGGAGTTGAAAAAGATCACTTTGTACACATTTCTGGATTAATCGATGAGATTAGAGAAGGTGACGAAGTTGAATTCGATTTACAAGAAGGAAACAAAGGATTAAACGCGGTTAACGTAAAAGTTATCTAAGATATATCCATGATATTTTCAAAAAGACCCCATCCATTCGGATGGGGTTTTTTATTTTCCCATTTTTTTAATCTTTTATATCTTGGTTGGGTAATCCCAATAGGGATCCAAGAATATTGCATCTGTCTTATTTTGAAGTAGTACATTCTAATACTTTTAGAATATTTTTCTACGGAAGCTTTTTTAGTAATGAAATTTACGCCTCCACCTTCTGCACCATTTCCATAAATTGCAGAAGACCCTTTAATTTCCAGTCAATTAAAATTAACATATTTCTACCTCACCTATTCATTCTTCTTGTTCTATTTCCTTGTGTTGTTAAGAATATTTCGAAAATTTGATTTATAACACTGGATAAAGTATAGATATATGCTCAATTTTTTTAGAAACTGTTATGGCAACACTTTTAGTTTTATGCCCTATGCATGAAAATATAAGCTCGTAATTACCAGATGCGTTTAGGGATAATATAAAGTTACCACTTGCACCTGTTAGTGTACCATTACTGTTTAGTTGGTGGTCATATTCATTAAGTTTTTTCCAATTTTATTGGAATCTAATGATAACAAATCTATGTCAACACACCACTAAGCGACTCATATAACCCACTCGGAGATATTATTTGATTTCAAAAAAGTAGTGCGTTTTTTTTGTGCAACATTTAAAACTCTTTATTATGAAATTTTACATTACAATTTTTGGATTTTTATTCGTAAATATCTTATCCGCCCAGAAACAATTAGAAAACATTGAGCAAAAAATATTCACTGCTTATAGTGAATCCATTCAATCAAAAACCGATCAACTTCAGTCTGTTTATGAAACATTAAAGACTTTAGATAATCAAGATAATAAGGTAAGTTATTGGATGGCATTTGCAAAGTACCAACAAGCTAGATATACCAATAGGACTGATAATGGAAAAGCAGCTTTTAAATACTTAAAAGAAGGCATAGAAATATTAAAATCTATAAAAAAACCTAGTTCAGAAGATCTTGTGCTGCATGGTACTTTAATGAGTTTTTCAATGGTATTTCAGCGAAACCTGGCAGCAGTTATTTCTGGTAAAACAAATGCCCTTTTGGATAAGGCATTAAAAGCAAACAAGAATAACCTCCGTGTGTATTTAGCAATTGGTAGGAGTGATTATTTTAAACCTGCTCAATATGGAGGTGGTTTTAAGGTTGAGTCTTATTTAAAACAAGCGCTTACCAAACCAGATAAAACTAGTGAAAATTCTTTTGCACCTACTTGGGGTCGCGAACAAGTTTATTATTTTTTGGTGAGTTTCCTTGCTAGAGAAAACCGAATTGAGGAGGCAAAACTATACTACCATCAAGGTCTTAAGAAATTTCCAGATAGCTACAAATTAAAATCTTTAAAGAGCAAATTTAATGGAGAATAATACTAAAATTATAAATATTCATTGTTGAATAAAGAATAATATAAAACGCACATATTAAAAAGTTTGTCCTTATTGAATGATTGATAATGAAGGATATGTGACAGCTAAAAAAATTTAAACAAATGAATAAAAAAATATACCTATTATTGTTTTTATTGCCTTTTTTTGTAAAATCTCAAACAACAATTACAGGTCATGTAAATGATAAAAAAGGAAAGCCAATTGCTCTTGTAAATATATATTTAAAAGATATTTTTGATGGTAGCATCACAAACAATAAAGGGAATTTTACATTTTCTACCAATATAAAAGGGAAGGCAACCCTTTCTGTAAGTAGCCTTGGTTATTTAGCCATAGAAAAAGAGATAATCATTGGTCAGGAAGACCTACTTTTTGATTTTACACTACAAGAGACAGCTAATTATTTAGAGGAAGTTGTAATTTCAGCAGGTGTATTTGATGCAAGTGATGAAAAAAAGGTTTCTATTTTAAAGCCATTAGATATTGTCACCAACCCAGGGGCAAATGGAGATATTTATGCAGCTTTGGGAACACTCCCTGGTGTAACTCCTGTGGGGAATAAAACTGGATTATTTGTTCGTGGTGGTGAAGCCTCAGAAACAAAAACAATTATTGACGGTACGTTGGTAACAAAACCTTTTTTTAGTAGTGTTCCTGATATTCCTTCACGAGGACGATTTGATCCATTTTTATTTAAAGGCACCTTATTTAGTACAGGAGGTTATTCTGCTCAATATGGGCAAGCATTATCGTCTGTTTTGGTCCTTAATACTAATGATATGCCAAGTAAAAGTAGTTATAGTTTTGACATAAATATGGCTGGGTTAGGAGCTTCATATACTAAAGTTTGGAAAGAAAAAACAGCGTTATTTGGAAGCTTAGGGTATACTAACTTAAGTACTTTATTTGCTCTTGTTCCTCAAAATCGAAATTGGGATAAAGCACCTAATGGGGTTTCTGCTACATTCGGGTTTCGTCATCTTACCAAGCAAGGCGGACTTTACAAGTCTTTTTTACAGTATGGTAATGGCGATATTGCCTTAAATTTTCAAAATAATGGAAGTGAATCTCCCAATAGCCAGTTTTCTAATACAACTAAAAACTTATTTTAGAATAACTCCTACAATCGGTATTTAGGTAATAATTGGAAACTATTATTTACTGGTTCTTTAAGTTTTGATGAAGATAAAGACCAATTTAATAACAATAAATCTCTCGAAAAAGATTGGTTAGGACAAAGTAGAATAACAATGAGCAAACGGTTTGGTAAAACATATTTTCGATTTGGAGGCGAAATTCAGGTGTTTAAAAATGAATTAACCTCTAATCAGGCGCTTATTTCAGTAGACAATACTTTTGCGGCACTTTATGCAGAATCAGATATTAAATTTAGTAAAAATGTTGCGCTTAGAGTTGGCTTACGTGGAGAACGGGCCTCTGTAATAAATAAGTCTAGCATAATGCCAAGAATATCTTTAAGTTATAGATTAAACAAGGAAAGTCTTTTTTCTTTAGCTTATGGTAAATTTTATCAAACACCACAAGAAGAGTTTTTACGAAAAACAACGTTAATCGATTTTGAAAATGCCACGCACTATATTGCTAATTTTCAATGGAAAACTAAACAAAGGCTCTTTAGAATTGAGGCCTATTTTAAAGATTATGGCAATTTAATAAAACAGGAGTCAAACTTTAATTTAAACAATAGAGGTACAGGGTTTTCTAAGGGAGTAGATGTATTTTGGCGAGACGAAAAAAGTATTGAAAATCTAACCTATTGGTTATCTTATTCATTTATAGATGCCAATCGCTTTTATCGTGATTTCCCAATTGAAGCAACTCCAACTTTTGTCTCTAATCATAATTTAAGTTTGGTTGCTAATTATAAATTAACCCCACTTATCAGAACAGGTTTTGCCTATAGTTATGCTTCTGGAAGGCCCTATTTTAATCCAAATAGCGATTTTTTTTTGGCAGATAAAACTATTGATTATCACAACTTAAATTTTAGTGCAAGTTATTTAACTTCAATTTTAGGGAATTTTTCTGTAATTTTCGTGTCGCTAAAAAATCCATTTAGCGTTAAACAAATATTTGGGTATCGATATTCAGATGATGGAACTCAAAGAAGTCCTATACAGCCATCTACCAATTGGTCTTTTTTTACGGGAATCTCAATTTCTGTGGAATAAAAAATAATAAAATGAATAAAAAAACCATAAAACATCTATTATTTTGGATTCTCATTTCGTTGCTTTGGAGTGCGCGAGATTTAATTTATAATCAGAATTTTTTTCAAAATATCAAAACCAATGTTTATACTTTTTTTCCTTATGCAATTTTGGTCTATTTCAATTTATATGTTCTAATTCCTAAGTTATTACTTGCAAAAAAGAGGGTAGTTTATGTTTCATTTCTTTTAGTGGGCTTGTTTTTAACTACATTGTTATCTTCTTGGAGTCTGGATTGGTATTTTATTAAAATCAATAATTTAGGGACAGCATCATTTTTCGCTAGTTATGAGGGAAAGCTTTCTATTCTTACAGAATTATTAGTAATAGTTGGTATATCTATGACTTTTTATTTTTTTAACGAATGGAATAAAAAGGAGAAGTATTCCGCAGAGATCGAAAAAAAGAAATTAGAAGCAGAATTACACCAACTTAAAAGTCAAATAAATCCACATTTTTTATTTAATTCTCTGAATAGTATTTATATTATGTTGGGTATAAATCTTGAACTTGGAAAAGAAACATTGTTACAATTTTCAGATTTATTAAGTCATCAAATCTATGAAAATAATAAAGAACGTGTCATGTTATCCAAAGAAATTGAAAACCTTAAAAACTATATTAAAATTGAAAAAATAAGGCATGAGGATTTTGTTAAATTAGATTATAAATTCCCAACCGTACTAAATAATTCATACGTTACTCCAATGCTTTTTCTTCCAATTATAGAAAATGCATTTAAGCATGGACAAAGTAATGATGACTATTGGATATCCATAAAAATGGAAGTACTACAGCATGATATTTTAAATCTTATTGTTGAAAATAGTTTGAATATTAAAAAAGAAACACAAACGAATAACCATGGTATTGGCTTAAATAATGTGAAACGCAGATTAGAATTAATCTACCCGAAAAATCATAAACTAAGTATTGAAAAAAAGGAGACCAGCTTCAAGGTCAATTTAAAACTAAAATTATATGACAGCGAAATGCCTAATAGTTGATGACGAACCAATAGCAAGAAAGGGAATTGAAGCGTACATAGAAAAAACACCATATTTGGAGTGTGTTGTTTCTCTTGGATCAGCTCATATAGCTTTAGAGTATTTAAAAAATAATGAAATCGATATTCTTTTTTTAGATATTCAAATGCCAGATATGACAGGCTTAGAATTAATGAATGTTCTTAGCAACCCACCGCAAGTTATTTTTACTACGGCACATAGAGAGTTCGCACTAGACGGGTTTGAGTTAAACGCTGTAGATTATTTGTTAAAACCAATTTCGTATAATCGGTTTCTTAAAGCAGTACAAAAAACACTTACTCTAAAAGTAAAAACATCAAGTGGTAAGGATTATATTTTTATAAAATGCGATGGTCTCATTGTGAAAATACTAGTTGATGAGATTCTTTTTATTGAAACAGCCAAAGATTATATTTTTATATACCCTAAAGAAAAAATATTTGACATTAATTTCTTTGCGACAAATTCAAGAAAGTCTTCCAGAATCTAAATTTATGAAAGTTCATCGTTCTTATGTGGTATCTCTTAAGTATGTAGAGAAAATTGAAGGTAACTTATTATATGTAATGGACTATAAAATTAGTATCAGTAGACTATTAAAGACAGAAGTCTATAATAGAATTATAGGTAATCGTTTAATTGAACGATAGAAACTTAACAACTATGTTGAATATGCCAAAAACGGGCATTGTAATAATTGACATTTGGGTTGCCAAATTTTATTTCAATGTTGATTTTTTTCATTCCGACCATTGGGTTTAATACTCCTACGTTAACGTCTAACATAAGTGGTTTGTTCCCTTATTAGTGTTTCTGGGATTGCCCCGTGGTTGTTTACTAATTATATTTGAACCATTCTATAGTATCATAAATACTAGCATCTATATTGGTTTCTGGCATGTCTAGGTGTTTTACTGCTTTAGTATTGCTAAAATAGTTTTTTAGCAATAGCATTCTAACATTCGTTTTTAATAACAAAACACCTTTTGAAGGAAAGACAAAATAGAATGAATTGACAATATTTAATATGGAATTAGGAATAGGAACCAACCATTTTTTTTTGTTAGAAATTGAAGCTATTTTTTTGAAGTATTCTTTATAGCTTAAATTTATTCCTGATAATAAATAACACTCTCCAATTGTTCCAGTTTTTAATGAATTTTTTATGGCAACAGCAACATAATTGACATCTACAAAATTTTTGCCTCCTTTTGGATAGAACAATACTTTATTCTTTAATGCATATTGTAATAAAGCACCACTAGATGGTTTTGAATCATAAGGACCTACTAAAAATGTAGGTGCTACAACTATTGCCGGAAAATTATTTTCATCTACTTCCTTTAGAACAATTTCTTGTGCTAAATGCTTGCTGTATGCATAGTGAGATTTTTTTAACCAACCCATAAAACCTGTAGTTTCGTTTCCTGGTTTGTCAATAGTGCCGTTGGTAAAACAATTTGCAGTACTAACCAAAATAAATCGTTTAACCATATGTACTTTGCATGCTTTTATTAATACTTTAGTTGTAGTAACATTTGCAGTTTTATAAACTTCAAAATTTTTCTCGTTTTGAGAAGTCATAGAAGCACAATGCACAACATAATCACAGTTTTTTATTACCTTATTAATGTCTTTTGGATTAGTAATAGAGCCTCTAAAAATTTCACAATTCAATTCTTTTAGAATAGTTGTCGAGCTTTTTTCTCTTACCATTGCAACCACACTATAACCCTCTTTTTGAAGAACTCTTACGACGTGATTTCCTAAAAAGCCATTCGCTCCAGTTACTAGTACTTTTTCTTTCATTTATAGTTCTCTTTGAATTTTTTTACTCATTATTGATAACTGGATGTGTAATGGTACAATACGTTGTAAAATAGAACTCAGTCTGTTTACATTTCCAGGAATGATTATAGCCTTTTTGCGGTATAATTTTTCGATACAAATAGCAGCAATCTTATGAACAGGAAGGATAGACAATTTTACTAATTTACTTTGAGAATCAATTCTTTTAGAAACTTCCTTATTTGTTGTCATACCTCCAGGATATGCTACAGATACATGTACATTTGTTTTTTTAAGCTCTGTATTTAGACCTCTAGAAAACGAAGACACAAATGCTTTACTTGCAGGATAAACTGTCTTAAAAGGAATAGGAGAGAAGGCTGCTAAACTTGCTACATTTAAAATGTATCCTGCGTTTTGATCTAGTAATTTAGGAAGCAATTGATGCGTAAGTGCAACTAAAGATCTCATGTTCAATAGCATCATGTTATCTATATATTCTAAAGAGACTTCCGTGAATTTTTTTGCACCACCAATACCAACATTGTTAATTAATACATTTATGTTTAAACCTTTAGTTGCATTAACTAAACCACTTATATTCTCTTTTTTTGTTAAATCAGTTTCAAAAATTATTACATCTATAAGGTGCTTGTTTTCTAAACGTTTACTCAAAATATTTATGCTTTCATTAGGAAGCGATATCAAAATTAAGTTGTGTTTTTTTTCGGCACAAAATTCGGCAAAGGCCTTTCCTAGCCCTTGACTTGCTCCAGTAATTAAAGTATACTTATTCGATTTCATAAGCACTATTTTTTTTGTTATACCATGTTAATACTAAATAATAAGAAATTATTGAGGCTATAATACCAGTTATAAGACCTCCCAAAAGCAATGCTAAAAAAGTTTCCCTTCCAGAATTGTAAAGTGTAGCTAAAAAATTAGATTTCATTTCATCATACAAATTAAGATCAGACTGAAAACCAAGTAGTATTTTACCTAACCAATAATTAAATGCAAAAATGAAAATTCCGGTAACTAAATTTGTATTAAAAACACCAATGCATGCCGCTTTTCTATTCACCTTAATGATAGAAGCAATGCCAAGTGAAATAAACATTTGAAAACCAGGAAAGGGCAGCATTCCAATAAAAGATCCTAAGGCAAACCCTTTAGCTATATATTTTGGGCTACCAGAGATATTAAATATTTTATTTTTTAATACAACTAATAAGCTTATTTTTTCTAGTTTCATAGCTCTAATAGTTGTTTTTTTAATAATTCAATAGACGCTATCATTTTATTCTGAATAATAGGATCTGTTAGAGCTCTTGGGAATTTCACTTTATCATAACTAATAGATTTAATTATAACTTCAGTTTTATTATTTGATAAAGGAATCAATTTCCACTCTTCAGAATAAGAGTGTATCTTATTACTATTTTTTGTCTTGGGTTTACTGTTTGGTAAGTTTACCGTTTTTACAATACTGTGCGTTTCGGTTTCAATCCATTCACTTTTTGTAACTAAATTCTTAGATTTTAGGGGCCAAGGCAATTTATATAATGTATAGGTTTCCCATTGTGTTGGAGAATGCAATTCAATAGAACACATGTAAATTGTTTTCAACCATTTTTTAAGATTTGATGCATCATTAATTTGATTTACGATTAAAGAAATTGGAGCATTAGCAGTAAACACCGTCCTCATTTCTCGTGCTTTCTTTCCATTTTTTGATGTTACCCATCTGTAGCTTATTTGTGTGTTATTTTCAAATTTTGCTAATTTCCAATCTGTAAAATATTGCGCATGAGAATAATAGGAAGTAAGACAAAAAAGAATAATAATGTTTGATTTTATTTTTTTCATTGACATATTTCTAATTTGTTTGTATAGTATTAAGTGACAAGAGAAAAAAATAAAGGTTGCATGTGTGTGTGGTTTTTGATAATGGGAAAAGGTAAATATGTGCTTGGATTTATTAAATTAATGCTTAGAAAGGTTTAAATTTTATACTCTTGCGGCAATCCACTAGAATCTTGTAATTATTTATAAGAAACATGTACTAATTTTCTATTTTCCTTTCTAAAAGTTTCTTTAAAAGCAACCCCAAAAACTTCTTTTATTACTGTAATAAAAGAAGTTTTATGCGTAACGACGATAGGAGAGGAGGGGAATGGAAAGGAATATAAAAGCTTCTTGAATTATATAATTAGTTTTTAGTTATTCTTCTTTTTTGCAATTAAAAATGCTAATTTTACTAGATGAATGTGTTAGACATAATGCCATTATTAAGCCTTTTAGTTGGAACTTTATTATTGGTGTTTATTTTATTTAGAAAATTTGGTTTAGGGAAGGATAAAAAAATCAGACTTGCTCTAGCGACAATTGTCTTTATTTATACATTTACAGCCTTTGATTATTACATTACAATATATAATAAGGGGAATACTTCTTATTTTGGAATATCCTATTTGTTTATACATTTTTTAGGATTTTTACTTTATTATTTCGTTACCTTATTTACAAATACAGTAGTTAATTTTAAAAAATGGCTATTAATAGTTGTTGGATATACTATTTTACGATGGGTTTTCTTTTTACCTCTTTTTAAATATAATTCGTTTCAAGAGTATATGAGTTTTGTTTCAGAATCTAATTATGATATATGGTTAGAAAGAGAATATATTGTAGTAAGTGCAATTAATATTGTGTTATTTATATCAGCATTTTTTCGTTTAAAAAAATCTCCTTTTATAGTAGATTTAAATAAAAGAGAAATCTTTAAATATAAATGGATAAAATTAGTGTTGATTGCATTTGTAGTATTACAATTAGGTATGTTAGTAAGTGATGTTATAGGAAGTTTTAGAATAGAAGGTCATCATACATTCGAGAGTTACGAGGTATATATGAAATTAGAGACATTGCTAATTACTATCTTCTTTTTTGTTTTTACGTTTTCCATTATGCATTTTCCTGTGTTTGCTTTTACAGGAAATTTTGAGGATTTGTCGAATTCTGCAAAAGATAAATATGCCAAATCATCATTAACAGACTCATCAGCGCTTTTTAATGAAATCAATACTTTAGTTACTAATGAAAAATTATACTTAGATTTTGATATAAAGTTAAATGGGTTATCTGAAAAACTTGGAAAATCTGTTCATCATATTTCGCAAGCCATTAATCAAAATTCTCAGATGGGCTTTTCAGATTTTATTAATAGTTTTAGAATTGAAGACGCTAAAGTGAAACTTCTTCAATCAAAACCAGACACTATTTTTACAATATCTTTAGATGTAGGTTTTAATAGTAAGGCTGCATTTTATTCCGCTTTTAAAAAAAACACTTCACAAACACCCACAGAATTTAAGAGAGCTAATAAAGCTTAATTCTATTCAGAATTACTGCTCTGCCGATAAATCAAGACATCTTTTTTTTGTTTGGTATTATAGGGAAACACATTTCTGCAAACTTCTCGGGGTACTTTTGTCTTGTAAATAAAAAACATTTCAAAATGAGAATGATAAAGAAGTTAATAACAATTGTATTGTTACTAACAGCAATAATTACGGTTAATGCTCAAACCAAAAAAAAATTAATAGGTAAATGGGAAACAACCTATGAAGAAGACGGAGAAAAAGCTATTGTAACCTATGAGTTTAAATATGTAAAAGGAGTATTAAAATGTTATTCCACATATATTAAAGGTGATAATGGAGAAGAAGGGAAGTACGATTCTTTAGTTATGACAAACATATCCTTAAAAGAAGGAAAGGGAAATGCAAAGTACATGTATAATGATGATGGTGATGGTGATGGTGATGGTGATGGTGATGGTGAAAACTATGTATTTAAAGCCAATCTTAATATGAAAAACGAAAACATCTTAAATGTAAGTTATTCTTATTGGGGATATTCTAATACGGAGATATGGAAACGTAAAAAACACTCAAAAACAAAATAATGAAAACATACAAATTGGAAAAATACTGGTATTTAGGATTTCTTGGTTTCATAGGGTTTTATGAATTACCATTAGTTTTAAATTATTTTCAAGGGAATGGTTCTATATGGAGTCTAACACATTTATTATGGTTTTTGTGGTTCTTTCATTTTGCTCCTAAAAATGATACTAAGAAGAAAGTATAACATACATAATAATTAAAACATAAAAAAAATGAGTTTTTCAAAACTAATATCCCTTTTCGAAGGAGCAGGAGTAATGACATTTATTGCATACTTTTTTTTATTTAATTTGGGACTGATAGCCCTAGAAGTTATACTAGATTTTTTCACATCAAAAGAAAGACGATGGAAAGATACAGGAGCCAATTTCGGTATTTTTTTAATAAATCAGTTATTAGAAAAAACAATTATTGGGTATATAGGAGTGCTTTGCTTAATACCAATAAGTTGGATAACACCATTCGTTATTCCTATGGATATTGGGACATGGATATTAGCCTTTTTTGTTGCAGATTTCACTTATTATTGGATGCATCGTTTAGAACATAAGTATCGCCTTTTATGGGCAAGTCATAGTGTACACCATTCATCAGAAGACTATAACTTAACGATTTCTTTTAGGTTGAGTATTGTAGAAGGTTTTTTTGAATGGATATTCTTAATCCCAATGATATTAATTGGGTTTTCTCCTTTTCAAGCCATTATAAGTTTGGTTTTGGTAGCACAATTTCAAACTTGGATCCATACCGAACGTATTGGCAAACTGGGATGGCTAGACGAGGTATTTAATACACCATCAGTTCACCGAGTTCATCATGGTTCTAATAATAAGTATTTAGATAAAAATTATGGGGGCGTACTAATTATTTGGGATAAACTATTTGGAACTTATCAAAGAGAAGAAGAAAAAGTTGTTTATGGTTTAACAAAAAATATTAAAACTAACAATCCGCTATCAATAAATTTTATTGAATATATAAACATCTGGAAAGATATAAAACGCTGTAGAACTTGGAAAGATAGAATAAAAATTATTTTTGGAGGTTTAATTTGGAGGCCTAGTTATTTTAAGGATAACCCCCAGATTAAATAGTATCATCCACAAAATAAACCCATTTGTAAAACGTGCTATATTGCTCCTGTTTATATTGTTGGTAAACCAAAGTTTACTTCTCATAATTTTATTTAGAATGTTAATGGATGCTTTTAATGCGCATATATAGGCTGGAAGTATAGTGTGTGCAAAATGATTTAGTAATTCTCTGCTTATATTTAATGTTTTAATTAAATATGAGTTTTACTTCATTGTTTTTGTTTTTTTTTGGTGCTATTGGAATTTTCAATAGTTTCCTAACTAGCCTATATTTTATTTTTAAAAAAGGAAAGCAAAATCAAATTTATTTTTTGGACTATTTTTATTTTTTATAAGTGAACGAGCATTGCGGTCACTGATATATTTTTTCGCTCCTCAATTACCAAATCCTTATTCAAAGTCTGACCCAATAACTTTTGTCTTTATAGGCCCATTTATATTTTTATAACCTGAGTTCGATTAATAACATTTAATATTTTGGCATTAAAAAAGATAGATTTTCAGTAAATTAAAGTGTTGAAATTCAATTCATTAATCTAAAAATCTATCTATGATAATCTATTCTAAAGTTACAGAAATTTTCTGCTTAGTTGATGAGTTTTGTAAGGAATATTCAGAATTAGTTGACAAATCTATTATTGGCAACAAAGCAAAACGCCCTTCTATTATGTCACAAAGTGAAATAATTACCCTTGCTATTATTTTCCAATTAAGTGGTTTTAGAACCTTCAAACACTTTTATGTTTTCTATGTTAAAGGCCATATGAAGGATGATTTTCCTAATAGTAAATTTATCCATAAAAGTCATAATGTTACAGTATTGTTATATCATTTAGTAACAAGTGCAAAGTATCGTAGAGTTGTTTTTACAAAAGATGTTGATCAGGTTTTAGTATCTGTCTGTTCTGAAATAGAAAAGCGTTATGATATTCGCTTTTTAGAAATAGGAACAGATGATGATCACGTTCATTTTTTGTTACAAAGTGTACCTACTTATAATGTTACAAAAATAGTAAGGATGATAAAAAGTTTGATTGCTCGTGAAGTTTTTAAAGAGTGTCCCGAAGTTAAGAAGCAATTATGGGGAGGAGATTTTTTTGGTAAAGGGTATTTTGTTAATACAGTAGGTCAGCATGGTACTGAGAATAAGATTTCTCAATATGTCAAATCTCAAGGGAAAGAATCAGAGTATGTAAAGTTAAAAGAAAACCATCAGTTAACCTTATTCTAAATAAATACCTCTGGGCTTGCCCCGAGGATTATTTACTGTTGGTTTTTAAAGGAATTCTTAAATCTCCTAAAAGTTTATTTCATAAATTTTACTCCCTAGTAGCAATGTAGGCTTCCTTTTTTTAGGAAGACTACAATAGAGTGATAACAGTATTACAATTAACGTTATACACGAATTATAAAAGAAGCATCCAGTTTTAGTGAAAAAATGCTATAATCGAGTTTTCGCCAAGAAACTACTAAAAAATTAGTATAGTTACTAATTTTTTAGTAGTTTTGATTATTATAAACAAATAGTCATGGAAAAACTTACCAAGCGAGAAGATCAAATAATGCAAATAATTTGGCAATTAAAAACAGCTTTTATACGAGATATTATTGATAAGCTTCCAGAACCTAAGCCTCATTATAATTCTGTTGCAACCATTGTAAAAATTTTAGTTAAAAAAGGAGTTTTGCAATCAAAATTAATAGGTAACACACATCAATATACTCCTGTAGCTGAGTTTAAAGACTATCGAGATTCTAATCTTGAGAATATTAAAAAGAGGTTCTTCGGAAACTCATTTCCTAAAATGATGGCATATTTTGCAAAAGGGGAGGATTTGTCTGAAAAAGAGCTTTCAGAATTAATAGAAGTAATAAAGCTGAATAAATCTAAGAAATCATGATTTTACTTTTCTTAAAAACATCTATTGTTATTGCTGTTGTGCTGGCTTTTTACAAAATTGTCATTGAAAAAGAAAGTTTTTTTGCAACCAATAGAATATATCTCATACTTGGGTTAGTTTTAACATTTACAATACCATTTGTAACACTTCCGAAGCTTATTGAAAACCAAGGGTTAGTTTCTAATCTAATTGAAAAAAAGCAATCTAAAGAGCTTACTATGGCTAATACAATTAAAAAAACTTTAGCTAAAGATAAATCAATAATTACTAATTCTACCAAAGAAAATATAACCGAAGAAACACCTGTTGTAAGCTCCCAAATTAGTCTATATGACTGGTTGTTTTATGCATATATATTCGGGATTATAGTATTATCTATCAATTTAGTATTTCAAATACTGGTATTGTTAATTAAAGTATTCAGAAGTACGGATAAAATTAAAGATACTGGTGCAATAATTATCAATTCTACTACAATTAAAGAGCCTTGTTCTTTTTTTAATTACATATTTATAAATCCAGAACAATATGAATTTGAAATCTATGAACAGATTATTGCTCATGAAAAAATACATGTTAAGAAGCGACATAGTATAGATTTATTATTATCAGAAATTGCAGTTATTGTTTTATGGTTTAACCCCTTTATTTGGTTTTTCCGTAAAGAAGTTGAGAAGAATATAGAATACCAAACAGACAATCTCATCTTAGATACCAATGCAGCAGAAAAAGATAGTTATCAAATAAATTTATTAAAAATAGCAACATTTAATAAGCCATTAATAATCACAACAAACTATAATCAATCATTAATTAAACAACGAATATTAAAGATGAATAAGAAGAAATCAAATCCGTATAGTTACTGGAAATATGCATTTACAATGCCTTTATTTTTCGCCGTATTACTTTTCTTAAATAAACCGTATTCTTTATTAGCACAAAATAACCCTGAAGAAGCGCAAATAAACGAGATTGTGAATATCAAAGAGGTAAATGACGCTACTAACGAAGGCACAATAACTAATGAGTTAAAAGCCAAAAATACAAACTTGTCAAATAAAGTAAGTTCTAATGCGGATTCAATATGTAAGACTTTATTAAATGCTATTAGAGAAAATGATATAGCGTTAGTAAAAATACTTTTAAAAACAACAAGTGTAAATTGTATAGATAATAACCCGGGCTATGATGAGTATATAAAAAATGGACATAGATGGAAAACTAAAAAAGCTAAAACACCTTTGTTTACTGCTGCAAGAACTGGTAATTTAGAAATTGCAAAATTGCTAGTTGCAAAAGGGGCAGATGTACAGCGTATTGTGAGAGGTGATGGAACGGCTTTAATTACTGCGGCAAAATTTGGTCAGTTAGATTTCGTTAAATATATGTTAGCGCAAGGAGCAGATTTAGAACGTTCATTTCCAAATCATGGCAATGCATTAATTGCAGCAGCAGGTAATGGTTATCATGACATTGTTAAATATTTAATATCTAAAGGCATTGATATTAATCATTATTCACCCAACCAAGGTAATGCTTTAATTGCTGCCTCTAATAATGGAAATCTTGAAACCGTAAAATTGCTGCTAAATAATAAAATGGATATCCATTTTATTTCACCTAATCAAGGAACACCATTAATTGCTGCGACCAACAATGGACATTTAGAAACTGTAAAATATTTGATATCTCAAGGTGCAAATATTGATAAAATATCATCTAATCAAGGAACACCATTAATTGCTGCCTCTAACAATGGACATTTAGAAACTGTAAAATATTTGATATCTCAAGGTGCAGATATTGATAAAATATCATCTAATCAAGGAACACCATTAATTGCTGCCTCTAATAATGGTCATTTAGAAACTGTAAAGTATTTAATTTCTAAAGGAGCAAAAATATCTAAAATCTCGTCAAATCAAGGAACAGCTCTGATAGCTGCTTCTAATAACGGTTATCAAAACGTGGTTGAATTTTTGGTAGCAAACGGTGCAAATGTCAATTCATATTCTGCTAATCAAGGTAGTGCTCTCAATGCTGCGTCCAAAAATGGTTATATGAAAATTGTAAAATATTTAATAAAAGAAGGGGCAGATGTTAATACTCAAAGTAACGGAAGTGGTTCTGCATTAATTTCTGCGTCTAAAAACGGACAAAATGAGAATATAATATTTCTTATAGAAAATGGTGCAAATATAAATGCAAACACGAATGGTAGTGGTTCTGCATTAATTGCAGCAGCTAAAAATGGACATAATTCAACTATAAAATTGTTATTAGCAAAAGGAGCAGATATTAACTTACAAAATAATGGAAGTGGATCTGCCTTAATTGCAGCTGTAAAAAACAATCGTTTAACAACTGTAAAACTTTTACTATCTAAAGGGGCAAATGTAAACGGTCATACCAATGGTAGCGGATCAGCTTTAATTGCTGCTTCAAAAAATGAGCTTTATGGTATGATTGAATTATTACTTAATAATGGTGCGGATATTAACTTGCAAAATAATGGAAGCGGCTTTGCTTTAAACGCAGCAGCTAAGAATGGTCATTTAGATATGGTGAAATTATTGATTAAAAAAGGAGCGAATGTCAATTTGTATAATAACGGAAGTGGAACCGCATTATCAGTCGCTTCTAAAAATAAT
The DNA here is from genome assembly GCA_036478775.1 of Cellulophaga sp. Classification (GTDB taxonomy): domain Bacteria; phylum Bacteroidota; class Bacteroidia; order Flavobacteriales; family Flavobacteriaceae; genus Cellulophaga. The sequence goes on from JAZGEQ010000046.1 coordinate 250,414, forward strand.
CATAAAGATATTGTAGAATATTTAATCTCAAAAGGAGCAAAGCATATTTATAGTAATTAAACCCAGTTAGACATGTAGGATTCATCAACTCTGCTGAACTTATTTTAGTATCAGTGAAAAAAAAACGAACTAATGAGAGTTTTATTTTATTAGCTACGATAGCTATACTTAATTGTAGCAGCAAGCCATATTATGATTTTGTAATTACTAATGTTAAATTATTTGATAGTAAGATAAAAACCGTAGCTAATAATAAAACTATATAAATCCAAAATTCCAAACCTACAAAAATCGATAATTATAAAATTTAATGCTTCCACAAGTTCTGAATATCAGAATTAAATATTACAGTTTCTTGTGGATATTTTATATAATTGCACGGAAATGTATGTATTGGTTATCTGCCTTGACTGAAGAATAATAGTATCATTTTAACTAATTTTTTACAAATAAAAAGATTGTACTTAACATCATAATTTCGCTAGCGCGCCTGTGTTATATAACTTTAACTCACCTATTTATATTGTTTTTAAGTGTTCATGAATCTCGTGTATTGCTTAGGTAAAAGTGAAGTTTATACTATTATCTTTTCTTATTTTCAAATGGCTGTAATGGAGCATTCTTTTTACGAAACGACATAGTAGGGAAGTTAAATGTGTGTGAAATGATTAAACAATTGAATATTGTATTATATATTTTGATTTTATATAAATATGAGTGTCTAGCTTTAACCCCAAATCAATGTTTTACAATTATTTTAATCGCATTGTTGGTATCACACCAAAAAAAACATAAAGAGAGGTTTTTAAGTTCATAATTATAAAATCGAACAAAACACATTGATTTTATAAGGCAACTTTTATAAAATCACTGTTTTTTTGTATTCAAATTCAATCAATATAAAATGAAAAAACAAATCAAAAATTTTCTAGCGTTATTTATTACAATAAGCTTAATTACTAGTTGTAATTCTCAAACAACCAAAAAGACAAACATCAAACCTAAAAAATCTATTTCCGAAGCTATTAGTATTATCTCTAATGCTACAATTAAGGAAACCATTACATACTATTATAAACTAAAAAAAGAGCAGCCAAATAACTATAATTTTAGTGATAAAAATGAGTTAAATAACCTTGGATATAAATATTTAAACAAGGAAGAAATAAAAAATGCAATTGAAATTTTTAAGTTATTAGTTTCAGAATTTCCAAATTCAGAAAATGCATATGATAGTTTAGGTGAAGCATATTATAAAGATGGAAATATGCCATTAGCATTAAAAAATTATCAAAAATCATTGCAATTAAACCCTAAAAACAGTAATGCAGAAGAGTGGATTGTTTCCATTAGTTATAAAATACGTGAACGCCCAAAATTTAATCAAATCTTTACCAAACAGCAGTATTTGGAAGATATGGACGAAATGGCTCAGCGAATAACCAAAAAACATAACAATCCTTTTGAATTTATAACAGAAGATGCTTTTAATGAGCTAGTAGAAACTCAAAAAAGTAAAATAAAAGATGGGATGACCTATAAAGAATTCATCTGGGAACTGAGTCCTATTATTGCCAGTATTGCTTGTGAACACTCTCATCTCAACTATTTTAATCAAGAAGACGATATGTTACCTATTGAATTTCGGTTTCCCATAGAAGCTGAAATTGTAAATGACCGCTTATTGGTTACCAATGCACATGTAAATGAAAACAAAGTAGTAAAAGGAAATACCATAACATCCATTAATGGAAAATCAATTTCCGAAATAACTAAAAGTATCTTCAAACACATTTCTGCCAATGGGCATACACCACCTCGTAAAAACACAACGTTTAGTGCCTATATTACCTCGTACATTCCATATTACTTTAAGTTTCCTACCACATATACAATTACTTTGGAAAACTCCCAACAACCTATTCCGTTAGTACAGCTTAAAGAATTTGAATATACTCCAATAAACAATAAGTCTAGTTTTGAAATTATAGAAGAAAAATACTATGCCAAATTTAGAATCCCTTATTTTGGTGCTTTTGGCGGAAAAAAACTAACCGAATTCAAGACATTTTTAGAGGCTAGTTTTAAAGAGTTAAAGGAAAAAAAGGTTATAAATCTTATTATTGATTTAAGAAGAAATGGAGGAGGATGTTCTTGTGGAGCTATCCCTTTACTACAATATATTGCAAAAAAACCATTTACTTATTTTGATAAGAATTCGCCTTTGCCCGGTGATTTATCTGAAGGCGGTGAACAGCTCCCTATGAAAAATCACTTCATAGGAACAACGTATGTTTTAGTAGATGGTTTTGTAGGGTCTACAGGCGGACATTTAGCTTCAGTGATAAAAACTAATGCTATTGCAACTTTAATAGGTGAGGAGACTGGTTCAAGTTACTATGCAAATGGAGGCATGCAACAACATTTAGGAACAAATACAGCCGTAATGTATTACATTTCTACTGGAGAAACAAACTTTACCATGGCAACAAGTTTACCGAGAAATAGAGGTGTGTTACCAGACCATTATGTGTACAAAACTAGTAAAGACATTTTAGATAATAAAGATGTACAAATGGAATATGTGCTTAAACTTATTGAAGAATAAAATTTCGCATCTAAATTTGAGCTCATAGAATTTTAGTAAAACAATAGGTTATAGAAAATCAAATTATCCTGTGGATGATTTGACTAGGATATAAGGCGGAGCGTTAAGAATTAGTCCAGTAATTAATAATGGATAAGGCTCAATTATTAAATTAAATTAATAATTTCTTTATAGGAGGCGCCAATCGGAATTTCTATACCGCCAAGTAAGACAACATCTTTTGCGGTTAAAGCAGCAATTTTTTTTGTATTAATAATATAAGAACGATGCACCCTCAAAAAATAAGAAGGTAGCTTTTGAACAAAAGTGCTTATCTTATCTTTTGTAATTATGGTGCCGTTTTCGGTATGTATTCTCACATAGTCCTTAATGCTATCAATAAACAGAATATTGTTAAACTCAACTCTAATTCTCTTTTTGTTTGAATTAACAAAGATGTGTGATGTGATATCAATTTCTAATGATTTGTCAGGGTTGGGTTGAATGGCTGCATTCAATGCCTTGTATTTATTTATAGATTTATAAAACCGAATAAAGGATATTGGCTTTAATAAATAATCAATGATATCCAATTCATAACCTTCCAAAGCGTATTCTCTATAGGCAGTTGTTAATATAACTTTTGGTTGTATAGTCGTATTCTTTATAAAGTCTATACCTGTAACTTCAGGCATTTGGATATCTAAAAACAAAAGGTCAACACTAGAATTTTGAAGAAAATGTCCAGCAGATATAGGGTTATCAAATGTTGATACAAGTTCAAGGTCCGGTACTTTCATTATGTGGTTTTCAAGTACCTTAATGGCTAGCGGCTCATCATCTACGACCATACATTTTATTCCCATTTTACTTTAAATTAATGTTTAATACTACCTGAAAATCCTTGTCAGTTTTTGTGCTTTTCAGGTCATAGTTATTTTTATAGTTTAGCTCTAATTGTCTTTCCGAATTGGATAATCCAATTCCAGAATGCGATTCATTTTCTGTATCTGTTTGTTTTCCAGACGGTAAGGTGTTGAAAACTTTAAAGCAAAGTTGATCCTCGTTTGTAGTTAATTCAATTCTAATTATCGATTCCTTCCGATTAATACTCGCACCGTGTTTAAAAGCATTTTCTACAAATGATATCAGGATCAAGGGTGCAATCATTACGTTGGGACAATGAAGATGGTAGGTGAAGTTCAATGTTAACTTATTGCCATAACGTAGCGATTCCAAATCTATGTAATCCTGTATAAAGGCAATTTCTTTTGTTAATGGAACTTCAGCGTCTTTGCACTGATAAAGCATATAATCTAGCATGTCTGATAGTTTTAAAACAACTTCAGGTGCTTTTTCAGATTGTTCTAATGTTAATGCATACAAATTATTTAAGGTGTTGAACAAAAAATGCGGATTTGTTTGAGCTTTTAAAAATTTAAGTTCTGTATTTGCTTTTTCCTTTTGTAAAACTTCAAGTTGATGACGCTCTTCAAAACGATCTTTAAATGCCTTAATCATAAGCATTAAGAAAACAAACACATAGACTGCAGGAAAATAAACGACAGCCAAATGAAAGGGGTCTGATAATATCGATATTAAGCTTCTCTCTTCGAAGTATTGAGGCATGAAAATTTTGGACAAGTACATGCTTGAAAGCTTTGAAAGTACTAAAAACACATATACAGATATCAAAAATGAGCATCCAAACTTGAGATATTTTTTTTTAAATAAAAGTTTCGGCACCTGATAATAGACTAAAAAATAACTTGCTAATAATTGGGCAGGTAAAAAACTCAAACTACTGATTAGCGTCTTTTCAACACTTCCTTCATTTAACGCAGCTAATACAGGTAAACTTATAACTACTAGAAACCAAAATACGACGTGTGAAACGACCCTATTCTGAATGATCCAATCGATAAAGTTCTTTCTTTTAACCATTGCGATAAATATATAACATATAAACAAAGTGCAGCTTTAAAAAAGACGAATTTTGAGAATCTATTGCCCAAACTTCGTTTGCTACGGATTTGGCATATTTTCCGTTACTAAGAGGTTTATTTCCGCTAGAAAAGAGTGTTCATCTATATTATAATACTTTAGGTCTTCCATTCGATATGTTTGTCTAAGAACAGTATATACATTGAGGTATTAGGGGTCTACTTGCTCCTTATGAACCGCAAATAATAAACTAAAAATAATGAAAAACATAACACGATTAATTTATGTCACCCTTCTATTAATAACAAGTATTAGCTTTGGGCAAAACCTACCAAAATTTGTACATGTACAAGGCGGTACTTTCACTATGGGAGATGAAAGGGGCTTGGGCAATGAAGATCAACGCCCTACCCACGAGGTTAGCCTCAAAAGTTTTAATATAAGCCAAACAGAGGTTACCGTAGCCCAATACCGCAATTATTGCGAAGCCACAGGGACAGCTATGCCCAAAGCACCTAGTTGGGGTTGGCAAAGCAACCACCCCATAGTAAATGTAAACTGGAACGATGCTATAAATTATGCCAATTGGCTTTCCGGTAAATTAGATCAAAAAGTACGTCTCCCTTATGAGGCAGAATGGGAATATGCCGCACGTGGTGGCAATAAATCCAAAGGTTACAAATACAGCGGCGGGAATAACATCGCCAATGTGAGTTGGTATGATGGCAATTCTGAAAACAAAACAAATGCTGCAGCAGGCAAAAAAGCCAACGAATTAGGGCTTTACGATATGAGCGGTAATGTTTTTGAATGGTGTATGGATAAATACGGAGGCGATTATTATGCCAATAGCCCAAAAAATAGCCCTAAGGGTGCTATTAATGGAGATGCTAGAGTAATACGTGGTGGTGGCTGGCACCTTAATGCCACTTTTTGCAGTGTTGCTTTTCGCTACGGAAGCACTTTTAATGGTGAGTTGTATGACTATTTTGGGTTTCGTGTGGTTGCGATCAATAAAAAACAATAAAGTAGGGCTAGCAAAAGCCTAAAAAGACAATAATTATTATAAACCACTTCATAAATTGAAGGATTAGCGGTGTACTTGTTTCTAATGAATCCCAACTAATAAATCTAAATGTTATGAATAAAGCAACTATTCTTTTGACACTTATTTTGGTGTTAATTTTAAATGCCTGTAATACAATAAAACGAGGTATAACAGCCAGTGATTCTACAACTAATGAAAGTCCTTATCTCAATCAAAAGCCACCAGGTTTAATTCCGGAAATGTTTGCTCCGGGTATATTCAACAGAATGACAATGGAAACTGGGAAGAGTCAGAGATTTCACTTCGGGTAGGTCAGGCCTTTATTTCACCCAATGGTAAAATAATGCATTTAGGAAGAAGATATAAAGAGCGTACCGATTCCGGTTGGTCAGATATTAAAAGGTTAGGGGCTCCTTTTGATACAATTCCCATCATGCGAATGACGTCTTCTGCTAAAGGAACCTATGCCTTTGATGAAGCTGTGGAGGGTAGGAGCATTCTTCGTTATTCACGATTGATTAATGGCAAACGTGAAGCACCCATACCATTTCCAAAAGAGATCAACACCGGAAGATTTAATGCACATCCTTTTATTGCTCCTGATGAATCCTATGTTCTTTGGGACGGTCAACGAGACAATGGTTCAAGGAATGCCGAAATCTACGTGAGTTTTAAGCGATCCAATGGTTCATGGGGTGAAGCTATCAAACTAGATAAAGAGGTCAACACAAAAGCATCAGAATTTGGTGCACGTGTCACACCCGATGGAAAATATTTGTTTTTCAATAGGAATACAGGCAAAGTAAAGCCCACCGACAAATACGAAAATGTAGATATATTCTGGGTTGATGCGCAGGTTATTGAAACACTCAGGTCTAAAGAATAATCCATAAAGTAAAACAATGAAAAAGGCGTATTTTATTTTGATACCTGTATTGCTACTATGTTTAAGTGCTTGCAATACCAAAAAACAGAACTCAAAAGATAGTGATTCACCAACTATAGAAAGTCCTTATCTTGGGCAAAAGCCACCCGGTTTAACGCCTGAACCTTTCGCTCCAGGTATTGTTACCACAAAAGGTTGGGAAGTTGGCGTTGTCTTCACACCTGACATGAAAGAGATTTATTATATCAGAGAGGATGAGGAGAATAAAAAAATGGAATTTGTTGTTTTTCAATATATAGATAAGCAATGGAAGGAGTCTGTTGTATCGCCCAGAGTAGGGCAACCCTTTATTTCGCCAGATGGTAAGACCATGCACTTAGGCAGAAGATATAAAGAACGCACCAAGATGGGGGGATGGTCAGATATAAAAAAACTTGATTCCTCTTTTCAGGAGATACAGATCATGCGCCTTACGGCTTCGGCTAAAGGAACCTATGTTTTTGATGAGATAGGCATGCCAGACGGAGATGGCGTTATTCGCTATTCGCGATTAATAGATGGGAAACGTGAAGAACCAAGGTCATTTGGTAAAGAGATTAACAATGGAAGAATGAATGCGCACCCTTTTATCGCACCAGACGAATCTTATTTAATATGGGATGGAGAAAGAGATAGTGGCTATGGTGATTCTGACATCTATATTAGTTTTAAACAGCAAGATGGTTCTTGGGGTGCCGCTATTAACTTGGGAGATAAAATAAATACAGATGGTTGGGAAGCAGGTGCCTGCGTAACACCTGATGGAAAATACCTTTTCTTTAATAGGAATAAGACCCCAGACAACTACGATAATGTAGACATATTTTGGGTAGATGCCCAGGTTATTGAAACACTTAGGGCTAAGCAATAATTATTAAAGTAAAAGAAAACAAAAAGTATCTGTGATATTTTATAAATCTACGAGATACTGCAGTTGGTGATTATAACTTTACACATAATTTTCTTAACAAAGCACTAATTAACTTTGGCATAATATAGCTATTTGCCAATTTACTTTAAATGCACTACAATGTTTTGCGGGATGTTTACCCTGTGTATAGTCGATGAGTAACTTTGCTTTGGTGAAAGCGAAAGTTGTCAATACAGTTTATTCCCACTAGTGGGTTTAATACCCCGACACTTGCGTCGAAATATAAATGGTTTGTTCCTTGATTCTTAATACCTCTGGGCTTGCCCCGAGGTTGTTTACTGAAAAATATTACCAAAAGATTCTTTTAGAATGTTATGGAACACTTTTTATGCGTAGATGCGAAAGAAATTTCCTTGCAAGAATTAAACAAGCTACAACCTAACTAACTTAAATCAGACTTGTGATGAAAACACAATTTATTATTATCTTACTATTTTATATAGTCACTTCTTATTCGCAAAAAAATAACGAGAACCAACTCGAAGAACACCATGCAAGCTTAACAGCAATACAAAATCGAGATCCATATTTTTAAGAATGAAAACCTTTAAAGATATTAGTTCTGGTAACCATTCCTTTTTTCAATTACAATTTGGTTACCAGTTTACGATTGGTGTTGGTTCTGTAAAATCTAATTAAAATTATAAAACCATATGGTTAAAAACTCCTAATGAAATTTAGGAGTTTTTTGTTATAAAATGTTCTATAATGTATCACATGTTATATTACTCGAACTTTGGGTAAAAGCGAAAGTATAAACGACTACTTTTTTTTCTCAAATGTTTCTTTAAAATGGGCTTACTTATTATAAAGTTTGCTAATACCGTTTCGATACGTCTGACCGATGGGAATAGTATGGCTTTCAATAATGATTTGATTACCCTCAATATGCTTTATTTTATCTAATGCAACAATAAAAGATTTATGAACACGTAAGAAATTTTCTTGTGGCAATAATGATTCAAAATCAGATATTTTCTCATGACTTACAATCATTTCATCTTTAAAATAGAGTTTAGTATAATTGCCAAAAGCCTCAATATATAAAATGTTTTCAGTGTTAATCTGATGCTGTTTTTTATCTCCTTTTATATAGAACTGTTTACCTGATACGGTTGGTGCTACTGGTGTGTTTCGAGTACTTATAGAAGCTTCAGTGATTGTTTTGCTAATGGCTTTTACAAAACGTTCAAAACTAAAAGGCTTAAGTAAATAATCCGAAATATTTAAATCATAACCTTCTAAAGCATACTCTTTATATGCTGTAGTTACTATTATTTTAGGTGGATTAATGAGCGTCTTTAAAAAGTCGAAACCCGAAAGTTTAGGCATATTAATATCTAAAAATACAACATCTATTTGTTGTTTATTGAGTAATTGCATCGCTTCAAATGCATTATAACAATTTCCGGCCTTTTCTAAATGTGGCAAATTATTACAATATCCTTCAATAATACGGTGAGCAATGGGTTCGTCATCAATAATTAGAAATCGTATCATTTGGTATCAATTTCTAGTCTTGCTTTATAAATAAGTTCTTTTTCATCTATGGTTAAAAAGTGTTTCTTGGGGTAAATCAGCCTTAATCTTTCCTTTAAGTTATTTAATCCAATCCCTTTAAATACAGTATCTTTGTATTCTAAATTATTTTCTATTTCAAAATATATAATTCCTTTTTCAGCTTTTAAATTAATATAAATATAGGCATCTTGCGTTAAGCATTCCACCCCATGTTTAAATGCATTTTCTAATAGAATAATATACAATAATGGTGCTACCTTATACTCGTCATTCAATGTATAATTAAAAGAAATATCCACATGTTGATGGTATCGGATTTTATGTAGTTCGATAAAGTTCTCTAAATAGGTAACCTCATCTTTTAAAGACACATAATCTTCTTTGCCTTCGTAGATGGTATAACGCATCATTTCTGAGAGTTTTAATACCACTTTTGGCGCATCATCAGATTTCTCTACAGTTAAACCGTATAGGTTATTTAAAGTATTAAAAAAGAAGTGTGGGTTTATCTGATTCTTTAAGAGTTGTAGTTCAGCATCTGCTTTCCCTTTTTTTAGGTTTTTCAACCATTTCCATTGCTCGAAGGCCCATAAAGCAATAATTGCAGGAAAGGTCAACATCCAAGCACTTAGAACATCGAATTTTAGCTCTTGATCATAAGAAGTAAATAATCGCGAATAAAGAAAAACAAGTATCAAGACGGCATATACCGATAGAATTAGCTTTCGGTATTTCATAGAAAACTCAGGAGCAATCAGATAGATGCAAACTAGCCAAAAGAGCATCATTAATGTTATAGAAATAGGATGATCTGGTGTGGTGTTATTGTATTCTACAGTTATTAATACAGTGATAATAATAAGGAGTATTCCAATAGTATATAAAGCCCGCTTGTTTTTTAGGAGATATGGAAACCTATAAATAAAAAACGAGGACAAACTCCACCAAAAAATAAAAATAACAGAAACTTCTGCATACTCGCTTTTAAAATCGGGTACTATAATTAATCCTAATTGATGTAGAACGATTATTATACTAAGAACAATAAAAAAGCCAATTGCAATAGCAGTATATTTATTAAGAAGCGGTTTCATGCCTCAAAAATAGGGATGCTTGTTCAACTTCGCAATTAATTTGACAAACACTGTCATTTTCTAGTCCAACACTATTATTTTTTTGTTCAACTGTTATTGCACTTAGTTTTTGTAGCGTGTGTATCTGTTTCGCTATAGTACATCCAATATATTTTTAAAGCTTTTGGGTTAGGTATATGTTCGCTTTGCAAAACGAGAATCAATCAATAACAAATCCCATACTTGGGTGAATCAAAAAATGAACAAACTACAAATTCAAAATGTTTCAAAAACATATCCCAACGGAGTAAAAGCCCTGCAAAATGTATCTTTAGAAATTACTAATGGCATGTTTGGATTATTGGGTGCCAACGGAGCAGGGAAATCATCTTTAATGAAAACCATTGCTTCTTTGCAAGAACCTAGTGAAGGTGGTATTTTTTTTAACGGTATCAATATTATTGAACATCCCAATGAAATTAGAAAGTGTTTAGGTTATTTACCCCAGCAGTTTGGTGTTTATCCAAAAATATCGGCAGAAAAACTTCTTGATCATATTGCGGTATTAAAAGGAATGACTAATGTGAAAGAGAGAAAAGCACAGGTTAACGCCTTATTGCAGCAAACCAATTTGTACCAACATCGTAAAAAAGCGGTATACACGTATTCTGGTGGTATGAAACAACGGTTCGGAATTGCACAAGCCTTACTTGCAAACCCGCAGGTGATTATTGTGGATGAGCCTACTGCAGGATTGGACCCAGAAGAGCGCAATAGGTTTCTGAACTTACTAAGTGAAATAGGGGAGAACGTTATCGTAATTCTATCCACACATATTGTAGAAGATGTATTCGGACTTTGTTCAAAGATGGCAATTCTTTCCGAAGGCAACATTGTAAAGCAAGGCAGTCCCTCAATACTCGTAGGAGCATTAGAAAATCAAATCTGGAGTAAAACTATTTCAAAAAACGAACTCGAGCAATATCGGAATAAGCACAATGTGATTTCTACCAAACTGGTTTCTGGCAAAACACAACTTAGAGTTTTTTCAGATACACCACCTTCAGAAGGTTTTGTACAGGTTTCACCAAATTTAGAGGATGTGTATTTCACATCAACAGTGAATCAATTAGAAACCATTAATCTGTAAGCTATGTTCAAAAAGTTACTTCAATTTGAGTTTTTATACCAACGTAAACAGCGTTCTTTAATATTTCTATGTATTATATTTTTGGCCTATGGGTTCTTAATGGGTGGCATGGGGCAGGCACCTGCGAATATCGATTTTAATGCTCCCTATCAGCTATCATATTATACCTCTTTAATGACTCTCGGAGCCATTTTTATAACGATGTTTTTTGCCATAAGCGCCGCGGTACGCGATAAAGAATATGATACCGAAAGCATTGTATATTGTACTTTTATTAAAAAACACCAGTATGTCTTTAGCCGTTTTATTGGCGTGTTTTTATTTGGATTAATTGCTTTTACACCCTTCTTTATTGGTTTTGCCTTTAGTGTTTCATTTTCGGGACTAGATCCAGAGCGTGTTGCAGATTTCAATCTTCTATCTTATGTTTTGCCATGGGTATTATTTGTAATCCCTAATATCTTTATTTGTGCGGTTATTATGTTTTCTATAAGCCTGCTCACAAAAAACAATATTGCCACTTATGTTGGAGGCGTAGGGATGTATTTACTATATATGTTAGCTTCATCGGCATTAAATTCCCCATTAATGGCGAGTTCTACACCGCCTACTCCAGATGGAATGTTTATAGCTGGACTACTAGATCCTTTCGGAATTGCAGCCTTCTTTGGGCAAACCCAATTTTGGGTTCCTATTCAGAAGAATAGTCAGATATTATTAATATCCGGTTTAATGCTTTGGAATAGGTTATTGTGGATTGCCATGGCTACAGTATTTTTAGGACTTGTATATAAAATATTTTCTTTTAGACAGCTCAATCAGAAAGTAAAAAAGACTGTACAAGAGGAGCTTCCAAATAAAAACAGCTCAATTTACAGTCCAATACCTGTAATTATTAATGCAGCTTCACAACGCAAGGCTTTTATGAGAATAGTAAAAGGAAATTTAATTGGGGTGTTTAAGAGTGCTGCTTTTATTGTAATAATACTCATGTGGGTGGTGCTGATAGGTATGGATATATATTCAAGAATGTTTGAAGGTGGTTCCTATAACGATAGTTGGTACACTAGTACCAACCTCTTGATAGGATTGATATCTAATCAACTGCCAATATTCGCAATAATGCTGATTGTTTTTTTTAGTGGCGAAATCACATGGAGATCACGCTCCAACAAATTCAACGAAATAATTGATGCTACTCCAACCTCTAACGCCGTCTTTTTCTTATCAAATTTTGTGAGCCTGTTGTTATTGCCAGCCGTATTGATAATTTCTGCAGTATTGATAGCAGTATTATTTCAAATAGCTACAGGATATACCAATTTCGAATTCGGATTGTACGCTTCTTTATTTTATTATGAAAGCACAATGTTAATCTTCTATTGCATTCTTGCAATCTTTATCCAAAGTATCATTCCAAATAAATACTTAGGAATGGGAATAACCGTAATAGCTATTTTCTTATTTGGAACAAACTCTGGGATTATTGGCATAGAACATCCTATGTTACGCATCGGAATAATTCCCATACCTAGTTATAGTAATATGAATGGTTTTTCGGTAATGACCAAAGCCTTTACGGATTTTAGCTTTTACTGGCTTTCTTTTGGGAGCCTACTCGCTATGTTGTCTTTTAAATTATTACAGCGGGGAACCATAACTTCTTTGAAAGTAAAATTCATACAATTGGGCAGCAATTGGGGAAGACAACGAACAATCGGGTTTGCAATTATGATATTGTTACTATGTACTACTGCTACAAACATCTATTATAATACCAATATTGTAAATGACTACCAATCTTCAGCAACACGTTTGGATGCGATGGAAGCTTATGAAAGAAAGTATGGGGTATATAAAGATTTGAACCGGTTGTTTCCTGTGACCATTAATGCAGAAGTAGATCTATATCCTTCTACCAATACTTATGTTATGAAATCTGTTTTTCAAATGAAAAACAAAAACTCAGTTCCCATCTCGATGGTATTTGTTAATGAAAGAGCGGAGCTGAGTAACATCGCTTTCGACAGCGGAAAATTAGTCGCTAAGGATTCTGTTTATGGGGCTTATGTATTTGAATTTAATCCAGCAATACAGCCAGATGAAACTGTACAAATGACTTTTAATATCAATAGAAATGTAAAAGGATATGCTAATGAAACTGCGATTGTAAAGAATGGTACTTATATTACATTTCGTGATTATATGCCAAGAATGGGATACAATTCAGGAATGGAGATCCAAAATAAGCAGGAGCGTAAAAAACGTGGTTTAGAAGCTTTACAGGAAGAGTTGGTTACAGAATCACATATTGAAAATTACAGTTCCATATTTGGGAAAATACATTTTGAAGCTATAGTTTCTACAACTGCAGATCAAACAGCAATAACGACTGGGACCTTAATAAAAGCATGGAAAACTGATGGAAGAAATTACTATCATTATAAAGAAACCGAGCCAATATTGCCTACCATAGCCTATTTTTCGGCCAAATATAAAACTAAGGTAGATATTTTTAATAACATAAAAATTGAGCAGTATTATCATCCAGACCACGCCTATAATATTGAAAAAATAGCAGAAAGTACTGTGGAAACTTTAGACTATTGTATAGAGAATTTCGGAAGCTACCCGTTTAATTACTTACGTATCGCTGAGATTCCGTCACATTGGGGTTTTGGGGGTTATGCACATCCAGGAGTAATAAGTATGGTTGAAGATAGATTGTATCTAATAGATATAAGTGAGAATCCATCATTCGATTTGGTCGCAAAAAGAACGATTCATGAAGTGGCACACCAATGGTGGGGAGGCATTCTTACTCCAAAAAATACAGATGGAGGCGCTTTGTTTGTAGAAGGATTTGCAAAATATACCGAAGCATTGCTTTTGGAAAAAATGTATGGTAAAGGCGCTCTATGGCAGTTGAGTGAAACCGCTAATTATCGGTACTTTTTTGGGCGTACTTTTACCAGTGAACCAGAGCCTCCAGTTTATCTAGAAGATGGACAAAACTATATCGCTTACGGCAAAAATCTTAGTGTGATGCTTGCCTTAAAAGATGTATTGGGCGAAGCAAAACTGAATTCAGTATTGCGCAAGCTTATCGATCGATATAGAACAAATACAGAGGCACAAATAAGCACTTTAGATTTTCTAAACGAACTCTATAATGTTGCACCAGAATACCGTAGCCTTATAGACGATTGGTTTAAGAAAGTTATTACCTATGACTTGTCAATAGTAAATAAATCCTATAAAAAGTTGGCTAACGATACTTATGAAATTTCTCTAAAAGTAAAAGCAAAACGTTTCAAAATGCTAGATAAAGGAGAGGTGATTCCTATTGATATTAACGAACCTATACTTATTGGTCTTTTTGATAAACATCCAAAAGCGATTACAAAAGAGGACACCATATTATATTTAAAACCACATCTCATAAATAAAGAGACTATGGAATTTAAAATCATAGTTAATGAACTCCCGGAATATATTTCTATCGATCCTTATGGAACACGTTCGGATGAGAATTTTTCGGATAATCTTATTGAGATGTAAAAGGTTTTAATTTTTACCTTGGCCTCATAAAATTTTGGTTAAAACAGGGCAGAACGTTTAAAAATAGTCCAGTGGACTATTTTAGAGAAGAGCAAGCTGGCGCGAGGGCTTTTAAAACAGTAGTTTGCGAGGTTTATGAACCCCATTAAAACAATAACCTTGTAAATAAACACTTTTTACACAACGTCCCGATAGCTATCGAGAGGAGGGAAGTGAAAGCTTTAGTTTCACGATTTCCAAATTAATAGATGTGTATGCGTAAATTTGTGTGAAATGGGAATTAACTATGTTATAATTTTGCTAAAACTTCCAGTTTTTTAAAAACAATAACCTTATACATAGCACTCACAGGGACTTTATTGTTTTCAATTAACAAATGTGTTCTGGTTGCTTTTGTAACTCTATCCAAATTGGAAATATATGATTTATGTGTACGTTGGAAATTCTCAGATAATAATGTAGTAATATTAATAAGCGTTTCGGAGATCAGGTACATTCTTGAATCTGTAAAGATTTTCAAATAATTTCCAAAACTCTGAATGTACAGAATTGATTTAAATGAAATATTAACAGGCATGCCATCATGTTTTATTTGAAGTTCTTCACTTCCTCTACTTTTTTTAGGTTGTACTATTTTTGAAGCTGAAACTTTATTTATTGCTTTCAAAAAGCGTTCAAATTTTACAGGTTTCAATAAATAATCTACAACACCATAATTATAACTTTCTAATGCATACTCGGAATAAGCCGTAGTTAAAATAACTTTAGGTGGTTTTACCATAGAACGCAAAATTTCCATACCATTAAGTTCAGGCATTTCTATATCAAGAAAAATGAGATCAACTTCATTTTGCTGAGTGAAATTGATAAATTCAAGTGGATTCCCCGTATTTAATACCAATTCAAAGCTGTCAATTTTAGAACAATACTCTTCTAACACTTTACGTGCTAGTATTTCATCATCTACAATACCAATTTTAATCATTCCTTGTTTTTTTTAGTATTGAAACTGTTAAATCAATAGATAAATTTACACAATATACTTTTTTGGTATCCTCAATTTCTAATACGTGAGAATTAGGATATAATAAATTTAAACGTCTTCTCACGTTATCAAGACCTAGTCCTTTTCTTTTTGATGCAGGAACCATGGGCGGCTTTGAATTCACTACACAAAAATGAAGGGTGGATTTTTTTATAGCCACAGAAATATCAATTGTACTCTGTTCATTAGTACTTTGGGCACCATGTTTAACAGCATTTTCAACAAATGGAATTAGTAACATTGGAGCAATCCTTAAGTTCAACAAATCTCCTCCAATTAAAAATTCAACAGTACAACGCTTACTCAGTCTTTTTTCTTCAAGTAACAAATAATTTTCTATAAACTCAAACTCTTCTTTTAATAAAACAGTATCTTTTTTAGAACTCTCCAATTGATACCTCATTAATTCTGATAGCTGCATTACAAGATTAGGCGTTTCTGGCGATTGCTGTCTGGAGAGTGAATAAATACTATTTAATGAATTAAATAAAAAATGAGGATTCACCTGCTCTTTTAAATAGTTAAGTTCCATCTCCCTTTGTAATTTTTCTTTCTCAGCATTTTCTTTTTGGATGATCATATTTCTTCTTAGAAAAAAGGCAGCCATTCCAGTTCCGGTGGTGTAAAGAAAAAAGAAAAATACTTTAGAGATAACAGTCCAATCTTTTCTAGATACTCTTAAATAGGATACAAGAAATATACTACCAATGACTAATATTCCGTATAAAACATAGCGTTTTTTATCTAAGACAAAAGGGATGAAAATAAAATGATTTATCCAAATAAGTCCCATAATGATGGTTGCATAGTTAAGCCCATGCAAGTAAAAAGAATAAGTAGTATCAAAATTATCTCTGCTATTCCATATACTCAATATTTCAAGTAAGGTTATCAGTAAAAAAGCTCCAACATTAATGAGTAATGTATTCTTCAAAGACTTTTTAATCATAAACACTTTTATTAAATATCTAATAAAGATACTACCTGTAAATACAAATGTCCATAATTTCTTTATAAAAGCATTATATCAATGACGAAATGGCTTTATCATTTAATTGTTGTGTTTATCCTATTTAGGGTAGTATATATGGGTTATACTATATTTTTATTCAACATTTAATTAAAGGTGTCAAACTATTATGTACTAAAGAACACAAAAAATAGTAATGTTATTATTATATAAATAGAGATTCCGATTGTTAACAGTTTAGAGATTGTCGCTCACTTCAACTTTTTCGTAAATTGAAAGTGAATGCTCCGTAATCGGCTATTATTCTTATTTGAACCGTTGCCAGCCATAAGACTAAAAAACAAATAATTCAAAGCCTTTTAATAATCAATCATTCAATTAATAAATTTATAAATATGAAAAACAGTATCTCAGTGCTCATAATCCTAATTCTTTTTCAATCCTGTGCAAAAGAATCAAATACAGATACTACAATTGATTTAATTAAAAAGGTAGAAACTGGTCTCACAACCCGGGTACACATAGCGGGTGATTCAACATGGTCTATAGAAGAACGTATGAAACACTACGGCATTCCAGGTGTGAGTATCGCAGTCATACACAACGGTGAAATCGCATGGACAAAAGCTTATGGTGTGATGGATAAGGAAAGTCAAACTCCTGTAACGACACAAACTCTTTTCCAGGCAGCGGCTACTAGTATGCCGGTAACGGCTTATGGTGCATTACGTCTCGTAGAACAGCATAAATTAGGCTTAGACGAAGATATTAACAGCTATTTAAAATCCTGGAAACAACCAGAAAATGAATTTACCAAAGAAGACAAAGTAACGCTAAGGAATCTATTAAATCATTCTGCTGGAATATATCCTCGTGGTACGGGATCATATAGTATAAATGAAAAAATTCCAACACTTGTAGAGATATTAAATGGAACTCCTCCAGCTTCAAACGAGCCAATTACCGTGAATAAAAAGCCTGGCGAAAGTGTTCGTTTTGCATACGCTAGCTATGTGCCCATTCAACAAATGATGCTGGATGTTGAGGGGGAAACATTCCCAGAGATCATGCATGAACTTGTCCTGCAACCCTTAGAAATGAACAACAGCACGTTTAATCAAGCTCTTACATCAGAGCAATTAACGAAGGTAGCAACAGGTTATTTGCAAGATGGCTCCATGGTTAAAGGTGGAAGAAATATCCAACCGGCAATGGCTTCAGGCGGATTATGGACAACAGCCGAGGACTATGCGAAATTTATAACCAACATACAGCAAACCCTAAAGGGTAAGCGTACTAAAGGATTATCAAAAGATCTGACAGAATTAATGGGTACACCTTATGGGGTGGGCAATTCTGGTTGGTCATATACACTCGGGCTAGGGTTTCAGCTTCTTAATAGAAACGATGACATCTACTTAAGACATCACGGATGGAATACAGGTTTTTATGCCGAGATACTGGCTCATAGAGACAAAGGTTATGGTGTGGTTGTGATGACCAATTCCACGTTTCCGGAATTTAATGCTGAAGTGATGCGCTCTGTTGCCCAGGCGTACGGTTGGGATAATTATGTTCCCGTACATCAAAAGATGGAAATTGAACCGTCATCTGTAGTTGAAATTACAGGAAGATACCAATCTGACGATGTGATTGTAGAAATCTTTCAAAAGGGTAGTCAACTGTTTTACAAAAACATACTTGATGAACAGGGAGTAGAACTCATTAAGGTCTCGGATAGCCTTTTCGTTCGAAGAAATTCTAGTCGATTTATTCAGTTTAAACCAGGTTCCGAAAATGGAGTAATCAATTTACAATATCTGAATCGAAACGATGGAGCAATAATCTCAAGCTTAGCTAAGGTCGCTAGTGATGAAAAAAGTCCAGTGGAATTCCTTCTTGAAGGCGATTTTGAAAACGCACTTATAGCTTATAAGAATTTGATGGAGCTCGATCCTACCCATCCAACTGTGAGTGAAGGCTACATAAATGATATTGGTTATGATTTTTACCACGCGGATAGAATGACACTATCACTAAACACTTTCAAAGTGAATATGATGCTCTATCCTGATAGCTACAAAGTATATGATAGTTATGCAAAAGCCTGTATGAAAACAGGAGACATTGATTTGGCAATTTTAAATTATTCGAAATCACTTGAATTAAATCCTCAAAATAACCGTGCAAGGAGTAGGCTTGTGGAATTACAAAAAATGGGAGCAGCAATTAACATGGGAGATAAGATAAACACAGCACTCAAGGAAAATGGCGCGCACGTGACACCCGATGGAAAATATTGATTTTTTTTGGAGGGGAGATATAAAGGTTAGAGAAGATGGAAGTACTTATGTGGAAGGAAGCCCTTATTGGGTGAATGCTCAAGCCATTGAGACACTTAGGCCTCAAGAATAAATAACCATACAAGAACATCAACTCTGGGACATCAGTTGGCTATTAGCCAAACTCAGATCACATAATCTTGAGTGAAACAGTCTATAATAAACGATATAGCACATGCCAAAACTGGATGTCGGTAATAATTTAAAACAAACATTAAGAAATTAAAAAACACAAAAATGAAAAAAAGAAGGATTATTCTATTTCTACTAATAGGATTTATTTTTTCAGGAGTATATGCTCAAAAAATAGAATGGAAGGAAAAGGCAAAGCTTCCACAACCTATGAGAGGAGCAGCAGTAAGCTGCAATAATAATAATATCTATTTTATGGAAGCACATTCTAAAATTTCAGGAGTTTATGAATATAATGTCGTTGAGGATACATGGAAGAAAACAACAAATATGATTACTCGGGGATGGAATGTAAATTTAGTAGAGATAGATGGATTAATTTATGCTATTGGAGGAGCAGGAAAACCACTTCTAGACAGACTCGAAGCCTATAATCCTTTAAACAACACGTGGAATGTATTGGCGCCAATGCCAACAAGAAGACAACACAACACTTCATGCGTAGTTAATGATAAAATCTATGTTATGGGCGGAATAACTAGGTCTAGCAGGACAAATAAAATCGGAAAAACCGAAAATAACGAAGTTTATAATCCAAAATTAAATTCATGGCAAACTTTATCCCCTCTACCTACGCCTTGTGGGGATCCAATAATTTCTGCTGTCGGGAACAATATTTATGTGCTTTGTGGCGATGTTTTATGGATGTATGATACACTTTATGATAAATGGGAAACAAAAAAGAATTGTCCTGTTTGGATTTCTATTCTGTTAGGTAGTGCGGTTATAAATGATAAAATTATTTTTCCTGGTGGGCAAAACAAAGACGGAAAGGCCGTTTCAAGTGTATATATTTATGATACAACAAACGATACCTGGATTAAATCAACCAATTTACCCAAACCAATACAGATAGGAGGTATTACTACCCTCAATGGTAAGATTTATATGATTGGAGGGAATGATACTGATTATAACAGATATGATACTGTATATGAAGGAACATTGGTCGATTAAGAGCCAGCAACTGACAAAGAACTCTGTTAAAAAACAAATAATTCAAAGCCTTTTAATAATCAATCATTCAATTAATAAATTTATAAATATGAAAAACAGTATCTCAGTTCTCTTACTCCTAATTCTTTTTCAATCATGTGCAGAAGAATCAAATACTGATACTACAATTGATTTAATTAAAAAGGTAGAAACTGGTCTCACAACCCGGGTATATATAGAAGGTGATTCTACTTGGTCTATAGAAGAACGTATGGAACACTATGGAGTTCCAGGTGTTAGTATTGCTGTAATAAATAATGGCAAAATTGTGTGGGCAAAAGGCTACGGCATAATGGATAAGGAAAGTAAAGTTCCTGTGACTGAGCAAACACTTTTCCAAGTATCAAATATTGGCATGCCTGTAACTGCGTATGGTGCATTAAGTCTTGTAGACCAAAATAAAGTAAGCTTAAATGAAGACATTAACAGCTATTTAAAATCTTGGAAATTGCCAGATAGTGAATTTACCAAAGAAAAGAAAGCCACTATAAAAAATCTTTTGAGTCATTCTGCTGGAATAAACGTTCACTCATTTCAAGGATATAATACAGATTTACCTGTACCAACACTTGTCGAGGTACTAAATGGAACTCCTCCAGCCAATTCAAATCCAGTCATGGTAGATAAAGTCCTTGATGAAAGTTTTTGGCTTTCAGCAGGTGGCTATACGATCATTCAACAAATGATGATGGATGTTGAGGGCAAAAAATTTCCAGAGATTATGAATGAATTAGTTCTGCAGCCTTTAGGAATGAACAATAGTACTTTTAATCAATCTCTTAATACAGAACAATTAAAGATGGCAGCAACTGGTCATTTGCGAGATGGTTCTATGGTAAAAGGTAAAAGACATACCTATCCAGAATTGGCTTCAAATGGATTGTGGACAAATGCAGAGGACCTCGCGAAATTTGTAATCAACATACAGCAAACCCTAAAAGAGAATAGTAATAAAGGATTATCAAAAGATATGACAGAATTAATGCTTACACCATTAGTGAAAAATCGCTTTGGACTAAATGGACTAGGATTTTCAATTTCTTATAATAATGATGAAATCTACTTTAGAAAAAACGGATGGAGTACAGGGTTTTATAGTGAGATGATGGCTCATAGAGACAACGGACATGGTGTAGTTGTGTTAACTAACTACCCTACCCGAAGTTTAGTTTATGAACTGATTCGTTCTGTTGCCCTTGTCTATGAATGGGATAATTATGTTCCAGTACATAAAAAAATGGAAATTGAACAGGCTGCAGTCGATAAAATTATTGGTAGATATATGGCCAATGGTAGGATTGTAGAAGTTTTTCAAAAGGACAATCTACTGCTCACTAAAAATATACTTGACATAAAAGCAGAAGAACTAGTCAAAGTCTCGGATAGTAGTTTTGTTAGAAGAAATTCTAGTCGACTTATGCAGTTCAAACCAAATTTTGAAAATGAAACAGTCAATTTGCTATATATTGATAGAAATGATGGAGCAATAGTTTCAACATATGTCAAGATGGATAATGATAAAAAAAACCCAGTGGAATTCCTTCTTGAAGGTGACTTTGAAAAAGCACTTAAAGCATATAAAGTCTTAATCGAACATGACTCTATTAATCCTACAGTTACTGAAGAATACTTAAATAATCTAGGGCATCGTTTTTTGAGAGAGGATAGAACAAAGTTATCACAAAGCACTTTCAAAGTGAATATGATGCTCTATCCAGATAGTTTCAAAGTATACGATAGTTATGCAGAAGCCTGTATGAAAATAGGAGAAATTGATCTGGCAATTTTAAATTACTCTAAATCACTTGAATTAAATCCTCAAAATAACCATGCCAAGGATGTGCTTACCGAATTACAAAAATAGTGAATGAAACGAACTTTCATCTAATTTAATAGTGATTATCATGTTTTATTTGAAGTTCATCATTGCCACTATTTTTTTTTCGCTGTTATTTTTAAAGCTGAAACTTTGTTTATTGCTTTTAAAAAGCGCTCAATTTTTATAGGTTTCAATAAATAATCTACGACACCATAATTATAACTTTCTAATGCATATTCAGAATAAGCTGTAGTCAAAATAACTTTAGGTGGTTTTATCATTGGGCGCAAAATTTCTATACTATTAACTTCAGGTATTTCTATATCAAGAAAGATGAGATCAAGGTCATTTTGCTGAATGAAATTGATAAATTCAAGTGAATTTCCTGTACTTAGTCCTATTTCTAAGTTGTCAATTTTAGAGCAATAATCTTCTAACACTTTATGCAGCTAGTATTTCGTCATCTATAATACCAACTTTAATCATTAACTGTTTTTTTTAATTTTGAAACTGCTAAATCAATAGATAAGTTCACATGATATACTTTTTCTTTATCATCAATTTCTAATACGTTAGAATTAGGATATAAAAGATTTAAACGTCTTCTCACATTTTCAAGACCCAGTCCTTTTCTATTCGATATAGAAACCATAGAAGGCTTTGAATTAACTACGCAAAAATGAAGAGTGGAGTTTTTTATAGTGGCAGAAATATCAATGGTACTCTGTTCATTCGTACTTTGGGCACCATGTTTAACAGCATTTTCAACAAAAGGGATGAGCAACATCGGAGAAATCCTTAAGCCCGACACGTCTCCGTCAATTAAAAATTCAATAGTACAACGTTTACTCAATCTTTTTTCTTCAAGTAATAAATAATTTTCTATAAACTCAAGCTCTTCTTTTAATAAAACGGTCTCTTTTTTAGAACTTTCTAGTTGATACCTCAATAATTCTGAGAGCTGCATAACAAGGTCAGGAGTTTCTAACGATTGTTTCCGCGAAAGCGAATAAATACTATTTAAAGAATTGAATAAAAAATGTGGATTTACCTGTGCTTTTAAATAATTAAGCTCCATTTCTCTTTGTAATTTTTCCTTCTCGTCATTTTCTCTTCTGAACATTATATTTCTTCTTAAAAAAAAGGCAGCCATTCCGGTTCCAGTAGTATAAATTAGAAAAAAGATCATTTTATAAACACCATACCAGCTACCCTTCCCATATCCTTTCAAATATGCCCCAATAAATACACTCCCAATAAGAAGTATTGTATATGAAAAATAGCGTCTCTTATCAAAAAAAGATGGAATGAAAATAAAATGATTTATCCATATGATGGCCATAATGGCAATTGTATAATTAAGACCATGTAAGAAAAAAGAATAATCAGTATCAAATCTATCCTTAATCGCCCACATACTTAATATCTCAAGTATAAGCACCAATAAAAAGGCTCCTATATTTATTAGGATTGTATTTTTTAATAACCTGTTAAGCATAAATTCATATAATAATCGGTTAAATATACCATCTATGCACAGAAATTATCCTAATTATTACACAAAAGCGGGATATCTATGACGAAATGGTTTTATCATTTAATTGTTGTGTTTATCCTATTAATGAATTTATACATTGAATATACTATACATTTATTCAACATTTATAAATACTAAGAATTATGAAAAACAAAATTGGCCTTCTGCTTTTAATACTTGTATTTACAATGTTTTTCAATTCATGCAATACTAAAAATCAGAAATCAAAAGACAGTGATTCACCAACGATAGAAAGTCCTTATTTTGGACAAAAGCCCCCAGGTTTAATTCCAGAAGTTTTTGCTCCTGGAATTGTTTCAATCAATGGAAGGAATGAATCGAATATTTCGTTTTCTCCTGATTTAGACGAAGTATATTTTACAGTTAATAAAAAAGATGAAGAAGTATCTATCTATTTCTCAAAACTTAAAGGTAATAAATGGACTCGCGCTAAAAGAGCAAATTTTACCAATGGGGAAAAAAAAGAGGAATTATATCCATTCGTTAGCGTTGATGACAAAAGGATTTACTTCACAGCTTTGGATTCTATTTTTTCGGATGAGAAAATTTGGTACGTAAACCGCTTAGAGGAGTCCTGGAGTGATGCAATACAACTTGATTCACCTCTAAATGATGACCTAGTTTTTTATATTAATCAAGCTAAAAACGGAGATCTTTATTATACAAATATTTCAAAAAGAAAAATGTACTATGCCCAGAATAAAAATGGCAAATTTCCCGAGGTACAGGAAGTTGAAATTGAATTTGGTCATCACGGGTTTATTTCCCCATCTCAAGACTATTTGCTGGTATATGCTCGAAACAAAGAAAATGAAAAAAGAAAAGATTCTGATATTTATGTCTGTTTTAAGGAAAAAGACGGGACATGGACAAAACCAATTAGCTTTGGAAATGAAGTAAATTCTAATTTTAACGAAGGGTGCCCGAGTATCACACCAGATGGCAAATATTTGTTTTTTACTAGGGCCGAAGATGAAGGTGGGTTATCAAATTTGTATTGGGTGAGTACAGAAATTATAGAAACACTAAGACCAAAATAGGGCGGAACGTATAGAGGACATTATGAAAATGGTAATGATTTATCATTTGAATGATGGGCCAGTTGATGCTGCAGTGAGTAGGCCTTTTTAGTGAATGAGCCAGCTGGCGGGTTGGAATTATAAATTGCAAATACAAATAAGTAAACAATGAAACACACACATTTTATTTTGACACTTGTATTCGCACTATTATTAAATGCGTGCAATACTAAAAAACAGAAAGTAAACGATCCTGATTTTCCAAGCTTAGAGAATCCCTTTTTTGGGCAAAAACCACCAGGCTTGATTCCTGAAATTTTTGCCCCCCGTATTGTTTCGACAGAGCACAGTGAACTAGCAGATGCCTTTTCACCCGATTTAAAAGAGTTCTATTTCCGCAGATCTGATGAGGAATTAGAAAATCATGCGTTGGTTGCCATTCAATACAAAGATAATCTATGGACCGAGTCCTTTATGGTACCCAGAGGGATTTCTCCTGACGGTAAGATTATGCACATAGGAAACGAATATAGAGAGCGAACCAGTTCTGGCTGGTCAGAGGTAAAAAGTCTTGGAGCCCCTTTTGATTCTATTCCCATTATGCGCCTTACGGCTTCATCTAAAGGAACTTACTATTTTGATACGTCACCCTTTTATGATAAGTCACCTGCTGTAGGAAGTATTCGTTATTCACGATTAATAGACGGCATACGTGAGAAACCGAGAACATTGGAGATTGATATGGCAAAAAATAAAACCCACCCATTCATAGCTCCGGATGAGTCCTACTTTATATTTGATAGTAAACGAGAAAACGGTAATCTTGATATCTATATTAGTTTTCGACAGAAAGATGGTTCATGGGGCGCTGCAATTAATTTAGGAGATAAGATAAATACAGAACTCCCAGATGCTTATGGCAGTGTGACATCAGATGGGAAATACTTTTTCTTTACACGGTTTCCTGGCAATGGCAAGAAAAATACAATGTGGGTAGATGCTGGGTTTATTGAGGCACTCAGGCCCAAATAGGTCGGAATGTATATAAAAAGGTCTAGTAGACCTTTTTAGTGAACGAGCCAGCTGGCAGGTCGGAATTATACAAACACAATATCTAAAGATGAAAACATGAAAATTACTAAATTATTAATATTGACAAGCCTCATTTCGCTAAACACTGTCTTTGCTCAAGAAAATAGTGTAAAAGAGTTCACATCAAATGGAGAAGGAACTTCCTTGGTATTACCACATATTCAGGTAGTCCCAATAAAAGATACTCAGACCGAAAGAAATTATGAACTTTATATAGAATTGCCTGAAGATTATTCTGAGAACAATAATAAAACCTATCCTGTCCTTTATTATACAGACGCTATGTGGCATCTCGAAATGTTATCTGGCTCAACAGAATACATGTTAGAAGATGTTATTCTAGTTGGAGTTTCTTGGCAATTAGATATAAATAAGGATCTGAAAAAAGAAGTAGGAGCGCATGTTAGTCGGTTTCGAGATTATAGTATTAGTGAATCAAATAAACCTGAAATTCAAGCAAAATACCAATTGGGCCAAGCCAAAACACATTTGGACTTTATTCGAAATGATGTGATTAAATATATCGACAATACCTATCGAACCGATCCAAACAGTCGTACGTATTTTGGGTATTCACTGAGTGGTGAATTTGGTATTTATATACTTTTGACACAACCCAATACTTTTAATAATTACATTATTGGTAGTCCAACGATCAAAACTCTTGTTCCTTATTTATCTGAGCTAAATTCGAAATTCGGACCTAACGAGGCCTCAAATAGAGGCTCGAGTCTGAAGGCCAATGTTTTTATTTCACATGGCTCATTAGAAGAAGATATGGTTGAACCTATCGAGGAATTTATTAAATTATTAAAGGATAGAAGAGATGACGGTTTAGCCGTATTAAAAGAAGTGATTGATGGCAATCATGGAACTGCATTCCCAATGACAGCAGTGCGCAGTGTCGCTTGGTTGTCATCCTTGATGAGTCATGTTTCAAGTGATAATTATGACGTCTCATTTTGGGATATTCCGCATCTCAATAATGCATTTATCAACACAACTCCAGAGGACAGAAAAGATGGGATATCAGTTGATACATTAGCGGTGAATAGCAATGATCGAAACGCAATCCTTAAATTGTCTCAAGAGATTTTTGATGGTGAACATGGAAACTATGATGCGTTACTCATTTCTCACAAAAACAAATTAGTTTTTGAATCCTATTATAAAAAAGGGCGTATTAACTTGCCTCATGGACAAGCATCAGCAGTAAAAGCGTATACCAGTTTGGTTTTGGGTAGAGCTATTCAAATGGGTTACCTATCTATAGAAGATCTAAACAAACCTTTGATTAGTTTTCTAAAAGATGTTAATCCTGAAAAAATTACCAAAGGAGCCGAAAAAATCACACTTCATAAGGCATTGACCATGCATGGAGGATTGAATATAGATGGAGATAAATGGAAAGAAATTGAGAAAGATACCGTTCGATTAAGAGGCCAAGGTTTGGTTCAGACGCTTCTTGAGCAAAGCGGACCTATAACCTCAGAGTCTCAGACTTATCTGTATGGTAATTTTAATCCAATGTTGGTGATGACAGTCATTGACGCCGTTGTCCCAGGAACGGCTGAGAACTTTATTAAAACTGAGTTACTTGACAAACTCGGCATTACAGAATATAAATGGTCAACTCATATTAGCGGTTTGCCAGAAGCAGGGTGGCGTGCAAGTATCATGTCTCGCGACATGATCAAATTGGGTAATTTGGTTCTCGATAAAGGTAAATTAAACGGCGAGCAGCTTATTTCTGCAGAATATCTTGCCAAAGCCACCAGTGGAATTGTGAAACCTACTCAAGATTGGATGCCTAAAGACTATCGTTACGGTTATTTTTGGTATCAAACACTCGTAAAGATAGGCCATAAAAGTTATGATACCGCATTTGCTTGGGGAGGCGGAGGGCAACGTGTAATAGTGATAGAAGAACTTGATTTAACAATTGTAATTTCTGGTCATGATAGCGAAGATGAAATAATGACTCAAATTTCTGAAATTATTATACCTGCGTTTGTTAAACAATAACTCCTATGAAAACAATAAACCTAACATTCTAAAAATAAAGAAGAATTTTCGAGTGAGTTACTTGTTTAAAGTTTTTGATTGGTGGTTAGAAAAGAAAGTTTACTTATGATGACATAGTTAATGCTCACAATTGGATGATTGAAAATATATTAATTCCAATATCATAATATTATGTAAAATAGAATCTCGATGTTAAACTTGCCTCATAAAATTTGGGTAAAAACAATAGAAGAAATGAGCGTCCATATTTTAGGGGTTTGGTAATATAATTTTTTAAGAGTTGCAATTATACAAGGGATTTCAAAGCAATCTTAACGAGTTACAATGTTTTCTAAAATATAGTGAATGAGCCGTTAATTGTTTCCATCCCGAAGCTTCGGGAATATGCAGCCTTGTCCCGAATCCTCGGGGTTGTTTCTTTTGTTTCAAGACAAAAGATAAGCAATAACAAAAAAAAGCTGAATTGGAATCTATATCTAGCAAGTGTATAGAAATTTACTCGTAGAGAAATTTTATACTTTTACAGAAGGTAACTAGAACCTTCTACGTTATGTAACTTTGCTTTGGTACGGCATAAAAAGAGAAAGTCTATTAGACCTTCTCTTTTTTGAGCGGGTTGATGTGGCTGCATTCTTATCTCAAATCTTCTTTGATTTTTTCTTCTCAAATGTTTCTCTAAAATGTAATGGAATACTCTTTGCCCGAAGCGACGGTAGGAGTGAAGTGGGAATGTGTATGGAATGGGAATCAAGATTTAATTTCTAATAATCTAATATAGGGGTAAGTTTAGAAAAAGGTGGAATTAAATATACCCTGCCTTATAATGTGCATAGTCCTATAAAACGTTAGTTTTATAGGACTATGCACATTATAGATATTAATTATTTAAGTCTTTCAATAATCATTGAAGAAAAATAGTTTACTCCTGTTTTAATGCATTCTTCATCTACTTCAAAATTGGGCGTGTGTGGCATAGCAGCAATACCTTTCTCAGAATTTGAGCCTCCTAAAAAGTAATAGACACCTGGCACAGATTTCTGAAAATATGCGAAATCATCACTAAATTGAAGAGGGGGAACCCCATATAAGGGAATAAAACTTTGTTTTCCATAGATACTAGAAATACTTTTCATAGTTTCATTGGTCAATGCTTCGTCATTCATAGGTGTTTCCATAACAGGCAATCCTTTCTGTAAATTAAACTTTACGGATAGTAATTCTTTAGAGTACTTAGAAGTTTCAATTTTGTTTTTAATCAAGGCTAAAAATGCATTCAATCGTTTCTTATTACTGGTATTAAGTAATACTCTTATGTTAAACGTATCATTAGAATTTTTAACATAAAAATCACCTATCAAGGCCGTATAATCTTTATAAATTGTATTTGGATTAGTTACTCCTAACTCAGGGCTGAAAATATTTCTATTATCCCAAAATTTAGCGTTTGGCCCATAGGTTTGAGTACTCTTCATTAATTCCTTTGTGAAATCAACTATAACGTCTTGGTTGTTAGAAGATTTGTATTCTATTTCAACAACCGTAAGGTGAACAAATACATTTGCAGATTTAGTAGCTATTGTACCAACAGGGTATGGAGACATATGTAGTCCATAAATTTCATCAGGTTTAATCAGATTAAATAATCCATCGGCTAGCATCATTTTAGCACCTTTATTGATTTCCTCCGCAGGTTGAAAAATAAAATAGACGCTACCATTAAGGTTTTCCTTTAAACTTGCTAGAACATTGGCTATTCCTAGTCCGATAGTGGTGTGCACATCGTGTCCACAGATATGGCGTACACCCTCATTTTTTGAGGGAAAATCTACAACATCTGGAATGTCAGATACCATTGCATCAATATCTGCACGCCAAGCGATACGTTTCCCTTTTTTATTCCCATTTAAGATTCCTATAACGCCGTAACCACCAATATTGGTTTTAACTTCTAGGCCTAAAGACATTAAATATGCTGCCACTTTTTTTGAAGTTCTTTGCTCTTGTTCAGAGACTTCAGGATACCTATGAAAGTCTCTACGGATTTTTACAAGGCTATCAAAAATCTTATCTGTGTGCAATTGAACAGATTGATGAATTAAAGATGGAGTTGTTACATTTTGACCAAATGTAAACAGTCCACAAAGCAGAAATTGTAAGATTAATGAGGTTCGGATTATTTTTGTAGCTAAAGTCATTTTTTTGTTTTTTAAATTAATATTGGCACAATATCCGTTTAACCTTTCGCTCTAAATAGGCCTTTTTGCCAGAATATCGTAATGGGTGGTTGAACTGTAATTAACCGCCCTATTTATGCCTCTATTTCTTAAAATGGCTTGTACTTATTGGATTCACGATAAACTCTGCATATTGCATTCTGATATATAAACCGATAACCCAGTCTATAAATTTAGACTGGGTTATCGATATGCCAATTTCTTTGGATAAGAAAAGAATAAAATCATTCCTTCTTGTTGTCTTTCTATTTATTCATCTATTTCTATTGTGAGTTCTACTTATTGATAAAAGCAATACCATCTGAAACTTTTTTATTGTTTTTAGTTTTCAAACTCCCCGCATTAATCATTCCAATACCAGTAATCTTTAAGTTAGATGTATCTGCATAACCAGAAATATACATATTTGATATCCCGTTTAAATCAACGCTGAGATTATTAACATTAACCTTTAAATTTCCGCTTAAAATACCATTCCCATTTATAACTAAATCTTTTTGACTTATTCCATCATCCGAGATGAGTTTTATTTTTCCTGTCAAGGTTAAATCTGAAATCCCTGAATGATTCAGGTAAATAATGTATTTAGGGTTTTTGCAAAAATCACAATCTTTTTCATAATAAATATATAGCTCACCATTGCGAACTTCTGTAATTAAATTTGCTATATCAGAGGCGTTTTTTGTCCTAACCTCCATTGAATGGTCAGAATTTATTTCTAAATGAAGCTCCACGCTACCTACAAGATTTACCTTATCAAATTTTTCTAAGTTTCGAGTTTCCTTTTCCTTTGTTGTGTTACAGCTATTAAATAAAATTACAAGTAATGTAATAAATATACATTTTTTCATTTTGATTTATTTTAAGGGTTAAATTAATATTGCTGCAATATCTGTTTAACCTTCTTCTCTAAACAGGCATTTTTGCCAGAGTATCGTTAAGCGTGGTTGAACTGTAATCTACCGCTTTACATATTCATCCATTCTTTAAAATCGCTGGTCTTTGGTCTGCTAACGATAAACTCTTGGTCGCGTGGGTTGGAAATAGAAAGTTTAACCCGATGATTAAAATACGGATCCATTTTCTGAATGGAAGTTTTGGCCACAATTTGTCCACGATTAATTCTATAAAATGTGTTCTGATCCAATGAACTCAATAGTTCATCCATTGTTTCATCGATAATAAAGCGCTTATTTGAAGTTACGCCAAAAGTGATGCTATCCTCAGAATAGCAATACAACAAGTCAGAAATTTTAATTTGTACAAACCCACCGCCCTCTTTAACCAACAAGCCTTCTCTTTTTTGGGGAGCCTGTATACTACCAAGTAATTGCTTTAATATAGAAGGATCGATAGCGGCTGGTTTATTGGACTTCAAGAATTTGTCCAAAGCAGTATTCAAATCCTCTTTTTGAATGGGTTTTAACAGATAATCTACACTATTTACTTTAAATGCTTGTATTGCATATTGATCAAAAGCCGTTGTAAATATAATAGGAGCTTCTACCTCAATTTTTTGAAAAATATCAAAACTTAATCCATCGGCTAATTGAATGTCCATAAATACCAAGTCCGGGGCGGTATGTTCTTGAAACCATCGTACGGCATCTTCAACGGTATCGATAATATCCAACAATTTATAATCAAAATTACACGCTTTTAGCATACGTTGCAATTGGCCCGCCGCTCTCGGTTCGTCTTCAATGATTAGTATCTGCATCTTTAATTCCTTTTGTCTGATAATGTTAATAGTGGGAGAGCAACCATAAATCGATTTCCGTCATTTTTGATTTCAATTGATTCATTAGAAATCAATGTATACCGCTTTTCGATATTTGCTAACCCGACTTTTGTTGATGGTAACTGTGTAGATTTCGGTTCGATCTTATTGTCTACAACCAGTTTATTATCTCGGACGGCTACATTTATTAGTAGCGGTTTCGCTTTAGAGATAACATTATGCTTTATTGCATTTTCTAACAAAAGCTGTAAACTCATTGGTACGATCATAGCATCTAACGAAGTTTTAGGGATATCCCAATTTAATTTCAAATTATTTCCGAACCGCTCAGATTGTATGTGAATATATGCTCTTGAAAATCGTAATTCATTGCTTAAGGGAATCAAACTCTCGTTACCAGCTTCCAATAAAAAGCGATACATATCTGATAGTTTGTCTACGAATTCCTTTGCATCCTCCTTTGAGTTTTGGTCTATGATATCTCGAAGTGTATTCAACGTATTAAAGAAAAAGTGTGGTTGAGCTTGATTAAGTAAGGCATCTAATTGTGCTTGTATCAAGATTTGTTTTGATTGTTCTTCATCCTTAACCGATTTTTTGAGTCGTATGTAGAAATATATGGCTTCATATATAGCCATTATCATGATTGTAACTATAATAATAGGTACCAGCATTTTAATACTGGAATCAGGACCAACATAGTTGGCATTCGGAATTAATGATATTAACATACCCACTATAAAAGAGACTAAAAGAATAGTGCAAACAATAGCAATAAAGAATAATGTAATACGCTTTGCATTATCATGAAAATCTGGGTATTTTTTTCGTAATAAAATCATAATCGATCGATTGATAAACCAATTAATACCGGTAATAAATAGTGTTCCAACCCAACTTGAAACTGCTTCAGTCAAAGAAACAAGGCTAAATGAAGGGTTGAAAAGGTAATACGTAACATAACTTATTATTAGGATTCCTATAATAGAAAACCAAGTGTCATTAAAGCCTAAATATTGTATACGTTTCTTTTTGTTGGCTAGCATATTAATTTTGTAATAGTTTAATTATCAGAATAAATTTTCTCTAGATTCAGTATCGGCTTTATTTTTGACCTCAAGAGATTCTAAATTTAGTACAATACAATTAAATAAAGTTCAAATATTAACCCTTTGCCTGTTTTATAAAATGACTTTAGGTTAAATTGTCGTTAAGTGTGGTTGAATTGTAAAATTTGTATCTTGATTTTTTGTTTGATAGCCGCATCATATCGCTCAAAGTATACTTTGCCGTATCAAGGAAAAATGATAATTATTAACTATTGATAGTCACGATTTCAAATTTCAGTTCTAAATGATGTTAAACAGCTAAAATCAAAAATGGAATTGGAAAACATGATATTTGGATAGCAACATATAATGAGAAAGAAGAAGTTTGGGAAAATCCTCAATATCTAAAATATCCAATTAATACAGAGTTTAATGAAGGAATGCCTTCTATTATTGAAGATTTTTCGGAATTATTTTTCCATTCGAATAGACCAGATGGTTCTGGGAGTTATGATATTTATACAGCAAAAAACAACTAATCAAGATGAAAACAATCAAAGATTTAAGTCCTGAAATAATAGAGTCTTTCAGAAATCAGTTAAGCGGAGAATTAGTGTTTCCAAATGATGCAAATTACAACGAAACACGTAAGGTATATAATGGTATGATTGATAAAAAAACCAGGATTATTTGCTATGTGCGTAGATGTTGCAGATGTTATGGCATCAGTCAATTTTGGAAGAGAAAACAATCTGTTAATCGCTATTAGGGGAGGTGGACATAATGGTGGTGGTTTAGGTTTGTGTGATGAGGGATTAGTTATAGATTGATCTGGAATTAAGTTTGTACGAGTAGATACTTCAAACAATACGGTTAGAGTATGAGGTGGTAATCTTTGGAGAGAAGTAGACCATGCAGCATCCTTTTAGTTTGGCAGGCAGGTATTATTTCTTCAACAGGTGTTGGAGGGTTAACACTAGGTGGTGGTGTAGGTCATCTATCACGTAAACACGGTTTAACTATTGATAATTTATTAGAAGCGGATATGGTGTTGGCAGATGGATTGTTTACAACAGTAAATGCCAATCAAAATACCGATTTATTTTGGGCGATTCGTGGTGGTGGTGGAAATTTTGGTATTGTAACATCTTTTAAATTTCAAGCACATCCATTAAAAACTGTTGTTGGAGGTCCAACATTATGGACTATTGAACAAACTGAAGAAATTATGGAATGGATGGTATCATGAATTTATAATTAATGCACCAGATGAATTGAATGGCTTTATTGCAACAATGGTAATTTCTGGTGCTCCATTTCCAGAGCATTTACATAATAAAAAATTCTGTGGCATAGTATGGTGCTATGCAGGAGAAGCTAATAATTTTGAAAGCACATTTAAGCCAGTTCATGCTATGAATCCTTTTTTTGAGCATGTAGGAGAAATGCCATATCCTGCAATACAAAGTATGTTCGATGATATGATGATTCCAGGAATGCAATGGTACTGGAGAGCAGACTTCTTTAAAGAATTAGGTCCAGAAGTTGGTGCGCAACACTTAAAGTTTGGCTCAAGTATTCCAACACCGTTATCTCAAATGCATTTATACCCTATTAGTGGAGCAGCAAGCAGAGTTGGAGCGGAAGATACTCCTTGGGCATATAGGAGTGCCAATTATGCAGGCGTAATTATTGGAGTAGATCCTGATTCTAAAAATGCCAAAACAATTACCAATTGGTGTAAGGATTATTGGGAAGCTTTACATCCATATTCATCTGGTGGTGCTTACTCTAATTTTTTGATGGATGAAGGACAAGAAAGAGTTAAAGCAAGTTATAAGCACAATTACAACCGATTGGTTGAAATTAAAAGAAGATTTGACCCAAATAACTTATTCAAGGTTAATCAGAATATTAAACCATAATTCTTTTTATTAGTTATGGCCTCATAAAATTTTGGCAAAACAACAGGAGAAATGAGCGTACAAATTTTAGGGGTTTAGTTATACTGTTTCTTAAGTATTTTAATCATACAAAGGATTTCAAGATAATATTAACCAGTTACAAGGTTTCCAAAAGTATAGCAAATGAGCCGTTAATTATTTCCGAAATTATATACTGTTTTAAAGAATTCATTTAGTATCAATTTTTAAAATACCAATTGTATTCAGCTAAAAATGTCTACTAGACATCTTCTTAACGCTAAATTGTGTTTCAATACAAAGGAAAATGAAATACGAAAAGGAAGATTAATTGAAGTTCTACATATAACAAGTGCATATAAATTTATTTTACTCACATATTTAATTATTTGCAGAAACTTCAAATGTGTTCGTGAATCTCCTAAAAAGTCGATTTCATAAATTTTATACTCTTGAGGCACTCCACTAAATCTTATAAAAACGAATGCTTCTGGGATATTTGACATAATACTTAATTATAGCTATCAAATGGATAAACTGTAGCTACCATTTTAAATTCAAGATTGTTATTTTAAGCTGGTTTATGTTAATTGGTAGTATTAATAATTGGGCATAGTACTTATTACAATATAAATTTAGTACATATTAATAAGATTAGTTGATGTTCCATTTTAAAATCAAGAAATATTATGACCTCTTGCTGGATGTCATTCTTCTAATTCATTTATGTATTCTTTGGATATTACCAAACAACAATTATTTTAATCAGCTTGTAGCTTTCCTGTAGCAACAATAGCAATGTATATTCCTTTTAAAAACATAATTCCTGTTTTTACATTATTACTATAATTCATTTCTATTTTGTACCACACTAAAGTTTTAGTATATTAAAAACAGGAAACTTTTTTAACAAAAAATACTAACAAATTTCTCTATAATGATACCTTAGCGCAAGGTAAATAATAAACAAAAAGATGAAATGAATAAAGAATTTCAAAGATATTATGAATCTTATCTCAAATTGTTTGTTCATTCAACATCGGATGAAATAGAATTTATACGTACTAAATTAACTATAAAAGAATATTGTAAGAAAGAATTGTTTTTAAAAAGTGGTGAAATTCAGAAAGATATTGGTTTCGTATGCAAAGGGTTATTAAGAAGATATTATGTAAATGAAAAAGGAAATAAAATAACAACGGGCTTTGCAAATGAAAACAAATATGCATGCGACTATCCTTCTTTTATAAGACAAAAACCATCAAAGTATTTTATTGAATGTTTAGAGCCTTCAATAATTATTAAATTGTCCTATAATAGCCTTCAGGAAGGTTATAAAAAATATAAAAATAGTGAAATGCATGGCAGACTAATTGCCGAACAAATCTTGACAATACAAACCGATAGGGTTGAAAGTTTTTTATTTCAAAATGCTGAAGAAAGATATTTAAATTTTATAGACCAAAATAAGGATATCATCAATAGAATAAGTTTATCTCATTTATCATCATACTTAGGAATAGAGCGACAATCATTAAGCAGGATAAAAAGTAAAATTGCTAAAAAATAATTTTGTCACATATGTGTCAGGTATGTAATTGAAATAAATTACATTTTTGCAACACAGATATTAAAGCATTGTAAAAATGAAATCGACCAAAATAATATTCAAATTAGTGCTAAGCACCCAATTCCTTTTGTTTGGCTTAGCACTAACTGCACAAAACACAAAATTTAAATCTTCAATTCATAAAACGGTACAGCTGCGTACAGATGAAATTTTTGATAGTCTAGTCAAAATTCGAAGAGACTTTCATGCAAACCCTGAAGTTTCTGGGCAAGAAAAAAGAACTTCAAAAAAAATTGCAAAATATTTATTATCTCTTGGTTTGGAAGTTAAAACCAATATTGGAGGAAATGGCGTTGTTGGAATTTTAAAAGGTGATAACCCTGGAAAAAAAATTGCGTGGCGTGCAGATATTGATGCAATGCCGTCAAAAATTCCTGATGTTGTTAATTTTCCTTCTAAAAACAAAGGAGTTCGTCATATCTGTGGACATGACGTGAATACCACAATCGCACTTGGAATAGCCAATGTATTGGCAAGTCAAAAAGAAACATTACAAGGAACTATTTATTTTATTTTTCAACCTTCCGAAGAAAATATAAAAGGAGCAAAAGCAATGATTGATGACGGGTTGTTTGATATTATTAGTCCCGAAGAAATTTATGCATTA
The DNA here is from genome assembly GCA_036478775.1 of Cellulophaga sp. Classification (GTDB taxonomy): domain Bacteria; phylum Bacteroidota; class Bacteroidia; order Flavobacteriales; family Flavobacteriaceae; genus Cellulophaga. Next base: position 287,395 of record JAZGEQ010000046.1, read on the forward strand.
CACGTAACGCCAATGCCAGTAGGTTTAATTGCAAGTAAGCCCGAATGGCTGTTTTCTGATTATAAATTTACTAAAGTAACTTTTAAAAATTCAAACGAAAATGAATCCATAATTGAGTTTACAAAAAAAATAATATCTGACCTACATAACGTTAAACCTGATAGTAAATTTTGGGATACTAGAAATTTATTAGATCCAAATATTGGATTAGAAAACCCAAATACAATTTTTAAAGACTATCAAACTGTAAATCAAAATTTCAATATTGAGAAATCAGAAAATAAATTAACAATAAGTACGCTAGTTAGTTCGAGTAATATTAAAAGAATGAAAGCAATTATTCCATTTTTAAACAAAAAAATAGGAGCATCAAAATACGCTAAAAATTTACTTAATATTGAGAATTTATATAAATGCGCCCCAATTAAAAATGACAAAAAATTAACAACAAAGACTATGAATAGTATTTCTGCTATTTATGGAAACGAAAATGTGATTCCGCTATATGGTCCAATACCTGATGGACGTAGTGATGATTTTGCCTATTTTCAAGAACAAGTGCCAGGAGTGTATTTTCTGTTGGGTGGTTCAAATTTTGAAAAGGGAATAATTTCTATGCCACATTCTCCAAATTTTGCTGTTGATGAGCAATGCATAAAAACTGGAGTTAACTTTTTTTCATCGATGATAATAGAAAGATTAATCAACTAAAAACAATGTCAGTTGCTTACACGTTAAAATTTAGTAGCCGCTAGTTTCCTAAACATGGTAGTGACAAGTGGGTGCTGTATACGAATGGATTTTGAAGAAAAAATTGGGTTATATAAAAGTCTAGATGAATTTTGTATAGATACTTAAATCTTGCACTATACAAGAATAAGTTTCTTATAGCTATGGTTTTTGTAAAAGTATATTTCTCAATAACTAGTGGTATCATTAGCATCTAAAAACAATAATTTTATATATTTTTGATGGTGTTACAACTTGCATTAGCGCATTTTTTTTGCAGGCAGTCATTGTTTTAATACATTTTGCGCCTTCGCTTAGAAAAATCTGCTTCATTTATCAGCGCTCAACCTAAAGAAAACTTATCTAATATAACATTTCGATGCGGATTTTCTGACCTATCTATTTTTTCTAGAAATTTCAAAAAAGCAATCTAAGTCAAATAAATAGCAATATTCAACATTTTAAAGACAAACCAGGCATATACTTTTGTCCTAAATCTAAAACCATTAAATGGACAAGTAGAATGGAAATTATCAAAAAACATTGAAGTAAAAAGTCTTTCTAAAATGACTGTTGCAAATAACAGAAAATTAGGCCCTTACAAAGGAAATGATGAATTGTGTCAAAAACATAGAGATGAACTCTTTAATTGGGCGGCATCTAAAGAATTAATGAATGATGTAAATTTTAAATATTTAATTATCTATCACGATAACCCAAATGTTGCTCTTAATGACAATCAAAGAATAAGTTTATGTGTAACAGCTCTATCAGAAACCGAAACGGGAGGTATTATAGGAAAAATGGATGTTGAGGAAGGCAAATATGTTATTTGTCAATGTGAGTTGTCTGCTCAAGATTTTCCAAAAGTGTGGGATTGGATTTATGGCCATTGGTTTGCTAATAACAATTATGTTCCTGATGATAAACCTTATTTCGAACTATATCCAGAGCAACCAAAAGGAAAAATATTTAGAGTAGATTTTTGCATTCCTGTAAAAGCTTTATAATCTAGTAATGTTTAGCATACAATCTTGAAAAAAAAATAGAGGACGTATGGTGTTAAGCTAAACGTCTTTTTTCATTGAAAATAGCTTCCAAATATATAATTCATGAACTAAAAAAAATCATTACATCTATCGCGAACATTCTAGAGATAAGAAAATAGTTAGTGATTTTGGATAATAGTACTGTTACTAACAAAGATTGTACTGACTAAGTGAAATTGCTATAAATTGTATTTTTCGGTGGGTTTTGCATAAATTGCTTTTTGCTTACTAAATTTCTTAAAAAAACTTTATATTTAAGAAAAGTCAATACTAAACTTATTAATAAAGGGTTTGTGAGCAAACGCTCATTGGTATTTATTTTAAGAAAATAGCAGATAAGATTTATGACCAATAACTTAATACTTCAGACCTTAACTATTGTTTTAATTTTTTTATCGTTTTTTTTCGCGTTTTTTCTTTTAACAGTAAAATCTAAGGATAAAACAGGCAACCTCCTTCTCTCTCTTTATTTAATACTACAATCTATAGATTTAAGTTCTTTTTTTTATCATGATTATATTTATGTAAATCCTACGCTAGAAATGCTTAGAATGGAGGTTTCATCTTTTTTGTGTGCTCCACTGCTTTTTCTTTATGTTTTATCTGTTTTATTCTCAGATTTTAAAATTAAAACAAAGCACGTATTACATTTAATCCCAATTTTTATAAGCTCTATAGTTCTGTTACCTAACTTTTATCTACTGGGTTTTGACAAGCAAATTGATTTTTTTCATAAGTACACCGAAACTTTAGAAGGAATTTTTTCTTTTTTATTGAGTTTTTCCCAGAACTTAGGATATCTCATTGCTACTTTTATCTTATTAAAAAAATATAAAAAAATAATTCTAGAAAATTACTCTTTTTCAGATAGGACAAATTATAATTGGTTGTTACAAATGAATATTATTCTCAGTCTTTTGCTGGGGGTAGTTTTTATTAAAAACATATATAAATTTAGCATTGGTGGAGGAGCAATAGTTAATTATAGAATATTTATGATTATTTCTTTACTTGCATTTACATGTTGGTTGGTTTTAAAGGCTATGTATTCTTCCAAAATATTTAGAGGAATTGAAACTAAACTTCAATTTGTATCTAGCCAGAAATTAAAAATGAAGTATGAAAATATAGAAAAAAAAATTGATTATTTAAAAAAGTATATGGCAATGGAAGAGCCATTTTTAAATTCGGAAATTACTATTAAAGAGCTATCAAATAAATTAAAATTAAGAGAACAGGAATTATCCATTTTGATAAATCGTTATTTAGATAAAAACTTTTATGATTTCATAAATGACTATAGAGTTAATAAGGCTAAAGAAATTTTAAAAGACCCATTAAATAAAAAACTCACTATTTTAGAAGTTCTTTATCAAGTAGGTTTCAATTCAAAATCTTCATTCAATACAATCTTTAAAAAACAAACTGGCTTCACACCAACTCAATTTAGAAAAAAACAGTTCGAGTAGTTTATTCGGTCGTTTGGCGTAAAAAAAAAAATCATTTTTGCTACTTTAAACAATTAAATAAAGTAATTTTATGATACGTTTATTATGTTCTGTTTTAACAATTTTATTTTATTCAACATTATTTTTTGGTCAAAATATTGACAAGGAAATAATTAAAAAAATTGATGAATTATATTCTCCTATTTCAAATTTATCCAACCCTGGTGGTGTTGTTTTAATTGCCCAAAAGGGCAAGATTTTATACAGTAAAGCTTTTGGAAAAGCAAATCTTGAGTTTGGCGTCGATATAAAAATTGATCATAAATTTAGAATTGCCTCAAATACAAAGCCATTTACAGCTTGTGCAATACTGAAACTAGCGGAGGATGGGAAATTATCTTTGCAAGATAATATAACAAAGTATCTTAAAAATTACCCAACCCATGGTTATAGTATTACGATTGAAAATCTATTAACACATACATCAGGAATTAAAGATTTTAATGCCATTAAAGACTTTAGAAAAAATGAGCAAACAGATTTTATCCCTTCAGAATTCATTAATTTATTTAAAGATGAACCTTTAGAATTTGAGCCTGGAACTAAATGGAGTTATAGTAATTCAGGTTATTTTTTGCTTGGCTATATTATTGAAAAGGTATCAAATAAACGCTATTCAGAATATTTAGAAACTACTTTTTTTAAACCTTTAGGAATAAAACACACACTATATGATAATCCTAGAAGAATAATAAAAAATAGAGTAAATGGTTATGTACCATCAAATGGGGCATTTTTAAATGGTAAATATATTACTATGACTTATCCATATTCTGCTGGCTCTCTTCTTTCTACCGTAGAAGATTTACATGCTTTTTATAAAGCCCTTTTTAGTTATGAGATCTTAAGTGAAAAAAGTTTAAAAAAAGCTACAACTCCCTACATTCTAAAAAATGGGGCAAAAACTCCTACTGGATATTCTTGGTTTTTGGGAAATATTTCTGGAGAGCCTGTTATAGAGCATAGTGGTGGAATAACTGGGTTTTATAGCTCTATAGTATATTGTATTAAAGAAGACTTATTTATAACTGCATTAACAAATTGTAATTGGAGTTTTTTTGATTTTGAAAATTCTACAAAAAAAGTTGCTTCAATAGTATTGGATAAAGAATATTTTAATAAACAGGTAAAAAATGACAACCAGAAAGAATATGAAGGAGTTTATGAAAATAAAAGTACTCAGATAAAAATAATAAAAGAAGGTTCTGATTTATCTTTTGTTAGGGATAATGGTAGTAAGTTTTTATTATACAATTTTGAGGTTGATAAAATTTATAATGAGATTGAATTTTCTACCTATCAGTTTGTTAGAAATCAGAAAGGAAAGATCAAGGGATTAATGTTAAAAAGGACAGGAAGTCCAGTTTTTTTCAACAAAACTAATAAGAAACTACCAAAAAAATCTATTTATAGAAGCATTCGATTACTCGCCTATAAAAATGCAGATGAAGGTATAAAAAGATATCACTATTTAAAAAAAGTTGATAGAACGGCTTATTCTTTTAACTCTCCAAATGAACTCAATAATTTGGGATATGATTTTCTTAATAAAAAGCAAGCAAAAAATGCTATCAAAATTTTTCAGTTATTAGTATCTGAATTTCCAGAAAACGCAAATAGTTATGATAGTTTAGCAGAAGCATACTATCATGACGGACAGAAAAAACTTTCTCTGCTAAATTACAGAAAATCATTGGAGTTAAATAATCAAAATAAGAATGCAAAAATAATGAGACATAAAATAATATCAGTAAAAAAATGATGCCAATCGTATAGACGATAACGCTCTATAATTAAAGAACGTGCATCTTTATGCCTAAAATAGCGATGCGTTAAGTAAATAAACCAACCCTATACTGCTAGTTTTTATCGGTATAATAAATATTTATTCAAGAGGATTTTTATATTGAAAATAAAGATTAATCAGTTGCTAAAACTTTGAATTTTATCCTTAAATTTAGTCCCTAATCTATCAAAGACAGCTATTTTATTTTCGTAAATACCGAGACTATAATTGGTCTATGATGTTTTATATATCTTGTATGAAATGAAACAATTAAGAAATTGTATAACAAGCAAAATTAATATTGACAAAGAATCTTTAGAATCTATTGTAGCATCTTTTGAAATTGTAACAATTAAAAAAGGTGATTTTTTTCTAAAATCTGGTAAGACATGTCGAAAAATGGCATTTATAGAATCGGGATATTTAAGGATGTATGATATTGCAGACGGAAAGGAAATTACTTTTTGGATTGGAACTAATGGAAAATTCATAACCTCTCTTTCGAGTTTTATTTTTGAATCCCCAAATTTTTGGAATATACAAGCGCTAACTGATTGTACTCTTTTTGTTATACATAGAAAAGCTCATTTTGAACTTTGCAAACAGCAACCAAAATGGTTAGAGTTTGACAACTTATTATTGGCACATTCTTTCGCCTTATTGGAACAGAGTATGTTTTCTCAACTTCATACTACTGCACAACAACGATTTGAGAATTTGCTTAAAGAAGAACCTGCACTATTCAATAACGTGCCCTTGCAACATATTGCCGCTATGCTAGGTATTACACCGGAATCATTAAGTAGATTACGGAAAAACCATGTACAGGTTATTTCTTAACATTTATCAAGAGAGAATATTTTAAGTTGTAAGACATTTGTAAAAACATAAAAATCTTAAAACAATGAATATTTTACAAATAGCCTTACTTAGCAACGCTATTTTTTCCGTATCTACTGGTCTTTTTTTATTAGTTTTCAGAAATAAAGTAGCCCAATGGTTCGGACAACAAAATGCAACTGTATTCCTAATAATAGGGTTTGGACTATTATACTTTTCATATTCCATTTTTAAAGAATTAAAAAATCCAGAACCAGAAGCGGTATTTTACATTATTGTTCAAGATTTGATATGGATTTTGCTCAGCATGGTAATTCTCAAAATTAAACCCTTCAATATTGCGATTCTTGGCAATCAAATTATTACGGGAATTGCAGTTATAGTTTTTCTTTTTAGCATTGGCCAGTCCATCGGCCTTGCTCAGTTAAATACCACAATGGACAAAAACATTAAAATTTTATCCTTTGAAAGGGCCGTAAACGCTTCTAAAAAAAACACTTGGAAAACAGTATCCGATGTCTCTAATTATCATAAGGTAGCATCTAATATTGACCGTGTTGAAATAATTTCGGGTAAAGGCAAAGGTATGGTCCGTAATTGTTCCCATAAAACAGATAACTGGACAGAAGTAGCAACTTTATGGGAGGAAGGGGAACAATATTCATTTCAAGTTAACACAGGTGCCGAGAATTACCCTTACCCTTTAAAATACCTTAAAGGGACTTGGAAAGTCGAAGAAATTTCCAAAAATAAAACTAAAATAACTATGATATTCGAGTTTACTTATAAATGGGGAATTTACAACCTTATATTACATCCATTTATGAAAAAAGAATTCGACAAAATTTGTGAAGAAATATTGGACAATTGGCAAAACCAATTGGAACAACAATAACAACTAACGAAAATACCAAATGCATTTTCTGATAAAAAAAAGTTGTCTTTTCTAAAACATTAAAAGAGAGTAAAGGCAATTCAAAAATAATAAATGAAAATATTGAAAACGAAGTAAACAAAATTATTAATCAATTAGGAAAAAAAAATGGTTGTTTGGTGGAGACGGCCTTATAACAACATTTATGAGCCTAAACTTAGTTGATGAATTAATGACCTCAGTTCATTCGCTAATTCTTGGAAAAGGAAAACACTTATTTATTGATATTCAGAATAGAACAAGATTAGAATTGATTGATACCAAAACATTTTCTACAGGATTGGTTCAATTGTTTTATAAAATCGAGAGCTAAGATTAACCCTTGTACCATAGTGAAAATCAATAATCCTAAACTCTATTTACTTTTTTTAGTTTTTTGTTTAATATTTCTTTATTCGTTTTATTTTGTGTCAAGTTAAGGGCTTGGTTTAAATGTTCTATTTGTTTGTCTTTATCAATCCCACTATATAATTCAGCCATTAATGAATGATAAAAGTGATTTTGCTTTAAATTTATTTTTAATGCTTCTTGAATCGCTATTTTTTTTCCACTTGCTTTTGACAATGCATAGGTTCGGTTTAATGCAATAATTGGAGAATATTGAATCTGTAATAATCTATTATATAGTTGAAGTATATTTTCCCATTTTTCAATTGTTTCATTTTCTCTAGTATGCCAAAATGCAATTCTTGCCTCTAAATGATACTTTGTTATTTCATTACCTATGGCCGATTTATTTAAATAATGTTCTCCTTTAATAATTAATTCTTTATTCCAATTACGCTTATCTTGATCAAAATACAAAAGGTATTCACCATTATTGTTTAATCTAGATTCAAACCGAGATGAATGGAAACAAATTAAAGAAAGTAATGCATTGGTAACAGGTAAGTCTGTTTTTTTATGCTGAAGAAGTAAATATGAAAGTCGCATTGCCTCTACGCAAAGGTCTTTTTTTAGTGGCTGATTATTTGTTGATGAATAATAGCCTTCATTGAAAAGTAAATAAATGGTTGTTAGTACATTTTTTAGTCTTTTATCAATTTCTTTTTTGTTAGGGAATTCTATTTTGATGTGCTCAGCTCTCAGTTTTTCTTTGGCTCTAAACAATCGTTTATTAATAGTTTCTTTGTTTGTTAAAAAAGCTTCTGCAATTTCTTCAATTCCAAATCCACAAAGAATACGTAGCGCTAATCCAATTTGAGCATTCGAAGAAATTACGTTATTACAGATAGTAAAAATCATCTGTAACTGACTATCATTTATATTTTTTTCGGATAAATCAATATCCAATTCATCAAAATTTAATGATGCTTTTTTAATTTCAGGCGTAATATTGTTAATAAAATTTTGGTTTCTTTTTAAATAATCTTTGGTTTTGTTTTTTGCAACGGCATAAAGCCATGCTTTAGGGTTTTCTGGAATTCCTTTTTGCCCCCAAGTTTCAGAAGCTAGTAAAAAGGTATCGTTAGTAATGTCCTCTGCAATTTCTATATGAACAAGACCAAATAATTTACAGAGTACAGAAACAATTTTTCTGTACTCTGTTTTGAAAAGATTAGGAATTAACACTCCTTTTTCCATCTATTAAATATTAATTTCCATGACATCACGTACTTCTACCTGACCACCAATATCTAATGTAGGACAACCTTTGGCCATTTCAATGGCATTAGCTAAATTTTCAGCTTTTACAATCATATAGCCTCCAATAATTTCTTTCAATTCGGTATATGGACCATCAGTAATTACATGGTTTGGTTTAATAGTTTTTCCATTAAACCCTAAACGATTTGTGCTTACAAATTTTTCTTGAGCGGCAATTCCTCCAATCCAATCTTGCCATTTTTTTGTGCTAGCTTGCATTTGTTCTGGAGAAAGGTTTTCCCAAGCTTTTGGCTCGCTTCTAAAAATCATCATAAATTCTGTCATACTTTTAAAATTTTGTTGTTACACTTATATATCGATTTAGAATGTATAAATAGGACATGAATGTATTTTTATTTGTAATATCTATTGCATAACTGACACGAACAATAGTATTAAGATAAATGAAAATACTTTCCATTAGGTTTTAGCTCGGAAAGAGTTACGTCAAAATCTACTTCTTGGTATAGATAATTACTTTCATTTGGTTTTCATCACTTAACTAATAATACCGTTCTAATTTTTTATCTGAAAAAATTACATTCTTGGTTCATCAATAATACGTATACAAGGTTACTTTTTATCTTTGTTTATCTTTTTCAATTTTTAAGACTATTGCAGTTTCTTTTTTATTGTTTAATTTATTCGATAATTGGTCAAAAACAAATCTTTATCTTTCGGATGCCCAAGTAGATAATATGGTGTTATTTTCAATATTTTCAAAACTACTGCCTTTTAAATCTTGGTAGATTTTGTTCCATTTCAACATGTTCATCATTAAACAGAGAAATCATTTATTGCTCTACGTTTTTCATTTATTTTCAGAGAATAATACTTTTTTATCAAACCCTTTTACTATTAGCCATATTGCAAAAATTAACTCTTGTAATGCCGTTGGCACATTCAAGGCTATATAATCAATTGTAATAATATTTACAACTTGAAACAAAACTAAAAAACTTGCTATTATTGACAAAATAGCACCAATTATTCCCCATACTGATATCCACTTAGGAATCAATTTTGATTTAATTAACAGTGCATATAATAGGATGTTTCCTAAACACAAAACTAAAACCATAAATATATGATTTACATTATCCCGTGCTGCTTTTAGCACATTTCCAAATACCTCTAAATTAGAATTGTCTGATGATAAGCCTGTAATTGATTCCTGACTAAGCGTTAAAATAGCCAATAATAAAATGGTTCCAAAAATTACTAGAGTTGCTGTTATTATTCTTAAACTCAAAAAACCAATAGCTAAGCTTTTTTCAAATTTTTTAATAATGGGATATAATAAAATGGCAATACCTAAATAGGAAAGAGACATCATGAATTGAAAAATGGAAGCAACTATTATTTGATTAGAATCTAACATTGCTTTTTCCAAGTATTCGGTTGAATCAATTGCAGGTGTTACACTAAAAACACCTGCAATCATTCCAATAATAATTAAGATACCTGCTAATTTTATTTTTCGATTACTAAAATTTATACTCATTATTTAGATATAATAAAATATTGATTAGATTTTTAGGCAAACGATTCCTTTAATAATTTCGAAATTTACAGTTATTTTTTTTAACATCAACTTTTCGGCTTTATTTCGAGAATATTTTTTTTTAGTTTGCCATTCCAAAACGATTGAATCATATCTGTTAGCTCTTTAGTAGTTTCTTTTTATAGATTATTCCAAATATCTAAGTAAATTTTCCATTCTCCTTTTATTCTTTTCCAAACAATAACGTACTTGCCAGTCCAATTACTTTGTTCTCCATTTTCTTTTACTGTAGTTCCTTCATAAACACCATAATCATAAGCAGTATTTTTAACAATTGTTATTTCGTGTTGTGTTATGATTTATTGTTTTCACTCCTTTAGGGAGCGTCCAATATTTTAGGATGACCTGTTTGCCTTTTAAAATTTCTCCTCTTTGCGGAAATATTTTAGCATCATTTGTATAAGATTCTCCTATCTTTTTAAAGTTGTTTGTGTTGACATAGTTAGAAAAATCCTCTGTATTCTTTAAAATCTGTTGGATGTGTTTTTCTTTACCTATATAGGTTTGGCTATTTGCTAGGCTTATAGAAAATACAAGTAAAAAAAATGACGTTGTTAATTTCATTTTGATTAATTATTATTTTTAGTAAATACAATAGGTTTAGCTTGCATATTAATAGTTAATTTTGATATTTTTCCATCATTATCATCTAAAAAATTAAAATAAAATTGAGGAATATTTTGATGAATTTCTGAAATACGTTTATTAACAAACACATTAAAATATTGATGCGCTAAGCTCATTTTAAATGCTGGAAATGTTACCATAAGTGTATCATTAATTATTGTTACTTTAAGAGTACCGTATCCTTTATTTGTGTATTTTCCCGAAAATTCGGAAAGAGAATGACTCGGCTTTTTGTTCTTGTTAATACCCGACATTGGGGTATTAAAATCTGTGGCTTCTCCATAATTCACCTTGTATTTATTCCAGTCTTTTCTTTTTAAGTTTAACATCCGGTTAGTAATAATATCTGTAATTGCTTTGTTTAACAAATTGGCCGAACCTTGATTAGTTAATACTACAATACCTAGTTTCTTGTATGGGTATAAATTAATACTTGAAGTAAACCCAGACACATTACCCTCATGATTCACTCGAAACAATCCCTTATAATTATGTGTAAACCAACCATAGCCATAAGCATCATTAAGTAAATTGTACTTCTTGTCAAAACTAAAACTAGTTCTGATTATATTATGTTCACTAAATGATCTTTCAATAAATTCCTTTGGAAGAATAGAACTATTTTTATAATTCCCTTTATTAAGTAGCATTAACATCCATTTTGCCATATCACTTGCCGTACTGTTAACTCCGCCTGAAGCTGCTGATTCATATTGATCTTCATACAACACTTTTATTATATTCTTTCTCTTTCCAACACCGTAACCATATGAGAAATTAGCGTTTTTTTGAAGTGAATTTAGGTTTGTACATGATTGCGACATTTGCAAGGGCATAAAAATATCTTGAGTTATATTATTTGACCATGATTTATGAGTTATACTTTCTCCAATTGCTCCAAGTATCGCATATCCCATATTGCTGTAATCAAATTTTTCTCGAATTTTACTATTTGGAAGTAAATATGGTAAGCGCTGTAAGTGTTTTTTTATGTTATTTGTTGGAAAAAAAACATGCGTACCATCTACAACGCCTATCCCAGAATTATGCGTTAGTAAATCTTCAATCGTAATCAAATTATTCATTTCATCAGAATAAAACTGTAAATAATCAATGTGTTTTTTAGGCTTATCAAAAACAGACAATTCTCCTTTGGCTTCATAAATACCAATTAATGAAGCTGTAAATTGTTTAGTTATTGAACCAATTGAGAATAAAGTATTTGGATCTACTGGTAACTTATTTTCAAAATCTCTATAACCGAACCCTTTAGAATAAACAAGTTTATTATTCTCAACAATAGCTACTGAAACACCAATAGTTTTATAGGCTTTCATTAAATTTTCTACCTCTATTTCTAATCCGTTTAATCTATAATCAGATTGTTGCGAATACAAATGAAGTGTCATAAATAGAAATAAAAATGATAATTTTGTCATACGCCAGTTTTTGTTTTTTTAATACTATACTTACTATTTTCCATTTTTAATAGAGTAGCAATTATTCTATAAGGCTACTGTTTAGCACTATTTCTCTTATTTTGTTTTCAAAATGATAAATAATACTTTCATCTTCATTGTACACATTTTCTAACAAAATAACATTTACATCTGTTGCAGGGATATAAAATTTAATTGATGCAAATCCTAAGCCTCTCCCTGCGTGTCCTACAATTTTTACAGGATTATTATCGTCAATTCTAACACCATAACCGTAGCCAATTTTTTCATTCCCAAAAGCATCGTGTTGTGCAGTAATGTTATAATTTGTCATTAGCTTGTAGGTTTCTGGCTTTAATATTTTGCCCTTATGAAGTTTTGTGTCCCAAATATTCAGATCGCTTGCATTTGAGATAATTCCTCCGGCAGGAATAAAGTTTTTCCACCACTCTTCGGTTATTCCTATACTGTTGAATTCTACCAATTTTAATTTGCTATCAGAAACGGTATATCCATTTATGAGTCTATTTTTTTTGCCAATTTCATAACAAAAACTATTATTCATTTTTAGTTCTTTAAATAAGGTATTAGCTACATCTGTATATTTTTTTCCTGTAACATTTTCGATGATTCTCCCTAATAAACCATACGCTGGATTGCTATACTTGAAATCTGTTCCTGGTTCAAAAATTAATGGTTCTTCAATGCCTATTATTCCAGATGACATATTAAGTAATTGATGAATAGTTACTGTGTCTGCCCAAGTTTTGTTGATGTTTGGCAAGTATTTTCTAATAGGTCCCTTTAAATTTATTTTTCCGTTCTCAACTTCTTTTAATACCAAAACAGCAGTGATCTGCTTACTATTCGATTGAATTCTAAAATTGTCTTTTATTGTAATTGATGTATTATCTTTAAAATTTGAATAGCCATAAGCTTTTGAATATTTCGTTTCACCCTTTTGCGTTATAAGGATAACACCATTAAAACTTCTTGGACTTGTGGTTTGTATCAGACTATCAATTTTAATAGAATAGTCGTTTTTTTGTTTTTTAGGGCTATTGCTGTCATTTTTACTTTTGTCGTTATTGTTACAACTTATAATAAGTAAAACAAGAAGTAGCGGTAAATATTTAAAAATCTGTTTCATGAGGTTTTATTTATATCAGTTTAATTGCAACCTATTTTCTTTTTCAAATTTACAGCGTAAATTTTACTCACTATTTGCCATTTTCGATCAACTTTAAGCAAATGCATATAGTCGTAAGAAAAGCTCTTGGAGATACATACTGTTTCCAATTTAGCACTTGACAGCTGTACCAGTAATATTTATAGTCACTATTCTACCTATAAGGCTATAATCCGATTCTTGAGCAAAGGTTGTGATGGAAAAACCAATAACAACGAGTAGGGTAATAATTATTTTTTTGATGTTTTTGATTTTCTATGATATATTTTACTTACAACTTTCCACTCTCCATCTATTTTCAACAAGTTCATATAATCTATAAACATAAATGTAGGATATTCTATTTCTAGCTTTGCATTTGCTGTATTTCCAGAGATATTGATGTATGAAATGTTTGTAATTCTAGTGCTCTTTGGTCCTGGTTTTATTACTTTTTTAAAAAACTCAAGTGCATTAACTTCTTTATATTCTCCTTTTGAGATAAACTTCATTGTAGCATCTTTATGAAATGCTTTTTTAAGGGTTTCATAATCGTTATTACTACCACCATCTAGATAATAAGATACCGTTTTTTCTACAAGATTGTAGTCATATTTTTGAGCAAAAGTTGTGGTTAAAACACTAACACTTACAAGTAAGGTTAAAAATATTTTTTTCATTTTTTAAGATTTAAATTATTGCTTGTTTTTAAGGTTTTTAGAGTTTGACTTTAGGCGACCAGCCGCTCCCCAAGGTTTAATTATTTTTCTGTTTAAGACCTTCTACAATTTTTTTCGCTACAGATGCTGAAGCAGAAGGATCTTGACCCGTAATTAATCTTCCATCTACTTTATAATAATTAGCGTTTCTTTTTCTATCATAACTAAAAATGCCACCACGTTTTTTAATAATTTTCTCTATGGAAAAAGGAAATTGTTGGTAGTATTCAGCTTTAGTATTTTCAAATATGTCTGGATAACCACTTATTTGTTTTCCTTTGTACAAATAGTCTCCATTACTAGTTTTTAGATTTATAATTCCAGCTGTGCCATGACAAATAGCAGCTACAATACCTTTGTTCTTTTCATAAATGTATAGAGCTATTTGCTGTATTTCTTTATTTTCTGGAACGCCAAACATTGCAGCTCCACCACCAACATAATATAGTGCTCGATAATTAGAAGCAATAACCTTTTTTGGATCTAAAGTATTTTTAAGTTTGTTTAATAGGTTGGTATCACCTAAATACTTTTTTTGTATGCTATTAGATTTATTGATGTACCCAAAAGATATGGTTCCTCCTTTTGGACTAACAAAATCTACTTTAAAACCTGCTTTTAGTAATACATCATAGGCATATACAATCTCTCCAAAATGATTGGAAGTTTTGATTGTTGAATCCCCATATGTTTGTTGATTGGATACTACAAATAGTATTTTTTCTTGTGATATACTTTTGTATCCTATCGAAAAAAATAGGATAAATAAAAATGGAACAATTTTCTGCATGCGAAACTAAATTTTTGTCGCAAGTTGAAATATAATTATTGAAAAAGGTTTTTACTTTATAAAATAGAAGTACGGATTTATAATATAAGACTCAAGTTTTCAATCGAATTTATGCTTTATCCTTGTAATTAGCGGGTGTTACTCCCGTAATTTTTTTAAATGTTGTGAAAAAGGTTGATTTAGAATTAAATCCACATTCATATCCAATGGCTTCTCTGGAGTACTTTTTTTCTTCAACTAATAGCCGCTTTGCTTCTTCTATTCGATGTTCATTTATAAATAAAGAAAAGCTTTTTCCTAGATTATCATTTAAAAATTGAGATAATTGATGTGGTAGAATGTTAATTTTTCCTGCAACATCTACTAGTTTCAGGTTAGGGTTTTTGAAAATACTTTTATTTTTCATCAACTCTTGTAGGTTTTTTTTTATAATTATTGCTTCTGAACTATCTATCTTTTTATTTGCATATTTAATTTGATCTTCAAAAAAAACAATCTTTTTATTTCTTTTAAAAAACCATAATACTAACAATAAATAGAAAACAAATGAAAATGATAATGCGCCAGCAATATAAGAAGTATACTTTGTAGTATTAAATGCTATCCAAATTACAGAAACCCCTATAAAAATACTAAGTATCCAAAATTCAGAATGACTAACTTTATTCTTTTTTGAAAATATGTTTTTGAAAATATGTTTTATTTTAAATCCTGACAATAGAATATAAATCAACCATTGAAAATAAATAGCTTTAATAAAGTACGGCCTCCACAAATCTATGTTTTTCCAGAATGGATATACATATTGAACTATTACTATTAACAGAACTAATGGGATGATGTGATAAAACCAACGCCTATTTATTTTACTGTTCTTTTCGGTTGCTGCTGTGATAAATAAATACAAAAAAGGACCAATTAAAAAACAAGCGGAAAGTCCTATTTGAATAAAGAGTTCTGATAAATTTGGATTGAAGGTTAAAAAAACGGATTTAACTATTCGGATACTTATTACAAATAATAATGCAGAAAGAAAATAATTAGATTTGTTTTTCTGTTTTGTATAAAATGCAAAATAAACACTTAACAAAAAACCGTTAAAACATCCTAATGCACTAAAGAAAAATAATATTTGCGTTTCAAAACTCATAAAAAATAAAAACAAAGGTATTAAAGTATAGCAAAATACTTGTTATCAATAGAATAATTTGACCCACAGGCAGTTTACGTATTGAAATTTCTGACATCCGTAATTTTATATGACGTTAACTTCTATCTTTTTGATACTCAATTTTCATTCCTTTAACTCATATTTTTCTTTTACATCATCTGACTCTTTTATACAAAACATATTTTCGTTCCACGACAATGGCATTCAGCTAAATAAACAAAAGTGCATGTTGGGTTTTCATGAGTATATAATTACCTCATAAACCTTTATAAGATTTGCTTTAATTTACTGTTAAACGAACAGCAGATTTAATGGTGTAGTTTTTGATAAAAACTTGTGACCCTAATTATAGTATTCAATATCTCTTGAGACATCGTTAAGAAAATTTCACTTATGAAAAAAATAATCTTTTTAGTAATTATTATTGGCATAACGTTCAGTTGTAAAAATTTAAAAACATTAAATAAACAAATGTACAATTCGGTACCAAAGGAATTTAATACTATAAAAATGAAAATAAAAGGGGTTGATGGTTGGATGCCTGGAAGCAATATTAAATATGGAGGTTATAGAGCGTTAAAAATAAAAAGAGGTTCTACTAAACGTACTGGCCTCTCCCTTTTTCCTAACATATATACAAATAAAAATTTACACAAAATAACAAGCTTCACTCAAATAGCGACAAATGGTGATAAAGCTAACATCTATATCGTACAAAAATATTCTAAAAAAGGTATAAATATAAATATTAATAGAAACATTGAAATTGACAATTCAACGGTGAATGAAAATTCTTTTATTGGCAAAATTCTAATGGACTCAAATGATAACTGGAGTTTTGTTATCAACTCAGGTTCTTCAATAGCCAAAAATATAAATGGAGAAAAAATAGTAATTGAACATAACAATTATGGTTATGATTTTATCATAAACAATAAAAAAGTTGCAGGATATGCTGTGGGTGTTTTTATCAAAAACTGGAGTCCTTTAGCTAATTATGCTTGGATTAACCCAAATATAACCGACGAAAAAAAACTCGTCTTAGCAAGTTTAATAACAGCGCTAATTGGTAGAGAAAATATTAATATTAGCGAAAATGATGATTAGGTTTACCAAAATATAGAATTACCCATCAAATCCAATTCTGTTATCAAACACGTGTTAACCAAAACAGTATAGGATGAATCATATAATTAAGAAGTTTAAACTTGTGAAAAAACTTGACTTAGCAACAAAAAAATGGATGATTGAATTGAAAAAACAGGTAATGTATTGTTGTTTGAGATAGAAATCTAGGAGGTAAACAACATCCAAACATGGTATACTCTTATAATTTAACCATTAGTATTTAGCAAAAATAATTTCAAAAATATGCAACCTTTGAATTATTCCTTTGTCTTTAAAGTGGAGTTGTAAAAAAATATTTATTTTATAATTACAAAAGCATAATTACCCTTATTCACTAGTTAATAATAGATGAGTAACTTATAAAATTGAAAAAATAAACATTGCTTTCCATTTTGAGAAAAAACCATACTAATGTAAAGACTTAAACCTAAACCATTATTTAATCTTTTAAAAACCATAGCTACTTTATGGTAAATTTCGTAATTCACAAACCAAACTAATTAATATGAAAAAACTATCACTATTAATTTTAATTGCATTTCTAAGCTTTTCCTGTAGTTCTTCCGATGACAATGATACCGACCTTATTATTGCAAAATGGCAAGTAGGAAAAACTATCATTTTTCCAGTAGCCGAAAGCTCATACACAATTGATCCTGATGAGTGTCATTTACTATCAACTTACACTTTTCGTAATGATAAAACTATCAAAGTGATAAATTATGAACCCGATAATGAGGGTAAATGTGAACTTGATTCTGTAAATTTCGAGTATTATAATTGGACTAAAATTAAAGATGGAGAATATAGAATTACTTCAAAAAAGATGAATGAACCAGAAGAAATAGATGTTAAGAATGTAACTTTTCATGGAAATGAAATGATTTGGACTGTAGAAATTGAGGTTCAGGGAATTCTAAGAACACTAAAAAAACAATATTTTACTCTTCAGAATTAACTCTTCTGGAGGAACTCTTTCTTTTATAAAAAACGAAATGGCTGTTTACTAGATTCTTATTCCTTATCCTAAGGATATTTACCTATAAAGTATACTGATTTATACAATTTATTTTTTTGATGTTGTATAATTAAATTGAATTATTTTTTTCAAGATTAAGGTAAAATATTTTAGCATAGCCTCAGTTATAGTAAAATGTTTTAACGAAAAAGTTGAGAAAAAGAAACGATTTAATACGTCATTAGGAAGTTAAATTGTATTAAACTAAGTATAACAGACTTACCAATTACCAATATTCATCGATATAATAAATTTTGTTCTTTCTAAATCTGAATAACGTCATAGTCGTTTCTGATTTTTCTTTTACATCAAATTGAGCGTTTGTTAGAGGCAATTTCACATAAAAACTAATTATAGTTACAAATGAAAATATGCGTCGCAGACACCGCTTAAAAAAGTTTCATGACCTTGTTGTAAGTTTTAATCGATTCTCAAGAGGTTCAGGGATATTTTATATAATTATAGCCTACAAACGGAATGTTCCTATATATCTACAAAGTA
The DNA here is from genome assembly GCA_036478775.1 of Cellulophaga sp. Lineage (GTDB taxonomy): Bacteria > Bacteroidota > Bacteroidia > Flavobacteriales > Flavobacteriaceae > Cellulophaga. The sequence continues at coordinate 306,013 of JAZGEQ010000046.1, forward strand.
TTACTCCTGTACTATAATGTTCTGCGTTATGTAACTTTGCTTTGGCAAAAGCGAAGTTAATATTACTACTTTTTCTTGTTTTTTTCTTTCAAAAAGTTTCTCTACAATGTTAGTGGAACACTCTTTTTACGAATCGACGATAGGAGAGAAGTGGAATGTGTGTGAAATGAAATAATCAAAATTAATTTAAAATATATTTTTAAATTAATAAAAAATAGGATGAATAACATCTAAAAACAGAATAGATATTATTTAGTAAAACTTGAAGATTAATTGATTATGAAATCTAGAGTGATAAATACAAATTATTTCTCTTTATTATTACTAACAGTTTTGATAGAAGCATGAAACTCAGTTTTAACAATTTTATTACCTTTCAATTTAATTTTCAGTTAAAACAAGTAAAGATATTAGTTAAAAGAAGCAATGAATAAGAATCCTTTATTAATTTATATAAGTAAATACATCAACTTAACTCCTGTTGAAGAATCACTAATACTTTCGAAAGTAGTACATAGAAATTATCTTAAAAATCAATATATTATACAACAAGGTGATGTGTGCAAAACGGAGTGTTTTATCTTATCAGGATGCACTAAAACATTTTATATAGATAGGGAAGGACAAGAGCATATTGTCATGTTCTCTATCGAAGATTGGTGGACCTCTGATTTAGGAAGTTTTATTACGCAAACACCAGCAGACTATAATGTACAGTGCATAGAAAATACGGAACTTATTCAAATTTCTTACGAAACCATTGAAACGTTATATATAGAAATTCCAAAATTGGAGCGTTTCTTTAGAAAAATTATTGAACGCGCATATGCGGCGTCACAAAAACGGATTGTTAGAAATTTTAGCCTCACAGCAAAAGAGCACTACTTAATTTTTAAAGAAACTTACCCAAAAATAGAGCAACGTGTTCCGCAATATATGATTGCTTCATATTTAGGGATTACCAAAGAGTTTTTAAGTAAAATTAAAAGCCAACTTATACAAAACCAATAAATGTTAATCTAGTTTAACATCATTTCATAATCTACTCCAATTTTTAAAGCGTCCTTGTTTTAGACATTTGTATCATCATATTTTAAACAAAAAAAAGATGAATACATTATTAGAAAAAATCAGTATCATTAACGACATGATTCTTCAAGGAAAAGCTCTAGATGCTTTCGAACAGTTCTATCATGACGATGTGGTTATGCAAGAAAACGACAACCCAATAGTTGAAGGGAAGGTAGCCAACAGGCAACGTGAAGAAGATTTCTTTGCATCAATTACTGAATTTAGATCTGCACAACCTTTAAAAGTAACTATTGGCGAAAATTCCACAATGGTAGAGTGGCATTTTGACTATACGCACAAAGATTGGGGCATTAAAAATTACACGCAAGTCGCCGTACAAGATTGGAAATACGGAAAAATAATTAAAGAAAAATTTTATTACGGCGCATAAACGAATTATTAAACATTATTAAAAACACAAAAAATGGAAAGTTCAATTAAAAGCATAGCAACTGTAGTCATTATTGCATTTCTGACATTTTCTTTCACAACAATAAAAGAAGGAACCAAAACGGTTAAAACGGAGAGGAGCAAATTGGTATGGAAAGGTTATAAAGTTACCGGTTCTCATCAAGGAACCATTGCAATTAAATCTGGTAGTTTAAATTTCAACAATGACAAGTTGATTGGAGGGAAGTTTATTGTAGATATGCCTACAATTATCAGCACAGATCAGAAAGGAGAGCACAAAGGCAAATTAGAAGGGCATTTAAAATCTGATGACTTTTTTGGTGTAAAAAAATTTCCAACGGCATCATTAGTATTTAAGAAAGTGAAATCCGTTGGAAAAAACGCATACAAAATTAAAGGAGATATCACGATTAAAGGCAAAACAGAATCCATAACATTTAACCTTTCTGTTTACGGTAATAAAGCCACTGCATCTTTAAAAATAGATAGATCAAAATTTGATATTAGGTACGGTTCTACAAGTTTTTTTGATAACTTAAAGGACAAGGCCATCTATGATGAGTTTGATTTAATAGCCGATTTAGAATTTTAATAAAGCAATACTATGAAACAATTTGGAATACTAAAATTAATGATATGCATTGCGGTTTTATGCAGTTGCAATTCAAATGATGTAAATAAGAAAACAATTAATTTAGAAACCAGTATAAAGGAAACGTCTGTCGATACTTTAACAGCGCATCTTAAGCCTTTTAAATCGGAATTACCAACCATTGGTCTTTTGATTTATAGTGGCGTATTGCAGACCGAAATCACAGCACCATCAGATGTTTTTGCTAAGCCAAGTCAAGGTGGAGAACAACTTTTCAATGTCATTACCATTGCGCAGACCGAAAACCCAATTACAACTGAGGAAGGTTTAAGAATCCTCCCTGATTATACCTTTGATAATGCACCTAAATTAACAGTGTTAATTGTTCCTAGTGGTTATGATATGTACTCACAAATACGCAACGATAAACTTTTAGACTTTATAAGGGCGAAAAATAAGGAAACGAAATATATTGTAAGCAACTGCGGTGGCGCACAATTAATTGGCAAGTCTGGAATTGCAGATGGAAAAAAGATTGTGACCTGGATTGGTGGCGGAGAACAATTACAAAAAGATTATCCTAACTTACTTGTACAAGATGATTCTAAAGTAAGTTATGTAGAAGATGGTAAATTATTGTCTTCAAACGGAAACTTGGTGAGTTACATTTCTGCCCTAAAATTAGTAGAAAAAATGAGCAGTCCAGAGCATAGAAAATATGTAGAATCATATTTGTTTCTTGACCGACTTCAAAATTGGAAAGAATAAACTTTTCAATTGAATTAATAGTTATTGTTAATTAAGCGCAAGTTTGTTAAGGCTTGCGCTTAATTATTATATTTAAGATAATGGATAAACCAATATTATAAAATGTACTATAATGTTCTGCGTTATGTAACTTGAGCTTTGGTTAAACGCGAAAGTATATCTACAGCTTCTTTAAAAAAAATATCTCAAAAGTTTCTTCTACAATGTTAATGGAACACTTTTAATGCGACGACGTAGGAGGGAAGCGTAATGTGTGTGGAATGAAAATAAATACGTAAAATACAGAATATTTGCGGTTATTATTTTAAAAATTACGATATATCGTGATGTTTTTTTTTTATAAGTTTGTTAAGTATACATTTCCATAACTTTTTATAAATTTAGAAATGAACAATGATATTTTATTATTTTATGGTTGGTGGCAATTTGCTGTTTGCCTATTTGCATTTGTAGCTCTTATGGCTATATGGTGGCATATTGGTAGGCGACAAAATGATTTTGGACAGGTATGGTTGGCATTATCGGTGTTATGCTGGAGTATTTCTGGTGTAGTTGAAATACATTTTTCGAGTATAGAGGTTAATTCTTCAATGCTATTAGATGGTTGGCGAAGTGTATTATCCTTATTAAATAGTCTATTTATTTTATTGGCATTGCCATGGTTTAGATATTTACCCAAATCTATTGCACATATTATTAAATCTAAATACTGGGTTTACATTGTTGGTATACCATTCGTGTTTTCAATATTGCCAACAATAAATAGAATGATATCTGGTAAAGCTATGACTATGATAGCTGAACTTGATGTTTACTATGCCATATTTACTTTAGGTTTTCTAGGTTATGTATTGTGGGAGTCTTTTATTAAGCGCCGTTTAAAAGCATTGGCTTGGTTATCACTAATTTGTATAGTTATTGTTTTAGTTGCACAAATTTATAAGCTATCTGGTTACTCTATAAACTTGACCTTATTTTCAGCCATTTTTAAAACATCACTTATCATGTTATTCTTTGCACTAGCTTTAAGTTGGGTTAAAGAGTTATCCGAAAATATTATTCCAGATACTAAAGATTTGTATATCTATTTTGAAAAACAAAAAAATGATTCTGGTAAATATGAGCACTACGTCTCATTAAAAGGCTTACCAGGTAACAATAAAAGAAAAGTAAAGTTAACCCCTGCTTCTTATGAGTTATTTTTAAAATTTGCACATAAAAGAAAATCTGGAGGTGATTGGTTAGAAATAAAACCGAAAAGTTATAAAACTGCTGAGAATAGGTTTGACATAAACGATTATAATGAGGTTAAACGTCTATTAATTTCCTTACTGGATGGAATATTTGGAAAACAGAATTGGACCGATACACATCACCTAAATCCACTAAAAAATACACTTTTTGAAATGTCGGAAAGAAGAGATCGTAAAATTCGTTTGATACTGCCAATCGAAAATATTTTCATTTAAATAAAGCCTTCACACGTCTTTTGTCAGTAACCCAATTACTGACAATTTTATTTTTTTTCTGATTTTTAAAAGATTTAAGACTTCAATGTATCAGATTGCACCAAAACCGCAAAACTGTTATTATGATCTTTAAGCAAACAATTCTTGGTATTCTATTTACTAGCTTCCCTTTCATCTGTCATGCCCAGTCAAAAGGGTTAGACAAACAAATTAATGACGCATTTATGCCCTTCGCCACTTGGTGGGAAGGATTTATTTTATCAACGGTTGGTATTGCTGGCCATCAAATACCTATAGTTTTAATTTTATTGCTCGTTGGTGCTTTATTTTTTACAATCTATTTTGGGTTTATAAATGTTAAGCATTTTCCAACTGCCATTCAGGTAGTGAGAGGTAAATATGATGAAATAGAGACTCAAAATATTATAACCAATACGAGCGTGCATGAAATTGATGGAGATATTGTTGATACTATTAAAGATGAGGCGCATCAAGGAGAGGTTAATCATTTCCAAGCTTTAGCAACGGCAGTTTCTGGAACCGTTGGCTTAGGAAATATAGCTATGGTAGCAGTAGCGATTTCTATTGGTGGTCCTGGAGCAACGTTTTGGATGGTCATTGCAGGTTTATTGGGAATGTCTACAAAATTTGTAGAATGCACTTTAGGTGTTAAGTATAGAGATATTGATAATGAGGGCAATGTTTATGGAGGCCCAATGTATTACTTGTCTAGAGGCTTAAAAGAAAAAGGATTTGTTAAGTTAGGGAAGATTTTGGCGGCAATATTCGCCATATTGTGCGTGGGTGCTTCTTTTGGAGGCGGGAACGCTTTTCAAACCAATCAAGCGGCAGCACAAATAATAAATAGATTTGGTTTAGAAGGCTCTTCAACAGGCAGTATGATTGGTGTTATATTTGCGATTCTAGTTGGTATTGTTATCATTGGAGGCATTAAACGAATTGCTAAAGTTACAGAAAAAGTAGTGCCATTTATGGCGGTATTATACGTGGCAGCAGCACTATTTATCATCTTTGCTAATTTTAGTTTTGTAGACGACGCTATTGGTTTAATACTAAGCGAAGCCTTTACGCCAAGAGCAACTATTACAGGAGGGTTTATTGGAGTGATGATTCAAGGATTTCGACGTGCAGCTTTTTCAAACGAAGCTGGAGCAGGATCTGCAGCAATTGCACATTCGGCAGTAAATACTAAGTACGCAGCTTCAGAAGGTTTAGTAGGATTATTAGAACCCTTTATAGATACCGTAGTGATTTGTACGATGACTGCAATTATTATTGTAATGTTTAATATGGATGGCGCATTTGCTTACGGCGATGTAATAAACGGACAAGCTTTAATGGCAGATGGTAGTAGGTTAGGAGGTGTTAATTTAACTTCTATGGCATTTGATAGTGCAATTCCTGGGTCATCATATGTTCTTGTAATTGCCGTTTGTTTATTTGCTTTTTCTACCATACTATCATGGTCGTACTATGGTTTACAGTCTTGGAAATATTTATTTGGAAGAGGAAGATTAACAGACCTTTCTTTTAAACTCCTATTTTTAGTTTTTACAGTTTTAGGAGCTGCGATTACCTTAGATGCGGTAATTAAATTTTCTGACGCAATGATTTTGGCTTTGGTTTTTCCTAATATGATTGGATTGTTGCTTTTGTTTCCGAAAGTTAGAGAAGAGTTAAAACGCTTTATGAGCGCTATAAAAGTTTTTAAAAATAACAAGGTAGGTATCTAATTTAGAGTAAAGACTAATCTTTAACTTGTGTAAACATGTACATTAGCTAACATTAAAATAAACAGAATAATGAAAATTATGAACTGGATAATATTACTGTCTTTAACTATATTTGGCTGTGGAAATAATCCACAAACCCCAGACCCAATTCCAAATCACGATACTTTTAAAATAGAATCCAAACAAGTTGGGGAAACAAGAATAATAAATGTTTGGACGCCTCCCTCATATGATAACAGTAAAAACTCATTCCCGGTATTATATATGCCAGATGGAGGAATAAAAGAAGATTTTCCACATATCGCTAATACTATTGCAAAACTTGTTAAAGAAAAAAGTATTCCTTCTATAATCCTTGTTGGAATTGAAAATACTGAAAGAAGACGAGATTTAACCGGTTTTTCTGAATCAGAATATGATGCTCAATATTGTCCATTGACTGATGGCGCGAAAAATTTTAGAGCGTTTATTACTAATGAGTTATTTGATGAAATAAGCAAAAGGTATAGACTTAAAAATAAAAGAGGAATTATAGGGGAATCATTAGCAGGACTTTTTGTAATGGAAACATTTATGCAGAACCCTGAATCCTTTGACTTTTACATAGCATTTGACCCCTCATTATGGTGGAATAATCATTATTTGGTCAATAATTCGAATGCCCTGTTAGATGAATTTCCTAGTAAGGAGATTAAACTATGGTTTGCAGGTTCAAGTGCAGAAGATATTTCAGAATACACAAATGAATTGGCAAAGGTTTTAAAAAATGATGCTCCAAATAAGTTAAAGTGGAAATATTCAGACGAACCCAATGAAAAACATAATACAATTTTTAGGGCATCAAAAGAGAAGGCTTTAAAATGGATATTGAATAAATAACGAATACCAAAACGTGTTGGTAGTGGTATTAAAATCTGTGTAACTTAAAAAATCATATTCTATGGATAAACATATTAAAGTATTATTTTCATTTTTAGTCCTTTTAATTAGCTGCAATACACCTGAAACTAAAGATGATATCGAAAAATGGAAGGCTGAAATTATACAAGTTGAGCAAGATTTCAATGATTTGGCTCAAAAAGTGGGACTCCCAGATGCATTCTTTAAATATGCAGCGCACGATGGTGTCATTAGAAAAAACGGAAAATTGATTGCTGGCAAAGTCGCCATTAAACAACGTATTAAAAATGATGTTAGACCAAATGAAACACTCATCTGGAAACCTACTTTCGTAGATGTAAGTCTTTCAGGTGATTTAGCATATACCTATGGTGATGCTACTTTTACTGTTATAGACTCATTGGGTAACAAGAAAGAGAGAACTAGTGTTTATCATACGGTTTGGAAAAGACAAGAAGATGGTAATTGGAGATTTGTCTGGGATTAATTACCCCCTCTTTTGTGCTTTCTGATTATAATTCAATAACCAGAAATTATAATCAGAAAACAAATAGATTAACATTAAGAAAATTAAGGGAAGAAAATTGTTCATTCATCCTAGAATTAGTGAATACCTAAGGAGAGAATTATGTTGAAGATGTAATAGGTCAGGTTCTATATAAGGAAGTAATGGTTTAGGCTATAATTTTTATAACGGATTATTGATTGCTTAGATTTCAATAGAATTAAATTCTTAAACAAATTGTACGGAATATTAAAACTATACGATAAGTAAAAGCACAAATGTATAATGATCCAAGTACTACAGTTTATTAAAGAGCACAAAACTTTCTGGGATATTTTACATAATACTACATTATAGCTCTCATTTTTTTTATAAATAGAATGGTAAGTACTAAACATCATAATTTCGCCAACGCTCCATCTGTGTTATAAATAACTTTATCTGTAGCCTTCCCCTTTTTAGGGAAGGCTACAGATCCACAGGATAAACCTATTTATAAAATGTACTATAATGTTCTGCGTTATGTAACTTGAGCTTTGGTAAAAAACTCAAGTTTAATGTGTCATTTTCTTTATTTTTTTCTTCTATAATTTTTCTCTTCAATGTTAATGGAACACTCTTTTTACGAAACGACGATAGGAGGGAAGTGGAATATGTGTGGAATGGCTTAATCTCTAGATATATATAATCGTTTATTAATTTTGTGATTCTTAATAAAATTCGCTATATTACACCAATAGTATGATTATAAAAACAAATAGGATATGTCTACAATTAGAAAAACAATAACATTTACAGAAAAGCAAGACAAGTGGATAAAGTCACGAATTACAATTGGAGAATTTACTAATGATAGTGAATATCTTCGCGATTTAGTTAGACAAGATCAGGCGAAAAACGCTAAATTTTCAGCTCTTAAAGCAGCAATAACAGAAGGTATGGAAAGTGGTATTAGTGATAAATCTATTCCAGATATCATGAAAGAAGTCGAAAAACGTATGCGAGCTGATGGGCGCTTATAAAGTATCTGGAAAAACAGAAATTGATCTTACCAAAATGTATGAATATGGCATCGAAACATTTGGATTAAAACAAGCTCAAATGTATTTGTTAGGAATGCACTCACTGTTTCAAATATTAGCGAAAAATACTTCTCTTGGACGTGATGCATCAGAATTTGTTCTATCTCTAAAGCGATTTTCTTATAAATCTCATACTATTTTCTATTTAGTTACAGATATTGATATTTTAATTGTTCGTGTATTGAATCAAAGTATGGATTACGAAAAGAATTTTTAACCATAAATTCTTGCAATAAAACTAAATAAATTAAAGTTTGTAAAACAATTTTACATAATGAAATTATGATTACTATTTTTGTATCATAATGTTCTGCGCTATGTTACTTTGCTTTGGTAAAAGCGAAGTTCAAACTACTCCTTTTTCTTCTCAAATTTTTCTTTAAGAAATGTAATGGAATACGATTTGCCCGAAGCGACGATAGGAGTGGAGTGGGAATGTGTATGGAATGATAATTAGTTTTTATTATTTAAAATCAAAACTAATTTAAATAGTATATTCGTTAACTATTTATGAAATCAATAGATTTAATAGTTAACTTTATTTTAATAGTAGGGATCCTACTAAATATTTTTGTTTTATTTGGGTTAATACGTCTCAAGAACAAGAAATTACCACAGAAAATATTAATTATTTTTTGGATATTTGTCTTAGTTAATATACTTCATTCTTATTCAGCATTACATAATTTAAGATGGTTTAATAGAACCACATTTATTTTTGAAGATGGTTCTAGGTTTATAATAGCACCTTTAATTTTTCTTTATTTCAAGTCTCTTTTTTTAAATAATACAAGCTTTATTAAAAAGAACAGTATTCATTTTATTGTATTTCTCTTATATTTTTTGGTGTATACTATACCAAGATTTGTTAATATATTAACGGAACCCGATATTTTTAGACATCTTTATCAAATCTATAAATATGTAAATACAGCTTTAGTAAAAGACTTGTTTTTTATTGGTTACTGCATGTTAACTTTACAATTGTTTTACCGTGTAAAAAAAACAATGAAACAGAATTATTCAGATATTAAAGAGAAAGATTTTTCTTGGTTACAGATTTTCTTACTGAGTATGACAGCAGTAATTCTTATAGATTTAATTCTAACACTTTCTGAAATATTTTTTAATTACAGTTCTTTTAGGGATGGTTTTATAACACTAATATTTCTAATAATTGCAATGGTAATTTTAGGTTATAATGGACTAAAACAATCTACTATTTTCCTTCCTTACTTTTTACTTGAAAAACAGGAAACAAACTCAAATTATGATGTTTCAAAGTTTACAGAATCATCTGATGAATTAAAAGTAAAGATTGAAGAAGTGCTTAAGAATAAAGAAATCTATTTAAATCCCGATTTAACTTTAAGGAATTTGGCAGAAAAAATTAATTTATCAGAAAGAAAACTCTCTGTCTTTTTAAATAATGAAATACAAGTTTCTTTCTACGATTTAATTAATTCGTATCGAGTTACAGAAGCTAAAAGACGATTATTTTCTGGTGATTATGAGAAATACACTATAGAAGGAATAGGGCATTCCTGTGGATTTAAGTCTAGAAGTAGTTTCTTTAAAATTTTCAAAAAAGAAACAGGGGTTTCTCCTTCTGCTTATAAGAAAACAATAGTTCATTAGTCTCTTTAGATGCAGGAAGACTAACTTCTTTGAATAAATTACAGTCTCAAAATAAAATAATGAATATTTGCTCTTGATACTATTAATAGTAATTCATAAATCAATCAAAAATCATTTAACTTGAAAAAATCACTCATTATCTTACTCGCCATTTCTTTGCTTTCATGTAAAGAATCAGAAGCTCAAAAAAACATTATACAAGATTCTACCATAGTACATCGGGAAGCCGTAGTTAATAATTTAACACCCTTTTATTATTTAAAAGGAAAAGCAAAAATACAAAGCGTGGAAGACTTGATGCTGAAATATAAGGTACCTGGACTTCGTATTGTTTTTGTAGACAAAGGCATAATTTCTTGGTCAAAGAATTACGGTTATGCAAACCTTAAAGATTCAATCAAGATTGATGATAAAACAGTATTTACTGGAGCTTCATTAGGCAAACCCATAACTACCATGGCTGCTTTAAAACTGGAGGAACAAGGAGTTTTAAACTTAGACGAAGATGTAAACAATAAACTTATAGGGTGGAAAGTGCCAATCAACGAATTTACCAAAAAAGAAAAAGTTACGCTTCGAAGACTTATTGGTCATACTTCAGGATTTAATAGATATTATGGAGCAAATTATATGCCCTATGAAGCCTTACCTACAATAGAGCAAACATTAAGAGGAGAAAAGCCTTCTCATCATCCAGCTGTAAAATTAGTTTCTGTTCCTGGTGAAAAATATAGATACTCTAATCCTGGATATTTAATTCTAGAAAAATTGATGGAAGATGTTACCGATAAGAAGTTTGAAAATATTATAGATGAATTGGTTCTTAAACCAAGTGAAATGAAAAGTAGTTCATTCGAACAACCAATTCCTAAACGACTTATGGCTACAAAAGCTACTGGGTATTCAGAAAATTTACAACCCCATCCTTATAACATAATTACTTTTAAATCTGCTGGAGGTATATGGACAACCCCTGACGACTTGGCTAGATTCACGTATACACTACTTAACGATCATAATAGGGGGACTCATAAACTACTTTCTCAAGAAATGACCAATAAGGTATTTAATAAGGGAGGCAACCTCGAGAAACTAGGATTTACTATATTGAATTGGAAACGTAATGTAGATGATATCTCTTTTAGACATACCGGACAAAATTATGGTTTTACTTCTGTCATTTTTGGTTCTGTGAAAAAAGAACAAGCTGTAATTATTATGGCAAATGGAGTGAACACTTAAGATTTGTTCAATCATATACAAAGAGCAGTTGCTGAAGAATATAATTGGGATTATTTTAAGCCATCAGCCTATGAAGTTTATAATATTGGAGACAAAGATTTTAATGAATATACAGGTCAATACGATTGGAATAACCACTTTGTTATAATTACCAAAGAATACAAAAAATTATTCATTCAAATAGATAATGAAAGACATCAACTCATTCCTGTAGATGAAAACACTTTTTTAGCACCAGATATTTCTCTTTTGATTATACTTCCTAAAGAACCTGGTAAAAGCTTAATTTTTTTAGATAAAAATGGGGACTATTCACGAGTAAGCAAATCATACCAATAATTACTATCTTAATCAATATTTAATATCATGAAAAACCCAACAGTAAATATAATATTCAGTATAACTATTTTTTTTATAAGCTTTTTAACAAGCGCACAAGTAAAATCTGATTCCTTAAAAATAGAGGAGTTCATTTACGACAATAAAGAACAATTAAAAATCTATCGTATTCTTCCTTCAGATTATAATCCTAATAAAAAATACCCAGCAATAGTAATATTTCATGGAGGCGGTTGGTCTATGGGAGAAGCTGCTTGGGGATTTAGTAATGCTAAACATTATGCGAGTAAAGGAATAGTAGCCTTTTCTGTACAATATAGACTGCAAGATTTAGATAAAAATATTACCCCATACGAATCGGTACTTGATGCACAAAAAGCTATTCGATGGGTTCGAAAAAATGCAACCGATTTTTCTATTAATCAAAATAAAATAGCCGCTTACGGCTGGTCTGCTGGTGCTCATCTTGCTGCTTGTGCCGCTGTTTTCGATAATTTACATGCACCAGAAGAAACAATATCTAGTAAGCCAAATTTATTGCTTTTAAAATCGCCTGCACTTTCTTTACTCCTGTATCGAAATTTTCAAAAAAGATTATTAGATAAAATCAATGTAAAAAATATTTCTCCAGCAGAATTTGTGTCAAAAGAGACTCCACCGACAATAATTGTAATTGGAAAAGAGGATACTGTAACTCCATTAAAAGGTTCAGAATTATTTAAGAACAATATGGATACATATAAAAATGAATGTGAATTGATTGTCTATGATGGCGTTGGACATCTCTTTACACCCTCTTCAGAACCTGACGATGGATGGCCAAACCCCGATGAAAAAACGAGGCTTGATGCTCAAAAGAAAATGGATGCCTTTTTAAAAAAACATAAATACATCCAATAACTATGGAATACTTTACTGTAATCTAGTTTAGATATTCAGCTTCATAAAACGTATAATTAACATCAAATAAATTACCCAAAACGAAACCAAATGAATACTAAAATAGTATATATCCTATTAGGATTAAGCATAGCATTATTTTCATGTAAAACCAATCAGAAAATAGATTCGGCAGTTATAACTGGAAAGGTCGATATCAACTGGTCAAAAAAAATTAAATTAAAAAACGGAGCAATATCTCTTATTGATCCTTGGATAAATAGAGTTAATATAGGAGATACTATTATTAACTTAAACGTTGATGGTACGTTCCAAATAAAGTTACCAATTAAAAAGGCTGATTTTTATACCCTCTCTCACGAATCAAATGAAATCCAATTATTCCTTTCTCCAAATGATTCACTTAATATTGACTTTAATTCAGAAACTATATTTTCTGGTAGGGGTGAAAAACAAAACAATCATTTAAAATCGATGAGGGATATGATTAATTCAAACCGAAAATATATTAATGGTATTGAATTTTATAGTCAGTCTTCTGCTGCTATTAATTTTATTTTAGATTCTTTAGAACTGGTTTATGTTAATAAGCATAAAAAATTTAAGCAGCGTAATACTGTAAATGAGATTTTTGAACAAAAAGTACTATCAGATATAGCATATAGAAACAAACTCTATAAAATAGTTCACCCTCCGTTATTCAAGCAGCGTACTAATGAAAACCTTCCTATAAAAAAGACATATTACCAAGATATTGCTAAGGGGAGTTTTAATAATCCTGCATTATTAAAATCGCTAGATTATGTAATGTTCTTAGATGCATACATGAATGCGCAACCTGCCAGCGAATATAAACAGGGTAATTATTTTGATGCACCAATTGAAAAAATACATCCGAGGTATGCACAAATACAACAGTTAGAAGCACATCAAGAGATTAAGGATTATTTATTTAAAGAACATCTTAATAAAAGTATGGATGATTATGGTATTTCATACCTTAAAGATTTAATGCCAAAATTTAGAGAAAACTGTAAAAACCCTAAATTTATAAAGCAGATTGAAGGTCGTTTTCAAAAGGGTATTGAAGAACGAAAAGAACCAAGTACAATCAAAATTTATAAAAAAATAGGGAATATTGAACTTGAAGCGCATATTTTTTATCCACAAGATTTTAAAGAAGGTGATCAGAGACCTGGGTATTTATTTTTTCATGGTGGTGGATGGGCAATAGGTACACCTGAATGGGGATATGACAGATGTAAAAATTATAGTTCTAAAGGAATGGTAGCAATTTCTTTTGAGTATCGATTAATTAATATACATCAGTCAACTATTTTAGATTGTGTAAGAGACGCAAAATCTGCAATTCTATGGACAAGAAAACAAGCTAAATCGCTAGGTATAAATCCAAATAAAATAGTTGCGGCAGGGTTTTCAGCAGGCGCCCATTTAGCAGCATGTACAGCTATTTTAAACGAGTACGAAGAAACAGATGATTCTGGATTGAGCGCTAAACCCAATGCCATTATTGTACATTCTGCATCTAACAATATGCTAAAAAGCAATTGGTTTGCAATAAATTCAGAACAAAAGGCAGAATCCATTTCTACATTTCATCAGCTAGATAAAAACCTTGTTCCTGCTATCTTTTTTCATGGTACAGATGATCATTTAGCCCCGATTGCTGAATTTACAGCGTTTAGAGATAAAATGGATGCTCTTGGTAATGATTATGAATATAAAATATTTGAGAACGTTGGTCATTTCTTCAATAATCCTGAGGCTCGCAAGACCGTACAAAAAATGACAGAAGCTTTTTTAGTGAGATTAGAGTATATAGATAAGTGATTCGCTTAAATTGGTATAAGACGTTCTTTATCCTATTCTAAAAGTTGATGATATAGGGTTAAATACCATTTTTAGAAAAAAAAGCAAAACCATTAAATGCAAGGCGTATGGATTTTGTTTGGAAACAGTGTCGTTATATTATAAATCAATTAAAAACAGTAAAAAATGTTACAGCAACAAAAAACGAAATTAAAACATGTGTTATTTACCTCTTTATTAACAGTATTAATTTCTATACCAAGTTACGCAACTCTGTCTATTTCATTTAAGCCTAAAAATCAAGATTCTATCCAGTCTTTTAATGAAAGTTACATTCCTAAATATAAAATGGATGCTTTTATAAAACATCAAATGGACTCGCTAAATATGCCAGGACTTTCTATAGCATTCATAAATGATGATAAAATAGTATATCATTCTGCATTGGGAGTTAAAAATATTGAAACTCAAGAAAAAGTAGATGCCTCTACTATTTTTGATGCTGCTTCTATGTCTAAAACCGTATTTAGTTTTTTTACAATGAAAATGGTAGATGATGGAATTCTTGATTTGGATACACCTCTATATGCTTATATGGAATATCCTGACATTTCTTATGATGAGCGATATAAATCTATTACTGCTAGAATGGTATTATCTCATACAAGTGGATTCCCAAATTGGAGATTTCTTGATGAACAAGGAAATTATAACCCTAAAAGTAAGCTAACTATAAAATTTAAGCCTGGGACTAAATTTCAATATTCAGGAGAGGGTTATGAATATTTGGCTCTTGTAATAGCACATCTTAAAGGTTTAAAAAAGAACGAATTACAAGGTTTGATAAAAAAAGAAATTTTTGAACCTCTAGAAATGAATAACAGTAGTTTTGTTTGGAACGACTATATTGAAAAGCACAGAGTTAATGGTCATTTTGGAGGAAAGTTAAATAAAGGATATAGCGCCAGTTCAAAAAACCCAGATTTTCAAGCTTCAGCAAGTTTACAAACTGAATCTAAAGAATATGCTAATCTTTTAATCGCGATTTTAAATAATAAGATAGTATCAGAAAAAAGCAACAAAGAGCTGTTGAAAATACAATCAAGGAAATTGGCAACTAAAAGATCAAATGAACAAAAATATGGTTTAGGGATTGCCATAGAAGAATCTGATTATGGTACTAATTATTCTCATGGAGGCGATAATACAAGCAATACTGCTTTTTATATGTTCAATAAAGAAAAGAAAGTCGGTTATGTGTTTTTCACCAATTCAGAAAATAGAAATAAGTTTCAGGTAAATTTATTTGATTTTCTTTTAAGTCAGTAACTAAGTTTTGCGTTTTCATTTAAAAATTTCAATTTATCTTATTTTATAATTTCCACAAAAATAGGAGAGAGGAATGTAAATTTTTATGGAAATAGCAATACATATCCTTAAGTTTCTTCAATTTTAAAACACTTCTAAAAACTATCTTAATAAGTGCCAATCTATCCTAAAATTATAGTGAAAGGAGTCGTAATTGTTTCCGAAATTATATACTATTTAAAAGAATTGATTGAGTATCAATTTTTTGAAACACATTCTTTAAATTTCTTTTTTCATCAAGGAAAAAAGAAAATAATTCAAGATTTAAAAGTTCAAAATGTATAATTTCTATTTTACATAATATTAATAGTACTAAACAAAAGAAACTTCAATAATAGTTATAAATAGACAAGTGTATATAATTTTATTTTTACTCACTTTATTAATTAATTCTTAAGGCTTTAATGGAGTTAGTGAATCTCGTAAAAACTCAATTTCACAAAATTTATGCTCTTGTGGAAAGTTTACGAAAATGTTATTTAAAAAAAATACAAAGAGAACTTAATTGAACTTACAAATTTTGAATAAATCTAAAAATAGCTTTTGTGCGGCTGTAAGCTTTGGAAAATTGTGTGTAAAATAAAAGCTTTTTCAGCTTTAAGTTTTAAAAAACAATACGAGCGATTTTGGCAAGAGGCAATTTTACATAGCGACTAATTATAGGAAAAATTTATAGTTCTGAAGTTACTTGACAACCGCGCGTATTTAAAAAATATTGAACGGATTCAGAATGTTAAAATTAGGCTATAATTTAAACCCGAATGTTTAATGACCCAAGTACAAAGGATTCTTACGAAGAACTAAGTATTCTTGGATATTTTACATAGTATAGAATTATAACTTATAAATGGCAAAATACCTATAAAACTAAAACGTCATAATTTGTATTATAATGTTCCGCGTTATGTAACTTGAGCTTTGGTTAAAAGCGAAAGTTGTTACTATCTTCATTGGTTTTTTTCTTTCTAAAGATTTTCTTCTCAAAAGGTAATGGAACACTAATTATATGAGCCGACGGTAGGAGGGAAGCGAAATGTGTGTGGAATGGATTGTACTTCTAAAAAATCCTAATAGAATTCCTTATCTTAATCTACCTTATGCTCAATCACATAATTCCCCCAATCTATAATAGCTTTTATCAAGGGTTCTAGAGTTTGGCCAAACTCAGTAAGCGAATACTCTACTTTTAATGGGGGTTTTGAGGTATACACTTTCCTCTTGATGATGCCATCTTTTTCTAATGTTTTTAACTGCAAGCTCAGCGTGCGCTCGGTTACCCAAGGTATTTTCTTTCTAAGTTCATTATAACGCAATGTATTATTTTTCAGGTGGTATATGATCACTGTTTTCCATTTACCACCAATAATTCCCATTGCTAAACTTGTACAACAGGGATATTCTTTTCCGTTAAAAGTGTGCATATCACTCATTTTATTAAACTATCATTTTTGACCGTTATTGCAAAGATAAGTTAATATACTTAATATTGTAGCTATAATTAGTATAGTATAAAAATGAAACACTATAATTTCAAAAAAAGATAACATATGAACTCAGTTTTAATTGATAGTATTGGATACGTTGCTTTAGTGATTAATCTATATTCTATGTCTACCAAAGGTGAATATAAGTTACGGTTAATTTCATTAATTGCGAATATAGGCTACATTCTTTATGGCGTATTAATTAACGCTACTCCAATAATAGTAGGATGCACAATCGCTGTGTTTCTGCATGGATTTCACATAAGAAGATTACGAATAAAAAATAATAGCAATGATTAAAATAAAAAAAGCAAAAAAAGCAGACATAGAAATTTTAGCACTTTTAGGAAGACTAACATGGGCAGAATCTCATGGTCATTATATAAATGATAAAAACATTCTATTAAAATACCTTGACGAAAATTTTTCAGTTTCTAAAACGGAACAAAATATAAACAATCCCAAGCAGTTCTTCTATATTATTTATGTAGATAATTTACCTATTGGTTATGCTAAATTAATAGTAAATGCTATACAAGAAAATGTTGCTTCAGAAAACAATTGTCGATTAGAACGAATTTTCATTCTAAATGATTTTATACCCTTAAAAATTGGAAAACAGTTATTAACTTATGTTGAAGAGCAAGCCAAAGCATTACAATTAGATACCATGTGGCTTTCCGTTTATATAAAAAATAATAGAGCTATAAGATTCTATGAAAAAAATGAATTTAAAAACGTTGGAGAATTAAATTTTATAGTCAATGGAAAATCATATGAAAACATTGTATTCTCTAAAAAACTATAAA
>JAZGEQ010000047.1:0-5113 GCA_036478775.1 Cellulophaga sp.
AAAGGAGATTTCAGTATCAAACTAATGGATGTTTATTACGAGTAATTTAAGGGGGAAGAGGTGATTAGAAAAGCTAAAGGCTAAGGGAGGAGGCTCGAAAGCTACCGCGATAGCGGTTTTGTTCAACCATAAAATAACTTGCTGTATTCAGCGTCAGGACTACGCATGATGATGTACTTTTTTCAGCAAGATAAACTACGCATTAGAAGAATAAAGGCAAGTTGATTGCCAAGTTATAAAAATTTGGAATAACAGAAATGCTTTCCAATTCTGGGGTCAATTTGTACCTGACCCCAGTTATTTCATTTCTTCTGTTCTCTTGCTCTTCGCTTTTTCACTGGCGTGGCAGTAATCCAAATTTCCTTTTTCAGCAATCAGCTTTGTAAACCTCAGGATTTTGTTTTTGCTCTTTCTAAACTCCTTGGCATACAATCGAGCTTTTTTTCTCCACTCAAAGCTTGGCAAATATCGAAACTAGCTTTCGCTTTTTCCTAATTTATACGATGAATTTTGAAAAAGAAACATCTTGCTTTTCCACGTCAAACCCTGCTTTTTCACAGAATTATGTTCACCGCGTCGAACTTCTTTTGTTCTCCTTGATTGTGCAAGTTCTTTATCGGTAATTTATACTATTGGCAAGATTTATATCCCAATATTTTTTTGTACCGTATTCTTCCAGAATTGTAATAAAATAAGTGTATTTATTTTTTTCATAAGGTATTTGCTGATATTTCAATGCTTTTCTAGATTCAATTACTGCAGTTTTCCAAACTGTTTTATTTTCAGCATCTAAACACCATGCAATATATGCAAGTAAAAAATTAATAAAATAGGAAGTTCTAAACCCTCTTATTTTTTTTAATTTTAATAACGCATTGTAAGATTTTTCTCCCTGCTTGTTATCAATTTCTATAAATTCACTATCATTTCCATATTTTGATAAAAGAAACATACAGCACTGATTTGAATATACCTGCCTTCTTATTCGATGCCAAATATGTTCTGAGTCCATATTTATGTTTTCAATTTTTTCTATTTCTTTTGCAAGTCTTAACAAATCATTCCAAGTGTCACTAAATATTGGTTTATCAAGTAATTCATCATCCCATGACAGCATAAATTTCTTATAATTGAAATAAGCAGTTTTTAAAGCTAATTCTTCGGATTTAAAACGATAGTCTATACGCCCATATTTTTTATACCGTTTACTCCAAATAAACTTAAATTGTGTAAGATTATTTTTTGCAATTTTGTATTCAGAGGCATCACGACAACTATGACGTAATGCGACTGCCATAAAATAAAGGGCTTCATTATTTTTTCCTTCTATCGCTGATTCCATCGCCTTTCGACAAAATTCTTTTGCATTTTTCCAGTCCCCAGCATCTGCTGCTACTAAAGCAACAATAAGATATTGTATGTAGTTTGAGCTATCTTTTAGGATATTAAATAAACTTGACCATTCACCATCGTAAACATGTGTATGAATACTTTCAAAAAATTTATCTCCACCCTTATCTTCACTCCGTCTTAAAGAAACTGGTCCCCTAGCAAGGCTTTTATTTTTATTTATATGCTGTAAATGTCCTTTAACTCTGTCTCTAAATTCAAAACTAACACCAAGCAACCCAAGTATTCGTAGTTGTTCTGCAACTTCTTTGAAAATTGCGTCCTGTTTTTCTTGCAATAATAAATTAATATTTTTTTTACGAAGTTTTACTGATAGTGCTGACGCTGGATTAGGTAAACAAAGATGATTTGATATAGTGTTTATTGACAGAAGAACTGTACGGTGTTCCTTTAATTTATTATATTCATTTTCACTCTCAGAAAATGTTCTGTACTGTGAAATACTTTTCATGATTTTATTATTGCTCTTATGATTATTTTGAACAATGATACGAAGATTGCTTATATATTCATTATGTTCTATAGCAAATAAACTTAAGAAATCGTTCAATATATTCTTAAATTTATCCATTTTTAAAGCAGAATTTTCTTTAAATGAATCATGGGTTCTAATAAAATGTGTGTATTGTCGGGGATGACGTATAAAATTATGGGTAATTTTCTTTAATCGTATTTGTTCGGCAACTGCTTCATAAGAAGCTTCATCATCTGTTATGTATAGTATTCTTGAATTTGTCCCTCTCTTATCTAGCTCTAGATTAACCCAAGATAACCAAGCCAAAGTTTTTGCATCATTGGCAATACGATCTGCATTACGTGGTTTAATATTATCTTTTCTTCCGTTAAGTATTTTTTTTAACTCACGTTGCCATCCTAGTTTATTATTAATAACAACTGACTGGTCTGGGATAGGTACCAATGAATTTGTTTCAATGTTGCGTAAGCTATCAGTCTCTGCGAGTTTTTTTAATCGTTTAATGATCCCTTCAGAATTGATATAGCTATTCTCATCATCTAAGTAACGTACTAAGTTTGGATAATCCTTGGTTAAATAATCAGCTAAGTCATCATTAGAAATTGGAGAATTTATAAGATTAACTAACTGTTCTTTTTTATCTATTTCAATTAGTGCTTTCTTTTTTTCATCTTCACCAGAACGAGTTATTGCTTGATAAATATCTAAAAACTCTTCGATTAAAGGAGTAGGGAATAATAAAGAACTATCATTAATATGCGTTAAATTTTTATCAAAAAATATAAAGTTAGCAACAGATATAGCCATTCCTTCCAAAACTGAAGATTTTTCATCGCTGAACGCGCGAACGGATTCAATTTTTTTTAGTGGATCCGCATATAAAAGTATTATATTAGTATCCACAGCATAATATGTTGTTCCTGTGTACTTTATGTCTTCTTGAATAATAGAAATATCTAGCCACATACGTGCAGCATCACGATAATATTGCATCCATTTCTGTTCAGTATTGTTCATACAACCTTCACTTTTTTAGGAGGGGCAATACATGAATCATAAATGTAAGTTAAATCTTTTATCCTACCTTTTTTAGAAGCCTTTCTAACTAAGTCTATATATTCATTTTTAAAGTTAATGTGATAAATCTCATCAAGCAACAAATCTAATACGCTATTTTCATAGTGGGTAGTTTCAAAAATAATAACCTGTTCATTCGTGATACAATTTTTTAAAACGCGAGTATATTCTTTTGTACGGCTATCATATTTGTGTTCAGCTTTCAATACAGCAGTGCATTCATTTATTTGTATTGGCTTCATTTCTGGAGTATTAAGAATTGTAAACTTTAAGCCAAATAAGACAGAAATCAGCCATTTGTCATCTCTTAATTCATATAAACTAAAGATTAATTTGGATAGTTTTATTTCTTTAACTAGGGTTTTAGAAAAATGAGATGGGAACGAATTGTCAATTTCAATGAGCTTAATAAACAAAGGTTGTGTTTTAGAAAATAACTCACCAAATTTTTCTGGATAATATTTAAGTAATTGGATAATCACAATTGGAAGTTTTTTAATTTGAGGCTCATCATTAAAATAACCCTGATTAATTAAGGTTATATGTTTTTCGGCATCAAGGTATTTTTTACGAAAAAAAATTGTAATTAAAAATGTTAATGTCAAAATTATAATTAAAATTACATTTTTATTTAGGTCAGTAAATTTAGATAAATTTATAATTAACAAACTAAAAAGGCTTGTTATAGCTAATATTTTAATATAATTAATTGAGTTGTTACTGAGCATTAAAATTTATCATGGATAAGATCCATAGCAGCACTCGTTGCGAAAACAAAATAAAACACAATAAGCATAATAAAAACCATTGAAGATAAAAATGGTGCAAAAAAATTAACAGACAATAACACGCCCATTATCATAATAGTAATGAAAAAGTTTTGTCCTGTTTCTCTGACTATTTTAATAGCTTCTTTTTTTATCATTATCTTCTACGTATTTTATCGAAAGTAGACTTTGTTTTTATATAAGTATTATTCATAACATAAATAATAGGAGTAATCAGTGTCAAGAAAACAACTATGCCTATAAAGAATTCATGAATTATATTTATAATAGAAGTATAGTTTTCAATTGATATTATTTTTATATATTCATTACTAATTGGCAGTATTTTTTTAAATTCGATAGTTATAGTATCTAGCATATAATGCAAAAAAAATCCAAACATACAAACAAAAACAACTACAAAGCATGAATAAAAAGTACATTCAAAGATATATTTTTTACTTTTTTTTATCATAAAAACATACACTTGCCACTTTACAATTACTGTCAAGTAAAATAATATTTAAAAAAACAATCTTAAACAAAATTACCTTTATTGTATACCTTTAATTCATGCTGAACGCTAGCGACATTTTTAAAGGAAGTAGTTGCTGCCTCAATTTTATCTAACCATATTAGTTTCTCTTTCCATTGGCTTATATTCTCAACTTTAGATTTATTTCATCCGTAAACCATGATATGGACATCGACTTTAGCCCTTTTGAAGTTGATTTCGTTTCTTACCATTCCGAAACAGTTTGGACTTAAATATTTTTTGCTCTTTTTTTAAAAATTGCTTGGCTGTCATCCGTACTTCCATTCTTGGCACTCAGTTCTGAAAGTTTCAGAAATCAGTTTTTTCTTTCCGTTTTTAACTTTATTTGCTTTTTTTTCAGGTTTTCACTATGAACTTTGAAATATAACTTCCTACTTTTCCACATTAACTCATTCCTTTTTGCTGTCTTATGTTTTCCTTGTTCTTATTCTCTTTGTTAATTCCGTGGGAGTCACCCGTGCTTCCTTTTTCAGCACGTAACTTAGCAAACATCAGAACTCAGCTCTAGCTGTTTCCAAATTTTCACTGCGGACTTTAAAAAAACGACATCCTACTTTTCCACGTCAAACCCTGCTTTTTTGCAAGCTTATGTTCTCCGCGTCCAAGCTTCATTTTCTCCAACAGAAACTAGCTTCACAGCACTCAGCTTCCGCTCTTTCCACAACAAATTTCTTTTCTGCTTCTTACCTTCGCAGAAGGCTATAACACCGAGTTGAGATGCCATTTGTCCTGATAATCAGCCCGGCGGGGATGTAGTTATCAGGAGAAATGGTCAGCTCGAACGATTAGTTATCGATGCCCGTAGCTCAGCGGAGGGTGTCGATGGCT
>JAZGEQ010000048.1:0-111398 GCA_036478775.1 Cellulophaga sp.
CAAGTATAGCAACGATTATAGGTATTGCTACAGCGGATTTAATAGTAAGTGATTTGATAGCTGGCACGTATATATATCGTTTAACGGTTACAGATGATGAGAACCAGACAGGTTTTGATGAAGTTACAGTAACTGTTGGAGTACAAAGCCAAGATGAAGTATGGTTAGAAGCAGAATGTGCTGTAGTTGGATCTAACTTTAGTTTGGTTAATGATGTTACAGCTTCAGGAGGACAATATCTTGATTCACCTACAGGAGTTAATTATACTACTCCTCCCACAGATGTAAATTCAATGGTTACGTTTAATTTTTCTGTAAATGCCGGAACCTATCGTGTTTACGGATTGGTAAAAGCGCCTTCAAATAATGATGATAGTTTTTGGGTTAGAGCAAATAATGGAAATTGGGTAAAATGGAATTCAATATCTCAAGGGAGTGGTTTTACTTGGGACCAAGTACATGATAGTGATAACGGTCGGGTATTAGTTACATTCGATTTAGTTTCAGGCTCAAATACAATAGATATAGGACACCGAGAAGATGGTACAGGATTAGATAAGTTATATATAACCCGAACAACGATGGAGCCAAGTGGTTTTGGAGGAGTAGATTCAAACTGTGGTCAAACAGAAGAATCACCAGTAGCCAATGCAGGAATAGACCAAACTCTAACCTTGCCAACATCTAGTGTTACGTTAAATGGTTCAGGTAACGACCCCGATGGTGGATCAATTACAGGATACGCTTGGACACAGGTTAGTGGCCCTAGTACAGCAACGCTAATAGGTGTTGCTACAGCGGATTTAACAGTAAGTGATTTGATCGCAGGCACGTATGCATACCGTTTAACAGTAACAGACGATGAGAACCAGACAGGTTTTGATGAAGTTACAGTAGTTGTTTCACAACAAGCTTCTTTTGTAACAAGAATTAATTCGGGAGGTTCTTCTTATTCTTTTGAAGGGACAGATTGGTCAGATGATCAGTATAGTAATAGAGGAAGAATATTTAGCACAGCAAGTAATATAGCTAACACTACCAATGATCAATTGTACCAAACAGAAAGGTATACATTGTCAGGGAATATTACATATGAAATACCAGTTCCTTCAGGAGATTATAGTGTAAATCTTCATTTCGCAGAGATTTATTTTGGGGTATTAGGAAGTGGTGGCATTGGCTCAAGAGTATTTAATATTGATGTTGAAAATGGACAACACATAATTACTAATTATGATATTGTGGCTGAAGCAGGAGGAAGTGCTACAGCGGTGGTGGAGAGTTATGCTAACGTGTCCGTTACAGACGGAAGTTTAACAATAGTTTTGACTTCAGTAATTGAAAACGCCAAAATATCAGGAATAGAAATTATTTCAGAAAATTCTTCTGGGAGTAGTGGAAAAAAATCTATTTCTAATAATTTTACAGAAGGTGATTTGATTTCAGAAGTTAAGGATACAATGATAAAAGATGTAACACTATTAGAAGCAAGATTATTTCCAAATCCAGCCGTATCAGAAGTAGAAGTAAAGTTATCTAGTTCAGATATAAATATTTCTAATTTTTATCTTTATGATATAGGTGGGAAATTAATTAGAACATATGATGCTAAGTCTGTTGAAATAAACGGAGGTTTGTATAGGTTGAATATAGAAGGTGTAGAGAATGGAGTATATTCTATTTTAATGCAAACAAGTAGTAATGGGAGTATAAATTATAAACTCATTATTAGAAATTAAATTGAGATTAAAATTTATAAAGACAAAAGCCTCTAAGATATGTTATTCTTAGAGGCTTTTGTTTTGTCGTAAAACTAAGTATGGGTTAATTAGAACTAGTCAATAAATTATTTTATCGTCGTTTGTGAGTTTAATACTCCGACACGTTCATTAAATATAAAGTGTTTTTTTTATCACTGAGAGAACTTAATAAAAAACGTCTATGGTATTGTTTATAATAGGAATAATTTGATCTATAGTTTTCTTAGAAACAGTAATGTTTTTAAGTGAATTTAATTGCCTTAGATTATGAACATCGGAGGCAATAAAATTTATAAGTCCAGCATCTAACAATTTTAGTGCGGTTTTATTTACTTCTTTTCCATAGAAGTCTCCAAGGGATAGTAAATTCATTTGATAAAGAATACCTTGTTGTTTGTATTCTTCATGTTTTCTTATTCGATTATGTAAAAAACCATATCTTTCAGGGTGAGCAAGGATAGGAAAATACCCTTTGGAAGCAACTTTAATAATGGCGTCATCAAAATTAATTGAAGCTTGTAAATAAGACATTTCTACGAGTAAATGATTCTCATTTAAGGGCATGATTTCATTTGCAGTCAAAACATCTTCAAAATTTGAATCAATCATATGTTCTGCAGCTATTCTAATGGAGAAATCACATAAATTACTCTTCTTTAATTCATTTTGTAAAATAGCCAAAGAGCAATTTATAGTCATTGAATTGTTAGGATAATAATTATGCATAATATGTGGTGTAGCAATGAATTTAGTCACGCCAAATTCCGAAAACCCTTTTAGTAGAGCAATAGAATCTTCCACAGTTTTAGCACCATCATCTATTCCAGGAAGAATGTGGTTGTGCATATCTACATAACCATCTAAATAGTCAATTAGAAATTTTTTCTTACTAAAAATATGAAACATGTATTACAAAATTATTAAGTAAAAGTAGTGTTTTTCAATTATTCTTTCAATTTAAAAGTATGAAATCAACAGGAGTTATAATATTAGGATATCCAGTTTTGGTCTAATCATTTTTTATTGAAATACGCTGTGTCATTTCTAACGTAGTATCATATAAATTGGTCCCATTAATTTTAGCTTTTAACCAAGCGTAAAAGCTCATGACAAAAATATCTTCTTGTATATTGGATAAAAAAACAAAAGAATTTTCTACTTTTTCTTTGAACGCTAAAGACGTTAGGGTCTCAGGGTTCTTAAATAATTCTTCAACCAAAGAAATGAAAGTAATAACTCTATCTAATCCAGATTCTTTTAGATAAGGAAAGTACTTTCGTTTAAAACTTAGTAATCTAGACTCTACAAAATCTATATTGTTTTCTTCAATATGTAATAATATTTCGATGATGTTCTTCTTAATAGTCCATTCTTTTCCAGCTTTTTCCTCGTACCATTTATCCTGATGGTTAAATTTGCTGAAAAGATGAAGGGCATTTTTAATAATGTTTTTTTGAAAATAATACATAGCCAAACTCAATTGTAAGTGTAAAAAAGCATCTTTATCTGGATGATTCTTTTTAATGTTTTGTTCTGCAATGGCAATAGCAGTATCGATTTCTCCACTGTAGTTATAGCATAGGGCAACTAAATTCTGATGTTTAATTTTAAAAAGGGATTCGTATTTTTTATGACGTTCTTTCATTTGTATTTCCATCAAGTTTAAATAATGTAAAGACTTTTTAAATTTCTTATTTCGAAAGTACATATTGGCAAGGTGATACAGAATTTGAATATGGTAATACAGCTGTTTTTGTTTGTGCTGATGGCATTTTATTTTCTGGTAGGTGTCCTCTAAGAACAACTCAATATCATTATAATTTTTAGTTAAGGAAGCGGTGAGACTTCCAATTGAAATTAATTGGTAGAGCGATTTAAAAGTTAAAGACTCGGAAATAGTTATATGATGTTCCTCTAGAGTTTGAAAGAA
Organism: Cellulophaga sp.; assembly: GCA_036478775.1. Lineage (GTDB taxonomy): Bacteria > Bacteroidota > Bacteroidia > Flavobacteriales > Flavobacteriaceae > Cellulophaga. Next base: position 3,691 of record JAZGEQ010000048.1, read on the forward strand.
AAATGACGTAATATTTATTGTTTTTCCCTCAAATCTAATTTTATTAATAGCATTTCTAACCTTAGCATAAACAATGTTTAGTTGTTCTTCTGCTAATAACGATTTCATGTTTTGATCAAATTTAGCTACTAATATGTCAATATCAATAGTAGGAGTAGCGTAGGCATATTGTATTTGTGTGTGGTAGATCTCATTCAATAAAGAAAATAGAAAATGCTCCTTGGCCAATTTCTCTGCTTTATCTAGTATTTTAAAAGCAATATAGAATTGTTTTTGAAACATAAAATTACGAGCTGCAATTAAATACTTTATGGTTTGCAACTCGGTTGTGTTTACCTTTTCTAGATTAATATTTGCGATAAAATCGATTATAGATTGGTAAAGTCTTTTACGAAGGGCGTGGTAGGCAGCACTATTTTCTTTTTTATAAAGGAGAAAACAAATTTCTTTAGTATTCGTATGGTTAGTTGCTAAAAGTTTAAATAATTGAATGTTTTTGGTATCTGTTCTTTTGTTCTTTTTTTCTAGAAAATTGATAAAAGAAAGTCTTTCCTCTGTCGTGAATGTATCTATTAGTTTGTTTAAATGATTCATATAGTCATCAGTTAATACTTGTGTAAAGTACTAAAATAGTAATTATTATAATGTAATTTTAGTATTATATCGTCAGTTTTTTAAATAAACTGTATTGTTAGTTTTTTATGAACCCTACATCTTTGGCAATTCAATAGAGCGATTGAAGTCGCTATAAACATTAAATTTTTAATTATGGAATATCAAACAACAGTTTCAGCAAAAGAGAATTTAGAAACGAAAGTAAAGAAGAAAAACAAACCAAGTAAAGCATTTGATCAAAAGCCAACTCCTGCATTTATAGGAGCATCTTGGACGGCCTTACTAGCAGGAATTACTTCTTATTGTATCGGATTATGGAATGCAGATATGTTATTAAATGAGAAAGGTTATTATTTTACCATAATCCTTTTTGGATTATTTGCAGTAATTTCTTTACAGAAAGCAGTGCGTGATAGAATGGAAGGCATACAAGTAACCGATATGTATTATGGCATAAGTTGGTTTTCTGCAATAGCCGCTATTGTTTTATTGGTTATTGGTTTATGGAATGCGGATTTATTACGAAGTGAAAAAGGATTTTATGGTATGTCATTTCTATTAAGCCTGTTTGCTGCAATTGCGGTACAAAAAAATATTAGAGACGTGCAGTATATTAATACTATGGAAGATAAAAAGGAGTAGGAGTAGTATTGAGATGTTAGTATTTGGAAATAACGGTAGTTAGAAAGCGTTGTTTGAAGGATGTTCCTCAGTTTGGTTTTTCTTTTTAGAAAGGGGAATTAGAGGGGCATCTCAATACTTTTTTTCAACTATCTTTGACCTCTCATGAGCACATTAGTACAAATTTCTGTATACCCAGACCAGCAAGACGATAAAGTATTCGTTTTAAAACAAGCGATTAAAAAAGCGAAACTCGATAGTGAAAATATTCGAGAATGGCGCATTAGAAAAAGATCTATCGATGCAAGACGAGCACCAGTGAAAATTACACTTCAGGTAGAACTATGGCAAACTAATGAAGCAAGAGAGAACATACCTCCATTTAACCCAACCAATGTTTCCAATGCTAAAGAAATTGCTATTATAGGAACAGGTCCTGCAGGTTTGTATGCGGCACTTAGGGCAATTGAAGCGGGGTTAAAACCTATTGTTTTTGAAAGGGGAAAAGATGTACGAACTCGTAGAAGAGATTTGGCAAAAATTAATAAGGAACAAATTGTAAATCCAGATTCAAATTATTGTTTTGGAGAAGGAGGAGCTGGCACTTATTCAGACGGAAAATTATATACGCGTTCTAAAAAACGAGGAAATGTATTAAAGGCGATAGAGTGGTTTGTTCATTTTGGAGCAGATGCAACTATTTTGGTAGATGCACATCCACATATAGGAACAAATAAGTTGCCAAAGATAATTACAACAATGCGGGAGGCAATTGAAGAATCTGGAGGAGAAGTCCATTTTAATTCAAAACTTACCGATATTAAGTTGGCTAATAATAGCATAGAAGCTATTCAAATTAATAATGAAAAATGGCTTTCTTTTTCCGATGTAGTTTTGGCAACGGGACATTCTGCTAGGGATATATTCTATCTATTGCACAAAAAAAAGATAACAATAGAGGCAAAAGCTTTTGCTATTGGGGTTCGTGTAGAACATCAGCAGCAATTAATAAATCAGATTCAGTATCATGGAGATGGTGAAAATCCGGATCTACCACCAGCATCTTATAGTTTAGTAGAGCAAGTAGATGGTATGGGTGTCTATTCGTTTTGCATGTGCCCTGGAGGTATAATTGCACCATGTGCAACAGAACAAGAAGAGGTTGTAACTAATGGGTGGAGTCCTAGTAAGAGAAATAATCCATACGCAAATTCAGGAATAGTAGTTAGTGTAGCTCCTAAAGATTTGCCAAATTATACGCCAGAAAATCCTTTTGTATGCTTAGATTTTCAGAAATCTGTAGAAAAGGTATGTTGGGAAGCAGCAGGAAAAACACAACGAGTACCAGCACAGCGAATGGTAGATTTTATAGAGGGGAAGGTGTCCGTAGATTTTCCTAAAACATCATACCAGCCAGGAATTGTAAGTGTTGATTTAAATAAGGTTTTACCGCCACTTATTGCAGTTAGATTGCGAAAAGTGTTTAAGATGTTCGGAAGAAAAATGAAAGGGTATCAGACGAACGAAGCTGTACTTCATGCTCCAGAAAGTAGAACGTCTTCGCCAATTTCTATTCCTCGAAATTCAGAAACCTTAGAACATATAGAAATTAAAGGATTGTACCCTTGTGGTGAAGGTGCTGGTTATGCAGGTGGAATTATCTCCGCAGCCATTGATGGAATTAACTGTGTTGATGCTATTGTTAAAAAGTACCAGAAATAATTTTAAGATTGCAATTAAGATAAGAGCAGCAGAAAGAAGAATACCAATCTTTATTCTGATTTTAAAATGCCTTGAATCTTTTGCAATAATGCATCGGCTATTCTGTAAGATCCCAAATCTGTCGGATGCACTCCATCTACCGTACATTCGTCATAATCATCCCCTAATACTGTAGATCCATCTAGGAAATAAATATTGGTGTCTCCTTTGTTTTTTCTAGAGTAGACTAACTCTTTTTGAAAATCACGATTGCTAATCAATTGCTTATAGGAATCACTGCCTTCTACATTATAAGCATACCGAATTTTCGACATAATAACGATTGGTGTTTTCGGAAACTTAGCTCGGAGTATCGTTACAAAATCTTCAATTGTGTTTTGAATAGTAGCACTTGCATTGGCCTCATAATCTAATAGTAGCATGCTAACTCCTGAAATTTCACTTATGATATGCGCCAATTCAGGCTCCCCTTTACCATTTCCTGAAAATCCAAGGTTTACAAATTCTACATCTAATTTTCGACTTAAAATATTAGAATAAACCATACCTGGGCGAGACACACAACCACCTTGGGTTATGGAAGTTCCATAAATAACAATTTTTCCTGTTCGTTTAAATGAGTTTGGTTTTTCTAGAGTTGCATTTTTTTCTATTCCAATACGGACAGATTCAACACCATTATAAAGTGGAAAATTTATTGTAAACTGCTGTTTTTTATTATAATTTCCAGCATCTATTATAGTTTTATAATGAATGTCACTTGCAGAAAAATTGGCGGTTTTCAAGTATTTCTGCCTGCCATCTTTTTGTACATAAATATCAAATCCACTCTGTGCTGTAGCTGGCATATGATACATTCCAGATGCATTTGTCAATACAACGTCTAAGTGTATTTTATTACTGTTAGTTATAAACCGCAACTGTCCGCCCGCTGTATTATTCGCAAGATTGTTAACCGCTTTTGGTATTTTCCATTTGGAATGTACAGGTAATCTTCTGTAAACCGAATCTTGGTCCATCCATTCAAACCCTACCAAATTAAAAGGAGCTTGTTTTGCATCTTTCCATATAATATTTTCATGAGATTCTTGAGAAAGAACAACAGAAATAGAACAAACGGTAAATAACAAGAAGAGTATTTTTTTCATGACAGCGAGGTGAGAAAATTAAAGTTTCTTAACGTACTTAGTAATAATTACAATTTGAACACCACCAACTTTTCCTTCAATAAACTCAGCATTTTCATGATCCAAAGAAATTCTACGAACAGCAGTACCTCTTTTAGCAACCATACTAGAGCCTTTAACAGGAAGGTCTTTAATAAGCACAACACTATCACCAGTAGAAAGCACAACGCCATTGCTATCTCTATGAATTAATTTATCTTCTGGGACTTCTCCTTCACCAGTAGCCTGAGCCCAGGTTAATTCATCTTCTTCCAAATACATCATATCTAGTAAATCTTGCGGCCATCCTTCTTTTCTAAGTCGACTTAACATACGCCAAGCAATTACTTTAACACCCAATTGCTCACTCCATATACTGTCGTTTAGGCAACGCCAATGATTAGCATCCGTTGTATCTGGATTATCTATTTGATCCACACAAGTTTTACAAGCATGAATACTTTCGTCTAAACCACCTTTTTTCTGTGGTTGCACAGCATAAACTTGTAAATTTTCAGTTGCGGTACAAATTTCACAACTACCACCAGATCGTTTATTTATTTCTCTTTCTAAAGACATTGAATTCTATTTATATCTACAAAAATGCACTAAATATATGGCACTTCCATTTTTTGATTGAAAAACAGACAATTTAGTAGCATAATATTTCGTGCTTAAATTTGTTCATAAGTTAGATTGACTCTTATTTTATTTGTCAAATTTGCTCTTATTTTTGCTTCCTTTTTTAAGCTATGGACAAACTGAAAGTTGGAGATAAAGTATACAATGTAAAACGTGACGGATTTGCTGATTTTGCACGCTATACTTTTTCGGTAGTAGAGCGACTTACCGTTACTTTAGCTGTTTTGAAAAATGGAACTAGATTAAAAAACGAACCAAAAGAATCTTTTATAATGGAAGATGTTGGTTATTCTGTTGCTGGAAAATGGGGAACCCATTGGCATATAGTCTCCTTACAAGCTATCCGAAATGCACAAATTGAAAATGAGAAAATTCGTATTAACGATTGGTTTGATGATAGGAATTTTAGCCTAGAAGAAAAACACCAAGTATATACTATGATTAAGGAAAAGAAGTAGTGTAATTTAAATAGATCTAGAGGAGTCTATTCTATATAGGTGTTAACAGAACAAGTAATTTGGCAGCGTTCGACCAGAATTTTTTTAAACCGAAGCGCTTTTGTTTCGTCATCAAAAGTTAAGGCTTCTGATATACTATCGCTAAGTATTAATTCATTCAGTAAATACTCTGATACATATTTCTCATCAGAGGTTAATAATACATACATAAACACCACTAGGTTTGAGAGGGGAAAGATACTAATAAATACCAAAGTATTACGGTAACCCTTATATGGATTCCAAAATTTGGGAAATAAGCAAGGTGTAGAAATAAACAAGAGTTCTGTGTGTTAATAACAAAGAACTCTTGTTTAAAAGTAATGATTATTCTTCTACAAAAGGAGCTCCTGCATCTAGCATTGCTTTATACAGAGAATTCATATCACTTTTAATAGATTGCAATTTAGACGTGAATTCGTTAAGTTGACTGTTAACAATACCCATTGTTTGCACATGGGTACTTGTAGGTCCGTAAGTAGAACGGTCTATGCCAAGATACAGGGAAAACATACGACTAGAGATTGTTGTTTTTGTCTTTTCGCCTATCTGAGCTTTAGATTGATTTCCATTTAGGCTACTGTTTAATTCTTGTAGATTTTGGTGTAAAGTATGTATACGATTATCAAAGTCTCCAAGGGATGTATTAGTGCGATTTAGCGCAGTTTTCAACGCAGATGAGCGCTTTATAGCTTTACCCAAATGCATATTTAGCACAGAGAATTTTCCAACTGTTTTTTCATAAGACCTCCAGAAAGCAATGGCTTTCTCGGTAGAGGCAGTGCTAAGACTACTAGAATGAAGGGGTTTTACTGTAAAAGAAATTGGGTCAGAAAGCGGAGTGCTTTTCCCATTTATAATTTTAGATAATGTCGCAGTATATTTTCCTGGTGCAGCCATAAATCCTTTAGGAGAATCGGAAGGATTTTGCAAACTAATTGCGTTTAGGGCAGGGTATCTTAAATCCCATGCAACCCTATGTATTCCTGCTTTAACAGGGCCATTTATTTTTCGTATTACAGAACCATTATTATCTGTAATGGTTAACACAATTTGCGGTTTTGTTTCTCTACGCTCGGCCTCTAATGCATCCCATCCGGGAAAAGCAATACTTTGATCTTTATTTTTCTTTTCTTTAGCCTGTCTTTTTTCAGTTAAGGTTTGTAGGCTGTTTTTTAGATAATAGGTTAATATTGTTCCAAAATCTGGATTTGGTGCAATAAAATGGTCATCACCTTGACTTCCTTTGCCAGAATCAAATCCAAGTGCAGAACGAGGTACATACCACCAAGCATCTCTAGTAGGGAAAAGTAAGGCTTCATTTTTTAATGCAGTTTCAGATATTTCTCTTAAAGGAGCATAATCGTCTAGTATAAAAATACCCCTACCAAAAGAAGCGCCAATTAAATCGTTTTCTCTTTTGTGAATGGCAAGGTCTCTAAAGGAAATAGTAGGGATTCCTCCTTTTAATTTCATCCAATTGGCACCACTATTAACAGTGAAATAAATTCCAAATTCAGTTCCCAAAAATAATAAATTTGGTTTAACATGGTCTTGAACAATTCGCCATACTAAAGTTCTTTTAGGAATACTATTTGCGATGGATTTCCATATGCGACCTTTATCTGTACTCTTTAACAGGTATGGGTTAAAGTCACCATATTTATGATTATCCAATGCAATGTACACGGTATTTTCATCAAAAAGATCTGCTTTTATATCGTTAATAAATGCAGTGGCAGGAACACCAGGCAGACTACTAACCTTAATTTTTCGCCAATTAACACCACCATCTTCTGTAACTTGAATGTTTCCATCATCAGTTCCTGCATAAAGAAGACCTTCCTTCTTTGGTGATTCGTTAATAGACGTAATTGTATTATAGTTTGACATTGCTAAAACATCCCAAGGAGCATCCCATGATTGTTGTTTTCCCATAATAGGGAGTGTTAGTCTTTCCTGTTTGTTGGTTAGATCACCTGAAATGGGAGTCCATTTGTCACCTCTATTTTCTGATTTCCAAACACGCTGCGAAGCAAAATATAAACGTGTACTGGAGTGTGGGCTGACTAAAATTGGGGCATCCCAATTAAAACGCTCGAAATCTTCATTTGATCCTGCTTGTGGTTGAATGTCTGTTGTTTCTCCAGAAACAAGGTCAATTCTAGAGAGGGCACCTTGTTGACGTTCTGCATAAATTATATTTGGGTTTCCTGGTTCTGTAGCAGGCTGGTGTCCATCCCAATTTAGAACTACTTTCCAATCCGAATTTTGAATACCTTGAATATTATCTGTTCTAGAAGGGCCGCCTTCTGTACTATTATCCTGTGTTCCTCCATAAATATTGTAAAAAGGTTCGGTATCATCTACTGCAATTTTATAAAATTGTGTAACGGGAAGGTTTTCAATATACTTCCATGTTTTAGTTAAATCAAAAGATTCATAGAGTCCTCCATCGGTACCAAACAATAGATAATTTGGATCATTTTTTTTGAATGCCACGGCATGGTTGTCTCCATGTTTGTTTTTTTCATTCATACGGTAGAATGTTTTTCCTCCGTCTTCGGATACTTGCATGCTAGCATCTGCCAAATACAGTCGCTCAAATTGATGAGGTGAAGCATATAATTCTTGGTAGTAATGTGGTCCAGTACCACCAGAAACAGCATCAGAACGTTTTTCCCATGTGGCACCACGATCAGCTGATCTGTATACAGCGCCAGTTCTTCTATTCAATTCAATTGCAGCATAAAGAATATCTGGTTGTTGTGGTGAAATAGCCAAACCAATTTTTCCCATCCATGTAGTTGGGAGACCAGTTTTTAGCTGTTTCCAGGTCTCACCTCCATCAGAACTACTATGTAGTCCGCTTCCAGGGCCACCTCCCATATAGGAAGCTACTGTTCTGTGCCTTTGCCATGTGGCGGCATATAATTGGTCTGGATTCCTAGGGTCTATTTGTAAATCCGTAACTCCAGTCCATTTAGCATCACCTAATGTTTTTTTCCATGTTATTCCTCCGTCTGTAGATTTGTACAATCCGCGTTCTCCACCTTTTGTCCACAGCGGACCTTGAACGGCAACCCAAATAATATTGGAATTTTCCGGATGAATAATTATTTTAGAAATACGTTCCGACTTTTTCAGCCCCATATTCTTCCATGTATTACCACCATCTTCACTTTTGTAAATACCATCACCATAGGCCATATGTCTGCCACCAACATTTTCTCCTGTTCCTACCCAAATAGTGTTTGTGTTAGTTGGGTCAATAGTTACACAGCCAATAGAATACGTAGAAGTAACTTTATCGAAAATAGGTTTCCATGTTGTGCCAGAATTTACTGTTTTCCATACACCCCCAGAGGCAACCCCAACATACCATATATTTTCATTTTCGGGATGAATAGCAATATCTCCAATTCTTCCAGACATAAAGGCAGGGCCTATATTTCTGAATTTCATTCCTGAAAAAGTAGAATCTGCTAATGTTGTTTTTGTAATTGTTTGTCTTTTTTTGGATCGTTGTCCGTGCATTTGAAACCCAATGACTAACAGTAAAGCCAAAAGGAAAGTCGAGGTAGTTTTCTTTTTCATTTTTTTGATTTAAGTTGGTAGTTAGCTAAGGTATTTTACAAAAACACCTTAGCTATTAAAAGTACGGATAACTATGCTGAAAATCAAATAGAGAATAAGCAGCAACAAAGTTCTATTTTATACAGTATAGCTACATATTAAGATACTACAATTCACGAATTTTTAATTTAATCTTCTTTAGAACTTTCTCTTTTGTTGTCTATATTTTAGTTGGCATTCTTGTTTGTAAATTCAATCCAATCTATAATGACTACTACAGTATCATCGGCATCTTCTTCAGTTTTAAAGACAATATATAGATCTTGCTTTCCTTTAATGTTTTCTTTTAAATCTATGGTTATTTCTTCGAATCCTAAATCGGTTAGTCCCACTTCAATCGTTTGTTTGGCAATTAATTGACCTTCCAAACCTCCTATTCTAAATTCTACATCACCTCCTTTGGTAATTCCACTAACAATTCCGAAAGCGCCTTTAATGCCGGTAACATCGGTTAGATCAATTGCTTCAAACATAAAGAAACTTCCTTTTGTTCCAATAACAATTGTCATGTCTTCATCTACACCAGGTGTCTCTTCCGCATTTACGAAAAATTTCATGGATTGTCCATCATCATAATCTTCCGCTTCTATTTTGGGGTACTTAAGGGTAAAGGATTGCTGAGCGGTTAATGGAGCAATTTCCCCTCCTCCTTGATCGGTGTAGCTGGCCGTTAGGATATAGTCACCTTGGGTTTTACTATCCATATGCTCTTTACTGATATAAACACCTTTTGTAGGGTATTTGGATATGGTTGATTTCTGCTTAGAAATAGAAAGTATATACCGTACCATTTGTTCTACCTCAGAGCTAGTTAAATCGGGATGAGCAGCCATTGGTACTTCTCCCCAATTACCACCGCCGCCATTAATTATTTTGTCGGCAAGCATGGCATTTGCATTACTGTCTGTTTCATATTTGTCTGCAATGGCTTTGAAGGAGGGACCAATAGATCTAGCCATTACTTTATGACAAGCAAGACAATCCGATCCGCCTATTATATTTTCACCTACTGTAGTATAAGCTTCATCGGCTAGTTCCGCATGGTTTTTGGCCGACTGTATTTTATCATAACCTTCCGATAAGTAATCAAAGGATACGATTACTCGTGAAGCGTCTAGAGTTCCTTCGGCAAGACTACCGTCTTCAGAATCATTAACCGCGAGCTTATAAGTTATAGAAACAGGAGAGTTTGGCCAATAGAAATCACTATTCCCTTTTGTTATATTCCATGAAAGTTGTGGTAATTCATTTCCAACAAGAATTTCAGTTTCCGAGGTAGAAATATTTCCTTCTGGATCGGTTACTGTTAGTTTTACGGTGTATTTGCCGGATTCTCTAAAAGTGTAACTAGGTGTTGTTTCAGAAGAGAGAGTGTCATCAACACCAAAAGACCAACTATAGACTAATGTGTCGCCGTCATAATCAATAGAATTACGACCAGAAAATTGAACGGTTAATGGTTCTGCACCAATAGTTTTATCTGCGGATATTTTGGCTACAGGGATACGGTTTCCTTTGGTGAATTCGATTCTGGAAAGGGTAGCATTAGCATTCTGTGTAAACCATCCAGAGCCATATTCTAAAATATAGAGAGCACCATCAGGACCAAAAACCATATCAATAATATTGTTGAATTTCATATTTGGCACAACCTGAATCAATTTTTCCAAATCTCCATTGCTGTTGAGTGTTGCTGCAAAAATCCATCCACGCATCCAATCGTATACTAATAATTTACCATCAAAATATTCGGGAAAATTACGTCCACTTTCGGTAAAATCTTTACTATAATATATAGGGCCAGCCATAGCATTACGAGCACCACTACCAAATTCTGGAAATTCTTCAGAAGATGCATAAGGGTAGTACATCATAGCAGCTTGTGCTGGAGGTAATTCATTCAGTCCGGTATTATTGTTAGAATTATTAAGAGGTTTTTTGGGGTCAAATACCTTGCCTGCCATGTTATTTGTAAAATCAAAATTATGGTAGGCTTTATTGTTTGCAATAAAATATGGCCATCCAAAATTACCTGCACTTTTAGCCTGATTTATTTCATCATAGCCACGAATACCCATGGCTATGGAATCTTTATTAGCATCTGGACCTACTTCTCCCCAATATAGATATTTTGTGTGTTTGTCTATAGAAATACGATACGGGTTACGGTTGCCCATTATATAAATTTCTGGGCGAGTTTTTTTGTTATTTAGAGGGAATAAATTGCCATCGGGAATTGTATAAGTACCATCCTCTTTTGGTTTGATACGAAGAATTTTACCTCGAAGATCATTGGTGTTGGCAGAAGATTTTTGAGCATCCCAAGGAGAACGTTGGCTACGATCATCTATTGGTGCAAAACCATTAGATTCATGCGGATTAGTGTTGTCTCCTACAGAAAGGAATAGGTTTCCATCTGGTCCAAATTCTATAGAACCTCCAGAATGACAACATTCTGCTCTTTGCACTGGAATTTTTAATAATATCTTCTCTGAAGATAGGTGTAGGCTATCATTTTTTAAAACAAAACGCGATAAGTGCTGGACACTATTATTTGGGTCGGAGTAATACATGTAAATCCAATTATTTTCGGCGTAGTTTGGATCTACGGCAAGACCTATCAATCCATCTTCAAGTCCAGAAAAGACGTTCATAGTATGAATCGTTTTATCTTCATTTTTTTGAAGGTCATAAATATGTATTGCACCTTTACGTTCTATAAATATAATTTTGTTTTTGCTAAGAAAATCCAATTCCATTGGCTCTGCCAAGTTTTGTGTAAATACAGTCTTTGAAAAACGATTTTCTTCAGGAACAGCCTCCGAGTATGCCTTGCTGTAATCAATTAAGGAGCCAGGACCAATAGCATATTGTATGCCACCTAAAAGGTGATTTAAAAAAATAGGATTACTATATTGTTCTTCAGTATGTCCTAGACCGGTGTAAAAGGAACGACCACCATCATATTCTTTATACCATGCTATGGGGTGGTTGTCACCATTTGTGCCACCTTTATAGGTAGATTCATCTACTTTAAGAAGCACTTTATTTTCGGAATCAATAGCTTTATAATTATACCATTCGTCTTTAGTTTTCCAAGAAGTTGGTAAGGAATCTGTTGCTTTATGGTTTGGGTTTACAACAGAAACAGTAGCTTCTTGTACATTGGGGTCATTAGGATGTGAATCAAAATAGGCGCCAACAAGTTTTCCATACCAAGGCCAGCCATATTCTGTGTCTGTTGCAGAATGAACACCTACATAACCACCACCAGACTGAATGAACCGTTCCATTTGACTTTGCTGTACAGGATTTAAAACATCGAAAGTGGTATTTAGAAAAATGACAGCTTGAAAATCTTTAAGATATTCCTCATTAAAGCTATTGCCATCTTCTGTTGTTTCTATAATGAAATTGTTTTCAGCGCCAAGTTTTTTTATTGCTTCTATACCTATTTCTATGGAAGAATGCCTAAAGTTTTCGGTTTTGGAGAATACCAATACCTTGATATCATTTTTACTAGTACGAAATAGAGCAAAGTAAGCAATGATGATGAGAATACCTATGATGGCCAAAACTGAAATTAAAATCTTTTTTTTCATTAGAGTGCTTTTTGTTCGGAATCAATTAATTGAAAACTGACTTGATTATGAGTGAATTTCACTCAAATATAATATTTTAATTTTAATATGGAAGTTTTAGTAGCTTTGCAATACAAACGAAAGCGTTTTAAAATGGCAAAATTCACTTCAGGAATGTTTGATTTTATGCGGAAAGATTTGGCAAAATCTATTTCTCAATTATCTATTAATTGCGTTATTTTTAGGTTTTATAAACAAGTTTTGCAAATTCCCGTAGTGGGGGTGTTAAATAATGATATTTGGTATATTCCAGGAGGATTCATAGGTCAGGATGAAGGTATAGATGAGGCTGCCAAACGAATTTTGCAAGAGCAAACAGAATTGGAAAATTTACCGCTTTATCAATTTGGTACGTTTGGACCAGTACATAGGGAATTTGGAAGTGAATTTTCCAGCATACAAGGTTTTAATATACCAAAGGATTTGTTAGATTGGATATCCAAACGTTTTATTACTATTGGCTATTATAGTGTAATTGGCCCGGAAGAAATAAATTTAAATACAAATCTGTTTTTTAAGGATGTAAAATGGATTAATGTAGAAGATGCAAATATACTTGGCTTAGATCATTCTTTATTGGTGTCGGAAGCGAGGAAAACCCTTGGAGCAGAATTGTTGCGTAAACCTTTATTGTTGAGTTTTATGCCAGAAACATTTACGATTCCTGAGTTACAGAAATTATATGAGGCAATATTGGGAAGGTCTATAGATCGGGGAAATTTTAGACAGCGAATATTAAAATCGAAAAGTATTATTAAAATAGGAGCAACGCAAGAAAAGACAAAAAGGCGACCAGCAGACTTATACAAGTTTGATAAAGAGATGTATTTCAAATCCCTTACACAAGATGTTAAATTTGGATTTTAACCCTTGATCTAACAGTTAATTTCCCGAAGCTTCTCTGGAAATAGAAAATCTTTTTTCTGGAAGAATATCTCGTGCTTTTGCTTACTATTATTGCTTTTAAAATGGCTAAGATTTATAGGGAAATAATATATGGATTCGGTAACACAAATTGTATTAGGAGCGGCGGTAGGAGAGGCTGTTTTAGGAAGGAAGATTGGGAATAAGGCGATACTCTGGGGAGCTATTGCTGGTACAATTCCTGATTTAGATGTATTGGCTAAATTTTTCACGGACACCGTTTCCGCTTTAGAAATTCATAGGGGATTAACACATTCCTTGTTTTTCTGCATATTGTTTTCGCCTATAATGGCTTGGTTAATGGGGAAAATATACAAAGGGAAGGAAGCTACTTTTAAAGAGTGGACTCTCTTTTATTTTTTAACATTGGTAACCCATCCTTTACTAGATGCACATACCACTTGGGGAACTAAGTTTTTTTGGCCGTTGGATATTCGATTGGCATATAAAAATATTTTTGTAGTAGATCCGTTATACACACTGCCTTTTTTATTTTGCGTAATATGCGTGTTGTTTTATAAACGAACAAACCCTAAGAGAAGAAAGATAAATACAACAGGTTTACTAATAAGTTCTCTGTATATGGTGGTTACACTAGTTCTAAAGGGAGTAAGTTATCAAGTATTTAAAAGTAGTTTGATAGAGCAAAAAATTGAGTATGCAAGCTTTACGGTAAAACCAACACCTTTAAATAGTGTATTGTGGGTAGCAAATGTGGAAACAGAAGAAGCGTATTTATTGGGGTATTATTCCATATTCGATTCAGACAAAAAAATAGTATTTACGGCTTACCCAAAGAACCATCATTTCTTAGGAGAATTAAAGGAAGATTCTAAAGTGAAAAGATTAATTGCAATCTGTGAATCTTGGTATACCATTAGTAGAAAGGAAGGCAAATTATATTTGAATGATTTACGATTTGGGTTGTTATCCATGAATTCGTCAGAGGAGAAATTTGCATTCAGTTTTCTTTTGGAGGAGGTAAATGGAGAAATGGTAATTACAGAAAATGAAAAAAAGGTAAAAGGAGGTAGGGCAATCTTAGTTGCTTTATGGGAAAGGATTAAAGGGAATTAAATTTGTATTGTGTAGATTTCTGCTCTCGCAAGAATGATAAAAAAGGTAAAGAGAAACAAAATTAAAAACTCTTTGTCATCCCTTTGAAAAGAGGGTCCATTATTGTGTTTAGCTTGCCTATTACAACACAAGAACATGCTCGTTCCCATTATGCTTTAAATAACTTCTAACGATTTTTTGAATATCGTTGTTATCCTGCATTGGGTTAATATGTTTTTTATATTTTGAAAAGGAATTAATTTTAAGGGTGTCGTTAATAAATCCAAACCCTTGGTACACGCCATTTTCTATAAGAATAATAGATTTTTCTTCAGCGTTTCTGCCTTCTTCTTTTATAATATAGGAGGAAGCATTATCAACAGTTAATTGTATTGCTTTGTTTACACGAAAGTTATAAATGGCGGTAGTTTCTTCTTCTCTGCAAATTCCTTTACAGGTTTTTATATGGTAATGAAAGCAACTTCCAGATATTTGCTGTAGGTTACAGTACCTTGGACATAATTCGTATTGTTCGCAAAGTTGTTCTAAAAAGACCCGGCATTCGGTTTGACTATAAAATCTAAAAAGCGGATTTTTAAGAACATTCAGGCGATTGTAAATAATGTGTTTTATTCCTTTTCTGTCAATATAAGTACCAATTCCGTAACTATAGGTAGTTCGTTTTTGAGCTCGGTTATATTTTGGATAATGCTTTTTTATTTCGTCAGACTCTAAAAGTAGTGCAACAAGTTCACTGCCTGTAACTGTAAAATCAATATTAGCAGTTTCGGTACATAGCTTCAGTTCTTTATTGGCTTTACTATAGATATGACTTAATACTCTTTTTTTAATGTCTTTAGATTTTCCAACATAGATTATTTTTCCATCGCTATCTTTAAAATAATAAACACCAGTTTCGTGGGGTAAGTTATCGATAACAGATTTCGCTAATAAAGGAGGAAGTGTTGCTTGTCTAGATTTTGGGTTTAAAAAAGAAAGGACAACACCATTAGTATCTAAGGCGAGTAATTTTTCAAATAAAGTAACAGTAGCTTCCGCATCTCCTTTGGCACGGTGTCTACCATTAATTTTAATACCTAAACTGGTACATAGACTACCAAGGCTATAGGTGCGTTGTCCGGGTATTAGTTTTCGAGAAAGTCGTACCGTACACAGTTTTTTCCGTTTAAATTCGGCACCCAATTCTTCAAACTCCGCTTTAATAACATTGTAGTCAAAATTCACATTATGTGCCACGAAAATACAATCCTTTGTATAAGCAATAACTTCTTTAGCAATTTCGTGAAACTTTGGCGCTGTACGCACCATATCATCTGTAATACCTGTTAAGCCAGAGATTTTATAGTTGATAGGTATTTCCGGATTTACTAAAGTGGTAAACTCTTTCACAACCTTTTTTCCATTGTATACAAAAATGGATATTTCGGTGATTTTATTGCCTTTTCCGCCAAGGCCTGTAGTTTCTATATCAACAATAGCGTACATTAAACTTGAGTTATGTGATTAGAGAAACGTAATGAATAGATTTTGAAATTCATTTTTAGAGTTAAATAGCTAGATTTTTATCTATAGATTTAAGTTCTACTTTCAGTTCTTGAAACATAGTAATAATACTACTTAGCTTTAGTTCTTCAACATCATATTCCTGAGTGTTTATACAACAAGTAAATTCCCAGAGTTCCAGAATATCTTCTGTTTTTACTTCAAAGGGTTTATACGTTTTATTGTCAGAAGAGAGTAATAAACTATTATTCAATTCAATTTTATTGTAAACTCTTTTATATACTAATCCGTCGTCCTTAGTAAGTACAATATAAGTTCTACCATCTTTAACATCCCTAATGTCATCTATAAATTTAGCAACGATAAAAGCACCATCTTTAACAGGAAGCATAGAATCACCTTTTATGGGGAAAGCCCTATGCGTACCCGTAGGTAAAAAAGGAAGCTTTATTTTTTGTAGCTGCTCAATATATTCTGGATCATCGTAACCGCTTAAATATCCAGCGGATGCTTTGGTAGGTATAATTTCTATTAATTCTTCATTGTCTTCGGTAACCGTAATAGGAAATAAAACTCTTTTACTCCCTATTTCTATAAAAGAGGTAGTTTCTGCCTTTCTCAAATCGTTTCTCACTAAAATATCAATAGGAATTTTAAAGTAATTTGAAAGGTCTATAAGTTTATCAATAGAAGGTTCTGATCGTCCTTCTTCATAAGATCCAACCATGGAGCGTGTCCATTTTAAATCCTCGGCAAATTGTTCTTGCGAAAGTTTCTTGGTGGTTCTTAAATGTTTTAAGTTAGTTTGTATGTACTTCATATAAATATATCAACATACTACAAAATTAAGCAATTAAAACTACAAATTGTAGTTAATTTTGAAAAAAGTAAAATCTGCTAGTTTGTATCTCAATTGTCACACATATTATAGCCTGCGTTACGGAACCATAAAACCTGAGTTTTTACTATCTCTTGCTTTAAAAAATAAGGTAAGTTCTATAGCGCTAACAGATATTAATACAACTTCGGCTTGTATGGATTTTGTACGCCTATCACCCAAGTATGCTATAAAACCAGTGCTTGGAGTCGATTTTAGAAACGGAGCACAGCAACAATTTGTACTCTTAGCTCGGAATAATAATGGTTTCGAAAAGATAAATAGTTATTTGTCTGGTTTTTTGCATGCTTCGGAAAATGAAATTCCTGATAGATCTCCACAATTGGCAGATACTTATGTTATTTATCCTTACGAGCACACCAAAAATTACAGTCTTAAACAGAATGAGTTTTTAGGAGTAAAGTCCCAAGATTTGAATAAGCTTCGGTTTTCAGAATGGAATAACAAACGCAACAAGTTGGTTGTTTTACAAACGGTGTCCTTTCAAGGTAAAAAAGGATTTAATACACATCGGTTATTAAGAGCGATAGACAAGAATACTTTACTAAGTAAATTAGAAGTTTCGGAACAAGGAAAGGAATTGGACACCATGTTACCGTTATCAAAGCTATACGAAGCATACCACGATTATCCCGAACTTATTGGGAATACAAAACGTTTGTTAGCGGGTTGTAAAATTGAATTCGATTTTTCTAAAACGACTCCTAAGAACCAACAAGCGTACACGGGGAATATGCAGTTAGATTATAGGCTTTTGAAAAAACTGACTTATGGCGGATTAGACTACCGATACAAAACAGCAGATAATGAAGTAATAGCAAGAATAGAAAAAGAGCTAAAAATTATAAAAGAGAAGTGTTTTGTGTCTTACTTTTTAATTAACTGGAAAATTTTAAAATACGCCAGAAGCAAGGGCTACTTTTATGTAGGTAGAGGGAGTGGCGCCAATAGTATTGTGGCATATTTACTTCGTATTACAGATGTAGATCCTATAGAATTAGATTTGTATTTTGAACGGTTTATAAACCTGTACAGAAAGAATCCGCCAGATTTTGACATCGATTTTTCTTGGAGAGATCGGGACGATATTACCACATTCATTTTTAATCGTTTTAAGCATGCGGCATTAATTACGGTGTACAATACTTTTAAATTTAAAGCATCGGTACGAGAGTTGGGAAAGGTTTTTGGTTTGCCTAAATCTGAAATAGATATGCTGAGCAGAGGTAAGTATATTATTGAGAATTTAGACAAATTATCACAGTTAGTACTTCGGTATAGCGAGTATATATTGGGGTTCCCAAATTATTTAGGAATTCATGCCGGAGGTATATTAATAGCAGAAAAGCCAATACATTATTATTGCGCCACTTTTTTACCACCTAAAGGATATGCAACAACTCAATTTGATATGCTAATAGCGGAAGATATAGGTCTGTATAAGTTTGATATTTTAAGCCAACGTGGTTTGGGAAAAATTAAAGAAGCAGTAGAAATTGTACAGTATAACCACCCAAATTTGGAGCCACTAGATATTCATGATATAAAAAGTTTTAAGGAAGATAAACAAATCAAGCATATTTTAAAAAATGCGCAAGCTATAGGTTGTTTTTATGTCGAATCTCCGGCAATGCGTATGTTGCTTAAAAAATTACGAGTAGATGATTATTTGGGATTGGTGGCTGCCAGTTCTGTAATACGACCAGGAGTTGCGAAATCGGGAATGATGCGAGAGTATATTTTGCGTAGTAGAATACCCGAGCGAAGAAAAGAAGCACACCCTATTTTGTTAGAAATTATGCCCGAAACTTTTGGGGTAATGGTTTACCAAGAAGATGTTATTAAAGTAGCACATTGTTATGGCGGATTAACCCCTAGTGAAGCAGATATGTTACGACGCGGAATGTCTGGAAAATTCCGCTCTAGGGAAGAGTTTTTAACAGTAAAACAACAGTTTTTTAATAATTGTAAAGCAGTGGGAAGAGCCGAGATTTTAACCGCAGATATTTGGCGACAAATAGAAAGCTTTGCTGGTTATGCATTTGCTAAAGGCCATTCCGCATCGTACGCAGTAGAAAGCTACCAGAGCTTGTATTTAAAGGCGTATTATCCTTTGGAATATATGGTGGCTACACTTAATAATTCAGGCGGATTTTACAGTAGAGAGTTGTATGTAAACGAAGCAAGAATGCATGGCGGAATAATTGAAGCTCCCTGTGTAAATACTAGTAATAAGGAAACAATTATTAAGGACAAAACTATTTATTTAGGGTTTCACTTTTTACATGCTTTAGAAGCGAATACTATAGCAAGAATTCTTATAGAGCGAATCAAAAATGGCGTATTTACAAGTTTGAATGATTTTATAGAACGAGTTCCTATTTCCATCGAACAGCTTAGCATTTTAATAAAAATTAATGCATTTCGGTTTACAAGAATTAATAAAAGAGAACTGTTGTGGAATGCTCATATGAAAGTAAATAAAGCAAGTTTTGAAGAGCTGGTAATAACACTATTTCAAACCGAAAAAACAACTTATAAAACACCAAAATTACACTGTACAAATTTGGAAAATGCATTTGACGAAATAGAGATGTTGGGATTTCCTTTATGTAGCCCTTTTCAGTTACTAACAAAAGAATATAAGAGTTCGGTTTTAGCAATAGATTTAGTACGCCATAAAGATAAAATAGTTACGTTGTACGGCTATTTGGTAACCGTAAAAAATACAAGAACAAGTACAGGAAAAGGCATGTATTTTGGAACCTTTTTAGATCAAAGTGGAAATTTTATAGATACAGTACATTTTCCGTTTGTAGCCAGTAAATACCCTTTTAGAGGTAAAGGAGTGTATGCTATTATAGGTAAGGTAGTAGAAGAATTTGAAGCCGTTTCTATTGAAGTTTCCAAAATGTATCGGTTGGCAGTAATAGAAGACCCTAGATATACAGAACCTATTAAAACAGTAGAAATATGAAAGCACAACGAAGTATTGTACATATGGATTTGGATACTTTTTTTGTGTCCTGCGAGCGTTTATTAGATAGCAAATTAATAGGTAAGCCAGTGCTTATTGGAGGTACATCAAACAGGGGAGTAGTAGCCTCTTGTAGTTATGAAGCCAGAAAATTTGGAATTCATTCTGCAATGCCTATGCGGATGGCAAAACAATTATGTCCAGAAGCAATAGTATTACGAGGAAATGCAGGGATATACACAAAGCAATCCAAATTGGTAACCGATGTAATAAAAGACAGTGTACCGTTATATGAGAAATCGTCTATAGATGAGTTTTATATAGACCTTACCGGAATGGATAAGTTTTTTGGGTGCCACCAATTGGCATCAGAGTTGCGGCATCGGATAAAGAAAGAAACAGGCTTGCCAATTTCTTTTGGATTGTCTATAAATAAAACAGTATCTAAAATAGCTACGGGAGAAGCTAAACCTAATAATGAAATCCGAATTATTAGTGGGGAGGAACGTTATTTTTTGGCACCATTATCTGTACGGAAAATACCAATGGTAGGCGAAGTAACGTATAAATCTTTATGCGATTTGGGGGTGAAAAAAATACAGACAGTACAAGAAATGCCCATGCAATTAATGCATAGAGTATTGGGAAAAAACGGACTTAATATTTGGAAGAAAGCAAATGGGATAGACAATTCACCCGTAATACATTATCAGGAGCGAAAATCTATATCTGTAGAACGTACGTTTGATAAGGATACTACAGACATGCAAAAACTAAGAACAATTCTGATAGCGATGGCAGAGAATTTGGCATACCAATTACGAAGAGGAAATAAGCTAACCGCCTGTATTACGTTTAAAATTAGGTATTCCGATTTTCAAACATATACCCAGCAATTACGAATTCCCTATACGTCTATGGACCATATAATAACTCGCATAGTTTTAGAGCTGTTTGCTAAGTTGTACAATAGGCGTTTGTTGGTGCGTTTAATAGGACTTCGTTTTAGCCATTTGGTAGAAGGAGGCTACCAGATTAACTTATTTGAGGACAATGAAAAACGAATTAATTTAACACAGGCTATAGATGAAATTCGGGAACGTTATGGCGATAGAGCCGTTATTAACGCAGGGGGAATGGGGGCTAAAAGTATTAGTAGATGGAATCCTTTCTCTGGAGAACCACCGCCTTTATTGCCAAATAGGAGGCGGTAATTTTTGGTTTAGTATTATTCCCTCCCCATAGAATTTTCAATACTCTCTTCTAATTGGTGCTGAATTGCTGTATAGGATATAATTTTCCAAGAATCGGACTTTTTAACGAGAGTAATAGTCGCTTTTGCAGTTGTTATTTCGCCAGATTCCGTTGTCCATGTCTGGTCAAATGCCACCCAGGAAAGATGTTTGTCATGAAGAATAAGGTAATTCGAATTTGCAAAAATAGAAGTTATTGGTTCAGGGTTTTCTTTAAAAAAGGTTCCCCAATTTTTGCCATTATTCTCCCAACCTCGTTTTTGTTCAAAACCCGATTTGGTAACATCCAATCTTAAAACGTCTTTGCTATGGTCCCAAAAAGAAGCCCATTTTTTATAATCCTTTTCCATATAGGCTTTAGTTTCCCCAGTAATGGCAGCTTTGATAGCTTCTTCCTCAGCTTCTGCGGAGGTATTTGTAGTCTGACAAGAGAATAAAACTAGAATACATAGTCCAGATATAAAGTTCTTCATGGAAGTTATTTTATTTTATCGAAAAATACAAAAAATTTAGATACTTGCTTGTTCTATTAATCTTTGAGTACTGCTAATGTTAGAATAGAGCTAGTCGTTTATCCACGGAGAAGAAAAATGTATTTCATCTTTACCAGAGTAAATAGGAGTAAGAGGATCTGTTGTAATATACCAAGATCTAGTTTTACATAGTTTCATAGCATCAATCTGGAACAATCCTTCTGTTAGAATTTCTTCTGCTTTAGACTCAAAATTTTTATGGAAAGCAAAACCAACAAGTTGGTAATCTGATTCAGAAAAATAGAAATACCATTTTTCCTTTACAAAGTCTATGGTTACTTTGTAACTTGGAATGTTGTGAAAGAGAGTTTGTATAACAGATTCATGAACTACTCCATCATCGTTTTTAAGGGTCATAGGTAAACCAAGAATAAAATGATAAAAATTCTTAGTCCAAGCAGTCTGCTCACAAGTTTTATCGCCCATTATAACCGTACAAGAAGTATCTGTGAAATCAACGCGTTGCGCTAATGTGGTATTTGTATAGGAAACCCGCTTGTTAGGATTGTCTAATCCAATAAATAACTTATAAAAAGAACTATCAGGATAGACAAAATTACTTTGGATCGCTATTTTTTGCTGTAAATTATTCCATTGACTTTTAGGGTCGTGAAAAGCGATACTCTTTTTCAATATTTCCTTGCCTGAAGGGGGAGTAGTACACGCGGAGATTAGAAATAGTAGGAATAGATATTTTTTGCAGATCATTTTATTATTTCTTTTAATCAATTATTTACCTCTGCAAAAGAAAACAAATTACATGGATTGTTAGTTAGTTATGGTATAAATTTGAAAATGGGCACAAGAAATGTTTGAAATTATGTACAAAAAAGCATCCTTGATTTTAATAGATATCCCATCATTTTAATTCTGCTTATTTCGTATAGAAATAAAGTAATTTTTCGGATAGCGTATTTAATAACTATCTATTGTTTAGGTAGTTGATGTTTTGGTGAAATTAAAAATATTTTAATGAAATTTTATTCTAGTGTAGAATAATAACAAAGTTTTACTACTCTTCAAAAATAGATACTTCGTTTTTACAATAATGGCATTTTTCTTGCGTTTCATACTCTTATACTTTATTTAAATATGCTATAATTCTATGTGAAATGGCAAAACAAATAATAATGCATATTAATAGTTAAAACAATGATAAAAAAACAATTGCCCTCTTTTTAATGGTCGGATTTTTAGCTTCTTGCGGAGGTACAAAAGTAATTCGGCAATCAAAAAAATAATGAAAGGAACATGGGAACTGTCCAATATTACGTACAGTGAATCTGGAAACTTTAAAGTAAACTTATTTAGTGACACGAGTAAAGAGTGTTTTAAAGGCAGTATATGGCAATTTATTCCAAATAATAATACTGGGATATATACTATTGACAACAATACATGTTCTACGGGTTCTAGAGATTTTATTTTTAAAATTCAAGTGATAAACGCAGAAACAGGATTGTACGATTTTTTATTAAAGCCTACGGATAACAAGCATAAATCGGAAACAAATAATGGATTTAGAGTACATCTAGAACAACTTTCGGAGGAAACTATGCAATGGAAACAAACTATTTCTTTAGAAGGAAAACCTTTTTATATCTATATGCATTTCTCGAAACAAATAAAACAAATAAAGTAATATCTATAGAACTGTGAAACGAGCATTAATTTTTTTAATCAAAAAATACTCCTAAGAGTATGATTAAAATAAATTTATGAGAGAACGAGTGTAATGAGAGGTTACATGGGTTCTTAAAATTTTAAATAATTTTCACCATTTACAAAATTTTAAACATATGAAAAAAATAATAAAAAGCCTTTCTATGGCTACACTTACAGTAGCTTTATCCCTAAATTTGGGAAGTTGTACGGCATTAAAAAATACAAATAACAAACAAAAAGGTGCCGCCATAGGTGTAGCAGGGGGTGCTATTTTAGGTGCTATAATAGGGAATAACACAGGGAATAAACAAAATTCAGAATTAGGTGCTGTTTTAGGAGGTGTTATTGGTGGTGCTGCGGGTGTATTAATTGGCAAAAAAATGGATAAGCAAGCGCAAGAGATAGAGACCGAAATTCCAGGGGCTGTTGTTGAACGTGTTGATGATGGTATTGTTATTACTTTTGATGAAAAAAGTGGTGTTTATTTTGCAACAGGAAAATCAAACATAAATAGTTCGTCACAAATAACTTTAGATAAGTTAACTAGTGTGTTGAATTCATATTTGGATACTAATGTTTTGGTTATTGGGCATACAGATGATGTAGGTTCAGATGATCTTAATATGAATTTATCGAAAAAAAGAGCCAATGCGGTAACTGATTATTTCGTAAAAACGAAAAGTTTAAACGCACAAAGGTTCACTACACAATGGTATGGTGAAACACAACCAAAATTTGACAATACAACAAAAGAGGGACGTTCTAAAAATAGACGTGTAAATGTTGTTATTCTACCGAATGATAAGATGAAGGAAGATGCTAAAACCGAGTCTTACGGAAATTAATCTTACCTAAAAAACACATAATAAAAGCCTTTCGATACTTCGAAAGGCTTTTCTATTTAATATGAATATGATGAATTTCTGCTCTATCGCGTTGACCTTTATTTTTTAAAGTTCTGCCTATATTATTATTATTATTATTATTATCTTTAAAAGGGAGAGCGAATATAAAAGGTTTGTTTCTTAGTAATTCCTCTGGGATTTCCCGCAGTATCATTAAGTTAAGGAGATTTATTCTATTTTGTCATTGCCCTATTCTTCTTCGCTTAAGACAGGCTAAAGTCGAAACGCAATGGGAATAAGAATTTAAATATCTTCGACTGCGCTCAGACTGATATTTCTACTCTCAACTTAATGGTATTGGGTTTTATCGAGGTTGGTTATTGAAAAAATATGGGTCTACAATGGTTATAAATTAGACTATTGTTTCAGGAGCTTTTCTCCAAATATTTAATTGTTTTACCAAAATAATACTGGCAACTGCCATCAATAATAAAATAAATATTTCTGAATAGTTGGTAGCTTCATGTAAAATGGCCTCTACCACATGGTAGCAATTAAATAGGGCTACAACAATTGCCCAAATAAGCGAAGTCCATCTAAACCATTTTTTGGAAAGCTGTACGGTAAGCAAAGTGAATAAAAAGGCAGAGCCTTCCATTAAAATACGCCACTGATGTGCCCAAAAAGGGGTTTCTCCCGTAGCACCTTCCATAAGAACCGATTCATTAAAAAACACGGAGGCTAGCCCGTAAATATGATGAAATATATATCCTAAGATTAGGAGTGTCCATAAGGTAGTTATTTTTGTTCTCATTGGTATGTGATTTTGATTATTGTTTTTTGTAGTAAGTATATTATGTTCTGGCAGATGTTTATTGCTTTGTATTTCTGCGTGCATTTTAGTTTCTTCTTCTTTTATTTTTTTATAATCAATTGGAGCTTTGTTAAATGTACTCTGCATTTGAGCTTGTGGTTGTATTTTAAAATAGAAGAATAAAGAAGTTGTGGAAATCAATAACCAAAGTACATCAATTGTTAAAATTTCGTATTGGTTATTGGCATAGGTAGTCCATAACCAATTTCCTGAAATTACGCCATTAACAATTGGAATTAGAAACCCAAAAATAGCTCCTAAAAGAAGACTCATTTTATTGGTAAAGTAATTATTTCGCTTAAAGCGGAAAAAGAAAATAAATGCCAGCCAAATTAGAAAGTAAAAGTAATATATAGCCGATTGTTTATCCTCAAAATAGCCGTTAGCAAATTTTACAAACAAAAACGAAAGTGCCGTAACAGGTAACATAGATAAGCAGATTGCTAAATAAATATGCCCTACTTTTGCCGTATATAAGCGCTGGCTTAAGGTCATGCCTTTTTTATTTCTTGCTTCAATCCAAATTAAAACACCTGTAATGACTACAAAACAGGTAATGAAAGCTAAAATAAAGTAGATTATTCGCGTTGTAAGACCTCCAAAATCGGCATAGTGTAAACGCCCAAATAGGCGTTGAGAATCTTCAATATAACTTAATTTGTTAGGGTCTTTTTCAAATTCTATATTGCCAGAATATGGATCAAAAGATATATATCCCATTCCGATAAAACGCTTATTATCATTTAGTTCTCCCGAAAACATATATTTCATATTCGTACCGCCGTAATTTTTAATAAATCCGCGAGTTAGATGAAATTCGTCCCATTTTTGGGCAGTTTGTTTTACAAAATAATTAAAACTTGGCGTGTCTTTTTGGCTAGATTTGGCAACCCATTCGTAGTTCTTTCTTGTAGGACGTAAATCTTCCAATAATTTGGTTTGGTCACCATTATACAAGAAATTTGCGGGTAACAAGACAAAAAGGCTTAAACAAAAATAGGAGCCTGTTACAGCAAATATAAATTGAAATGGGAGACCTATTACTCCTAGCGCGGTATGAGCATCTGTCCAAACTCGTTTTAAAACAGTTTTGGGGTTAAAGGTGTAGAAGTTGGGAATAATCTTTTTCCAATGAACAATGATACCTGTAACAATGGCGAACAAAAAAAATAGAGATACAAACCCAGCAAGGTATATTCCCAAATTAGGCAATTGCGAAAAAAAGTGTAATCGATATAAAAACTCACCCAAGCTATACTGTTCTGGGTATGTTACAGTTTCAACAGAATTAATATCAGCGTATAAAAAAGTTCTTTTTTTTCCTTTTTTTGAAGCCAACGAATCTTTACTAGCGCTCATAGATACCGAAATTTTATCGGTTTCTCCGCCAAAATTCAGTTGTATATCACGCCCGGTTAAGTCATAGGTTTCATCGAGTTTTGAAAGAATATTGTCAAAATCTATATCTTTACGTTGTGTGTGTGAAATTGTAGTCCCTTCCTCCCAAAGTTTAATTTCATCCTTAAATAAGGCAAATGCACCTGCAAAGAAAATAACGTAAAGAGCAACACTAATAACAATACCGCTTACCGTATGTGTATTAAAAAAGACATTGTAGTTTTTCTTACTCATTATACAAACGGATTATTTTGATTGCCTAGATAATACAATCCATAAAGAGCACCACTAATTGCTATGTATAGTAGCCAAACTTTCCAACCATTTTTAAAGAGGAAAGGAATGATTATAAGAGTACACCAGACTATAAAGAATGTGAAAATGGATGTAATTAAGACACCTTTTGGGTTTGGTAACCATAATGGCAAACACATATGCAAAAACATACAGATACTATATCCTCCTATAATCCCAGCTGATATTTTTGCAAATTGCTGCCAAGGTGATTTATTTAAATATTTTGGGTTTGCAGGCATGGTTAAATAATTTCTAGTAGTAAAATGACAATGAATAGAATTAAAAAATAGTAGAGATTTCCTTTATGTAATGGAGCTATAATAATGATTAACCCTAAAATTGTCATTAAGGAAACTAACCAAAATAGAACTCCTGAGGTAGTCCCAAAGTTTAAAGTCATTAAACTTAGTGAAGTCAATAGAAAAAACAATCCGACTAACTTTGATAAGAAAGCGTGAGATTGTATCCATTTTTCAATGTGAAAGTTTTGGTTCAAAATTGCTTTTTTCGAGGTGTTATATAGAACCCAACTTCCTAAAAAAAGTAAAAATAGATTACTAGTTATCATTTCATATTTATAAATTATGCAACTCTAAAAAAGATGTTTAGAGTTGCATAAACTAATTCACTTAAAATTTATAAACGACATTCGCTAAAAACGTACGTTGTGCTTGCGGATTTATAGTACTCCATCCTTTGTAATATTCTTTATTAGACAAATTATTTGCTTTTATGCCAACTCTAAACTTTTTGGTATTATAATATATAGTGGCATTAAAAACAGTATAGTCTGGTAGTTCAAATTTCCCAGAAACAGCATTGTTTATGGTATAGTATTTTGATGCGCCATCTAGACCAGCTCCAATTCCAAACCCATTTAATGCAGAACCTTCAATAAATTTATAGTCGGTCCAAAGGTTATAGATTGTTTGTGGACCAGATTCCTCTGGCCTAGTTCCTTGTAAAGCAGCAATTTTTGTTTTAGTAACTTCGGTATTGTTATAGGCAATTGATCCACGAATATTTAACCCATTTATTGGATTTGCATTGAGTTCAAACTCCACACCTTTACTTATAATCTCATCTAAAATTGCACGAGCACCAAATGGTTCGGATGGGTTTAGTGTATTTCTGTTATTCACCACAATGTTGTAATAACTTAGTCCAGCATTTATTCTTCCACTAAAAAAGTTCGTTTTAATACCACCTTCAAACTGTTTTGCTTTTTGGGGTTGAAATGTTGTGACTACTCCAGTAGTTATATTTATATCTGGATTTGAATTTATAAAGCCAGTTTGATAGTTACCGAATAAAGATAATTTGTTTGGAATAGTTTGGTATACAACACCAAACTTAGGCGAAATTGTTGTTTTTGTATAATCATCTAGAGAGGTATCTTCATTTCCATCTTGATCAAAATGATCTAAACGCAAGCCTAGCATTGCTGTCAATTTTGGTGTAATGTTTACAACATCCGATATATAAGCGGCAAAAGTTTGAGCTCCTGTATTTATTGGTACAGCAGTAATCTGATCGAAAACGGGGTCTAATTGTGCCCTTGTTATATCATAAGTTCCTGTTGGTGTAAATGGAGTTGGAAATACATCGCCATTTGGTAAAAAGAAAGCATCAAAATATGGGAAACCAGGAAGCGCTGGGTTACTAAATTTGTTATTAGTATCCAGAGATTTATTTACGTAGTCTAACCCGATTACCATTCTATTACGTACTTTTCCTATTTTAAAATCTCCAATAAAGTTTTGTTGAATATTTACTGTACTGGCTTCAGAATCTCTTTTGTCAATAATTCTTGTAAATATATTTTGTTGTAGTAGGAGATTAGCAAAACCCTGCGTGGCGGGATCTGGCGATGCTAAAAAAGCAACCGAAGCACCTTCAATTAAATATTGGTAATAGCCTTTGGTTTCTGTTTTACTGCTGGCAAAAACAGTTTGTGAAGTCCATGTATCAGAAATCTTATAATCTGCAATAGCTCTAGTTGAAAATGTAGGGATGGTTAAAAAAACATCGTCTGTTGTAAAGGATTTGTTACGGTCTAAACCTAATTCATCGATATTTTTAGCAACAACAGGATAGCCTCTACGTACAAATAACATAGCAGGGTTTGTTTGTTTAGTTTTAGAATATTCGATACCAGCAGAAATATTTAATCTATTATTAACACGGTATGATAAAGATGGAGCTACGAAAAAAGTGTTTTTAAAACCAGCATCTTGAAAACTATCTTGTGTTAAATAAGACGTGTTCAATCTAAAGTAGGGTGCGTTTTTACTTCCTAATGCTGTATTAATGTCAGCAGAAACACGATGTGTACCAAAAGAACCGCCGGTATAAGAAATACTTCCCCCAAAACCCTCGTACGGTTTTTTGGTAACTACATTAATTAATCCTCCCAAAGAGGTGATAGTACTTCCAAATAATGTAGCAGAAGGCCCTTTTAAAACTTCAATGCGCTCAATATATGATGGGTCGATAGCGCTAAATGTATAGCCTAAAACTCCATCAACGATACCCGGTTGTGCAGAAAATCCACGAATGGAGTAATAGCCAGTTCCGTCTCCAGAACGTCCAGTTGCTTCCCAACGTTTATCTACTCCAGTTGCATTTTTAAGCGCATCATCAAAATTAGTAACTACTTGTGATTCTAACAATTCGGATGTTACGGTGCTATATACTTGCGAATTTTCCAAATCCTTTAGAGGCAGTTTTGAAACATAGGCAGTTTTTTTACGAGAGAATTTATTTTTACGGTCGCCTACAACTACAACTTCCGTCAATAGTTCGTTACCTTCATATAAAATAATACTACCTAAATCTTTTGTTTCGTTGTTTGTAATGGCAAATAGAATTTCTTTTGTTTTAAACCCAAGATAAGAGAGCGAAAGAGTATAATTTCCGTTTGTAAGTTTGGTGATTTCAAAGTTTCCATTTTCATTGGATTGTGCTCCCTGAATCGAATTTTTAATTATAATATTAACACCCAATAATGGTGTTTGCGTATTATCTGTTAAGGTACCTTTTATGCTTCCGCTTTGTGCGAAAGAAAAAGTGAGCGATAGGAGTAAAGCTATGTTTAGTAGTGATTTGTTTTTCATTTATTAGTTGTTTTTTGAAAAAATACTATTCTTATTTAGAGTAAATAAGAATAATTTATATATTTCTTGCGAATCTATTAAGAATAATTATAAATAAAAATAATTTTGTTGTTTATTAGTAAAGAATCAGCTTCGAATTAAGATCTCCTTAGAATATTTTAGGTCTTATTTAAAATGGAAAATTTGAATTTCAGTCATTTATGTTGTGTTTTCAAAAGTTCAAACGGTACTTACAGAAATTTCTTTTAGATTAATAGGCGTTTATAATGTATTTTTAAAAATTGATTCTGTAACAGTCTTTCATAGTTCTAATTGGTTGTTTAAAGAATACCATTTTATTGAAACTTAATTATTTATTCAAAAGAAAAAACGTACTCGGGTTATTAGAAAAATGAAGAAAATAATACTACTTGCTTTACTTATAGGGAACCTATCTTTTGCTCAAAAACCAACCAGCGATAGTATACATAAAAATATAATAGATAGTTTGGCTAGGCTTTCTGGTCGCCTTTTGGGTGTAAATATAGATTCATCAGAGACAATAGCTAATTACATGCTAAAATATTCAGAAAAGCATCATTTTTTAAGAGGACAAGGACAAGCACTAGGGACACTTGCAGGAATATATAATTCTCAGGGGGATAACGGTAAATCGCTTTTATATCACAAAAAGACAATTTCTATTTTTAAAGAACTAGGAAATGATATTCTTACTAACAGAATGAGAGTTTCAACTAGTATATTATTTTTACAAGCAAAGGAGTATAAGCAAGCCTTAGCATATGTTAAAAAAGCGCAAGAGTATTATTTAGAAAGTAATAACAATTCAGATTTGGCACGTACATATCATATTATAGGTATAATTTATGAAAATACTAATAAAGGTTTTGATGAGTTGATGTTTTATTTAAAAAAGGCAGAAGAAGTTAGCAGGTCTTTTATTAAAGATACAAGTAATACCAAAGCACATATTAATCTTAATACTATTACGCTTTGCGGTATTCTTAATTCACAGAGTGAGGCTTATATTAATAGAGATAAAGGCTTGACTTTTGCAATAGATCTTGCAAATAAATCTCTGAAAACAATTAAAAAATCTACTCCAGATAAACATTATTTTTTAGGTATGTCTTATTTCCTCCTTGGCAAAGCATATTGGAAAAAAAAAGAATTTAAAAAAGCACTCTTGTATAATGATAGTTCTTTAGTAGCTTATAAAACTATGAATTACATTATAGGGTTAAAGAGAACTTATGAGAGTAGGAAAGACATATTCGCTAGTTTAGGTAATTTTAAAGACGCATTTGAAGCTGCAGAGATTTTAAGTATAAAAAAAGACACTTTAAATAAAGAAGACCGAAAAAAAGAATTCAGCAGAATGAAGGTTGAGTATGAAACAGACCGTATTGCAGCAGAGAAAGATGCTGCGGAAGCTAGAGCTCAATTGGCGGAAGCTACCAATAAGCAAAATAAAAATTACCTTATTGGATCAATAGTAATAGCAGTGTTAATATTGTTGAGTTCACTATTTTATTTTGCAAGATTAAAAGCGATTAAAATATCCGAGGGGGTAGCAGCAGAATTAAGGGAAGCACAAAGTCGGCTAGTACTAGAACAGAAATATAAAGAGAGTGAGCTTAAAGCTCTAAAATCGCAAATGAATCCCCACTTTATTTTTAATGCACTTAATTCTATTCAAGAATATATTATAACCAATAAAAAGAATGAGGCGAGTGATTATTTGGGCAGGTTTGCAGATTTAATCCGCCGGTACCTAAATCATAGTGATTCTCGGAGCATATCATTAATAGAAGAAGTAGAAAGTCTTCAAATGTACTTAGATTTAGAGGCCTTACGTTTTGAAAAAGAGCTTAGTTATTCTATCTCATTGTCTAAAACCTTAGATAATGAAACTATTCATATACCCACAATGATGGTACAGCCCTATTTAGAAAATGCCATACGACATGGACTGCTTCATAAAAAAGGGAAAAGAAAATTATTAGTTTCTTTTACAAAAGGAGAAGAGGGTATTGTTATATGTGTTATTGAGGATAACGGGGTTGGTAGAAAAAGAAGTGTTGAATTAAATCAAAAAAGAGATAAGAATCATAAATCTTTTGCAGAAAAAGCTACTCAAGAACGACTAGATTTAATTAACCATGGTAAAGAACAGAAGGTAGGCGTTCTAATTACAGATTTATTTAAACAAGGAGAACCTTCTGGAACCAAGATTATTTTAAGCATACCCATTTTATAAGAATAAAGAATGAAAGCAATTATTATTGATGATGAGCAAAGAGCTAGGAATTTACTAAAGATTTTGTTGGAAGAAAACTGCCCAGAAATAACAGAGATAATAACGGCTGAAAATCTTTTAGAAGGGGTAGCGAAAATCAAATCAGAAGCCCCTAATATGGTCTTTTTAGATATAGAAATGCCAGAACATTCGGGACTCGAAATCATGAATTTTATAGATCAGGAAGCTTTAGATTTTGAAATTATTTTTACTACGGCGTATGAAGACCATGCATTACAAGCGTTTGAATTAGCAGCAATAGATTACTTATTAAAACCACTACGCGCAACCCAAGTAAAAAAAGCGGTAGATAAATGTATTGCTTTAATGGGAAAATCCCAATTAAGTCTTAAACTACAAGAGTTAAAAGAAAGTTTATCCTTAGTAGAGTTTAAAAAAATAGGATTACCTGTTGCAGATGGTATTAAGTTTATTGAGTTGAAAAATATTATTTCTTTTGAAGCGGATGGTATGTATACTACAATAGACACCACTACAGAAGGAAAGATCCTTATTAGCAAGCCCATTAAATATTTTGCTAACCTTTTAACGAAAGTCCCTTATTTCTACAAACCACACCGTTCGTTTTTGATTAATTTAAGGTTTATTAAACAGTATGTAAAAAGTGACGGGGGGTATATGATACTGGATAATGGCAAAACGGTTTCAATAAGTAAAGAGAAGCGAGAAGAGTTCTTGTTGATTATAAATACTATTTAATTCCTCATTAAAGGTTTAATTTCCAGAGGCTTGCCTCGAAATTAAAAATTGCTTTTCAGAAGAATACCTCGTACCCTTGGGTCGAGACCGTTGGTTAATGTAAAACGGATGGAATTGTAATTTTCAGCATTCCAAGCTGTTCTTTTTGCAACAATACTAATTTATTTTTAGTTCAAAACATCTTTTCATAAGCTGAAAATTGGGTTTCATAAAGTTCCATGAAATTGTACTTATAGGTTTTCTCACCTTTACATTTCAAGAACCTACTGAATATTTTATAGGTCTTAATTTAATGCTAGATAATGACCTTTGTGTTTTTCAGATCGTCCTCATTCGAGGCTCGAGATAATCCATATAAACAGGTTTTAAACAACTATTTAATAGCGAGTTTCTGAAAAGAAACCTCTGCTATTGGGATGCATATGACTTTTAAAATACAACGTACTTAACCTAATTCTTAATCAATATATAAAACCATGAAACATTATTTTAAATTAGCTACGGCTATAACACTACTTATCTTCTTTAACTGCGGTAAAGATGACGAGGGGCCGGTAAATACGGCACCTAGTATTAAAGATCAATCCTTCAATTTTTCAGAAGATTTAGGGCCAAATAACATAATTGGCAAAGTAGCCGCTACAGATCCAGAGGGTACTGCACTTACTTATAGTATTACAGCACCGGCTGGATCAATGACTGTTGCTCTTTTTAAAATTTCTACAACGGGCGACTTAAGCTTAGTGGAAGGCAAGTCTTTAGATTATGAAACTGCTACCACACATACCGTAATGGTTCAAGTATCTGACGGAGATTTATCGGCAACAGCTACAATCACTGTAAATGTGATTGATGTAGACGAAAACGTTGCGCCCGTAATTTTAGCTCAAACTTTTAATATTACTGAAGATGCTACAGCATCTACAGAGATTGCAAATATTCTGGCTACCGATGCTAATGGAGATTCGTTAATTTACAGTATTACGCAGAATGCATCTAAAAACTCTAATAAGGCTGCACCTCAAAATATTTTTGAGCTGTTACAAAATAATTCGGGGGAGCTTCGTTTGTCTACAAACAGCTCTTTAGATTTTGAACAAGAAACTACGTATACTATAGAAGTTACGGTAACGGATGGCGTTTTAAGCGCTGCCGCAGATATTACTATTAATGTAACCAATGTAAACGAAGCTCCGAGTATCACAGATGGTTCTACTATAGATGATGTAGCAGAAGATATTGCGGATACCGTTGTTATTGGTACCATAGTAGCTACCGATCCAGAAGGAGATATTATTATCTTTTCTATTCCCTTAAACCCAGGCAATCTTTTCGAAATAAACACCGATGGTGAAATAAGCTTGGCTGCAGGTAAAACTTTAGATTATGAAACAGCAACAAGCCACACGATTACCGTAAATGTTTCGGATGGCGATGCCGTTTCTGCGGAGAGCTTTACCATTAATGTTACCGATGTTGTGGAAGCTGTTAGCAGTGTAACAGTAACTACTTTTGCTGGTTCTACCATGGGAGATAATAACGGAACGGGGACTGCCGCACAGTTTGGAAGCGTATCGGACTTACTTATTGGCCCATCTGGCAATTTATTTATTGCAGATGCTTCTAATAATACCATTAGAAAAATTAATGTAACAACAAAAGCCGTTACTAAGTTTTCTGGAAGTGGTAATAGAAATTCAAATAATGGTAGTGCAGCGGTAGCGAGTTATAGCTTTGCTTCAGGCTTTACTTATAGTACGTATTTAGGTCGATTTTTCGTTGCAGATACAGGAAATCATTTAATAAGACAAGTAGCTACAGGCGGTAGTGTAAGCGCATGGGCAGGAACAACTAGAGGTTATGTAGATGGTAATGGTTCTAGTGCTATGCTTAATAACCCAACACAAGTAGTTGCTGATGCTTCTGGTAATATATATGTGGTAGATAGACTGAATCAGAATATTAGAAAGATTACGCCGCAAAAATTAGTAAGTACTTTTGCGGGTAGTAACGATCCTTTAGCTATAAATAGAGATGGAAATGAAGATGGTACAGGTACTGCTGCCAAATTTGATACGCCATTTGGGATAGCCATTGACGGATCAGGTAATTTATATGTAACCGACCAAGGAAACCACCGTATTCGTAAAATTACTCCAGCTGGAGTTGTAATTACATTGGCCGGTAGTAGCGCTGGTTTTGCCGATGGCACTGGTACGGCAGCTCAATTTAATAACCCTAATGGTATAACGGTAGATACCTGGGGTAATGTTTATGTTAGTGATAGTGGTAATAAAAGAATTCGAAAGATAACACCTAGCGGTGTTGTTACGACTGTTGCAGGAACAGGTGCTTCTGCAATTAACAATGGTGGTTTTAGTACCGCTACTTTTAACGCTCCTAATGCCCTAGCTGTAGATGCTTTTGGTAGTTTATATGTTGGAGATTCAGATGGAACGCAACAATTAGTACGTAAAATCACTTTTAATAAATCAAATCAGCCATAGTAAAATCCGCCTTATAGGTTTTTACTATAAGACCACTTTTCTACTTCAAAAACAATTAAGGAGGGATATTTAGTTTCCCTCCTTTTCATTATAACAAACCTTAAATCATAACTATATGAAACATTATTTTAGAATACTAACCCTTTTATTATTAGTCGTCTTTATTGGCTGTAATAAAGATGAGGATACGCCAAAAAACTTGGCGCCAATAATAAAAAGCCAAAGCCATAATGCATCAGAAGCTATAAGCCCCGAGACTATAATCGGTAAGGTAGTTGCTACCGATCCAGAAGGAGAAACACTTACCTACAGTATTACAGCAAATAGCGCCAATCTCTTTATGATTTCTACAACAGGAAATTTAAGCCTTGTAGCAGGTACTTCTTTAGATTATGAAACTGCAACAACACATGATCTTACGGTTCAGGTATCCGACGGAGATTTATCGGCAACAGCACAGATAACCATCAATGTGACGGATGTAGATGAAGTGCCAAATATTGCAGCGCAAACCTTTACCATTGCAGAAGATTTGGCAGCTAATGGTACCATTGGGATAGTAGTAGCAACCGACCCAAACAATGATGCCATAACTTATAGTCTAACCAATGAAACCAATGCCAGTACAACCTTTATTATGGACGGTAACTTGATAAAGTTAGCCACAGGACAATTATTAGATCATGAAACAGCTAGTAGTTTTGATGTGACAGTTATTGTTTCTGACGGTACGCTAACGGCTTCAGCAAGTATATATATAATCGTTGAAGATGTAAATGACGCTCCTCCTGTAATAGTAGCTAGCGGCCCTTTTACCGTTGCAGAAGATATTGCTAGCAACACATTTATAGGAACAGTAAGTGCTACAGATGCAGATAGTAGCTATACATTTAGCCTTACAGATGATGCGCATGGTCTTTTTAGAATAGGAACCAATAATGGGGATATTTACTTAACAGCTGGCAACAACCTAGATTACGAGACAGTTACTCAACATACGGTAGAAGTTCAGGTAACCGATGGTGTTTCTAATACCACTGCTACGGTAACTATTAATGTAACCGATGTTAATGATGGAACTCCTACAACGGGTACCGCATTCATTACCACTTGGAAAACTACTACTGTTAATGGTACAATTACAATTCCTACAAACAATGCATTTACGTACGACTATTCTGTAGATTGGGGAGATGGTAAAACAAGTGCAAATAAAACAGGAAATGCCATACATCTCTATGGAACTCCAGGAACGTATACCGTGAAAATTACGGGAACCTTCCCTGCTATCTATTTTACCAACCAAGGCGATAGAGAAAAAATAAAAACCATAGAACAATGGGGAGCTAATGTCTGGGAGTCTATGGAACTTGCTTTTTTTGGTTGTTATAACCTAACAAACAACGCAACAGATGTTCCCGATTTATCTGGGGTTACGAGTATGATTGGAACGTTTAGGAATGCAAGTGCTTTTAATGCGAATCTTAATGGTTGGAATGTAAGCAATGTTACCAATATGTTTACACTATTTAATGGTGCAACTTCTTTTAACGGAGACATTAGTAGTTGGAATGTAGGTAATGTAACCAATATGGGGTATATGTTTAGTAGTGCTTCCGCTTTTAATCAAAATATTGGCGGTTGGGATGTAAGTAAGGTAATTACTATGACAACTATGTTTGCTAATGCTACTGTTTTTAACCAGAACCTAAATAATTGGGATGTGTCTTCGGTTAGAAAAATAGATCGCATGTTTAATTACGCATCCGCCTTTAATGGAGATATTTCTTCTTGGAATGTTGGCGATGTAAGAGATATGAATCAAACCTTTAGTTTCGCTACAAATTTTAATGTAAACATTGGAAATTGGGATGTTAGTCGTGTAACCGATATGACCAATATGTTTTACGAAGCACCTGTATTTAACCAAGACGTAAGTAGCTGGAATGTTGGCAAGGTAGTCAGTATGCCAGGTATGTTTAGAACTGCAGCTGCCTTTAGTCAAAACTTAGCGAATTGGGATACCTCTAAAGTAACTAGCTGTTCTGGTTTTGAAACAGGATCAGCCTTAACCTTAGTGCAATTACCGCAACAGGGTAGTTGTTTTATATCTCAATAAAGTTAAACAAATATACATACCGCTTGTACGATGCAAGCGGTATATCAATCTATAAAAAAACACAATAATGAAAAAAATAATGATAGTAGCAGTTTTACTAATCTCTGCAATTACGACAGCCCAAAAGAGTTTGTTTAAAAATATATCTACCACCGATGAATATACAGAGTACGGAACTGTTGTTGATACGGATAATGATGGCGTCTATGAAATAGGAGACAGACAATATGTTATGAAATTTAAACTTAAAACACTTCCTACTGGTGAAGGCTATAGCATTACAGCTACCATAGATAAAGGAGATAAAAAAGGAAAAAAAACTACGATTGATGTAGTAGAAGGAAATTTTACATGTAAAGGCTATCCTTATGAAAGTGTAATTAGATATACATCTAAAAAGGACGGTATTGTTGCCATAGGGGATTATATCTTTTTTCTGAAAGGTGTTTCTGCGGATGGTACTTCTTATACTAGTATAGATGATGTATATATTAAAAAAGGTGCTTCTTCAGAGGTACATAATGATGGAAAACAAAAAAAGAAGAAACTTTCTTTTAAAGACAAACTTAAAAAACTTAAATCTGGTGGTATTGTTATAAAAGCTAATTATGGTTCAGAACATAAGGCTTTACAAAGTCAGAATCTAAGAAAATTAATTACGGATTACCTAGTAGCAATGAAAGCAAAACAAGATGCTAGAACTGCAAAAGAAAAACAATCGGATAAAAATATTTCAAATTCTAGGGACGCAATCGTATTAAAAGAAAAAGAATCTAGAAACGCAGAAAAAGCAAAAAGAGATGCGGAATGGGCAGATGCAAAAAGATATAACGATTCTGTTAAAGCTACTCCAGAATGGCAAGATCTTCAAAGAAGAAAAGAACAAAACGAAAGAAATTACCAAGGAGCTAAGTCAAAAAACACGGTAACACTTCGTAATAATAGTGGTCGTGCTATTTATGTTGGAACTGGTGGTAGCCGTAATCCAGGAACAAAAATAAATGCGGGTAGTACAGCATCATGGAGTTGTAGTCAGGATGCTTATTTACAAATAATAACTAAATCTGGTGGGAGTAATGCCTATAGTTCTACAAGCCAAAAGGTGTATAGTAAGAATTCAGGTTGTGGAAATACGGTAAATATAAATTAAGAAATGTTATAGAATATTTCTTGTTTATTTGTCATTTTACGATATGATTTTTTTAAGTATAAATCACAGAAAATTCATCAAATAAAGCGCTTAGTGTTTCCATTAAGCGCTTTACTTTTAAATCCATTTTAATGTCATTCATATTAGCAAAAATATTTTTTAGAAAGAAACGAATCCAAAGAAAAGAACCGGTTTTAAGAATTGTATTTGATGCCAAAAAGTATTCCAATGAAAAAGGGAATGTCATTTATTTAAAAAAGTATAATGCTATAGAATAATTTCAATTAAAAAAGATAATCAATGAATCTCATAAAAAAAATAATTTTAGGCATATCCTTATCCGCTATAGGAGTCTTTTATGGACAAGATATTGCGGAGACAAAAAAATAGATGGAACGTATCATTTGTTATTTATTGAGCGTGATGGAGCAAAGAAGAAGCTCATACAGTTAGCCGAAAATAATGGTTCTAAAATATTAGCTATAGCCGCTTGTGCTAAATGTATACCTGCACTTTATGCCTATGAGCCCGAAGAGAGTGAGCGAATAGGAAAACCTGTGTATTTTAATAAAATAGGGCTATATGTAATTACCTATGATGCCGAAAGTTTTGCAATTGTTATGCTCTCTGCTAAAGAAGGAGAGGATTTTTCTTATTTAAATTTTTACAGTAAAAATCAAGCTACTGTTAAAAGTATGACTAAAGAAAAGATAGCGAATTATGTCTTAAGCTATTAGAAAAGCTTAAAACATTTTTTTTGTAAAAACGATGTAGTTTTTTTAAACAAACCCCAATAGGTAAATTAATTTCCTGTTGGGTTTGCTTCTTGTAGCACCTACTTGATGCATACGTTTTTTATCTAAAATTTTCACAATGAGCGCACCTTTCAGACGGC
The DNA here is from genome assembly GCA_036478775.1 of Cellulophaga sp. GTDB lineage: Bacteria > Bacteroidota > Bacteroidia > Flavobacteriales > Flavobacteriaceae > Cellulophaga. Next base: position 43,281 of record JAZGEQ010000048.1, read on the forward strand.
ATTTTTCAATTTGAAATTCATCTGATTTTGATATGAAATGATCAATTTTTACAATCAAGGAATTTCTCAGTATCTGCTTTCTTAGAAACTTGAATCAAGCTTTAGTAAAAATGCGAAGTAAGTATGAAAATTTACTGACTTGCGCGCATTTTTACTAAAATTGCTGTTCCTTCTACTTGATTAATCATGCGCTGGCAGGATAAAGGCATGAAACACCTTATTGTGCGGTTACTTTCCGATACAGAAATTAGCAAAAATATTTCCCAGTAAATCATCCGAAGTTATTTCACCAGTAATTTCTCCAAAATGGTAGAGAGCTTGACGAATATCAATGGCAAGCAGGTCGCCAGAAATACCTTCAGCCATTCCAAACTGTACTTTTTCTACTTCTTCTAAAGCTTTCAATAGCGAATCATAATGACGAGTATTGGTTATAATAGTTTCATTATTTCGGAGCGCTCCTGTATTTACAAAGTCTAGTAATTTAGAAGTCAGTATTTCCACACCATCACCAGTTTTAGCAGAAATAAAATAGGCAATATCTAATTGTTTTTTAATCTCTTTTTGTTGTTCTGTAGAGAGAGAATCCGATTTATTTACAATAAACAGAAGAGGTTTTTGCGGGTGTTTGTTTTGAATTTTTTTTAATTCAATTTTTAGCTCTGGTATTGTTGTTTTGTTGGCTACCAATTGTTGGCCATCAACCAAATAAAGAACCACCTGTGCTTGTTCTATTTTTTCAAAAGTTTTCTTAATTCCAATACGTTCCACAACATCTTCTGTATGGCGTATTCCTGCGGTATCTATAAATCGGAACCCAATACCACCAATAGTAATTTCGTCTTCAATAGTATCGCGTGTAGTACCTGCAATCTCCGAAACAATAGCACGCTCCTCATTTAATAGTGCATTTAATAAGGTAGATTTCCCCACATTAGGTTCGCCTACAATGGCTACGGGAATTCCATTTTTTATAACATTACCAACAGCGAAGGAGTCAATCAGTCTTTTTAAAACTTCTTGAATTCTAATAAGTAATGCTTTAAACTGTTCGCGATCTGCAAATTCTACATCTTCTTCGGAAAAATCTAGTTCTAGTTCAATAAGAGATGCAAAATTCAGCAATTCATCTCTAAGTATTTTTATTTCGTTACTAAAGCCACCACGCATTTGTTGCATCGCAATTTGATGTGATGCTTCATTATCACTGGCAATTAAATCTGCAACAGCTTCCGCCTGACTTAAATCTAATTTTCCATTTAAAAAAGCACGAAGTGTAAATTCGCCGGCATTTGCCATTCGGCACCCATTTCTTAAGAATAGTTGAATAATTTGCTGTTGTATATAGGCAGAACCATGACAGGAAATTTCAACGACACTTTCACCAGTATAGGAATTGGGGCCATTAAAAACAGTAGCCAAAACTTCATCTAAGGTTCTATCACCGTCAATAATATGGCCTAAATGTACGGTATGGGTTTTCTGTTTTGTTAAATCTTTGTTTCTAATAGACTTAAACAAAGGAGTAGTTAAACTGATAGCATCCTTACCCGAAATTCTAATTACAGCTATAGCGCCAGCGCCAGATGGGGTTGCCAATGCAACAATAGTATCCTGTGGAATCATAGCTGCAAAAGTACAAATTCATTTGGCAATTTTGCGCTAAGTTCTAAAGGCAAAAGGTAAAAGGCATAAAAAAAGTTCCCTAGTATTGATGCTTTCAATATAAGGGAACTTTAGTAGGTTTAGTTTGGTAAGTTTTGGGACTGCAAAGATGATTTTTTATTTCAGCTTTTTAAAATTATAGTTGCATAGTGCTAATTTATGTGTGTTAACAGTTTGTATTTTGTTGTTTGCTATTTTTTGATTTTTTTGAATGGAATTTTCCTACTTTTTGTAAGATTATAGCATACGTTAAAATGTATATTTTTCATTTTGGTTTTTTGTATTTTTGCATATTGATAGTTACGTATGAAAAAAGTAGTAGTTGGACTTTCGGGTGGAGTAGATTCTAGTGTTACCGCATATCTTTTAAAAGAACAAGGATATGAGGTGATAGGCCTTTTTATGAAAAATTGGCATGATGATTCTGTTACTATATCTTCCGAATGTCCTTGGTTAGAGGATAGTAATGATGCATTGATTGTTGCAGAAAAATTAGGTATTCCTTTTCAAACAGTAGATCTAAGTAAAGATTACAAAGAGCGTATTGTAGATTATATGTTTGATGAGTATAAAAAAGGAAGAACGCCAAACCCAGATGTACTTTGTAATCGGGAAATTAAGTTTGATGTTTTTATGAAAATCGCATTACAATTAGGGGCAGATTTTGTTGCAACGGGGCATTATTGTAGAAAAGGGGTTTTGAAAAATACAGATGGCTCTGAAACATACCAATTAATAGCAGGAGCAGATGGGAATAAAGATCAGTCTTATTTTCTTTGTCAGTTATCGCAGGAGCAGTTAGAAAAAACGTTATTTCCGATAGGGGAGTTAACCAAACCAGAAGTGCGCAAAATTGCCGCAGAAAATGATTTAATTACAGCCGATAAAAAAGATTCGCAAGGATTATGCTTTATAGGAAAGGTTCGTTTGCCAGATTTTTTACAGCAGAAATTAAAACCAAAAAAAGGGGCTATTATAGAAGTGCCTTCCACCTTTGCTCCTTATGAAAGAGGGACTCCTAAGTTTGAAAACAAAGAGGAAGAATTGGCATATTTGGCAAAAAAGTATACTTATGCTGTTTCTGACGGAAAGGTTGTTGGAGAGCATCAAGGGGCGCATTATTTTACAAAAGGACAACGTAAAGGTTTGGCCGTTGGCGGTACCAAAGAGCCTTTGTTTATTATAGAAACAGATGTAGATGAAAATATAATTTATACAGGACAAGGAAAAAATCATCCAGGCTTGTATAGAAACACCTTATTTGTAACCAATGAAGAATTGCATTGGGTTAGACCCGATTTGGCTTTAGAAACTGGAGAGGAGATGCAAGTATTGGCAAGAATTCGTTACCGACAAGCATTGGGGAATGCGAGTTTGTATAAGGTGAAAGATGGACTTTATGTTCGTTTTGAAGAAATGCAATCGGCAATTACGGAAGGTCAGTTTGTAGCTTGGTATCAGAACGAGGAGCTTATTGGTTCTGGAGTTATTTCATAAAAAAGGAAACATGGAAAATAGAATTACGAACCTTTTTAATATTCAGTATCCAATAGTACAAGCAGGAATGATTTGGACCAGTGGCTGGCGATTGGCATCTGCTGTTTCTAATGCAGGTGGACTCGGAATTATTGGTGCGGGTTCTATGTATCCTAATGTACTTAGAGAACATATTCAAAAATGCCAACAAGCAACAAAGAAACCTTTTGGTGTTAATGTTCCCATGTTATATCCAGATGTAGAAAAGTTGTTAGATATTATTGTAGAATTGGGAGTGAAAATAGTAGTTACTTCCGCAGGAAATCCAAAGACTTGGACAAGTTTTCTTAAGGAAAAGGGTATAACCGTAGTGCATGTAGTAAGTAGTGTGAAATTTGCAATAAAAGCGGAAGAATCAGGAGTTGATGCAATAGTAGCAGAAGGTTTTGAAGCAGGTGGGCACAATGGACGAGATGAAACAACCACACTAGCATTAGTGCCAGCAGTAAAAGAAAAAATTACAATTCCGTTACTTGCCGCAGGCGGAATTGCAACAGGAAGCGCTATGCTAGCCGTAATGGTTCTGGGAGCAGATGGGGTGCAGGTAGGGAGTAGGTTTGTTGCTAGTTATGAAGCTTCTTCTCATGAGCTGTTTAAGCAGAAAGTTGTGGAAGCAGGAGAAGGCGATACACATTTAACATTAAAGGAATTGGCGCCAGTACGTTTGCTAAAGAACAAGTTTTACCAAGACATACAAGATTTGTATTCTAAAACACCATCAATTCAGGAATTGAAAGATTTGTTGGGTAGGGCAAGAGCAAAGCGTGGCATGTTTGAGGGAGATTTAGAAGAAGGCGAGCTTGAAATTGGTCAGGTTGCCGCATTAATTCACGATATAAAACCAGCTTCGGAAATTATTAGTGATTTAATAACTGAGTTTGAGAAGGCTAAAATGGAAGTTTCTGAATTTTAGGTTTTACTATTTTTTATGGATGTTACATATATCAGAAGATTATATTTTGTTATTCCTTTGAAAAAAGGAATCTAGGTAGTTTCATGGTGGGTTTCTTTCTTCAAATGGATGACAGTTAGTGTTGTTTTGAAGCACTTACAACCAAAAGTAAAAGGTTCAATTTCACCCTTTCATAAGAAAATGAATTTGCAAAAATTTGCTATTCTCAAAAATTAATAGTATCATTATGATATTAAAATAATATTATAATGAAAAAAGAAAATAGAATAAAACCAAAAAGTGGCTATACAATGTTCATGGTATTACTGCTGATTGTAGTAGTCTTAATTTTGGGAGTTGCGGTTATGAAAAGCCCATTTTTTTTAATCCTAATAATAGGAATCCTGTTTATGTTTAAGGGGTTCTTCGTTGTAAATCCTAACAATTCTAAAGTGCTTGTGCTTTTTGGGGCATATGAAGGAACGGTTACAGAAAATGGTTTCTTTTGGGCGAATCCTTTTTATACGAGACAAAAAATATCTCTTAGAGCGAGGAATTTTGATAGCGAACGTGTAAAAGTTAATGATAAAATTGGGAATCCAATTTTGATTAACGTTATTTTGGTGTGGAAAGTGAGTGATACCTATAAGGCAGCTTTTGAAGTGAATCAATATGAAGAATTTGTACGTATTCAAACAGATGCAGCAGTGAGGAAACTTGCAGGTTCATATCCCTATGATAATTTTGATGATGCTCAGGCAGAATTAACTTTACGCTCAGGAATGGATGGAGTAAATGAGGCTTTAGAAAATGAGATTACAGAACGGTTGACTATGGCAGGAATTGAAGTCATGGAAGCAAGAATTGGATATTTGGCTTACGCTCCGGAGATTGCAAGTGCCATGCTAAAAAGACAACAAGCAGTTGCTATTGTTGCTGCTCGAAAAAAGATTGTAGAAGGTGCAGTTTTAATGGTAGAAGATGCTTTACAACAATTATCGGATAATGGTATTGTTGAATTTGATGAAGACAAAAAAGCATCTATGGTTAGTAATCTAATGGTGGTGCTTTGTGGAGATAAAGAAGCGATTCCTATTATAAATGCTGGGTCGTTAAACTAGAATAAAAATGAGTAAGAGGAAATCATTTGTATTGCGGATTAATCCGGAAACTTTCAAGTTAATTGAAAAGTGGGCGGATGATGATTTCCGTAGTGTTAATGGACAATTAGAATGGATGATTAATAAGTGTCTTAAGGATGCTAAGCGATTAAAACCAAAACCAAAACTTGGAAACTCGAAAGAAAACGAATAAAGATAGCCGCTGTACTGTGGCTATTTTTTGCAGATAATACCCTCTTGTATTTTTTAGGAGGAACCTGAAATAGTAAGATAGATTTTGTCATTCCTAAAGTAATCTATATAGTTTTATGATGGATCCCTTTCTTCAAAGGGATGACAGTAGTACCATTTGTTCACTGTTTTTTTTATCATCAATTATATCTTAATAAACGTATTATTTTTATACATATACCACAGTAATAAATAGAGAAAGGCAACTCCACTAATAATTGTAATGGCCTCATAAACTTCGCCGGTATATTGTTCTAATCCAAACAGGACGGAATCAGCGATTTGCGAAAAATCGATTATATGGGATAGAACATATGCGGTGATGGCATTCATGCCAATTATTTTTAGCGGGAAAGCCCATTTCGTTTTTCCTTTAACATCTATAATCCAATAGAATAAGGAAAGTAGCATAAAACACACTCCAGAAGAAGCAAGTACAAAAGAGCTTGTCCATATTTTTTTGACAATAGGTTGCCATAATCCCCATAACAGTCCTAATACCAATGCTGTAAGACCATAAAGGAATAGTTGTAGCGCTACTTTCTTTCTTGGGAGATTAGATTTTATGATTTCTCCAGCAAATATGCCTGATAGTGTAGTGGCGATAAAGCCTAAGCCACTAAGAAGCCATGTGTATTGTGTACCGTCATCAAACCTTCCGAGGATCATATGGTCAATGTATAGGGCAAAGTTTTTACCAGGAAATATCTGGCTTTTCCCCATTTCAGGTATAGAAGGAAGAGCTAGCAATAGTGCATAAAGTATAAGACAGCTAGCAAAAAGAACGTAACGCCATTTTTTATTCAAATGAATATAGGCAATACAGTTAAATAGGTAGCCTACGGCAATAGCTTGAAGCGTATTACTGAAAACATGAAACTGAGTACTATCCAAAGCTAATAAGTGTCCTTGTACTATCCATCCAAGGATAAATAGAATAAGAAAGCGTCTAAAAAATTTGAGGTATATGGTAGCGATGCTTTTCTGTTCTTGTACTTTTTTAGATAAAGAAAAGGGGATTACAGCCCCTACTACAAATAGAAATAAAGGCATTATAATATCGTAGAAAGTGGATCCAAGCCATTCCGGATGATCAAATTGTGTTGCTAAGAACCCTGTGAGAGGAGAATTTACGCCTTCATGTAAAGAATGAAAAAATTGATCTATTCCAATAATAAACAACATATCGAAACCTCTTAGAGCATCGATGGAACGAATTCGTTCCGATTTTAGTAAACTGGCTGGCATAAGGTTGGTTGTTGAACTATATTAAGTATTAAACTTATTATTATTTGAACTAGTATGAAATTGGATTGGTTATTCTTTTAGTTTATTACAATAAAAAGGGAACTTTTATAGCTGTAAATTTAAAAGATAATTAATACTACGTGCCCTTAGGTCGAGGCCATTTATTCGCAAAATATTGTGGATAAAAAAAGCCCTATCACGGAATGATAAGGCTTCTATAAAAAAATTAAAAAGTATATTATTAGATAACTTTCACATTTACTGCGTTTAATCCTTTTTTACCTTCTTGTAGGTCGAATTCAACGTCATCGCCTTCACGAATCTCGTCAATTAATCCAGAAATATGCACAAAATGATCTTTGTCCATACCTTCTTCAGTGATAAATCCAAATCCTTTAGCGTCATTGAAGAATTTTACTGTTCCTTTACTCATTGTTAAAATTTAAAATTAATATGTACTATAGTACAAAGATAATACCAAAATTGTAATAGCAAGTGTTTAGAGCGTTTTTTTTTACCCTTAAATGCCTATTTGCGACCTTTTATCTGTGTTCTTGTAGTGTTTACTACTAAAACTCGGCATTTATTTCTCTCATTTTTTTTCTATTTAAGTATGTTATAGCACATTAAGAGTCCTAGAATGTGTTGTTTAGCTTATTCTTTACACTACATTTTTTTATGTTTAAAGCAAATTAGTAAAGTAAAAATGAAATAAATAGCATAAAAAAAGCGGCTATAGGTATTACTATGGTCATATAAATAAAGGATAAAATGACAGCTTTAAATATAGATGCAAAAAAGCTTTGTTCGTAAAAACGCCGTAAGCTTAGGACTAAATAGAAGAAAGTAGAGAAGACTATGAGCGTATCAATCCAATCAGGAATTTCGAAGAATAAATTTATCAAAGATAAGAACGTTACTACAACAAACATAAACGTAAAGTAATAAAAACTAAACACCATATGATGTGAAAAATGTCCTTTTTTGTAATACATAATTTTCAATAGAAGAGCGAAAAGAGGTAACAAAAAGAACATTGAAATAGGTATGGTATCGTAAAACGATTTTAATATTCCTCCTCCTTGTTGTTCGTATATTTTTAACCCTTGTTTTGTAACTAGTCTTTTAAAGCTGTTAGTGTCTTCAGAAACTCCTAGTACGGTTAATTTTTCATTCAAAGAAGCATCAATCTTAATAAGAGAATCTAATTTGTTTTTGTTTATTGAAAAATCGTTATATTTTATATTGACAGTTGAGTCTGTTAAAAAGGAATCAACAACCATTAATCTATCTTTTTGTATTTCAGATAAAGAAGTAAATGCAGAATCTTTTTTTATGCTGTCGAACATAGCTTGCACTTCTTTGGCCTCATTAGCAGGTATTGCAATAGTGTTAGTGGAATCACTGAAGTCTATGTTAATTTCTTGTTTTATTATAGCATCTAAATCTTGTTGGTGCTGTCTTGTGACAATGGAGAACAAAAAGAAAAACACCACAGAAATAAAAAGATAAAATTGAGCAGGATGTAAATATCTTAGTCTTTTACCATCTACAAATTTTCTAGCCAAATCTCCTGGTTTAAACATTAGAGGGATAAAACTTCTAAAAAACCGAGCATCTACAGAAAAATAATTACTTATGGTGTTACTAAATAAAACACCCATGGTAAGTTCATCATTAGACTTTTGTCCACAATTTGGACAATAATTGTAGGAATCATTAAATTCTAAATCACAATTTTTACAAAGAAATTTTTTACTCATAGTCCTGTTTTAAAATAAAATAGCATCAAAAAAAAGAATAGACACTAATTTTTGATGCGATTAAGATACTACTTTGTATGCAATTGAACAGGTGAAACATTTATAAACAATGCTTCGAGGATGGTTAGTTGCAAAAAACGGCTTAGTTAATATATGTATTTACTGGCCGCTTATTTTTGTTAATTCCCACCAAGATAAAAGTTTTCCTTTTTTGTTATAGCTTTCAGATTTAATAATACCAATACCTTTTACATACCATTCTATTCCACTACCTTTCATTTTGATGAAACCTAATTTAAATTCATAATCAAAGGACATTTTATAGCCATCAAAGCTACCAGCCTTAGTTGTTAATTTTGTTCCTTCTAACACTTTTCTGTTAAATATTTTAGTAGTAGAGGATAAGATACTTACCTCGCTAGTCCCAATTTTTAGCGTGACTTCACCATTTTCTAGGGATTGTCCCTCGGTGAGTTCTGAAGGGAATAGAAGAAAATCCCCAGAGGCTTCTATTTTGAGTCCACCATTTTTATTCTCTCCTTGTTGCTGTTGGGGAATATAGCTATTCATATCTATAAAGAAGTTTCCGTTTTTACATTTTAAAGCATAGGAAATTACCGCATCGGTATTTTTACTCTTTTTTGTAAATACCTTTGAGGATTCTAAATTCATAATAAAAAAACCATCTTCGTTTTCTGTTGAAGTGATGGTGTGATTTTGAATAAATTCTACCTTTCCTTTTTTGTTGTAATGTGTTTGTTCTAGCTTCATTCCAGCCTTCATTGGAGAAATGGCTTCACAATTTTGTGCAGAAGTAAAAGATATAAAACAGATAAATAAAAGAGATGCAATAATTTTTTTCATAATAGTTATAGTTATTCCCGTTGTGGGGCTTATACTCCGACGTTTGTGTCGAAAATAAATAGTTTGTTTACTTTAAAATCAAGACGGATTACAGAAGACCTCTGGCCTTTATTTCCAAATACTTATTAATGGTATTAATGGTAAGGTCTTGTGGATTGGTTAGTATGGTTTGTATACCATGTTTTTGTAGTTGACTTACAATAAGATTTTTTTCGTAAACAAATTTTTCTGCGATAGTTTTTTGGAAAATCTGTTGTGAATTGGTTACTTTTTTATTGGCGAATTTAATTAATTCTGTGTTTTTAAAAAAGATAACGACCAAAAGATGTTGCTTTGTGATAGCTTGCAAGTAGGGGAGTTGCCTGTTTAGGGCATCCATAGTTTCAAAATTTGTATAGAGAAGAATTAAGCCCCTTTGGGTAATATTCCTTTTAATGTCTATATACAATCTACTAAAATCACTTTCTACAAAATCGGTTTTTATGCTGTAAAGAGTTTCTAGAATTCTATTCATTTGGGAACTACGTCTGTCGGCAACAACTCTATTACCAATAGAATTCGAAAAGGTAAACATACCAGCTTTATCTTGTTTTTTTATTGCAATACTAGAGATAACTAAAGTTGCATTAATGGCATAATCTAATAGGCTTAATTCCTCAAAAGGCATTTTCATAACTCTACCAGTATCTATAACTGAATAAATAGGTTGTGATTTTTCGTCCTGGTACTGGTTTACCATTAATTGGTTTTTCTTAGCAGTAGCTTTCCAGTTAATATTTCTAATATCATCCCCTTGAACATACTCTTTAATTTGTTCAAACTCCATCGTATGGCCAATTCTCCTGATTTTTTTTAAACCAAATTCAAACAGCCTGTTTGTAAAAGCAATTAGATTGTACTTTTTTAATTGTAGGAAAGAAGGATAGACGGGGACCTCATATTGTCCGTTAAAAATGTATCTTCTAGATATAAAACCAATAGGAGATTTTACAAAAACATTTAGGTTTCCAAAAGAATACACACCTCTTTCTGTTGGTTTAAGAGAATAGGTGAAATTTTTAGATGCACTGGATTTTATTGTAGTATCAATTTTAAAATCTCTCTTTTGAAATTGAAAAGGAATTTCATCAATAAGCGTTATACTGCTTGTGAAAAAGTAATTGTTGGTTACGGAAATTTTTAAAATGTTTTCATCGCCATTGGATAGTTTTTCAGGAACTAATCGTTCTGCATAAACGGTTCCTTTAGAGATAAAAATCAGAATAAAATCTACAATTAAGAATAATAAAACGATATAGAAAACGATTTTTATAACGCCAAATAAGGCTACAATCATATAGGACAAAATGAGCAATGCTACAATTGTGGCTATGACGATAAAAAATCGTGGATTTATATATAGATTTTTAAAGAATTTCTTCACTATCTAGGAATTTCTATAGTTTCTATAAGTTGCTGAATTACTTTTTCCGTGGTGTAACCTTCCATTTCTCGTTCTGGAGTTACTATTATTCTATGGCCTAAAATTGGAAAGGCAATCTTTTTAATGTCTTCGGGTGTTACGAAATCTCTTCCATTTATTGCCGCAAGAGCTTTGGAAGCATTCATTATTGCAATAGAAGCTCTAGGCGAAGCGCCTAAATATAGATTGGCGTTATTACGGGTATTGTTAACGATAGTGGCAATGTATTTTATTAAATTATCCTCTATTATAATATCTTGAATTGTACTTTGGTATTCCGCTATTTGCTTTGCTGTTAGTGTTGATTTTACAAGAGATTCTTCAGCTACATTTTTTTGTTGGTGCTTGCTCTCCAGAATTTTTATTTCTTCCTCTAAAGAAGGGTAATCTACTTTTATTTTAAACAAAAAACGATCTAATTGTGCTTCAGGTAATCGGTATGTTCCTTCTTGTTCAATAGGATTCTGTGTTGCGAAAACTAAAAAAGGAGCTTCTAGTTTAAAAGTATTATTATCTATGGTGATTTGTCTTTCTGCCATAGCTTCAAATAAGGCAGCCTGAGTTTTTGCTGGAGCCCTGTTTATTTCATCAATTAATATAATATTAGAAAATATTGGTCCTTTTTTAAATTCGAATTCCGAAGTTTTCACATTAAAAATAGAAGTTCCAAGAATATCACTAGGCATTAAATCTGGCGTAAATTGAATTCTATTAAAATCGACATTCATTGTTTTGGCAAGTAGTTTGGCTGTAACGGTTTTTGCAACACCAGGAACACCTTCGATTAAAGAATGACCGTTTGCAAGTATTGATATAATCAGTAATTCGATCATATTATGTTGCCCAATGATGACTTTTCCTAACTCCAATTTAATGGCAGTAACAGCTTTTTGTAATTCTTGTAAATCTACTCGGCTATTAAATTCTAAAGGATTTTGTTCTTCCATGATTTTATTTTTTAAAGGCTGCTATTTTTTTATTTAGAGCAATTAAATCGTGCTCCGTATTTATTTTTTTATTTTTTAGATGTATTAGGTACTCCAAGAGTTCTTTGCACTCCGCTATAGTTTTTCCAGATTTAGCTGCTAAATTTGCTGCCGTTTTTTCTGTTATAGAGGTAATATTAAGGTAATAGTTGGTGCGAATAAAAGCTGTAAAAAAGTTACTTTTCTTTGCGATAATATCATTAAAATCTCTGTGTTGATAATATAGAGTACCAACAGTTTTTGCGAATTCTACAGAGGAGTTTTTTAAGGGTTCTATGACTGGGATAATTCGTTGGTTTCGTTTCGCTCTAAAAATAACAAAGAGCAATAGACAGATGATAGTGGTGTAGTATGCCCATTTTAAAGAGGCTTGCGTAAGTACAAAGCGCATAGGAGATTTTATAACCACTCTACCCTCTTTTTTATAATCATCCCATATAATTGGGGCATCATTTAAGTAGGAAAAGGCATTTGCAATATACTGTGTGTTTCCTTTCAGCATATAATAATTTCCAAAAGCCTGTGGTGTCGTATTAATTAGGAACTTTCCCTTTCCAAAAGGCATTTCTATAAAGTTAATTTCTTTATTCTCGTCTTCTATTTTGGTATACGAAAGAACTTTAGCCTTTACCGTATCAATTTTATTAAAGTAAGTGTTATTTAGACCTTTAGAAAAGAGGTGTTTTTTACTAGAAAAATGTTTATTTGTATAGGTTATAGCAATGGTGTCTTCTATAATACCATAGTTTCTTGTTGCATTGATGTTTAAAGTATCTGCTAGGACACCACTAAAATAGGTAGCTGCCAAAAACACAGTATTTCCTTTTGCTGCATATTCTAAGAGTTTATTAGACTCTTGTTTATCAAAAGCTAAGTGGGTATTTATAAAGATGTAATTGGACAGTTCTGGAAGTTTTTCTTCTGTTAGAATTTGGTAACAGCTTTTGTTAAAAACCGTAATTTTTCTATTGGGAAAAAGAGAAGGTAATTCTTGTGTAAGAATGTGAGAGCCAAAAGGTCTTTTGTGGTAAGAGGTATAGGACGAAGACCAGTTAATAGGTTTAGGACGCACAAATTCTGTTACTATTATAGTAAGCAGCACAGTAGCGAAAATTCCAATTATTATTTTTAATCTTTTATCCAACGTTAACTTTTCAATAAATTGTTTAATACTGCAAATCTGTTGTTTGTAATAACGTAAATTTTTTCATCAATTTCTAGTTCTCCATACCATATATATTCATAAGCATAGGATACTTTTTGAAAAGCATCTTTTAGGTCTTTGTTTTCTATTTCTTGAAGGTAATCAGAATTGGTTTTGTCAAAATGCCAGTTAATAATTTCTTCAAGAGAGAGAAGTTTTAATGCTTTTAAATATTGATATCTTACAGCCAATCTATAATCCTTAGTTTTTAAAGCATCCTTAATTAAAGTATCTATATCGATGTTTTCTATATGTTCTTCGGACAAGTTTATATCTGCAATAGGCACAGCTTTTTTTGTAAAAAGAACATTCATTCGTTCATTTATAAAAAAACGAATTAGCAAATAAATAACCAGAATGCTCATGACAGCATAAATAGAATATTCAATAATTTTCAACAAATTAGGGGGAATATTGAACCCAAAAGAGTCTTTAAAGAACTTGGATACCCAGTCTAGTGCTCTGGTGAGTAAATTTTGAGCGTCACCTTCATTACTATCATAATTATAGGCATCTCCCGTATACTTTTTGTCAAATCCTTTTTCAAATTGTCTAACGGTAATAGTAGAATCGGTATCTATAGCAATAGTTAGGCTATCCTTTTCTTGAAAAGCATGGGCAACCGAAGTTATTAATATAAGTAGTAAGAGGTATATTTTTTTAAGCACCCAAATTTCCTATTTGATCTATTTTATTTCTAGTGTTGGTGTTGTATGTTTTCTCATGCAAAGTAAAGTATAAAATACCATTTATAAATTGAGATAAACAATGGGAAAAGGTAATGACAATTAGGATGGAACACATGCCTAAAGTGTAAATTATTTTCGTGACAATATCAGTTGTATATGCCACATCATTTTCTACTACATGCCAAGTATAGAGTCCGATAAGAATTCCAGGAATCATTAAAACTAAAAGAATCAATATGCCAATCAATATGCCCAGGATAAGATTTACGCCAACGGATTTCCAAAAGTTTTTAGTAACTAAATGCCATCCTTCGCTAAAAGAATCTCCAATATCTTTTCCTTCTTTAAGCATAACAAAAAAGGAAACACCTATCCATGCGGCAAGAAAGAACTGAAGTATGTATTGGGCAAATATTCCAATAATTGGAATAATAGCACAAATTACACTAACAATCATAAAGCCAATGTATATTGGAATAAGTATTAATACAAAAAGTATAATTTTCCCTAATTTATCTTTTACGAAACTCCATACGTTTGTTTTGTCAAAATCATTGCCATTTGCACTGTCGTAGTGTATCATATAGGAAGTAGATAGACTATAGTTTAATAAGGCAGTAACTAGGAAGATAATAAAGAATAAAATAGCACTGAAACCAATATACATATAGTAAGACATATTGTTATCTGAAGCCGAAAAAGCGTTAGAATTTTCTTGGTGAATAAGACCAATAGCACCAGATACAAGAAGGTAGCTAATGATTAGTAAGCCAATAAGAAATATACCATTATAACGGATAAACACATTGGAGAATTTCTTTATATTTTGCTTAAAAAAGTCAAAGTAAATAGTGATAATATCGCCAAAATCACGATTTATTTTAAGCTCTAAGTATTTGTTCTGCATTCTTTTTGTTTAGTTGAATTGGGTAAATAATATAATAAAATACAATTAGCGAAAATGAGGCTGTAATAATAGTTAACGCTAACCATACGGGCATATTGGAATAACGAGTAATAAACCCTTCAATAAACCCGGCAATTATAAAAAAGGGAAAGGTGCTAATAACAACTTTTAATCCGTCTTTAGCTCCTTTCATAAAGGAGACGCGCCTAGAGTATGTCTTTGGAAAGAGAATACTATTTCCCATTATAATCCCTGCACATCCTGCAATTATTATAACGGATATTTCTATAGTACCATGTAACCAAATCTGTTTGTTAGCTTCAAAAAAGACACCCTTTGTGTAAAAGAAAGTTATAAAAGCACCAAGCATAACGCCGTTGGTGAACAAGATGTAGATAGTGCCAATACTGGTAATAACACCAAATGCAAAGGCCAAAAAACCTACTCTAATATTGTTTATGGTAATGCCAAGAAAAGTTCCTATTTCACTGCCACCTTTGTAAATAGCAGTAGGGTCTCCTTTTTCTATATTATTAAGCGTTTCATTAACGTAACCATCTCCTAGGATTAGCCTTAGAAAAGTGGCATCATTTATAGCGGAGACACAGCCAATAGCAACTGCAAAAGCAAAAATTAAAAATGTAAACCCTAAAGTTTTATGGTATTGTTTAAAAAACAAAGGAAATTCTTTTAGCCAAAAAGCAGCTATCTTGTTTTTACTCTCTTTTTTATTTTTATATATTTTTTGATGTGCCTGAGATGCCAGAGAGTTTAAGTAGAGCAAAGTCTTACTATCTGGGTAATACGTTTGCGCATATGACAAGTCATTGGTTAGCTGAATGTACCCATTTGCAAGTTCATCAGGAATTATTTTTGAATTTAAATAGATAGCCTTTTCAAAAGCCATCCATTTTTCTTTATTTTGCTTCACAAATGCAGCTTCACGCATAAATTTATTTACTTAAACGATAAAAATAATTTAAATATGTCAAATCTGGTTATCAATACAACGCAAAATGTCAATTTAGATTATAAAGTGGCAAGTATTGGTGAACGAATACTCGCTTTTTTTATAGATGCATTTATTCTTTACCTCTATGCATTGTTGGTAGAAGTAATTGGCGATGCCATAGCTTTCACTTTTGATGATTATTGGACCTCTAGAGGAATAGTGGCACTTATATTTTTACCAGCCATGGGCTATAGTTTACTTATGCAAAGTTTTTTTAATGGGCGTACTGTTGGTAAAATGCTTTTAAAAATTAGAGTGGTTCGTTTAGATGGAGCTCCAGTTGACTGGTCTAATTATTTGGTAAGATGGATGCTAAGAATAGTAGATATATGGTTGTTTTTTGGTTCTGTAGGGGTGTTGTCTATTTTGTTCACAGAAAGAAGGCAAAGATTGGGAGATGCAGCTGCTGGAACGGTAGTTGTTAGTACAAAGAACAAAACTAAAATAACGCACACCATATTGGAAGAAGTTACGGATGATTACGAACCAACATTTTTGAATGTGACTATTCTAACAGACAAAGATGTACGGTTGATAAAAGAGACATTTTTGATAGCTAAAAGAGGGGATTATAAAACCCTGAAAGCTCTGCGAAACAAAGTAGAAGGATTGTTAGAAACTACGTCAACACTTTATGATATGGAATATATAGATACTGTATTAAAAGACTATAATTATTATACTCAAAAACTATAACCAATGTTTTATTTTACAATAGATATTCTTGGAACAATAGCTTTTGCAATTTCGGGAGTTTTAGTCGCAATGGATAAGAAATTAGACCTTTTTGGGGTGTTTATTATTGCCTTTGTGACTTCGGTAGGGGGAGGGACTTTAAGGGATTTAATTGCAGGACATTCTCCTGTATCTTGGCTACAAGAGCCAGTATATATGTACGTGATTATAGGAACTGTTATTTTTGCAATTCTATTTCAAAAACAGATAAAATACCTAAGAACCTCTTTGTTTTTGTTTGATACAATTGGAATAGGACTGTACACTATGCTAGGCGTAGAAAAAGGATTAGCATTTGGGTTGTCTCCAATAATGTGTATCGCATTAGGAACTATAACGGCATGCTTTGGTGGTGTAATAAGAGATATGTTATGTAATGAAATTCCTGTGATTTTCAGAAGAGAAATCTATGCAACAGCTTGTATTTTAGGAGCAACAGCTTATTTTTTATTAGACCAACTCCCTTTTGATGCTACCTACGCATACATAGCGGGAATAGTAATTGTAATAGGTATCCGTGTTGCAGCGGTTAAGTTTAAAATAGCACTTCCTAGTATTTATAGGAAAAATGAAAGTTGAGAAAGGAAAATAAGAAGACTTTTATGGCCAAGAGACAAGAGACAAGAATCTGCTCGAGTAGTAATCATACTCGTACATTATTAGTTAACTAATCTACCACTTCCGCTTTAAAAATATAAATATTCTGTGATGGCCAATCACCATCATCAACAGGTTGTTGGTTAATTTTATCTACCACATCCATTCCTTTAATTACTTTTCCGAAGGGAGTATAGTTTCCGTCTAAATGGTAAGATCCTGGCTTTGTAACTACAATAAAAAACTCAAAAGGTGATGCTAGCATATGTGGGTTGTCAATCTCGCTACTCGGCATAGAAAGTGTTCCTCTATGGTGTTTGTATCCTTTTCTTGTATCTGGAGGAAAAAGGTACCTTCCTATTACTCTTCTTTTTTTAGCTGTTTCTATATTATCGGCATTACCTCCTTGTATTATAAAGTTTTTGACCACACGATGAAAATAAGTGTTGTCAAAATATCCTTTACGAGTTAGGTAGATAAAATTTGCTTTATGGTAAGGGACATTATCATAAAGTTGCACAGTAAAACTACCCAAGTTAGTCGTAAGTTTCACTTTGTTTTTCTTTAAGGTTTTGCTGTAGTTAAAGAAGAATTCGATAACATTATCATCATTAAGTACAAAAGGCTCTTCCTCTTTTTCTATTTTTTCGGGAATAGAATCTACCGTGATGGTGTCTTTTTGAGTTTCCGTAGCTATTTTTTTCTTTGCTTCATTTTTACAGGCAGCTAAGGAAAATAATAGTATTATTGTATAGAAAGATAATTTTTTAAGTATCATGTATTTCAATCAATTTTCTGAACGAATTTCAAAAATAGAAAATCTCTCGCTTCCGGGCATTGCATCGCATTATAAAATGATACCAATAAATCGGATTAAGGAATTGGAGTCAGATTCCAAAACACGAAAAAATGTGAGGAAGGCTGCGGTAGTGGCATTATTTTATCCAGATGAAAATCTAAAAACGAAGTTGCTTCTTATTTTACGAAAAACGTATAAAGGAGTACATTCTAACCAAATTGGTTTTCCAGGAGGTAAAGTAGAAGACGAAGATTTCGATTTAAAGGCTACAGCACTAAGAGAAACATGGGAAGAAGTTGGTGTAGCATCAGAATATATTAGTTTGGTAAAAACTTTAACATCAGTTTATATTCCACCTAGTAATTTTGAAGTCCAGCCTTATATAGGCATTTGTAATCGAGAATTGCAATTTACAATTCAAGAAGAAGAAGTAGCATCTTTAGTTGAGGTTTTTGTGACAGATTTAATGAATGATGAAAATAGAAATACCCAAAAAATGAATACTTCTTATGCTACAGAAATAGATGTACCAATCTTTAAATTAAATGGTTATACGGTTTGGGGAGCTACAGCAATGATGTTGAATGAAATTAAAGACCTACTTAAACAGTTGTTATAAGGTTCATATTTTGTAATTTTGAATCTACTTTAAAAAAATTATGGGGCTATTAAAGAGGAATCCTTTTGGACATATTTTAATTATCAAAAAAATACTTATTCGTTTTTTGGGTATAATAACACACCAACGCTATAAGGGATTTAATAAATTAGAAATTGAAGGATCCGAAATTCTTCGAAATTTACCAGATAATAATGTTCTTTTTGTTAGTAATCACCAAACCTATTTTGCAGATGTAGTCGCAATGTTTCATGTGTTTAATGCAAGCTTAAGCGGAAGAGAAGATAACATAAAAAATATTGGATACATCTGGCATCCAAAGTTGAATATGTATTATATAGCCGCGGCAGAAACAATGAAGAAAAGTCTGCTAACAAAGATATTTGCCTATGCGGGATCTATTAGTATACAAAGAACATGGCGTTCTGAAGGTAAGGATGTTAAAAGGCAGGTTAAATTTAGTGATATTTCTAATATAGGGATTGCCTTAGATGATGGTTGGGTAATAACCTTTCCTCAGGGAACTACAACACCATGGAAACCGTTAAGAAAAGGGACTTCCCATATTGTGAAAAAGTACAAGCCAATTGTTGTGCCAGTAGTAATAGATGGTTTTAGACGTTCTTTTGATAAAAAAGGGCTTCGTATAAAAAAGAAAGGTATTTTACAATCTATGGTTATTAAAGAGCCGTTGGATATTGATTATGAGAACGAGTCTTTTGATGAAATCATAAAGAAAATAGAGTTCGCAATAGAACAACACCCTTCCTTTTTGAAAGTGATTTCTAAGAAAGATTTAATAGCTATGGAAGAGGAGAATAAACAACGCGAATGGGGTGCCTAATTCTATTTTTTATACTTTAAGTTGTTTTAATTCTTTATAGTTTTCGTTAAGCCTTTTAAGTAAAACACCATAAATAAGTTTGTAGAAGAACCATATAAATGCAAGCATTAATACGGTAACTAGCAGAAAGAATACAGCGGCTAATAGCCAGAATTTAAATTCCGAATTATCATTCTTTATGGTATTAAGTAACTCTATAGCTTTAGGGTCACTAGTAAATATTTGGTAGAAAGCAAACAACACAGAAACTGCAGCAATTCCCAAATTACAAATGACATAGTATTTTATAATTTTTCTGGTTTTCAGAATATTTTTCATTAATTCTCTTACGCTATCTTCTGTAGAAATTGCTTTGTAAGATTTGTATAGGTAAAAGATGAAAACGGCAATTATAACAAAGGTAACTGTAGTTATTATTGAAAGAATAATACCGCTACCTCCAGATTCCATTTCTCCAAAGCGTTCCTTGTAGGCGTCCCAGAAAAATGGGGCAATATTCAAAATTATCCAGAAGAGTAATTCTCCAATGCTAATGTAGAATAGCCATTTTACCACAGAAGAGGATTTCTTCCAAATCATTTGGTAAATCTCGTTGTAAGACAATTTAGGAATAGTATCTCCTTTTTTTTGCCAATCTTTTTTTAATAATTCTAATCCATCCATAATTTCTTAGGGATTAAGTATCGTTCTTAGTTTGTTTTTTATACGGTTCATTTTTACTCTGGCATTTACTTCTGTAATACCAAGAGTTTCTGCTATTTCCGTATAATTTTTATCTTCTAAATATAAAAAGACTAAAGCCTTATCTATATCGCCAAGCTGTTTTACAGCTTTGTACATTAGTTTTAATTGTTGTTCCTCCGTTTCGTCATATTCGTCGGCTTTTATTTTGAAAATTACAGAATCAAAATCTTGGGTACGAACTCTCCTTTTAGATTTTCTATAGAGAGTTATAGCAGTATTTAGTGCCACTCTATACATCCAAGTGCTAAATTTGGCATCTCCACGGAACTTTGGGTATGCCTTCCATAACTGAATGGTTATTTCTTGAAACAGGTCTTTATGTGCATCCCTATTATTTGTATAAAGGCTACAGACTTTGTGAACAATGTTTTGATTGTTTTCTAATTCTGTTACAAAACTATGCTCTAGCTCTTTATTCACGTATTTAATAAGGTTGGTTACTAATAAGTAGCAATTGTTACTTATTTGTTACAGTATTTCTAAAAAATAATGCGCTTAAATGGATTTGAAAACTGTGTGATTTTAAAATTAAATGTGCAAGTATCTTAATTTAAATGAAATACAATAATTATAAAATAAAAAAATGTTTAAAGTTGATTTCTAATTTCTATACTCTAAGGCAGGAGCTCTATCTCCTAACAAAGGAATGTATTTGAAATTTGCACCACGAATTTCTAAAAATTCGGCTTTAGCTTTTGCAATCAAATCTTTGTTTTTTAATAAGTCTATGGCCGTAAGCGCAATTGTTTTTGCCGCAACCATCATTCCTTTATTTCCAATACTAGTTCCGCCTGCAGCAACTGCTTGCCAGCTATGTGCGGGAGTTCCAGGAACCCATGTGGCAGCACTCATGCCAACAGTAGGAACTGCAAAACTAACATCACCTACATCCGTAGAGCCAAAAGCTTTACCTATAGGATTGTAAGGTTGAATACTTTCTACTCTTTGGATATCAACGTCAGTATACCCAAGTGAAACTGCAATTTTGTCGGCAAATTCTTTTTCTTGTGCGGTGTATGTAAATCCGCCAATTTTAGAAAGATTCTCATGCATTAATTTTTGGAGCGTTAAATTAGGTAGTAATTCATGTGTGCCACCAATCATTTCGTATTTCATCGTTGTTCCTGTCCCAAGCGCCGCACCTTTTGCAGCATTTACGATACGGTCAAAAATAGAAATAACAACATCTCTAGTATTGTGACGTGCATAATAATATACTTCGGCGTAGTCTGGTACAACATTAGGTGCCTTTCCACCATCTGTAATAACATAATGTATTCTTGCTTCTTCAGGAATATGTTCTCGCATCATGTTTATCATCATATTCATGGATTCAACACCATCTAAAGCCGAGCGTCCTTTTTCTGGGGAAGCAGCGGCATGAGCAGAGATACCATAAAACCTAAATTTGGCAGATTTGTTAGCCAGAGCAGCGCCAGCATTTGCAGAATTCTGAGCGCCAGGATGCCAATGTAAAGCAACATCTACATCGTTAAAAAGACCTTCGCGAACTAAATAAACTTTACCAGAACCACCTTCCTCTGCAGGGCAACCGAAAAAACGAATCGTTCCCGTAGTTTTATTGGCTTTCATCCAATCTTTTGCGGCGATTGCGGCAGCTACGGATGCAGTACCGAATAAATGATGTCCGCAGGCATGTCCCGCTACTTTGTTAGCCGATTTTTTCTCAGGAACTGCCTGTTGCGAAAGTCCAGGAAGCGCATCGTATTCACCCATAATTGCTATGACAGGACTACCGTTGCCGTATTCCGCAATAAATGCAGTAGGCATACCAGCAACGCCTTTATTGATAGAAAAACCATTATCACTCAGTGTTTTTTGAAGTAAGGCAACTGTTTTTTCTTCCTGATAGCCCATCTCGGCCAAATTCCAAATGTTTTGTGCAATTACTCCGTAAGCAGCACTTTTATTATCCAAACTTTTAAGAACATCCTTATTACTTTTCTGTGCAGTAGAATTTAAATAAAAGAGAATAGAAAATAGAATTATTAGTGGTTTCTTCATGGTTGATTCATTTATTATGTTGTCTGCTAAAGGTACTAAAAAGTGACAGTATTAAATTTCGAAATTTTAGGATTTTCTAGGATGAAATTTTTGCAGAACATTAGCTAAGTCAGAACGGTCTAAATGCATATAAACCTCTGTGGTAGTAATGCTTTCATGACCTAGCATTTGCTGAATAGCCCTAAGGTCTGCACCATTTTTTAATAAGTGAGTAGCGAAAGAATGCCGAAACGTATGGGGGCTAATATTTTTATTTAAATCAATTTTCACAGCCAATTGCTTAATAATAGTGAAAATCATTGCTCTTGTTAGTTGTTTGCCCCTTCTGTTTAGGAATAGCGTATCTTGAAATCCTTTCTGTATTTTTAAATGACACCGAGATTCATTTTTATAAATAGTAATGTACTTTTTATTAATAGTGCTAATCGGTACCAAACGTTGCTTATCTCCTTTACCTTCGACTAAAATAAAATCTTCCTCAAAATAAAGGTTTGAAATCTTTAAATCAACAAGTTCAGATACCCTAAGTCCACAACCATAAAGAGTTTCTAACATAGCCCTATTTCGTTCCCCTTCTTGGGTAGATAAGTCAATTGCATCTATTAGATTGTTTATTTCTTCTTCAGATAAAGTATCCGGTAGCTTGCGTCCAATTTTAGGAGATTCTACCAAATCCATCGGATTGTCTTCTCTATAATTTTCGAAAACAAGGTAATTAAAAAAACTTTTTAGTCCAGAAATAATACGTGCTTGTGATCTTGGGTTGATCGATTTAGCAATAGAATATATAAATTGTTGTACGCTGCCTTTATTAATGTTCAGAGGTGTTTCTGTTGAGTTGCATTCTTCCAAGAACAGAATTAATTTTTTTACATCTAAAGAGTAATTTTGAATAGAATTAGGAGAAAGTCCTCGCTCAATATTTAGGTAATGCTGGTAATCTTGCAAGCTCTGTTTCCAATTCATGGTTTAAAGATAGACTAATGATGTTTATTTTAAAATAGAATTCATTGAGATAAAAAGGAGTTGGATAAAGTTTTTTATATTTGAAAAACACTAAAATTATATTAATTATGAAAAAATTACTTTTTATTGCTGTTATAACATTTTTTACTTCGGCAACTTTAAGTGCGCAAGGAGTTAAATTTGGAATAACAGGCGGTTTACTTAATACTAATGCAGATATAAGTATTTCTGCTTTGGGTTTCGATATTGCTAATTTTAAAGTAGCAAAAGGAACGGGCTTTTATATTGGAGCTATAGTAGATATAGAAGCAACAGATAAATTGCATATTCAACCAGAAGTTACTTATGGTAGTGCAGGAGATTTGGCCTACGTATATGTTCCAATAATGTTAAAATACTATGTGGTTAGTAAGTTAAACATTCAGGTAGGGCCACAGTTTACTTTTTCTTCTAATTTATCTGAAATAAAAGGAGCAATTAAAGATATTGAAGGAGTTTTAGGCTCTAACGGAAATGTTGATGATGTGCTTAAAAGTTTGGGTGTAGATATAGGTTTTGGTGCAGGTTTCGATATTACGGATAATTTTTCTGTACAAGCCAGATATGCTATAGAGATGACGAATAGATATTCAGGACCATTGTCTAATTCACTTAAAATAAAATCATCTACCTTAAATATTGGTATCGCTTACTTCTTCTAAAAAAAATGAATTTATAAAATAGTAAAGTGAGATTTCCGCATTTGGATTTCTCACTTTTTTATGGGATGAAATGATATAATTCGGAGAATCAATAATATTAATAACGAAAAGAAGATTCTACAACCTATTCCTTTAGTTATACAACAAAAATTGTGGATGAAGCTATAGAGTATCTAGTTTTGATAAGATAATATTAAAACTAAACTACAATGAAAAAGTACATTTTAACGCTAGCCTTTGCCATATTCGCTTTTGCTTTACAAGCTCAAGAAGGGATTAAACTAGGGCTACAAGGAGGATTACCACTAGATGAATTTAATGATACAGTAGGCGTTGTTCTTGGCGTAGATGCTGGTTATATGTGGGCGCTGGGAGAAGTTGTAGATCTTGGCGTAATGACAGGATTTATTAATGGGTTTCCAGAAAAGTATAACACAAAACAAGTGGTTAATACCAATCCAAATGTACAGTTTGTACCAGTTGCGGCATCTGTAAGAGTGTGGCTTTCTAATTCTTTTTCCTTTGGAGTAGATGGAGGAAAGGCCTTTGGTATAAATAAAGGTAATGATGGAGGTATTTATTACAGACCTGTTATGGGATATTTATTAGGGCCAAATACAGAATTGAATGTTTCCTATACAGGAGTTAAATTGGATAATGTTACTTGGACAACGGCTACTATTGGTGTGGTGTATACGATTAACATGCGAAAATTATAACAAATAGTTAAAAAACCATTAAAATTCATCAAACAATACTACAGAATGTTACTAATGTATAGATTTTGATGAACAATTTGTTATTTTTGAATTATGAAAATTATCATTATTAACGGACCAAACCTAAACCTTCTTGGTAAGAGAGAGCCAACAGTATATGGAAATACAACTTTTGAGGAGTACTTCTCAGAATTGAAATCCAAATACACAAATGTTGAGTTGTCGTATTACCAATCCAATATTGAAGGTGAATTAATTGATAAACTACAAGAAGTTGGATTTTTATATGACGGAATTATTTTGAATGCAGCAGCATACACACATACCTCTGTTGGGATGGGAGATGCTGTAAAGGCTATTAATACCCCAGTAATAGAGGTGCATATTTCTAATACGTTTAAAAGAGAAGATTTTAGACACGTTTCTTATATTTCAGATGGTGCCGCAGGCGTCATTTTAGGATTTGGCTTAAAAAGTTATGATTTAGCGATTCAAAGTTTTATAAGTTAACTTAAAATCTTTGTGGATTAAAAGAATCTTTTAAGTAGTATAAAAAGGTTAGATTTAATAAGCAAAGATTGCATAGGATTATTGAAAATGTAAAATAATCTTATGAAAAATCCTCAAAAGTTTCATGCAAAAAGCATATTTTAATTGGAGTAGTGGTAAAGATTCTACCTTAGCTTTATATAAAGTTCTGCAAGAAAAAGAATATTCAGTAGAACAACTTGTAACTGCTGTAAACAATGATTTTAATAGGGTTTCTATGCACGGGTTACGTGCATCTTTGTTAGAAGAACAAGTAAAGAGTATTGGTTTGCCATTATACGAAATCGAACTTTCAGGAGATATTTCGATGCAAACATATGATAGTCGAATGCGTTTGGAAACAGAGAAGCTATTAAAGCAAGGGTTTAAATACGCCATCTTCGGAGATATTTTTCTAGAGGACCTCAGGCTATATAGAGAAGAGAAACTTTTAGAGGTGGGTATTAATGCTGTTTTTCCTTTATGGAAACAAGATACCAAAGCATTACTATTAGAGTTTTTAAGTTTAGGTTTTAAGGCGATAACGGTATGCGTAAATGCTAAGTTTTTAGATGAATCTTTTGTAGGAAGAGAGGTAAATGAGCAGTTTTTAGCAGATTTACCAGAGAATGTAGACCCCTGTGGAGAAAATGGAGAGTACCATACCTTCGTTTATGATGGTCCTATATTTAAGTATCCTATTCTGTTTGAAATAGGGGAGAAAGTAAAACGTGGATACGAGCCTTCTAAAGATGGAAATGACTGCTATAAGAAAAAGCCAACTTGGGACTTTTCGTTTTGGTATTGTGACTTATTACCAATTGATACTGAAAAGTTTAAAATTTAACCCACATTGCGTAGTGAAATTTACTACTTATAGAAACTGAAATACATCTTTTTCTATTACATAATGTAGGTTATTAAAAATAATACTCGGTATGTGTTTTAATATTCAACCCGAATTATATAATGAATTCTCTATTGTGTAATGGAGGTTTATAGCCTATTTTTTTCATCTTGTAAGTCAATTTGTTTGGTAGATTTTCTTTTTCCTGAACCAAAATTATAAGTAGCGGAGAGGGTAAACCTTCTTGTTTCCCATTTGTTGGTCCAATCGGTACGAACATTCCCCTGTGTGATGATGGAACTGAAGAAACTTGTCTTTAAAATATTATCCCCTTTAAATTGAAGCCTCAACTTTTTATCGAACAACATTTTTTTGATGCTGAAAGACATATCATAGGAAGATTTGTTGGCCCAGTTCCCATAAGTACCACCATTATCATAAAACACTTCGTGATTAAACGTCCAATTATTTTTTAACGCTAGAGTATTCGTCAACATTACATACCAGTTATATCCCTCGGTATTAAATTCGTAATCAGGAATATTGGATTCTGATCGATTGTAAGAAGCATTTCCATTAAAGTGGATAGACCACCATTCGGTAGGTGTTATTGTAGTTGTCAATGACAGTCCGGCATTGGTAGATGTGGCTATATTGTCACTATATGAAGTCGTTATTTTAGTAATAGGATCGTAATCCACAATATACTGGATAACATCGGTGCTAAAATTACTATATACAGATATAGAAGTATTTTGTTTATGCACCCATGTAAAATTAAAATTATCGGAAAATTGAGGTTTTAAATCAGGATTGCCAACAGTAACATTATAAGTGTCTATATATTCATAGAATGGGTTTAGGTCCAAATACCGAGGTCTGTTTATTCTTTTGCTATAAGAGAATTGCAATTTGTCGTTTTCTAAAGACCTATTCATACTGAAAGAAGGGAATAGTGCCGTATAATTATCTTTGGTTATTTGATCAATGGTAACCGAGGTTGCCTTAAAATTAATATATTCTGTACGTAAACCGACTTGTAGGCTCCATTTTTCCGAGTTCCATGATGCAATACCATAGCCAGATAAAATCGATTCTTTGTAAACCAATTGGTTGTTTCTGGAAGTATTCGGGATCCATTCCCCTTCCGGGGTTAAATTTGCGTAATCGTTGTCATAATCGTTATTTACATAACTATACTTAAGTCCAGCTTCCAAGGCATACCCTTTTCCAAGTTTACGTTCATAATCTAGTTTGGTATTAAAAATATGGTAGCGCGCGGGATTATTGTGTTTTAATACAAAATCGTCTTGATATTTGCTATTGTTGTTTACCAAAAAGTATTCATTTGTGGTCGTTGTATTTTTTTTATTGTTGTAATGTGCATAGTTCAATTGTATATTGAATTTGGTATCCAAACTATCGGAAGCAAAACTGTAGTATAGGTTACTCGTTAGTGTTTTGTTATCAATGACACCTTTTTTATCCAAAATAGTGTAACGCAGGTAGTTTTTGTTATAGTATTCGTTGGTCCGTCCTTCTGTATTTTCATCACTGGTATAGGAATTATAATTTACAGAAGACCCAATAGTTTTATTTTTGTTTATGGTATACTCCACACCAAATTTCCCTGAGGCAGATCCAGATTCAGGGTACCAGTCATTAAGTTGTTCAAATACAATTTGATCTCCAGGGTTATTTATCGTTTGAATTATTTCTCGGTTATTGACGGAGTTGAATCTTGCAAAACGACCTCCACCATTAAGGCTCCATTTTCCTTTTTGATAAAACAGGTTCATGGCATTTGAATGCCTGAAAAAGTCGGCTTGGGCAACAGAAGAACTAATGTTGCCCGTTAACCCATTATCTTGAGATTTTTTAAGCAGAATGTTAACTATTCCTGCCGTACCCTCTGCATCGTAACGAGCAGAAGGATTGGCAATGATCTCAATGTTTTTAATGTTTTCCCCACCTAATGTCTTTAAGTATTGAGTAAGCGCATCTCCCGTCATCAAAGAGCGTTTACCATTGATCATTACTTGTATATTGGTACTCCCTCGAAAAACAATATTTTCATCTTTGTCCAGTCGCATTCCTGGTATTTTTCGTATGACCTCTAGCCCATCTTTACCATCACCAACTCCTGAGTTTTCTACATCGTAGACCATTTTGTCCCCACTAAGCCGAATGAGTTTTTTCTTTTGAAGAAGTACTACCTCTTCCAATTCTTCAGTGTTTTCCTGAAGCATGATATTCTTTTTATTGACTCCTTTTGACGGAAGGATTTTTTCAGAAGTATATTCCAGATATCCCAACAATTCCGCTTTTACATAGATAGCGATACCGGCATCGATATTCAGGGTGTAATGGCCTTGAGCATCAGAATAGGTATAAGTGATTAATTTGTTGCTAGCACTATTAAAAACTGTGATGGCAGTTACTTCCAATGTGTTTTTGGAGCTGGAAGCATGTACCGTTCCTTCAAGCGTGGTTTGTTGGGCGTTTAAAATAGTGATCGAAGCAAATAGTAACAGGAATATAAATGATTTCATTTTTTTTTTTTTTTTTTTTTTTGAATGTATTTAAGGAAGTATAAAAGCCAGCTATCGAGTCGTTTTATAGGGGTGTTATGTAATTGTTTTTTACAAGGAGTAAAGGTTCTTTTTTGTTCGTATGAAAACAATGATTACAAGAACGGTCCACACTGTAACTAGAATAGGAGAACCCAGAACCCAGTAGTCGCTTAAAATTCCCTTGGCAAGTAAGGTATTCAGGAACACTAAAACGATAAGGATGTCTATTAGTAAGGGGGCTACAAAAAATAATAAGAACAATCCAACTCTTTTTTTATTTTCAATGCACAGAAATGCTTTATAAAGAGGAACAATAGTTAAAAGTAGCACTAAAAATAATCCAATTCCCCAAGCCAAAGGATGGTTGTACAACAATTTATTTAAACCAAAAACTTCATCTCCGCCACCGAGAGAAGCTGTTAAGATTCTTCCAAAAGGCAAGTTGGCAAAAATTAAAGAGAAGCCCAGCGACTTTAGCTTTCCGGAGTTGCTGCTTTTCAGCATAGCATAACCGATCCATATCATCAGATAAGTGAATATTGGACCTGCAAATGTTGCAATCATAGAGAACGGATGCTGAACTGAACAGTTTTTGCCCAATTCCCAGGTATTAAAATCACGTTCCCCCCAACAGCCACAGATAAGGCGTCCTATACTTGTGTGTACAATTTCATGAGCTTCGTGCATAACAAAAGTTAACGCTAGAAATGCTAGAATATATATCGCTGTTATTTGTATTTTCATTTTGAGGTGCTGTTAGTATTGATAAGGACGAATTATTTTAAACTCTGGAGAAGCATCAAATAAATGCTCAAGGATCGGAATATGGCCACTTCCATAAATAACAAGGATCCTGTCCGTGGACTTTGGATTCGTTTTAAGGATATTGTTAAAAATCCGTACATTTCTACTATACCATTTCAGAGCATAGGCGTCAGGACCATTGTGATTGTCCGTTTTTAGTGTGACGAGGTAATGCCCTAAAGCCCTTTTGATGTTGTTTGGGTGGTTTTGGATCTTAAACATTGGTCTATGGTATATTTATGAACGAATGCATCATTTTGGCTATACCACGCACTGTATTTTTCGTTCCATTTATTGGCAGTTAGGGTATCGAGGTAATGTTCATTGTCCCAAAGCCTGGATAATGGGGAGTATTGCTCATAATTATCCCTAAGCCATCCATAGACATCTACGGCATGCATTTTTTTGAGGTTGAGTTGTTTGCCTACTCGGAATCCCAATTGCTCCGTTTCATCGATTTCTAATTGGTATTCGTTTTTGAGGTAAGCATTGTATGAGGAATCGATCCTTTTTTGATTTTGGGATTCTATACAGATGATGGTAGGATTAAAATCTTTTAACCGTTGAACTACGGCCTTGATTTCTTTTTGTCGCTGACCGGAAGAAAGGTCAACGATATCTTCGGTAGCTGTTTTATGGGAATCGTTATTGTAGTAGGCAAAGTGCCAGGACCCCAACAGCATTACTTCTGTTGGTGTGCTGTCCCCTAATAAAATGTCATCGGCTATTGGGATTTCGATTTCGTTTGTTTCAACTGTTGTTGAGGTCTCTGTGCCTTTTTCTTTTTCAGTACAGGAATAATTAAGGATGGAAAGAAGCGCAATGACTAGTACTGATTGTTTTTTGATAGGTAATTTCATATTTACTGGCTTTTTATAGTACAAGAATATTGCTTAAGAACACCTCTTTATCTTTTATTACACCAGTGCTAGAATTTTTTATACCAACGAAATGAAATTGGAGTAGTTCTTTTTTCGTCGTGTAAACTCGATCGGTCGTATAAGAAAAGAGCAGGTTTATCCTAATTTTTTATGTGGGACAATAAAGAGACTTATTTTTGTAGCATGAGCAAAGAATTAAAATACAATATCATCCTGGTCACGATATTGGTCGTAATGGACTTTCTATGGAAAATGATGACATTGCATAAAGACGCGGATTATCAATTCGAGCATCCTTTTTATATTTTGAACATCACGTTTTTTATCTGCTTTTATGGAATTTATACCCTTAATTATTTAGTTTTCGCACCTAAATATTTAGGGAAGAATAAGTTCTTATGGTACGGAGTAGCATTTGTATTTATGATATTTCTATTTGCTGGGGTACGTTTTGTGTTGGAAGAAGTTATCTTTTTTAAAATTACGGGTTTTCATAATTATGGGTTTAACGATACACTGTTCAGTAGGTACATGTTCGATTCTTTTTACTACGTCCTGCGTGCATGTTTATACAGTAGTATTGTCTTTTTATTGTTTCGGTTTATTAAGAACAAAGACAGAATCCATCAATTAGAGATAGAAAATGGACAAGCACAATTGACCATGCTAAAGTCTCAATTAGGACCACATTTTTTATTCAATACCTTAAATAGTTTCTACTCGGAACTGTATGATACAAAGCCAGAGACTGCCAAGGATATTATGAAACTGTCTCAATTATTGTGGTATGTTACCTATGAGTCGGAAGCCGATTTTATGCCACTGAACAAAGAAATTACTTTTATAAAAGATTACCTTTATTTCTTTAAAAAACGATACGAAACCAATTTTTATGTAGATTTTAAAATTCATGGTGACGTAGGAACCCAACAAATTCCGTCTTTGGTATTGATACATTTTGTCGAGAATTTATGTAAGCATGGGGTAATCAATGACCCTGATAATCCAGCAGGGATTTCAATAACCCTTCAAGATAATTCTTTGACGATAAAAACACGAAATGCCATTAATATGGCGGAGAAATATATGGATTCCGGTATCGGTTCTATCAACATTCAAAAACGGTTGAATGTATTGTTAAAAGGGGAATACGAATTAAAATCAGAAGAGAATGATGGTATGTATACCAGTTTTCTAAAAATATCGATATGAGCCAGACCTTAAAATGTATTATTGTTGATGATGAGCCACCTGCGTTGCGGCTATTGGAAAAATATGTATTGCAAGTTCCTTTTTTAGAGTGTATAGCAACATTTACCAACCCTTTGGAAGCTTTAAAAGAAATTGAGGCACAGGAGGTAGATCTGGTGTTTTTGGATATACAGATGCCAGAGATTACCGGAATCCAGCTTTCCAAAATATTAAACAAGCAGGTAAAGGTTATTTTTACCACGGCTTATCCTCAATTCGCTATAGAAGGATTTGAATTGAATGCAGTGGATTATCTTTTAAAACCTATAGATTTTGACCGTTTTTATACTGCAGTACAAAAAGTTAAGACAGAAACGGTAACTATAGAATCAGCCGTGAGCGATGCTTGTTTTTTCTTTAAAACCGATGGGAAAAATAATTACGAAAAGGTTCATTTGAATGATATCTCCCATATAGAAGGATTAAAAAATTATGTATCGATTTATGTCAGATCAAAACGGATCATCACCTACAATACCTTGAAGTATCTTCAGGAGAATTTACCAACGGCTCAATTTGTACAAATTCACAAGTCCTATATTGTTTCCTTACAACACATAGATAAAATAGAAAATGATTTACTATGGATAGGAGATAAGGAACTTTCAATAGGAAACACCTTCAAAAAAGCATTTTTTGAACGCATAGCGGAAAGAAGAATATAAGATCAAAAGAGCAGTGCTAAAAGCGACGACTATCCATTTTTACAATCAATTCGCTTATCCCCAGATTCGCACATCGTTTTATCCGTGTATTTATAAGAGCTTAAGCCCTTAAATATTTTTTATCGATATAAAATGTGCCAAAGGGTAGGAGTGAAGCGACAAATAGAATTAGGAATCGGCCAATACCCCATTTTTTCTCCATACAGAAAACAATGGCCAAAACCACATAGGCAATAAATAGAAATCCGTGCGCATAGCCAATATAGATGTTCGGTTCGGGGATATCCGCCATATATTTTAAGGGCATACCGACACAAAAAAGCAACAAAAATGAGATTCCTTCTAAAATAGCAATAGTTCTAAATGTTTTTAACATAGCATGGTTTGGATAAAATTTAATTAGTTATAGAAGGGCCTTGTTTTGAAAAAATAAAGCCCTTTCCTATACGTTGTACTCAAATATAATAGTAACCCGTTGTGCATTTAGATTTGTTTGGTCGTATTGAATGTCAGTTCGAGTGCCACGTGGAATAGCGAGGTGTATCGAGAGCAGTTTTGAAAATTGAAAATTTGCTTCTCTATACTCCCGAGGCTTTGAGACTGCCCCTTCTCGTTCGTAAAATTCAAATGCACAATAAGTTATATTACAAATGGATTACTTCATCATATGCGTCTGCTACAGCTTCCATAACGGCTTCACTCATGGTTGGGTGTGGGTGGATAGCTTTTAAGATTTCGTGCCCTGTAGTTTCTAATTTACGTGCAACAACAGCTTCAGCGATCATGTCGGTAACCCCAACACCGATCATATGGCAACCTAGCCACTCGCCATATTTTGCATCAAAGATTACTTTGACAAAACCATCGGAATGCCCACTTGCTTGCGCTTTTCCAGAAGCAGAGAAAGGGAATTTCCCTACTTTAATATCGAACCCCTTTTCTTTGGCTTGTTTTTCGGTAAGTCCAACAGATGCAATTTCTGGCATACAATACGTACAACCGGGAACATTTCCGTAATCGATTGCTTCTACATGCATTCCTGCAATTTTTTCCACACATAGGATACCTTCAGCAGAAGCAACATGTGCTAACGCCTGACCTGGTGTAATATCTCCGATCGCATAGTATCCCGGGATATTTGTCTGGCAATAATCATTCACCAATACTTTGTCCCTATCAACGATAATACCAACATCTTCTAAGCCTATGTTTTCGATATTGGACTTAATACCAACAGCAGAAAGTACGATATCGGCATCAATGATTTCTTCTCCTTTACTTGTTTTGATATAAACTTTTACGCCTTCACCGGAAGTATCTACCTTGGTAACTTCGGAAGAGGTCATGATTTTTACGCCTGCTTTTTTAAAGCTACGAGCCAATTGTTTGGAAATATCTTCATCTTCTACTGGAACAATATTCGGCAGGAATTCAACAACGGTTACTTCGGTACCCATTGAGTTATAGAAATAAGCAAATTCTATTCCTATAGCTCCACTACCAACAATGACCATTTTTTTTGGTTGTTCCGCCAATGTTAACGCTTCCCTATATCCGATTACTTTTTTACCATCTTGAGGTAGGCTGGGCAGCTCTCTACTACGTGCGCCGGTAGCCACAATGATATGGTCGGCACTATATTCCGTTACTTTACCATCAGCATCGGTAACATCGAGTTTTTTGCCGGTTTTCAACTTTCCAAAACCATTGATTACTTCGATCTTGTTTTTTTTCATCAAGAAGGAAACACCTTTGCTCATTCCATCAGCAACACCACGACTTCTTTTAACAACAGCAGTGAAATCTTTGTCCACATCGTTGACTTTAAGACCATAGTCTTCCGCATGTTTTAGGTATTCAAAAACCTGAGCGGATTTCAATAATGCTTTTGTAGGGATACATCCCCAGTTTAAACATACACCACCTAGGCTTTCTTTTTCTACAATTGCGGTTTTTAACCCCAATTGTGAAGCCCTGATCGCAGTAACATAACCTCCTGGTCCACTACCTAAAACAATAACATCGAAATTGCTCATATATCTATAATTTGAAAACTAAATTTTGAAGCCCAAAGTTACGAAACCAAATTGAAAACCCATAGTAGGGATTTAAAAATTCAGGGAAATCATTTTTAACATTAATGGAAATAATCCATGGCCGATGATTTAAAGGAAATGTTTATAATCAGGTTTGCGTACCAAGAATCATGGTTTTTGAATGTCGATTTGAAGTAGCGTATCTAAAAAGAAATGTTAGATTGCAATTGCTACCTTTCAAAATTACTTGGAAAACATCTTTTTGTTGAAGACTTCTGAACCGCCTTTAGGAATGGAAAGTGGGTTCCAGTATTTTCCTTTTATCATTTTACCCAATAACATAAGTTGTCCAACATGGTTTGCGTAATGTGCTAATTGCCGGTTTACAGCTTCGGGAATTGTATGTGTTTCGTTTCTGATTTTAATGGAAGTAGTAAAATTGTTTTCATTTATGGCGGATAAGCTTAAAAATAAACATAGCCAAGCTTCTTCCCATGCTTCAAGCATTTCCTTTTTAGAGGCATAGGGGTCTCTAAATTCATATTCTCTATTACGCCAGGGTTTCTCTCCATCTTCGGTTAGAAAATTTGTCCATCTGCTTAACATATTGCCAACGATGTGTTTTACGATAAGGGCAATGCTATTACTCTCTTCGTTGTATTGCCAATGGATATCATTTTCGTTTAATTGTTTGAAAGTAGCATCGCCTAAAGTTTTATAGCGATTGAATTCAAAGACACAACTTTTTATATAGTTTGATGGAAAGTTCATTAGCGACAGTAAATAGTTAAATAAATGAATCCAATAAAAATAGCTCCGTTCAAAATAGTTCGGATAAGGTGGAGGCCTCCCCATTTTATAATATCCGCAGAAGTTTGTTCAGAAAGAGGATCAACATCCTTATGCATTAAACGATTATTAAGTGGCATCATTAAGAATATAGTATAAGGACCATTTAAATGCATAATTAGAGAAACTCCGAACCACCACCAATTTCCTGTACTAAAAGAGTAGGCCAATGCCAACAATGTAACAATAATGGATAGTACAAGGACCCAGATATGTGTTTTGTCAAAAAAAGGTTTAAATATTTCTATGGCGGTTGTCTTCTTGGCCATAACCATAATTGGATGGACAATAACGGTAGCGGTCAAAGCAATCCCAAATTGGGCACCCATAAGTAATAGAATCAGTACTACTAATAGTTCGGTCATAAGTTCTAGTGTTTTTAAGTATATTGTAGGCGCAAGTTCAACGCTCCCAACAAGATAAGGAAAATAACCGAAATTGATTTTTTGTGACTAATTCTGAATTGGATTGGTCCTTTTTTAAATAGAGAAAACAGATGGGGTTCGAAGTAAAACTCAAAGGAGAACGACAACGAAACCTTTTAATCTGTTCTGAATTCAGAATACTACCTTCAATGAGAGTCTCTTTTATATTGAAGTGGGGACTATTTTTTTTCAGGGATAAAGGTTAGTGCCGCTCCATTAATGCAATGTCTTTCTCCAGTGGTATCGCTAGGACCATCGTCGAATACATGGCCTAAATGCCCTCCGCAAACAGCACAGTGCTCCTCTGTTCTCCTATACCCAATTTTATAATCCACATCAAAAAGAACGTTTCCTTTTATCTCTCGGTCAAAGCTTGGCCACCCTGTACCCGATTTAAATTTATGACTGCTTTTGAATAAATGTGTACCACAGCCAGCGCAAGCGTAGGTGCCTTTTTCTTTATTGGTGAGAAAAGAACTGGTAAAAGGGTTTTCGGTACCAGATTTTCTAAGAATGTAGAATTGGATATCCGTAAGTTGTTTACGCCATTCACTGTCTGTTTTTGTCACTTTATAGGTGCTTGTTTTGCTTGAAACTTCTTCTGTAGCAGCTTCCTTTTCTTGTGAAACTCCTTTGCAACTTGTCATCATTATGAAAAGTACAACTAACATTTTGTTTACTATAGTATTCATATTCATATTATTTTACTTTTTCTATTCCATCAGTGGGTTTAATACCTCGACAATTGTTCTATGTCATTTAAGTTTAGGCTATAAATGTCAGTCTGAACGGAGTCGAAGACATTTAAATCCTTAATTTATTGATATTGGATGCTTACTTACGTCGAATATAAAGGCTTTGTTTCTTGTTAATGCCTGGGTTTGCCCCAAGGTTGTTTACTTAGACGTAGGCCTTTGTAAATACTTTCAAAGGGGTAAATATCTTGAATTAGTGAATGTTTTTTTTAGTTTTTTGTAACAAATTCAAATAAAAAGCTACTTATATAGTATAACAATCAAAAAACAATCAAAATGGAAGTCATCAATCAAAAAACAGTGCGTACCGACACCAATTTAATAGTTATAACGCACTTAACACAATTGTTAACCTATATAATTGGTTTTGGAGGACTAATTGTTCCTTTAATAATATGGTTAACTTCAAAAGATTCTGTAGAAGGAATGAATGAGCATGGTAAATCTATCATTAATTTTCAGTTAAGCATGCTACTTTATATTGTAATATGTATTCCGGGAATATTATTGTTGGGATTAGGAATATTGGGTATAATAGGTGTAGCAATTATGGGATTTGTAATGCCTATCGTAAATGCGGTAAGAGCTGCAAACGGAGAAGAATTAAGTAACTTTATGACAATACGTTTTATCTCATAAAACACGGACAGTTATAGTATAAAAATCCAGGCAAGAAATTGTCTGGATTTTTAGTTTACTTCTTTTATGTGAATATAGGTTTACTACTATGTAAGTGCTATAAACTAGCTAAAGATGCATATAGTTTAAAACTTTTTCTGTCATGATGGTAGATAATAAAAAGAGATAATTTTTCTTTTAAATCTTTTAGTACGGTTGCATCACTGTTTATTTCAGTAAGAAAATTTTGATATATTTTTTTCATTGTTTTACTATGCTTAAAGTCAGACTTTATGCTACGCATAACAAAACTAATACCGTCTTTAGTTTTAATATTTTTAATCTTGGTTAAATCCTCTGTTAAAATTTCATTCTCCCAATAAAAATTGGTGTTTCTAGTTGTGGATTGCGAGAAACCATTTGATAGAAAACTTAGAAATAATGCGAAAACGAGTACTTTTTTTACTTTTTTCATCTTGAATTGATTTTAAATTTTTGGAATCTTTTTTTTGCCTTAGTAAGTACTAATGCTTTGCAAATATAATTCCTTGTTGGACTATTTGAATGGTCCAGATGATTTAGAATTAATAGTCCAGAAGTGATATTGAAATATGTGAATAGACAATGAGGAGTGCCAAAGGTTCTAGAAACAAAAAAACCACAACTATTAGGTTGCGGTTTCTCTTTATAAATCTTATTTTTTTAGTTATTCAACATAACCGGCATAACAAGCATAACAACATTTTCACCTTCATCTAAACCATCAATAGGAGTTAAGATTCCAGCTCTATTTGGTAAGCTCATTTCTAATGAAACTTCTTCAGAGTTAAGGTTATTAAGCATCTCAACGAAAAAACGCGAGTTAAAGCCAATTTGCATATCGTCTCCCTGGTAAGCACAAGTTAAACGTTCCTCTGCTTTATTACTGTAATCTATATCTTCTGCTGAAATATTTAATTCAGCTCCAGCAATTTTCAAACGTATTTGATGCGTAGTCTTATTAGAGAATATAGAAACACGACGTACAGAGCTCAAAAACTGATTTCTCGCAATAGTCAATCTGTTAGGGTTCTCTTTAGGAATTACCGCTTCATAGTTAGGATATTTACCATCTATAAGTCTACATATCAATTCTGTTCCTTCAAAAATGAATTTAGCATTGCTTTCATTATACTCAATGGTAACATCTGTTTCGCTACCAGCCAATATTCCTTTTAATAGGTTTAATGGTTTTTTAGGCATTATAAATTCTGCAACCTCAGATGCTGTAACATCTGTTCTTTGGTATTTTACTAATTTGTGCGCATCTGTCGCAACAAAGGTCAAATTCTCTGGAGAAAACTGAAAGAATACGCCGCTCATAACAGGTCTTAAATCATCGTTACCAGCAGCAAATATAGTTTTGCTAATTGCCGTAGCCAAGATGTCCCCAACAAGTGTAGTAGAACTAGGATTAGAAAGCTCTACCGCTTTAGGAAACTCTGCGCCATCTGCATAGGCCAAAGCATATTTACCATGATTAGAGCTAATTTCAACAGTATTGTTTTCTTCTATAACAAAGGTTAACGGTTGTTCTGGAAAAGTTTTTAAAGTCTCTAGTAATAATTTTGCTGGTACCGCAATAGTTCCTTCGTTATCTGAATCGACCTCTAAAACAGAACTCATTGTTGTTTCTAAATCCGAAGCAGAAACAGTCAATTGGTTTTTGCTTAAATCAAAAAGAAAATTATCTAAGATTGGTAAAGTATTACTACTATTAATGACACCTCCCAATACTTGTAATTTCTTTAATAAATAGGTGCTAGATACTATAAATTTCATCTGCTAGTTTTTTTGTTGCCTCTTGGTAGGCTAAATTTTCGATTTAAAAACCGAATTAAGTTTGATTAATTTTTCACTCTCTAAGGTTTACTTAGAAGGAATACACAAAATTATTTTTTATAAGTGTGTTTCTTTAGAAAAACATCTAAAAATCACAGCAAAGAAATCCTGAACTTGTGGGTAATTCTTAGAAACAAAGATATTTTAAAAGTCCTTTTATAACAACCAAACTTATTAACACTTATAGAATATGCTTTTTCTATTTGAAACGACTAATTACGACCCTTAAAAGAAGTGTGATTAATACGGGAAGATCACTATTTACAAGCTGTTAGTTGATTTTTATATTTTATATGTCTTTCGGAAATAAAGAAAGATAGAATCCTTTTTATTTTTTTTTATGTTTATAAGTCCTTTTTTGACTAAAAGAGAATTGCTGTTTTTTGCTAAAAATTCTTTGGATCCATTTTATTCAAGCTCCAAGCTTCAGGCTTATCCGAAAACAATGTCTTCGTTTTTTTCCAAACGGATTTAAAAAATTCCGAATTTCTATAGGTATCTAAATCTGTTTCGGTATTCCAGTGGCTATAGGTAAAAAATAGGCATGGGTTTCCTTTATCTTGGTACAATTCTAAAAAACAACAACCTTCTGTGCCACGAATGGCTTCTTTAGAGTCTTCGAAAATTTGTTGAAATTTTTCAATATGTTCTCTCTTAAAAGTCAATTTTACAATCCGAACGAGCATTTACAAAAAGTTTATTAGTATAGTGTCTCTATAGTCTAATCCAAGTAGTGTTGCGGCACCACCAACAGTATTAAGGTCGCTTTTATAAATAGCCAGTTCAATATAGTCCGAAGAGTTAAATATAGCCATCATATCTCCAGGGCCTTTCCGTTGGTTTTTTTCCAATTCAAAATTTATAATATCGCTATATTTATTATGAATGGCTTTAATTTTTTTATTGCGAACATTAAGCTCAAAGGAACGCCCTTTTCTATAGGTTTCGAACAGTTTTCTTTGCACGTTAAAAACTACATTGCCATAATTATCAATATAAATGACACTTCCAATTATAGTTTTTCCGTCATCCGTAATTCTTGGCGCAAATTCTTTTAATTCTTTTAGAGCGTTAAATTTTTTGCCAATAACCTCTAATGTTCCGCCACGGGCTATATGGCATGCGGCCTTAACAAAAACATCTATAACAGGAAAAGAACTATTTGCTGTAGAGGGAATATTAATTTCTACAGTTTTATCTGGTTTAATTTCAGAAGTTATTAAACCCATTACACCATTATTAGCAACAATAAAATAGTGTCCGTCTATAAGCGTAATGATATGTTGGTTTTCTGGTGTTTCTTCCGCATCTACACCTACTATGTGTATACTGCCTTTAGGAAAGGTTTTGTACGAACTTTTTAATATATAGGCACATTCTTGTATGTCGAATGGAGTTATAGAGTGTGAAACGTCTACAATTCTGGCATCGGGTAATTCGCTGTAAATAGTGCCTTTAATGGCACCTACAAAATGGTCTTTGTGTCCAAAATCCGTAGTTAAGGTAATAATCCTCATGTAGCACTGTTAATATGTTTTTATTGTAGTAAACTCAATTTTAATTAAGTTTGTAGTACAAAATTACACAAAAAAATACCGAACTGAAATTTATCTTTTTTTAATACCTATTTTCTTTGAACGAACTAATATTAGAACTTACAGAAATTAGTCCAAGAGATTTTTTTGGACATCGAAATGAAAACATAGATTTAATAAAAAAGTATTACCCAAAGTTAAAAATAGTAGCAAGGGGAAACAAAGTTAAAATCTATGGAGAGGAAGATGTAATTAGAGTCTTCGAGGAACGTTTTAATGCACTACTAGCCTATTTTATTAAATACAATAAATTGGATGAGAATAGTATAGAAAGGGTGCTTGTCAATAATGGACAAAAGACGGATTCTTCAGAAAGCATAAAAGGGATATTGGTGCATGGTGTTCATGGGAAACATATAAAACCGCAAACTGCCAACCAAAGAAAAATGGTTTCCTTATCTGAAAAAAACGATATGCTTTTTGCAATTGGTCCCGCAGGAACAGGAAAAACATATACTGCAGTTGCTTTAGCTGTTAGGGCATTAAAAGAAAAACAGGTAAAGCGAATAATTTTAACAAGACCAGCAGTAGAGGCAGGGGAAAATCTTGGTTTTCTGCCAGGGGATATGAAAGAAAAATTAGACCCATACATGCAACCATTGTATGATGCCTTGCGAGATATGATTCCGTCAGAAAAACTGAATCAATATATAGAAAAAGGAATAATACAAATAGCACCATTGGCTTTTATGAGAGGAAGAACTTTGGATAATGCATATGTGATTTTAGATGAAGCACAGAATACCACACATGCGCAAATGAAAATGTTTCTTACACGTATGGGGAAAAACGCAAAGTTTCTTATAACAGGAGATCCTGGACAGATAGATTTACCAAGAAGAACAACATCTGGTTTAAAAGAAGCATTACTTATTTTAAAAGATATAACAGGAATAAGTATTGTTTATTTGGATGAAAAAGATGTAGTTCGTCATAAATTAGTGAAGAAAGTAATAGGAGCATACAAGAATATAGAACACCAAAATTAATAACAAGAATGAGTAATACCATAATTTCTACCAGTTTTAATTTCCCTGGACAGAAAAAAGTATATAAGGGTAAAGTAAGAGAAGTTTACTTTTTTGAAGAAGATGTTTTAATTATGGTAGCGACAGATAGGCTTTCTGCCTTTGATGTTGTAATGCCAAAAGGAATACCATATAAGGGGCAGATTCTAAATCAGATTGCAACCAAAATGATGAAGGAAACGGAAGATATTGTTCCTAATTGGTTGTTAGCGACACCAGATCCAAATGTGGCTGTGGGGTATGCTTGTGATCCCTTTAAAGTGGAGATGGTTATTCGTGGCTATATGTCTGGCCACGCGGCAAGGGAATACAAAGCAGGAAAGAGAATGCTTTGTGGTGTAGCTATGCCAGAAGGTATGAAAGAAAACGATAAATTTCCTGAGCCAATATTAACTCCGGCAACAAAAGCCGAAATGGGAGACCATGATGAGGATATTTCACGAGAAGATATTCTTTCTAGAGGAATAGTTTCAGAGGAAGATTATATAATTTTGGAAAAGTATACCAGAGCATTGTTTCAAAGAGGAACAGAGATAGCGGCAAAGCGTGGACTTATTTTAGTAGATACTAAATACGAATTTGGGAAAACCAGTGATGGGAGAATAGTATTAATAGATGAGATACATACACCAGATTCTTCGCGTTATTTTTATGCAGAAGGTTACGAAGAGCGTCAGAAAAATGGTGAGTTACAAAAACAACTGTCTAAGGAGTTTGTTAGACAATGGTTAATACAGAATGGTTTTCAAGGGTTAGAGGGACAAACAGTACCAGAAATGAGCGATGAATATATTACTTCTGTTTCGGAACGATATATAGAGTTGTATGAAAATATTACTGGAGAAACATTTATTAAGGCAGATGTTTCTAATATAAAGGAACGGATAGATAAGAATGTATTGGCTTATTTAAAGGTCTAATCAAAAATAAGTTTCATTTTTTCGGGAAGGAAAGTTGAATTAAAAAGTCCTCTTTGTAAGTGAGACCAATAGGTATAGTGTGTTCTTGAATGTGAATTCGATTACCATCAATACGATTCATTTGTTTTATGTTTATAGCAAAAGATTTGTGCGTACGTATAAACTGCTGTGGTAATTTTTTTAAAAATTGACTAAAAGTACTGCAGGTAAGAATAGTTTTTCCTTTTAGAAATATCTTAACATAGTCGCCAAATGCTTCGATAAATAAGATTGCATCAAATTCAATTTTATGCAATACTTTATTAGATTTTACTAGGAGATATGAGGTTGTGGTTTCCTCTTTTTGGTGTAATTTATTTTTGTCAACAAATTTGTTGATTGCTGTAAAAAAGCGCTCAAAAGAAAATGGTTTTAATAAATAGTCAATAGCATTTACTTCAAATCCTTGTACGGCATATTTTGGGTATGCCGTTGTGAAAATTACTTCAGGCGGATTTTGAAGAGATTTATAAAAATCAATTCCAGATATTTTAGGCATATTAATGTCTAATAAAAGTAAATCGATAGGTCCAACCTCCTCAAGTTTTTGAAGAGCACTCATTCCGCTATTACAGCATCCTTTTAAGGTTAAAAACGAAATTTCTGAGATGAAATGTTTTAATACAGTTTGTGAAGATGGCTCGTCATCAATAATTAAACAATTTATATTCATTTCGAAATAATTGATTTAATTTCTAGTTTAACTTTAAACAGAGCATTTGTATTTTGAATACTAAACGTATGATTATTTGGGTATACCAATTCTAAATTTTTCTTAATATTTGTTAATCCGATGCCAAAAATAGTTTTCTGAGAGTCGTTTTCATTCATTGAAAAATTATTTTCAATTTCAAATTTAAAAAAAGTGCTATTTTGATTTATTTGTATTCTGATATAGTTCTCCGATACTTCATTGTTAAGCCCATGTTTAAAACAATTTTCAACCAAGGGTAACAATAACATTGGGTGAAGTTGATAATTGGAATCGATTATATCTTTTTTCACACTAATGGTGTTGAGGTTTGTTTTTCTAAATTTTTGAAATGAAATATAATTAGTAATTAAGTCTATTTCATTTTTTAAACTGACAGTTTTTTTGTCAGAGTCGTAAATAATATATCTCAATATATCAGATAACTGAACAATGGCATCCTTTGTTTTTTCCTTTTTTTCTAAAGTTAAAGAATAAATAACATTTAACGAATTAAATAGAAAATGGGGGTTTATCTGGGAGCGTAAAGAATTTAATTGTCCCTTAATTCGCTGGTTTGCTAATTTTAAAGTCTTTTTCTCATTTGTAAATGAATAAAACCAATCTTCAGTTAGAAAAATGAGGGTTGTTACAATTAGAAACACATTAAAAATAATTAGTAGTTTTTCATCAGAAAAATAAGAAACGAAGTAGTAGTTTGTAAAAATTGAATCGAGGGCAG
This sequence comes from Cellulophaga sp., assembly GCA_036478775.1. Taxonomy (GTDB): domain Bacteria; phylum Bacteroidota; class Bacteroidia; order Flavobacteriales; family Flavobacteriaceae; genus Cellulophaga. The sequence goes on from JAZGEQ010000048.1 coordinate 86,738, forward strand.
ATTTAAAATATTGAGCAGCTAGAAAAGTAGATAATGCCAGATTACTAGTAAATAAAACAAGAAAAAGAAGGTGTTTTTCCTTTTTTAAAAAATGAGGGACAAGAATATAGAAATTTAAAAGTAAAGGAGCTATTGTCGTTATTAAAAAGGATGTAGTATATATGTAGTCAATATTTACAGGATTAAGACCAGAGGAAAAAATAAATAGTAGTATTAAAAAAGAACATGCCATTAATAGGACATTAAATATCAATGGGTTATGTTTGTGTTTAGTTTTCATTATTATTATTCGTTTTTGTAGAAGATCGAACTAACTTGTATTTATAGGTCTTACTCCATATTGTTTCGTCTTTGGCTGTTACATATTTTGTTAGAAAATTGTACAAATCTTCTGAGTTCTCGGTAAGAATTAGGTTTTGTAGAATCCCCATTATTTCATGTTTTATTTTTATTTTCCCTTCTCTTATTAATTCCAATACGTTGTTTTCGGCGAGCCATGTAATCACAATTTCATTGTTTGGTAAAAGGTCTATTTTCGCTACAGAATGGATTGGAAGTAAGTGATTTTGGGTTAAATTATTTAGGCCATTATCAAACTCAAAAAGCATGACATCAAGTAAAATTTGATTGTTGATTTTAAATGGCATTGCTATGAACTCAGTAACCTTATTATCTTTTGTATAGCTTATAAAGTATCCTTTTTCGTGTTTTTTGAAGAATTGTATTTCTTCTTTGCTTATGCTAGAGGAGTCTTTTTGTTCTTGTTTAAATTTGTCTTCTAAAGAAGTTATTGCCCATTGGTTTTTGTTATTGTCCTGCCATTCACCAATAAGAAGTTTCTCATAGGCTATGGCTTTAGCTATATAAAATGGTTGTAAAGATTTTAAAATACAGGAGTTACAAAGAAGAATAATGGCGATTAGTAAGATAGATTTTGCTTTCATGATTTTATTTTTATGATTTGGATGTAAATCAAGAAGAATAGAATAAACATAACAATAAATTTTGTCAAACGATAAGGAACTCCTGCCAAACATTTCTATTTTTTCTTCTAGTCTAGAAGAAAAGTACTTTATCAAATTACCTTTATGACCCAGTGTAATTAGTTATTTTTTTGTTGAGTGATTAAGTATAATACAGATTTTCTTATTATTTTTAGACATCATTATATATTTAAACATGTTGTTAACTCGTGGTGTATTTTTAGTATTCTTAATCTCTTTTTTTTCTAAGAAAACAGAGATTAACTATATCCTCAATAATTATTATGAAGATATATACTTGGCTAATAGACTGTTTATTGAAGGTGATTTTAAACAATCGTATGTTTTTTTAAGTCACCTTGTATTAAGCGAATTTTGAAAACTAAAACTCTATTTATTGGATTGGTACTAATGGCAATCATTTCCTGTAATAAATGGAGTGGGCAAGATGTTGCTAAAAATACACTTCAAGTTCCTGAAAACCCCAATGCAACTATTTCCAATCCGGAAAAACCATATGAATTAAAATATTATACAGAACAGTTGGACAATACGAAAGGGCTTTCCAACAGTTCTGTGAATACAATTTTTCAAGATTCTGAAAACTTGATATGGATAGGTACTTGGGATGGGTTAAACAGGTACGATGGCAATAAGTTCAAAGTATTTAGGCCAGAGCTGAATAATGAAAAATCCCTTAGCAATCAAGTAATACTCAAAATAGATGAAGACCATCTTGGTCAGATTTGGATATTAACGATGCATGGCATAAATAGGTATGATAAAAAAACAAACGTATTTTATCGGTATTATTTTTCAAGAAAAAACAAACCTCCTCTATCGGAAAATGAATTTAACATGGCAATTGGTCCTTCAAAAAAAGTTTTTTGCGCAGTAAAAGATTGGGGGATCGGTTATTATGATAAGGATGTTTTTCAAAAATTGTCAGGCACAGAAAACCTCCCCAAAGAAAGCGTTATAAAAATGGAGTTTTCCATTGAAGGCAAGCTCCTTGTATTGTTTGAAAACAGAGAGTTGCACTCCCTTGTTCTTGAGACAACGGAGAAGGGTGAAAAATTTATTTCGGAAACAAAAAAAATCTTGCAAAATGTAAAAGAATTTGAAGTTCTCCAAAATGAAAAAATTTGCTTAATTCCAGTTACGGGAAATGCTAAAGTATATTCGTTGCTGAATGGTAAGGATATAACAATTCAGGCTATTGATGTCCAAAATTTCATTGGTCACACTTCTGAAGGAATTATTTTCTCTGATAAACATGGATATTCAATGATAAACGATTCTGGGAACTTTATAAAACCATTATGGCTAGAGCATTTAAAGAATCAGAAAATAACCACTTTAATAAAAGGAAGTGAGAATATAGTTTGGGTGGCTACAGACGGGGATGGACTATTTAAAATATACCCACAGCGAAAATCGTTCAACGTAATATCAAGTGAACAAGTTCCGGAGTTGGAAGGGGGCATTGTAAGGGCTTTTTTGGAAGTTAAAGGAAATTCTTTCTGGGTAGCAACAAAAGGGAAAGGTCTGTTCCGTTTTCCTTCAGGTTTTTTTTTACATCCAAATGGCATTTTGGACTATGAAAATTTCAATAATGCAAACAGCACTCTGGACAATGCAGTTTATTCTCTTCAAAAAGGAAATGACAGCCTTATTTTTATTGGTACTGACGGGGATGGATTAAGTATGTTCGATTTAAAAACATCCAGATTGATCAGTTGGTCAGAAATTGAGGGAAATGATGACTACCCTTATTTTAAATCAACTTACGCCATTTATCAAGATAAAGAGGGGTTTATTTGGTTAGGAACAAGTGGTTATGGTCTTATTAGGTTTAAAATCCATCGTAAAGAATCAGGGTTTGTCGTTAATGAATTTAAACAGTTTTTGGGAAGTACAGGGGCAGCGGGGGAGCTTAGCAGTAATATTATCTACGCTATAACCCCTCAAAACCAGGATAAATTATGGATTGGTACCAGATTGGGCGGATTGAATCTTTTTGACAAGAAAACCGAAGTATTCAATGTTTATAAAAATAGTGAAGATGAGTTGCAAAGTTTGTCCAATAATGATATTCTATGCTTATACAAAGACAAAAGCGATCATCTATGGATCGGAACAAGTTTAGGATTAAACGTACTACAAAATGCCAATAGTGAAGATAATCTGTCGTTCCAGAATTATACCGTAAATAATGGTCTTTCCAACAACACTATACATGGTATAATTGCTGATGCAGCATCTAATTTATGGATAAGTACCAACTATGGTTTGTCCAAATTTGATGTGGACCAATCAAAATTCTATACTTATACCAAAGATGAAGGATTGCAGGATAATGAATTTGGGGACGGAGCTTCTTATTATGATCCAGATTCTGGCTTTGTTTTTATGGGAGGTATAAAAGGCTTTAATTATTTTTTGCCCTCTCAGATCAATGAGTATTCAATTATCCCGAACCTCTTTATTGATCAAATAAGTGGACAAGATACCAATGAACCTTTCTATCAAAATTTAATAGTAACCCCAAATTCAAATAGTCCTCCAAAAATAGTATTGGACCACGATCAGAATTTTTTTGATATTGAGCTATCAACGCTTACCTATATTAATAATGAAAAATGCCAATACGCATATCAGCTTAGTGATTTTAATCAAGATTGGAATTTTATCGGCACCCGAAAAAACATTTCTTTTACAAATGTACCGGCAGGAGAGTATTCTCTGTGGCTAAAATGGTCCAACAGTGATGGGATATGGAGTAATCCTGTACAAGCCATTGATTTTCAGGTTAAACCCATCTTTTGGCGTTCTAATCTTGCTCTTTTTTTATATACCGTCCTATCATTTCTTTTTATGCTGTTTGTTCTTAGTTATTATAAAAAACGGCAATCATTAAAGCAGAATATAATCTTTCAAAAAAGGGAAGAAGAAATTCATCAAAACCGCCTTACATTTTTTACAAATATTGCCCATGAGCTCCAAACACCCTTAACATTGATCGTTGGTCCGGTCCAGAAGCTTTCTCAGGATATGGACATAAGTGGACCCAATCAGCGATTTGTTAAAATGATTCAGCGAAACTCATCAAGATTACTATTTCTAACGCAGCAATTATTGGAATTTAGAAAAGCTGAATACGACCATTTGGATGTAACGGTAAAGCAATTTGACCTTGTTAACTTAGTTGAGCAGATTGCTGAGTTATTTGATGAATGGGCTATACAAAAAAATATAGATTATGTTGTTGTCATACCTTCTGAATTGAAAGGTTGGTTTGATAAGGACAAAATAGAAAAAATAGTATTTAACCTTCTTTCCAATGCGTTTAAATATACACCACAAAACGGTAAAATTAAATTAAGATTTTCAATTGAGGGCGAGGTAAAAAAAACGTTGAAAATAAGTACAGTCAATACAGGTAAAGGTATTCCAAAACATAAATTGGATACATTATTTGATAGGTTTTCTTCTTTGGATATTGTAAAAAGCTCTGAGAACGACTTGTTCAGGACGGGTATTGGCTTGGCTTATATCAAGAAATTGGTAGGTGTAATGAGGGGTAATATTAAGGTGTTCAGCAAAGAAAACATCCGTACAACATTTACTGTTTTTTTACCTTGTACTGAAGAGATGTTCAATGTGAACGAAAAGGATATTGAGGAACAACAGGTTTTTATTTCCAATTACCTACATAATGTACTGGAGGAATCAAATATTGATTCAGATGAGGCCCATAGCAAAATATCTACACTAGAATCTATTTTAAGCGAAAGAAAAACAGTATTAATCGTTGAGGATAAAAAAGAAATTCACACGCTTTTAAATGAGTTGTTAAAAGAAAAGTATGCAATACTATCCGCTTATAATGGAATTGAAGCATTGGAAATTATTAAAACCAAAATTCCGGACATCATCATAAGTGACGTGATGATGCCAGAAATGGATGGGATTGAACTCTGCACCAAAATTAAAGGGGACAATAAGACATGCCATATCCCTTTTATTATGCTTACAGCCAAAACCTCGGTCATGCATAGAATAGAAGGCTTGGAGAGTGGTGCCAATTCATACATCCCCAAACCCTTTCACCCAGACCACCTATTAGTGAGAATACAAAAACTTATAGAGGAAAAAGAACTTATTTTAAGACATTTTACCCAAGATACGTTTAACGAGAATTTGTTCCATCTTCCTATTCAAAATGAGGATAAGAATTTAATGGTAAAGGTCATAAGCATCATCCGAAATAATATTGATAATGAAAATCTTCAATCTTCATATTTAGAAAAAGAATTGGGAATCAGCAGCTCACAATTATATCGTAAAGTCAAACAAATCAGTGGCTTTTCTTTAGGAGATCTAATACGTACGGTAAGATTAAAGCATGCAGCCGAACTTTTACGGAAAAGTACATTAACGGTATCTCAGGTTTGCTATCAATCTGGCTTTAACAACCGCTCTTATTTTTACAGAGAGTTTAAAAAAATGTACCATACTACTCCCAAGAATTACCAGCTTCAGTTCAGTTAAAGCCATATAAATAATTAACACACAGTCTTTTAAATTCCAGTGTACACTTTTGGTTTAATAGTGTACACAATTGAACATGCCTTCTATCTAAATTTGAGAACACAGAACTACAGGCTTTTGTACATGCATGTGCAATTCTGTTAAATCATTTTATAAGCAATCAACTTTAACCAATTTAAAACGTTCTTATGATAAAAAAAGACACTATTTACAAGCTATTTATTATGGGGGTCTTTCTCTTTGGAGGTTCCCTATTTGCGCAAACGGTCACAGGAGTCGTTTCCGATGCTAATGGCCCTTTACCGGGAGTTAGCGTTGTTGAAAAAGGAACTACCAATGGTACGGCAACAGATTTTGATGGATTATATATTATTAATGAGTTAGGCTCTAATGCTGTTTTGGTATTTAGCAGTATAGGCTATACCACAGCAGAAATTTCCGTTGATGGAAAAAGCACTGTTAATGTTGTATTAACAGAAGACTTGCAAGCACTTGATGAAGTTGTACTTGTTGGGTATACATCAAGGAAAAAGTCCACGATTACTGGGGCTGTTTCCACTGTAGAAATGAGCGATTTGGAAAAAACAAGGGTAACGGATGTTTCACAAGCCTTACAAGGGCAAATTGCGGGGGTGCAAGTAACTTCTAGCTCAGGAGCTCCAGGAGACCCAATACAGATACGTATTAGGGGAGAAGGAACTATAGGGAACAACAATCCGTTATATGTTATAGACGGGATTGCCTCCCGTGATATTTCTTTTTTAAACCAAGCGGACATTAAGACTATGACCGTTTTAAAAGATGCGGCGGCGGCAGCTATTTATGGCTCCAGAGCATCTGGTGGGGTAGTATTGATCACGACCAAAAGCGGGGTAAAAGGAAAAGTAAGTTTTAATGCGGATTATTACTATGGCATTAACAATGTTACCAACCTACCCAATATGTTAAATGCAGATCAGTACATAAACACATTGGAAAAAGCGTGGAGCAATACTTTTACTGGAGCAAATCCTTATACGGCAGATAGGGGAAGATCGGACTTTTCTGATACCGATTGGCTGGATGAGTTGTTTGAGACCGGACATTCACAAAATTTACAATTTACGGCCAGTGGAGGAAGTGATAAAGTTCAATTCTTGACCTCTTTGGGATATTATAGTCAAGATGGAACTGTAATCTTTGATAATGACAAGTATCAGAAATTGAATTTCAGGACCAATATCAATGCTGATTTGACGGATCGGTTTAAAATAGGGACCAATCTTCAATTGTCGTATTCCAAACAAGACAAAATAGCTTCAAGAGGAGAAAGCTTAATTAGATTTGCTCTGCTAAGGGCTCCTGTATTAGCAGTCTATAAAGATGTGAACGATCCTACTTATTCAGAAAGGGATCCATTTACCGATATGCCATTTTTTACTCCAACGGGCTATGATGCAGGTCTACAAAGAACAATGTATGAGATGGTGGGAAACCCAATTGCGCAAGCTTTTTTTACGGATGATGTCCGCAAAATCTATAAAACATTCGGGAATGTCTACGGTGAATATGCTTTTCTAAAAAATAAGGAACTTAAATTTAGGACAAATGCAGGTATTGATCTATCCTTTTTTCATAATAAGGCATTTAATGAAAATTATGGAGATGATGATGGTGGTGGTAGTGCTATAGATCAAGGATTGGGAAGACGGAACAGGCCCAATAATTTGGGAGAATCTAGAGGAGAGGCATTTACATTTACATTTAATAATACATTGAGCTATGCTAAAAACTTTAATGACAGGCATGATTTCAGTGCAATGATAGGTACAGAATATATTACCAATTATGATTCCTCCATTGGTGCCAGTAGAGCGCGTTTTCCGTTTACAAATGATGAATTTAGATATTTGGACTTCGGAGGTGCAGATCTAAATGTCTGGAATAGCGGATCAGCATCTGAATGGACATTGTTCTCCTACTTTGGTTCAACGTCATATGTGTTGGATAATAAATACATGATCACTGCTAATTTAAGGACAGATGCCTCTTCACGTTTTTCAGAAAACAACCGCTGGGGCTATTTTCCTTCTGTTTCCGCAGGATGGAAAATTTCTGATGAAAACTTTTTAAAAGATGTTGATTGGTTGACCAATTTTAAGATTAGGGCAAGTTGGGGACAATTGGGAAATCAAGAAATAGATAATTATACCTATTTAACCCTGATAAGTCAAACAGATGGTATTGTTAAAACAGACCGTTTTGGTAATCCAGATTTAAAATGGGAGACCACAACACAATCAAATATAGGTTTAGATGTGGCTTTGTTCAATAACAAGTTGGCATTGACAGCAGAATATTTTCAAAAAAATACAACAGATATTTTGTTACCGATCAATTTACCTTCTGTAGTTGGAAACGTACAGCCAACAATTTTAAATGCAGGAGAAGTCAGTAATAACGGTTTTGAGTTTTCTGTGAACTATAAAAATTCGGACAACGAGTTTAAATACTCCATCAATGCAAACATGGCAACATTGACCAATAATGTTGAAAAGTTGCACCCCAATCTACCTAATATACCAAATGGCGTAACAAGAACAATAGTTGGACAACCACTAAATGCTTATTACGGGTATAGAATGATCGGAATATACCAAAATCAAGCAGAGGTAGATGCTCATTTAAATGGTTCAACAGCAAAACCAGGAGATATTAAGTTTAATGATTTGAATGGAGATGGGGTAATCAGTGCAGATAAAGATAGGGAATATATTGGGTCTCCCATACCGGAATTAACCTATGGGCTATCCTTCTCATCTTCGTATAAAGGTTTCGATTTTTCTTTTCTTTTTCAAGGGGTTGAAGGTGTGGATAGATACAATGATGGAAAGAAAATTGTGGATTACGATACTCGGCCATTTAACTACACAACAACTATTTTGGGTGCATGGGATGGTGATGGTAGCAGCAATACAATACCAAGAGTTGCCTTTGAAGATAATGGAAGTAGTAAAACATCAAGCATTTTTGTTGAGGACGCCTCTTACCTTCGACTTAAAAACATTGAACTTGGGTATACCATAGATTCCGTAAAAGGACTTCAAAGCATACGTTTCTATTTGTCTGGGCAAAACCTTTTCACATCCACTGATTATTCAGGACTGGATCCAGAAACGGTGGATTTAACTGATAAAGGAACCTACCCCTCTTCAAAATCAATTTTGTACGGTATAAATGTTAAATTTTAATATTAAAAAGTATTCACTATGAAAAATATAGTCAAAAGTATAATCATTGTTTTCTTCTTTACGGCCTACGTGGGCTGTACAGATGATCTAGAAAAAGATCCTATAGGGCTTTTAACCACAGATCAGATAGATTCAGACCCTTCGGAAACTACAATTGAATCTTCTGTAAAATCATCGTATGAACCATTAAAAAACACTTTAAATGGTATAATACCTGGTTGGAGATGGGATTTGGGAACCGTTTTTAGAAATGATATTGTCTTGCATGATATTGCATCTAACGATATGAATAAAAAATGGAGTCCTGATGGTGACCAACCATGGATGGACGAGGTTGGTAATTATAGTTTTACATCAGAAAATCAAGCTTTCAATGGAATATGGGTGTATGACTATGAAGGTATTAGCAGAGCTAATCTTGCTATTGGCTTTTTAACTAATGCCGAAATAGTGCAAAAAGCAGGTATGAGTGATGCCCGTAAAAATCAATTATTGTCAGAAGCTTATTTTTTAAGGGCGTATTATTATTTTGACTTGGTAAACAACTTTGGGGATGTGCCATTGGTTCTTAGTTCGCCAGAATCTTTTGAGGAAGCATTTTCCGTATCGGTAAGAGCTACTGAAGATGAAGTTAGAACACGGATAAGCCAAGATTTGTCAGATGCCAAAGCAGTAGCGTCAGACGCTAAGTATTCTGATGCTGCAGAGCCATGGAGAGCATCAAAAGGGGCTATCATAGCATTACAGGCCAAAGTAGCATTGTTTAACAAAGATTGGTCAGCAGTTCTTGGTTTGGTAGCAGAATTAGATGCATTGGGCAATTATTATCTAAACGCTGATTATTTTGATAGTTTTGATGTGAATAAAGAGTTTACCGATGATGAGGTAATTTTTTCTTATGACCACCGATCTAATGAAACTCCAGATAACAGTAATGGGCTTAGACATGTAGTCGGGTGGGGATTTTTTGCTCCTACAGATGATTTTGTAGCCGCTTTTGAACCCAATGACCCTCGATTATTGTATACTACTACGGCAGACCCTGGTGACAAACGCTCGTTCAAAATCATAGGTTCTACCACTGGTTTTGTGGATAATGGAAACAAAATATATATTCGATATGCGGATGTATTGCTTTGGAAAGCGGAAGCACTCAATGAAACAGGGGATTTTACAGGAGCCATTGCCATAATCAATCAAATAAGAAATAGAGCAAGAACAAGTGCAACTGCGGATGGTTCTGCAGTGCCGGGAGGTACATTGCCAGACAGGGCAAGTTCAACAGATGCTACTACAATAAAAGATTGGTTAATGGCAGAAAGAAGGGTAGAACTGGGTTTTGAATCCCAACGTTTCAATGATTTAAAAAGATGGGGAACAGCTAAATCCGTACTTACAGGCTTGGGAAGAAATTTTCAAGACCACAATTACCTTTTTCCGATCCCTCAACTTGACATAGATAAGTCAGGAGGATCTATCACGCAAAATCCTGGGTATTAAAAAAGGATAAAATTTTGAGTTAGTTAATTATTTCGAAGAGAAGTAGTATGCTGAATCATGTACTACTTCTCTTTTTTTTGAATTTTATTCTCTTTTCATACCCCTAAAAACTTCCACTGTAATATGACAGACATAGCACATAGACATATAAAGAATCCCTTGTTATCACCAAAAGATTTAAAACCAAGTAATGAGAACATGATTATTGAGTGTTTGCTCAATCCGGGCATGTTTGAATTTGATGGAAAAATAGGAATGCTCCTCAGAGTAGCGGAACGGACCGTTCAAAAAGTAGGGGTAGTATCAGTTCCTATATACAATAATGAAGGAAATGTAGAAATACTCGATTTTAATTTGGAGGACCCAAAATTGGATAATTCCGATGCAAGAATCATAAACTATGACGGAACGGATTATTTAACAACGATATCGCATTTACGGCTTCTTTTTAGTGATGATGGAACAACATTTTACGAGTCAGAAGAATATCCATCCATTTTTGGGGAAGGTGCATATGAATCTTATGGTATAGAAGATTGCCGTATATCAAAAGTAGGTGATGTATATCATCTCACCTATACAATGGTTTCAGTTAATGGCGTTGGCGTTGGACTTAGAACAACCAAAGATTGGAAAAGCTTTGAGAGAAAAGGAATGATGCTGAGTCCACATAATAAAGATTGTGCCATTTTTGAAGAAAAAATCAATGGAAAATATTATGCATTACATCGTCCAAGTAGCCCAGAGTTGGGCGGTAATTATGTTTGGTTGACAGAATCACCGGATGGTACACATTGGGGAAATCATAAATGTTTGGCAAAAACACGTCCAGGAAAATTTGATAGCAAACGTTTAGGCGCAGGTGCAGCACCAATTAAAACAGAAAAAGGATGGTTGGAGATTTATCATGGAGCAACAGAAAAGCACAGGTATTGTCTTGGAGCTCTTTTACTGGATTTAAATGACCCTTCAAAAGTTATTGCAAGGTCAGAGCGACCAATCATGGAGCCAAAGGCCACGTATGAAAGAACTGGTTTTTTTGGTGAAGTTATTTTCACCAATGGACATATTGTAAAAGGAGATGAGATACACATGTATTATGGAGCGGCAGATGAATTTGTAGGATTAGCAATATTCTCTATCAAAGAGCTATTAAAAACACTAGGACAATAATGGAAAAATCAGCATCAATAGGTCTAAAAGATTTTTCGAGGAGTGCAAAAATATTAATACTTACAAATCTTATTTACGCATTTGTATTACCTGTAATAGATATTTTTGTAGCATCTTATATCATGAGAAATTCAAACGATCCATCCAAAGTAATATTATACCAATTGGCAATTTATACTGGAATCCCGATTACATTTTTTGTCAATGGGTATTTATTGAATAAGATAAATGTAAAAAAGCTTTTTTCATTAGGAATGCTTTTAAGTGGTGTATCCATGGTATATATGATGTCCTTAGATGAAATTAACTATACAGGATTAATATCAGCAGGTTTGATCATGGGAATGTCTTTTGGATTGTATTGGGCAAACAGGGATTATTTAGTTTTGGCAACTACTGAAGATAGAACACGTAATTTTTACTATGGATTAGAAACTTTTTTATACACCATAATAGCAGCAATAGTGCCTATAATGATAGGTTGGTATTTGGTGAGTGATGAGAATGCAACAACAGAGGTAATCAATGCAGGATATAGAGTTGTTACAGCTGTTGTATTTGTAATTACAATAATTGCATCTATAGTATTTCATTTTGGTAAATATGAAAAGCCCAAGAGCGAAAAATTCTTGTATTTCAAGTTTCATTCTCTTTGGAAAAAAATGATGCAATTGGCTATTTTAAAAGGATTGGCGCAAGGGTTTATTGTAACAGCACCGGCAATGTTGGTAATGAAATTTTTTCAATCAGAAGGAGCATTAGGAACAGTACAATCTATTGGAGCATTAATTGCTGCAGTAATTATGCTGATTTTAGGGAAGATTTCAAAACCAAAACATCGCTTACTAATTTTTAGTGTAGGACTAATTTTATTTTTTATTGGAGCTATGTTTAATGGAATCTTATTTAATTCAACTGGAGTTGTTATTTTCTTGATATTATTATTAATGGCACGACCAATTTTGGATATTGCGTATTTCCCCATTCAATTAAAAGTGATTGATGTATTGTCTAAAATTGAAAATAGAAATGAATTTTCGTATATTTTAAACCATGAGTTTGGTTTGTTTATTGGACGATTTATAGGAGCGGCTACGTTTTTAGCATTGGCTTATTATTCAGATGCGGATATAGCATTACGATATGCATTATTAATTATAGGAATTTTACAATTATTATCTATTAGAATAGCAAAACAACTTTTAAATAAACAACAAAAAGTAGAAGATGAAAACAGTTAAAATAATAGGATTAGCAGTATGCTGTTTCGTTATTTCTTGTAAAGAGGAAGTAACAATCTATAAATTTGATGTTGCAAATCCGGTAGTACAGAAAACCATTGCCCGGGTAGACAAAATGCCAAATCTTCCAGAGCCATTTAAAATCATTGATTTTAATAAATTGGCAAAAGAGTATGACAAGAAGGTGTATGATGTAAACCAAACAGGCAAATATTGGCCTTTGATATGGAAAGATGATTCTCGTAAAAACATTGACCAAGAGACCTATGGGATATATACAGCAATGGGAGATGTTAGGCAGGGAACAGAAAATTACAATGGAATTTTCCATGAATCTTTAGCAAGTATAGGCTCGGTCTTAGGAGCTAGTTTGGTTGGGGTGGACAAGTCCGACCAAAACGGAGAAAATTATGTAGGCATGTTGAAAAACTATTTCAACAGTGAAACAAAGTGGAACATTATGATGAACAATACTGGTCCTGAAGTTGCACAATTGGGTGGTGGTTATGCTAGGGATTGGTGGTATGATGTATACCCAAATGTAATGTTCTTTGCTGTGGCGGATTTTTATCCAGAAGAAAAAGGATATGACAAAATGTTGCATACAATTGCCGATCAGTTTTATGAAGCGGATGTTGCTTTAGATGATAACTATGCTTATTCATTTTTTGATTATTCAACAATGAAACCAACAAAAAATTGGATTTGCGCCCAGGAAGATACAGCAGCTGGTCATGCCTATGTATTGTATGCAGCATATCAAAAATTTAAGGAGCCTAAATATTTAGATGGGGCAAAGTCGTCTTTGGAAGCCTTATTAAATCAGAAAGAAAATCGTTTTTATGAAATATTAATGCCCTTTGGCGCATATACAGCTGCACGATTAAACGCAGAGCAAGGAACAGATTATGATTATTCAAATTTACTGGCCTGGACTTTTGATGGCACTTCTGTTTGCCGTGAGGGTTGGGGAGTGCTTGTTGATAATTGGAATGGGTATGACGTATCAGGATTAGTGGGCAGTACCATACACAATGGAGGATTTGCTTTTCTAATGAACACCTTTGACGCTATGTGGCCCCTGGTCCCCATAGTCCGTTATGATCAACGTTATGCCAATGCCATTGGAAAATGGATGTTGAATGCAGCAAATGCATCCCGTTTGTTTTACCCAAATGAAATTCCTGATGACCATCAGACCATTCCAGAAGAAAAAGAACATACAAAAGGGGTAATTGCATATGAAGGATTGATAAAAAAAGCACACTATCCGCAATATGAGCACATTGAAGCACCCGTTGCTATTGGAGATGGCATGCATTGGAGTAAAAAAAATCCAAAAGTATCCCAATTTAGTGTTTATGGTAGCGGCCATGTAGGAATTGCTGGGTCTATTATTTCAAGAACAAGCGTTGAGAACATCTTACAGTTAGATTTGTTGGCAACGGATTTCTATAATAAAGAGGCTTTTCCAAGTTATTTGTTTTATAATCCAAATCCGGAAATTAAAGAAGTGACAATTTCTGTTGGGAAAGATGAAATAAAGGTATATGATGCAATAAAAAGAGCCTTTATTTCTCAAAAAGCAAAAGGAAGCTTTACTTTTAATATCGGAAAAGAAGAATCATCAGTTCTTGTTTTTGTTCCAGTAAATGCAAAAATAGAAGCAAAAGAAGGAAAACTGTATGCTGATAATGTTGTAATTGATTTTCATTATTCAAAATAAACCGTACTGTGGAGTATTGTGAAATCAACGAATTGAGGTTCTACAGTTAGTGCCGATTTGGTAATTCGGAAAGAAGATTAATAGCACTTTATGCATAAGCAAAAGTATATTTTTTTCGGAAATAGAGTTGTAATTTATTAATATTTTAATTGTAAGATGATAGCCCAATTGAGTTTGATTCCCCGACGCTTGCGCTGAAATAAAAAGGAATTCCTATTTAATGTTTTGTGCCTCCTGAGTCGAAGTCATTTATTTCAATCTAGTCATAAAAGGATTAAAATTGAGGGTGAATAGAAGGGGCAATCTAAAAAGGCTAGATAATTTCTCTTTTTTTTCGACTAGTAATTGTAGAAACACCTCGAAGAACGCTAATTTGAAACTAAGTTTTTTAGACATTCTACTTATTCGTCTATAATTGTGCCGACGACCGTTTGCTAGGAAGACAAAATGAGAGATAGTTTTATTGTACTAATAAAAAACCCAAGACTCGAATCTTGGGTTTTTCTTTGTTTATTATGTAGCGAGAGCGGGGCACGATCCCGCGACCTCCGGGTTATGAAGCGGAGGGTTGTGCTTTTCATCCCTTGTAAATCAGCTACTTACGTAATGGTTAGTCTGCAAAACTGCTCATATCTACGCAAAACACTACCTCAAAACAGTACTGTTTATATATATAGATATTGATAAAAAATCCTTTGCATTAATATTTTTATTGAAGTGCTAATTTAGTAACATTTACAAATATATTATTTTTGACAATGGATCTCTTAATTTAACTTTTGAGTCATAGTTTATTAATTTATCGACTAACTAAAAGCCTGATATACTTCGTCTACATTTGTGTTGGTATCTTTGAGAGATTTAGGATAATGATAAATCATAGCCTCTACCAATTCCTCTATCTCGGCATTACGATTATGTCTTGATATGGTAATGCGTACTCCAGTATTTTTTACTGTTCAATTTTTATCATATTGTGAACAGTTATTATGGGGGTTTCAGAGAACACCTTTTTAACAATAGAGACAGTATTATCTATACTGCAATCGTCACCAATAACTATATTATTGAATCCTGTTGCCTTAATATCATTTATTACCTTTTCTATGGTGCTACTAGTATTATAGCATGGGACAATAATAACAGTTTTATTTATCAATTTTAAATATTTAAATTAGACCAAACTTATATAAATGTGAGAAATTGCAGCCAAAGAACAATGATAATCATTTTGAATAAAATAAAAACTACCTATAACGTGTATAATTCGAATTATAATGAGTGAAGAAGATTTTTTTAATCAGCTGTTAGTAGAAACTAAAAAGCAATTTCAAATTTCTCCCGTAAGAAACTATCAAATAAATAATAACAAAAATTGGAATTATGCAGTTTGTGAGACTCCAATTCAGAAAGAAAAGCCTATAATATTTGGACTTAATTGGGGAGGTAACGATATTTCAGCTCAAACAGTACATCCTGAATTTGAAAAAGAAAAAAGAGACTGGAGTTTTCATAATAATATTAAACACTACCTACAAGATTATTTGCATATTAGTAATATTGAAGAACTGAATTATTCAAACTTATGTTTTTTCAGAACTCCTAATACCTCCTATTTAAAAAATGAAGATTGGAAACTTTCTTTTCCTCTATTTGAGGCTTATGTAAATTATATAAAGCCAGAGTTTTTAATCCTATTAGGTTCTGTCGGATGGTCAAAATTAAAGTCATTTGGTGTTATATCAAATGAGAAGAAATTAATATTTAACGGAATTAAAAAAAGAAGCTTTGGGTACTATGGCGAATTCTTAGGAGCATATAAAATAGGGTGTGTTCCACATCCTCAAGCTCATATTTCATCTGAAGCTCGAAAGTTTATTTGGGATGCTATTTCTTACAAGTTGCTGCAATAGTTCTATATTCATCATTCAATAGTTTTATATCTGATTTAAAAAGGGGATAATATTTTTTTACTGTTTTTGTTTTTGGATAGTGTCTTATTATAAGATCAGCATTCTTTAATCCAGTCATTTCAAACACTATATTTTTCTTATAGACCTCACTCACGTAATTAAAAATGTCTTACCGACTCTTCTTCCTATTGCAGCTAGTAGATGCGCCTTTTTGTTAATAAAGAATAAGTCCATCACTTCTATTTCTTCCTTTCTACCTGTAATTTTATTTTTATTCCGCTAAATCATTTAAAATATACCACTTTCCGCGACTTTATGTTGTTTGTGTTTCATATTCAGTTAAATTATTAAAAAAACAAGCGCAAACAATCAACAATCTATTATGGATTTATTAAAAAATAAATTCACAAAGCAATATAAATAGAATAACCTAAATTTCATAAAAGATATACTACATTATAGCTATCAAATGGATAAACCACTATTATTGACTAAACAATACATTTGTACTATAGTGTTCTGCGTTATGTAACTTGAGCTTTGGCTAAAAGCGAAAGTTGTTATTACAGTTTCTTAAAAAAATTTATTCTAAAAGCTTCTTCTACGATGTTAATGGAACACTTTTTATGCGAAACGACGATAGGAGAGTAGTGTAATATGTGTGAAATGGAATTAATTCAACAATTACACTATTCTACTAAAATCACTTTAATCTCTTGATTTACCATATAGAATTATATCAGAAATTATATATCGTAACTTATCTTTTAAATCATACTCAATATCTAATTCTTCTGCTTTATTACACATTTCTAAAAGCTTCTTGAAATTGCTTAATTCATTATCAATTTTTCTACCGAAAATATCAGAAAGTTTTTTTATGGATTTAAAACTACTTCTTGGAGCTTGTATTTTAGAAAGTATTTTAACTCTTAATTCATCAGGAGTCTTAATTGTTCTTATACCTTTTAACTCTTCAATAAAATTATCTGTTGTGTTCAGAATATTATCAATTCCTTCTATAGCTGCAAAAGTATTTTCTGGTTTGGTATTATGATTAATTATTAAAGAACTATTCTCTACCATTGAGTTTTTCTTTGGAATTAAATAAAACCCCGTAGAATCTTTTTGCATAACATTAATAATATTCACAAAATTTAATGAACCAGTACCTAAATCGTTTGTTGTTATCCTAACAGCAGATGAAACATAGCCAAAAGAATCAGCTTTTTTAGCATACTTTTCTGCTGCAATAATTTCCAATTTGGATTCACTAATTGCAGCACTTCTAATTTCATACTCAACTCCTGGATTGTCTTGAATATTTTTATAAAGACTCAACATACCAACAACAAATGTAAAATCAATACCATATTCGTAATATCGTAGCGAAGTGATACCACGAACATAAGTCTTATCATCATAATCTACCATACGATAACTTCTTTCTTTATTATAGTCATCACTACTTTCTGCCATTTGCTTAAAGTATTGAACATTATAATTTGCAAGTCCAGGTTGACCAATTTTAAATAAGTTGTTAGCGTATTTTGTCATTACGTATTCATCAAGAAATGTATTTTTAGAATCATATATTGCTATTGCTTTTAGGTTTTCTTTTGCTTCATCAATTTCTACATACTCTTCAAACTTAAAAACTATATTAGTTTCACTACTATCAGAAACAGCTTCTTCAAATACATCGATGTTCTTTGTTTCTGCAATTATCTTATATCTTTCATAGTTGTTCAATAAATGTGAAATTCTACCATAAACTAAATCTATGTAATCTATAGATATATAGTTATTTTTAATTTTATCAACCTCAAAAATTTTAAAAATTTGCTCTTTATAAGGATGATTTTCGATTAAAGCACATAGCTTATCGATTTTGATCTTGCCTGAACTACGTTCAGGATCAAGATTTAACTGTTTTTGTTTAAATTTTTCTTCCATAATGGATTTTTTTTAATTTATAAATTATTAATTGTTTTAAATCCATCCGAAGAAATTTATCTACGGATAGATTGTTTATAGATTGAGGTTCTATTATTAACCTTTACTATCATTTCTGTTACTTCTAACATGTGGTTTTACTTTTATTGTTTTACCACCTACTTTTTTAGTATAGCCAGGAATCCTATTGAATTTTCTGCCTTCTGCATCTTTAGCCATATTTTACACCTCCTTTCAAGCTCGTTTTTTTAAAATATTTATGTAAATTGTTAGCCATTAACATTCTACATAATACTATTAACCGTAGAAAATAAAAGCTCCCCAAAATGGGGTAAAAAGTAAATTTGCAATTAATATGACTATAGAAGATGCAGGCACTTTTTTTGAAAGTAACTCAATAAAACTAAAAACAGTTAGTTCTGTTGAGTGGGAAATTGCTTTAAGAAAAGCTGAAAAGCATTTGAATTACAGGTTATGGAATAGAACTAGTTTTGGAGCTCATACAATTGAAAACCTTGGCGTTCCGGCAAAAGAATACTACTTGAATTTTACCTATATGAGTGTTATTTATGGCAACTGGGAATGGAAAGATGATTTTGATTTGCCACAACAGTTAATTAGAATAATAGATAGTAGAATATCTACAGTTGTTGAATCTTATAAAAAAACAAAAGATAAAAATGAAGAAAGATTAAAAGATGGTAAATATCTGTTAACTACTACTGAAGTAGCTCAAGATATTGAAAGTACATTTTATGATCTTAAAGGTGATGATGAAATAAGTGAAGAAGATTTATTAAAGGTAGAAGAACAATATGAAGAAATAGAACAATTCATTTTGGAATCTGATGATGAAGATTTAATTATGTTTTGGGAATGTGTAAAAGAAGGTTACACAAGGAAGGACATTGCAGAATTTATTGGCAAAACACCGAAGCAATTAGATAAAATAAAGGAAAAACTATTGAGACAAATAAGAAAAGAAGTAATAAAAGATAATGGAAACCAATAACGCATTAAAAACATTAAGAAATCTTTATGGCTTGTTTATGGAAATAAACTATCATACAGAGCCTGCTGACTTTGTTAGTGAGCTAAATGATAAAGACCCTTTTATTTCTGTGCATTTAAAAAATGTAATGCTCCATAGAACTAAAGCAAAAGCAATGCTGAAGAAGAGAAAATTTGAAGAGCTTAAGGAACAGTTTATTGCTTTGAAAAAAGTTGGTTTGGAAAAACTTCAAGAATTATTTCCACCAGCAGAAAGAGTTGAAATGGTTAAGCTATTTAATAAGTTTGAAGAGTTAACCGAAAAAGATATTGAAGCTATTAATGAAGACCAAGATTTCTTAACTTTTATTTCTTCTATAAAAGATAAATTGGAAGACGAAGATGGCATTAAATAAGGCTCAAATAGCTGCAAATGAGTTGCTAAATTCACTAGGATGGTCAAAACCAGGCGATTTGAGTTTAAATGAAATTGCATTTGCATCTAATGCTTACGTAAAAGAACGAGATTTAGAGGGTTCTGAAGGTAGAATCTTGTTTAATGGAGATAATGCGATAATAACTATTGATTCTAAAGTAGGTTTTGAACCAAGAAAAAAATTTATACTCGCACACGAAATAGGGCATTTAACTTTGCATAAAGGACTTTCAAAATTGTTTTCAGATACTGATAAAACACTCAATGAATGGTATGCAAATGGCAAACACGAAATAGAAGCGAATCAATTTGCTTCTGAATTATTGATGCCAAGCGATTTATACAAATTGAGAGTTAAAGGTAATGGAATGAGTTTAGATTTAATTAGAGATACAGCTGAATATTTTGGAACCTCACAAACAGCTACTTTATTGAAATTTAAAGATTTAGGAGATTTCCCAATATCAGTAATTTATATGAAAAACGGAATCGTTGAATGGAAAAAAGAATCATCTGATTTCCCGTTAAAATTTTTGCCAAAAGGAAGTAAAGTTCCAGAAGGTTCTGCCGCTGGAGACTTTTTTAGTGGTCAAGGACTTGAAAGCAATCCTGTTTTAGTTGATGCATTAGATTGGTTTCCAGAAGATTTCGATATTGAAGAATATTTAGAGACCGAATTATTTGAGCATAATTTCAGAATTGGTCATGATGGTTTATTGTGTTGTCTTTGGACTCAATAAATTATTTTGGCCAACTTATTTGATTTAGTAAAAATTGAAATTAATGTTTGAGTTTTAAAATAAGAATGTATGAATAAGCAAGGAGCAGTTAAACTTTTAAGAGAAGCGCTAGACATACCAGACGCAGAGTTTAGAGATGGACAATGGGAAGCTATTGAAAAACTAACGGTCAATAAAGAAAAACTACTAGTAATCCAACGTACTGGTTGGGGAAAAAGTTCAGTCTATTTTATTAGTAGTAGAATTCTAAGAGACCAAGGTAAAGGACCAACTATAATTATATCACCGTTATTGGCATTAATGCGTAACCAAATTGAAGCAGCAAAGCGTTTAGGTATTAATGCAGTGACTATTAATTCAAATAACTTTGAGGACTGGAAAGAAATTAAAAACCAGGTATTAAGAGATGAAGTAGATGCACTTTTAATTTCTCCAGAAAAATTAGCTAATGAACGTTTTATGGATGATGTCCTATTTCCTATAGCAGGTAAAATAGGTTTGTTTGTAGTGGATGAAGCACATTGTATTTCAGATTGGGGTCACGATTTTAGACCAGATTACAGGCG
The DNA here is from genome assembly GCA_036478775.1 of Cellulophaga sp. Lineage (GTDB taxonomy): Bacteria > Bacteroidota > Bacteroidia > Flavobacteriales > Flavobacteriaceae > Cellulophaga. Next base: position 107,746 of record JAZGEQ010000048.1, read on the forward strand.
TATCGTTGGCATTTTAAAAGTCATGCCAAAAGGAATGCCAGTTTTGGGAACTACAGCAACAGCCAATGATAGAGTGGTTACAGATATTGAAGAACAATTAGGGGGTATTAATGTTTTGAGAGGTGAATTAACAAGAGACAGTTTAAAACTCCAAAATATTGTTTTAATAGATCAAGCTTCGCGTTTAGCTTGGTTAAAAGAAAACATTCCGAATATTGATGGTAGTGGAATTATATATGCTTTAACTATTAGAGATGTAATAGCAGTAACCGATTGGTTAGTTGAATGTGATATTGATGCAGCTGGTTACTATTCTGGAGTTATGGATGATCATTTTGAAAATACAGCAAAGTATCGAGAACATTTAGAAGATGCTTTGCATAACAATGATGTAAAAGTTTTAGTTGCAACTACAGCTTTAGCAATGGGTTATGATAAACCAGACCTTAACTTTGTAATACATTTTCAAGCACCAGATTCTATAATTAGTTATTATCAACAAGTAGGTCGTGCAGGAAGAGCTATTGATAGTGCTTATGGTATTTTATTGTCTGGTCAAGAAGATGCAGAAGTTCATAATTATTTTAGAGAATCTGCTTTTCCACCAGAATACGTAGTACAAGCTATATTACAAGCACTCATAGACTATGATGGATTGTCAATTAATTCACTTCAAGAAGTTTTAAATATAAAAAAAGGAGTAATAGAGAAAACACTTAAATATTTAAGTGTTGAAGAACCATCGCCAATTATTTATGAAAAACCAAAATGGAAACGCTCAGCTGTATCTTTTACGATGGATACAGAAAAAATAGAACGTTTAACCAACCAACGTGAATTAGAATGGAAAACTGTTCAAGAATATATTAATACAAAGGAATGTTTAATGACTTTCCTGCAAAATGAATTAGATGACCCAAATATTACTAACTGTGGAAAATGTGCAAATTGTATTGGTAAATCAATAGTACCACATTCTGTTTCTCATGATAATATAGTAGAAGCTTCTATTTATTTAAAACATTCTGAATTTGATATTTTGCCAAGAAAGCAAACTATTAGTAATGCTTTACCAGAATATGATTGGCCATATAGAATACCCAAAGATTTACAAGCAGAAACAGGTAAAGCGCTTTCTCGTTGGGGAGATGCTGGTTGGGGAAAAATGGTCGCTGACGATAAACGCACTGGACATTTCAGAGATGATTTGGTAGATGCTATGTATGAAATGATTGTTGATAGATGGAAACCAGACCCTTTTCCAGAATGGTTAACTTGTATTCCTTCATTAAGACATCCAGAATTAGTGCCTAATTTCGCAGAACGATTAGCAGAAAAATTAGGAATACCTTTTAGACCGATTATTGTTAAAGCTAAAGATACCGAACCTCAAAAAGATCAAGAAAATAGTTTTCATCAATGTCATAATTTAGATGGCGTTTTTAAAATTGATGGGGAAGTTGAAAATAAACCTGTATTTTTGGTTGATGATGCGGTTGATTCTAAGTGGACGTTTACAATTGCAGCAACATTATTAAAAAAATCTGAAGCAGGTTTGGTTTATCCAATTGCCTTAACTTCAACATCAGTAAGTAACTAAAATGATTTCAGAAAGAACTAAAGCCATATTACTCTTAACATCCTATTTTTCTAAGGATTTAGATAAAAAAAATAAGCCTTTATCTTTATTAGAATGGAACAGAATGGTTAGATGGTTACAAACTAAAGAACTTAAACCAGAAGACCTTTTAAATGTTGATTTAAAAAAGCTTCTAATAAATTGGAATGATACTTCAATCTCAAAAAATAGAATTATTGAGTTATTAGACCGTAAAATGGCATTAGCTATTAAATTAGAAAAATGGTTAAAAGCAGGAATTTGGATTATTAATAGAAGTGATGCATTTTATCCTAACAGTTTAAAAAATAAATTAAAAGATAAAGTTCCTCCAATATTGTTTGGTATTGGTGATAAAAAATTATTAAATAAAAATTATATAGGAATTGTTGGTTCAAGACATATTTCTGAAACTGAGATTACAGCTACAAAAGAAATAGTTAAACAACTTTATACACAAAATTATGGTGTAGTATCTGGTGGAGCAAGAGGTATTGATGAACATTCTATGACCGGTATCCTTCAATGTAATGGTTATGCAATAGGCGTACTTGCGGATAGTTTAATAAAAAAATCTTCATCTTCAATTTATAGAAAATTTATTATCGATAATAAATTAGTTTTAATTTCTCCATTTAACCCAGAAGTGGGTTTTAATGTTGGTAACGCTATGGGCAGAAACAAACTTATTTATGTTTTATCTCAAGCGACTATTGTAGTGAAATCTGAAACTAAAGGAGGAACTTGGGAAGGTGCAAATGAAAATCTAAAGAATAATTGGGCTCCATTATGGGTTGTTGGACCAAATGATAATAAAACCACTAAAGGAAATTGTGAAATAGTAAAAAAAGGAGCACATTTTTTACCTAAAGATTTTAATGTTCCAAATATTATTAATTCCAAACCTAAATCGACAAAAGCTCAAGGTTCATTATTTAATTATACTATAGGAAATGAAGTAGAAGTATCTAATAAAGTTCAAGAATCTGAAGTTAAATCAATAGGAGTAGAGACTACAACAACTTTAAGTTTTAATAATGAAAAAATAAGTATTGAAAACACATCATTTTTTGACTTGTTTATTTATAAATCAACATCTCATTTTAAAGATAAAGAATTTAATAAAGAAGAACTTTTGAAGCTTTTTAAATTAACTCCAAAGCAAATAGATGATTGGTTAAAAGATGCAGTTAAGGAGAAAGTAATGATAAAAAAGACTCGACCAGTTCGTTATTTAATGAATTCAAAGAATAAGTAAAAGTTATTAGAATCTTTAATTATTATGTAAAATAGAATCTCGATGTTAATCTTGGTCTCATAAAATTTTGGTTAAACAATAGGCGAAATGAGCGTCCATATTTTAGAGGTTTAGTACTGATGTTTCTTAAGAATTTCAATTACACAAAGGATTTCAAAGCAATCTTAACTAGTTACAATGTTTCCTGAAATATAGAGAATGAACCGTTAATTGTTTCCAAAATTATATGCAGCCTTGAATTTTTGTTTCAAGACAAAAGATAATAAAACATTAAAAAAAGGATTAATTGAAATTCTTAATATAGCAAGTGCATAGAAATTTATTTTTTTTAAATTTTATGCTCTTGTGGCAATCTACGAGAATCTCGTAAAATTTTTTATTACGTACATTTTTTTATCGAATACGCGATTTTTAATAAGAGTAAAAAGGTTAGCTTTTATTTTGGCGTTGGCAAGCGATGGATAATTGTGTGTAAAATAAATTGCCACAGCAATTTGATTTTATAAAACAATCGAGCGTTTGGCAGTGGCTATTTTACATAACGGCCAATTATAGATACAAATGTTTTTAAACGCTGCGAAGCAAACTGGTTAACACGGTTCGATTTGTGCCACCCATTATGGTTGGTGACCGTTATAGCCATTTGTACTATAATTGTTCTTATGTGAAGTAAAATACATTATCAATAATATTGCTAAAACTATTAAATCAAGAGCGCATTTTAGATCATCCCGAGCAACAGATGAATTACCCCAAAAGCACTATATTGATGAGAAG
>JAZGEQ010000049.1:0-2539 GCA_036478775.1 Cellulophaga sp.
TATTTTAATGCCTTTGCGACCACTTCATCACGCCTTATCGACAACTATAAAACTTAAATCCAAGACTGAATAAATAGGGGGATTTGCGAGGGTACGAGCGCACTAAAAATTTATGGCCGTGCAGATCCTTCTGCAGAGGCTAGAAAATTTTAGAAATTCATCGTATGTTTCAGTTGGATTTATACATTTGTGATCGACAAGGGGCAGGAGCAAAGAACAGTATTAAAACTACAACACTTCAGAATTGGTCCAGTTGGTTTAGGATTGCTTTTTCGCTGTACCGAAAAAGTGCATTTCCGCATACGAAGTACAAACCGTTAAGAACCAGCTGTACCAATTCTGATATCCGTTTAAAAGAGGGTAGAAGCGCAAAGGCTTTGCGTTTTTGTCGTATGTTTTTGACACAAAAACTATGACAAAAACGCCTCGAACAAAAAAAGCCCCTTACTTACTGGAGCTTTCTATATAATTTAAGGTTTAGTGATTAAAATAATAGGAGTTGACATAATTTGATGAAAATTCATAGACAACCCCAATAATTGAAATATTGTTTTCTGTTGCAAAAACTTCTAGTTCTTCTCTTGATTCTGACCATTTTGTATAAAAGGTAATTTCAAAAGAATTGTTTTCTTTTAAGTCTTCATCTAGCGGAAAATTATCTATCGAATATACTTCACTTAAAGAACTCATTATGATTTCTTTGGTTTGAAAATTTTCATCGTTATTGAATATAATTTGTGCGATATTTGTTGCCATATTAGCCATATTGTTAAGATTTAGTGATTAAAAATGAATAGTTATTGCAGTAACTTTTATTGTGTAAAAACATAATATAATTAATTAAAATAATAAATTTAGAACATAGAAAATTGCTGTGTTTTATTGTTAAGAATTTCCTTTATATCCTCGTAATTTTCTCCTGTTTCTTGTGGTACTTTTTCGGTTTTATTTTCTCTAGGGAATAAGTCTCTAACCATATCAAAAGGATTAAGAGTATAGCGCACGTAATTATATGCTTGCTGAACGTTATCTATATATTCAATTTGTGGGATGCCCGTTTCGTGTAGCTTTCTATTAACAACAAAAGCACCTTTAAAATCATTGCCTGGCAATAAACCATTATCACAAATTACAATACCGTTAATTGCATGATGCATTAAATTAAGTGCCGACATTTTAGCACACGTAAAATCGAGGTCAACCAAAAAATGAAAACCACCTAAAGAAACAGAATTTGCAGCTAATGAAAAACGACCACTTCCGCAACAAGGGTCGCTAAAAGTTTCGTTATTTGTTGGTGCTACTATTTGAGCCATAAAATTACATATTGGCATAGGTGTAAAAAATTGTGCAAACCCTTTTTGCTTAGACAAAGAAGCTGTTTCGTAAAACGTACCGAAAAAATCGTACCAACAAGTATCGCTTTGAATTTCCTTATCCAGTATCTTAATTACCTCATATATCATAAAGGCAAATTTTTGCCGTTCTTCAAGCTTATATCGGCTTTGTACCGATTCTCTATTAAATTGATAATCAAAACACCAAGCGTTAATATAAAGGTCTAAAAAGTCCTCAAAAACGTAATAGTACCCATTACGACGAGATAAAGACATAAAAGCGTCGTTAAACGCTTTATATCCATTAGGTAGGTGTTTCATCGCTTAGGCTCTAAAAGTTCAACCTGTGCATTAGAAAACAAGTGTGCAAGTCCAAAAAATTTAAATTCTTTATCGGCTTTGTTCTCTTGCTTTTCCTTTTCTGTTGCTTTATGAGTTACTTTAATCGGTCTTGACCAGATAAAAAAAGCTTTCTTGCCTTTAACTACTTTATAACCTAACTCTTTCCATTTCTTGAATGTGTGAAATTCGGTATGATTTTCATTCCTATATAAATCTAAAATACCTTGATTTACATTTTCATATTCCCCAAGTTCAACAAGTACTTTTATACCTGTTGAAATATTAGAAAGAAGTTCCTTTTTTTCGTCTCTGTCTTTGCACCCAAAAACTTGACTATAAATATCTGTATTGTCTTGTAAAGTGGTATCTATAGCCGTATCTTTACTGTTCTTAACGATTTCCATTATTATAAGATTTAGTGAGAATTTTAAGAGTGCGCCGACCTTGCAGGGTTGGCGCAATTCTTTTAAAGTTGATTTACATTTTTAGTTTGCAATTCTTCAACTTCTACGGTAGTAACACCGTTAATCGTAATTTGCTTAATCTCTAAAATTGGGAAAGGTTTTTTTGTAATAGAAAACATTTGCTTTGTAGATACTTTTGCATTGTTTCCGCTAAACAGTTTTTGAATAAATAAAAACATAATAATTAAGATTTAGTGATAAGAAACTAACAGCTATTGCAGTAGCTTTTTAATTGATTTCTTTACCTAAAGATACGCTTTTTAAAGCTAAAAAACAAAGTATAATTAATATAAATAATAAAATAATTTTCTGTTTTATTATATCTGAAACGTCTTATTTTAATGCCTTTGCGACCACTTCATCACGCCTTATCGACAACTATAAAACTTAAATCCA
>JAZGEQ010000050.1:0-11774 GCA_036478775.1 Cellulophaga sp.
TATCATAACTTAACACAAGTTAAATCAATTAAAAAGGGTTCAATTCGGGAACTCAATATTATAAAAATTGATAAAGTCTTGTTTTTATATGGGTGTGGGGGATGAGTTCGAATCCTGCCACCCCGACTTTTAAAGGTTTATTATAAACCAATAAACACTTAATCAAATGGAAATCAGTAAATTAAATTTTTACTATTTCCATTTGTTTCGTTTTGAGAGTATACTTTAAGGTGTCTTAATCGGTGTCCTATTCTAATCCTTATAAAATTCGTATATTGTATTCTCAATCGTGTATTTGACTTTCACACGGTGATTTGGCTTTCGTTTCAAGTATTGTTTCACTAAAAACGAAAGTAATGAGAACTTCAAAACATTTAGTATTCACTTTTGGCTTAAAAAGACAGCCAAAAAAAACAATGGGCAAATTCCTATTTACGCGAGAGTTACCGTCGATGGTATTCGTGCAGATGTAAGTATCAAAAGAAGTACGCTACCCCATTATTGGATTACTTCAGCCGGTAGAGTTAACACTAGAATATCTGGTGCAAAAAGCATTAATCAATATTTAGATAGTGTATATTCTAAATTATTAGATTGCCACAAACAACTTCATTCTGAAAACAAGTTAATTACTGCTCAAGCCATTAAACTACGATATCTTAATAAAGATAAAACAGTAACAACTTTAACCGAGTTATTAGATTATCATTTTAAAAATGAAATTCAAAAACTAGAGCCTGGCACAGCTAAAAACTATAGTGCAACTGAAAAGTATTTACTTAAATTTATTAAAGAAAAGCTAAAAACATCTGATGTAAAATTAGTAATGATTGATTATTCCTTTGTAACGAGCTTCGAGAATTATATGCGTATATGCAAACCTTTAAAATCATCTCAACCCTTAAAAAAACAATGGTATTATGAAACATCTTGAGCGTTTCCAAAAGATCTTAAATATTGCTACAAGATTTGGCTGGATTCGACAAAACCCATTTGTATTTTATCAATTAAAATTTGAAGAATACGACAGTCATTATTAGAATTTAAAGAATTAGAAACATTAAAATTTACTGATTTTAAAGATTCTGGATTAAATTTAGTACGTGATATGTTTGTTTTTGCTTGCTACACTGGATTGAGTTATATTGAAGTGAAATTATTAAAAAATGATGGAATCATTACGGGTATCGATAATCAAGAATGGATTAATGTCAGACACAAAAAAACTAAAACTCCTGTAAAAGTACCTTTATTAGATGAAGCAAAAGAGATTTTAGAAAAATACTCCGATTATTCAGACTTAAAAAACGATTACACTTTACTTCCTGTTTTAGCTAATCAAACAATGAATAGGTATTTAAAAATTATCGCCCAAAAAACCGGAATCAAAAAGCATTTAACATTTCACGTTGCTAGACATACTTTTGCTACAACCATTACTTTACTGAACGATGTTCCTTTGGAAACTGTATCGAAGTTGTTAGGACATACAAAGCTATCAACGACACAACGCTATGCTAGGGTTGTTGAAAAAAAATTAGCAAGGATTTTAGCAAATTAAAGAGTATACTAAAAACTAATATAAAAAAGAATTATTCTTATAAAACTACATCACATAATCATTTACAAATTGTTAAATAATGATTGAGTGTAAAAAAGACCTTTCAAATCGAAAGGTCTTTTTAATTATTTTAATTCCACATTCCTACTCCCTTTCAACTCTTGCAATTCAATTTGTAGCTTCTCATTATTTGCTAACACAAATTTAGGAAGCACATATACAAACCTATTAGATTCCTTATTTTTAATTATTGAAAGCATTTTATGCCTGTAAATTTCATTTAATTGGAGCTTTTGATAAGATGCTTTACGCTTCTTATTTCCGTTGGTTCTGTAAATGTTTAAATAATCAATTTCAAAATCGATCCCTGAAGCATTTTTAACTTCAATAACTAAATACACTTCTGAAGTATTATACACCATTTTTTGTAAACGTAACTTCATTCCTTTTTTACGTTTTGTAGCAATATGTTCAGAATTTGAATTCAATAAATATTCACTAAATTTTTGAAAGTAAGTGATTCGACTTTTATAGGCATCAATTGGTTTGATTATAAGTTTCTGTTTAATTTTTTTAGGTTTCTCATTCCCTATACTTTCATTTTCTGGGATGAAATAATTCAGTTTCGGTAACTTATAAGCGTATTTCAAAATATAAGAATATACGTGTCCATCTTTGGTAACAATTAGTAAATTACTTTCTGTTCCTGGCTTCGCTTGGAGCAATCCAAAATATTGCTCTTCCTCTCGGTTATAAGTAAATACGAAATGGTCTGCTCCAGTAATTCCTTGACGAATTTGGTTTGGAAAAAATAAGGCAACATTCTTTTTATCATTAGCATAAATAGTATCTAATATCTTTTGAGCAAACATTGAATTTGATAAAACTAGTAGCATATATGATTATATGCTTTTTCATAAGAGTGAGTTTATTAAGCGCCTCTTTGAGGCTCATTGTTTAGATTTTAGTATGAGTTTATAATTACCTGCGATGGTAACTGTTACATTTTTGTTATTCCGTTGAAATATTTTCTTGATACCACTCATTTGTGGAACACCTGCAATATTGACATCATCTACCAGATCTCCAATTACCTCTTGTCTTGCCTCAGCGCGAAAACTATTTTCGACATAAATGCCCTCGCTACCATCTTGTAAATCAAATGCCTTTAACTTTACGGGTTGATGATTGATATTTTCAATTTTTATTATAGTTCGATTCGGTTTAAAACTAATAAACCCATAAATAGGCGTATTCCTCTCGACCAATACATTATTAATAAGTGCGTCTCTTGTCAATCGCATTTGTAATCTGAAATTGGTTTTCACGGTTTGTTTGCCATCTACTCGAACATAAATAGTAGCATCGGTATTTTGATGATTTAGGTTTTCATTTTGTACAGGATTAGATGCAAAAAAAAGTTGATGTTCTAATGCTAATTCTTTGACTTCAATTGTTGTTTCTTTCTCTTCAGTTTTAGATGTTGTATCCGCTTGAATCTGTCTAGGTTTACCATTTATTTTTGGTCTTCTATAACTTCTATCTGTATAATCAATTCGTCCATTACGATAAATACTATCTACAATACGCATCTTTTCTTTACCTAATAAGTCTGAGTCATAAACACCAGTAGAGTCTAATAACCGTTCAGCATAAATACTTGGTGCATTCGTTTGTCTAACTTCTTTTAAGTCATCTAATGCCTCTAATTTTGATTCGTATTCCTTTTGTTCATCTTTGAGTTTTGGAACAGGAATTTGATTATTTTCAATAGTTGGTTCTTCGTCTTCTCCTAGCATTAATATAGCATATGAACCAATAAAGAGTACTACACATAAAATGACGGCAGCAAAAATGAGTTTATTTTTTTCTATTTTCATGATCTATCTTTTTAAGTGTGCTTTCAAAAAAGTTGGTGATGAGTAATCCGTGTGTGTTCTTTGGAAAGTTTCTATCAACAAGAATGAGATTTCCTGTTGTGATGAGTTTATAAATGTCGGTTACCGACCCTCGATTGATTTCAAAAATAGTCTTGGTTTCAAACCGATACGGTTTTGCTTGAATATCAATTTTAGAATTGATACTTAATACTCTTTGAACCAAAGAGTATTGCAGCAAACGGTTATAGACGCCATCTGCTTTTTTCTGTCTGTACAAGGCATCTATAGAACTATTTCCAAGCCAAAGAGCTTTTTTCAAATGCTTTTCATAATTACTAGCATCAATATGATAGAAATGGGTATGAAACAGTTCTAAATGCGCCAGTGCTTCTACTCCCAGGTTTTCTTGTTGCAATACCAGTTTTAAGGGAATCACACTACCATCTGTATTGACAACAAAAGCATTATTCACAGTTTCTTTATGGAGTTTTACAACCAATACTACTGAAACAATACACGTAAGCACAGCACCAATAACTACTGCTAAAACGATGAAGCGATTTAATTTCAGAATGTTGTATATCTGCCATAAAATTTGGGAAAGCATTAATATCTTTTTCAACGTTTCTCCAACTAAAATCATTGAGCCAGTAGTTGCTTAATTCTTTCACATAAGAAAGATTGGTACCACAATTCCAACTGGAGTTGTTTATTTCATCTGGCCAGCGAGTGTTTTGAATTCTTAAATTCAAATCATCAATAATTTCCTGATGCACATTTACTAAATAGGGTTTTATTATATTTTTTAGTTACATTTTTTTTTGGAATAAATATCTTTAACCAGTCATATTATTTCTCTCTACTAAGGATGAATTTATATAAACGATTATTATTCTGTAATGATTAAATTCCTTATCAGTATTTCAGATCTATTATTTAGAGTTTCAAAACTTAGATTTCTGTCCCCTAGTCAACACGTGTGATAAAATCAAAAATAGGAACGCTATTCCAAAGCCTAAAATTCCAATATTAATCCCTAATACAGTCTTTTCACTTCTATCTAAATATTTCATAGAACCACCATATCCATCTTTTAAGAAGAATGCTAATAAAAACCCTCCCATAACTATGAGACTTAATAAAGTGCTTAATCGAACTTCTTTTTTATACCAAACTAACCACAAGCATAATACTCCAATACTTGAGTTGGTAACTAATTGCCAAACTTCATGGATTCGTGCATGAGGAGTCCAATCTGGGTTAAACACATGCGTTTCATTGATATCCAAAAAAGGGACGACAATGGCATATAGAATTACACTAAATGTTATTGCTATTTTTTTTATCATTACTATTTATTTGTATTATACTGATAATAGGTTGACCTTTTTCAGGTTTAATTCAACCGTTCAAAGTGTTTTTTTAAGCCCTTTAGAAGGCAAAAAATAATTTGAACCGTTTTTGTTTTTAACTTATCAATCTTAAAAGCCAAAATTAAAAATTTGGCGGTCTTTGTAAATAAGCATAAATCTTTCGATTTGGCACTTATTTATTAGTGTCTTGCAACCAAGGATAAGTAAATTCTTTTGACTTTATTAACTCATTTTTTAATTTACCTCGATTTAGAAAGACTTTGAAATTTTCAGGTCTTTCGTAAAGTAAATTGTAGGCTGATTGATGAAGTCCATATTTTTTTAATATATAAAATTGGGTTTCTATATCTTTTGGACTTAAACTACTATAATCAAATTCGATTTTTAAAAGGTCAACCAAAGTATCATTCACAAACTGGTTTTCGTAATTCAGTCGTTTTTTGTCTGATTTCATAGAGTTAAATTCTCGGATAATTTCATAAACGATTGAGTCATTATTCTCTGATTTTCTGCGATTCCAAAATTCAGCGTAATATCTGGTTTGTATTTCAGGTTTATTGTAAGTCAGTTGTAAACTGTCTATAACATTCTCAAAATTCCGTTTTATATAAATATTATGGACAATGAATTCATTGTAACTTTTGAAAATCAAGCTTTCGAGTTTTTCATATCCGAATTTTTTAAATGATTCGTGAACCATTTTAAGATTTTCGGGTTTTCTAATCCATGCACTTTTTGTCCAATCCGAGTTATTTAAACCGAAAAATGAAGTCTGTTTTTCTATATAAAATTCCGTTTCACTTTTTTCTTTATTAACACAAGAAATAAGTATTAAAATCAGAATATTTAATGTTAATAGTTTGTTCATTTGTATGTTGTACGACTAATGTTATATAACGTATTTCATTTCAAGCATTCTCAAGTTTCAGAAAACCTTTTTAATCAAGAGAGTTACCGTTATTTTTTTGAATTTCATCTCTAAATTCTTGATAATATAACAAAACACTTCCTGGATCCTCAATTTGTGGCCAATGTCCAATGTTTTGTCCTAGTAGCTTTACGTTAGGTTTGGGAATCAATTCCTTATATCGATTAGCCATATGAATACCAGAATTAGGATCGAATGGACCATTTATAAAACACATTGGAACCTTCGTGTTTTGCATTGCACTTATCCATTTTTTTTGATGGTTTAATTTATCAAAAACCAACCTCCCTATCAAATATGCGATAGACTTACCATCGTTATAGTTTAAAATATCCCAGAATTGATTTATGAGTTGGTTCGTTGGTTGGGTTTTGGGACCAAAAATTGGTTTTATCGATTTTTCTAATTTCTTTTTAGTGAGCAATTTACTCAACAACTTTCCAATAGGCTTGGGAGATTGTGAAAGCAATCGTTGTATTATTCTTGGTTTGTAACTATCCATAAACAAACCACCGTTCATAAATACCAACGATTCTATTTTAAAGGAGTTCTGAAAAGCTAAGTCCCTAGCTAACAATTCTTGCGCAATACTAACTCCTAAATCATGTGACAGGATATGGGTTTCTTTAATATCCCAAAAATCGATTAGAAAATTGACTGTTTCGCAATGTTCATAAAAGCTATATACATAATCTTTAGGTTTATCTGAAAATCCCATTCCCAAATAATCAAATGTAAAAACGGTGTAATTTTCTACTAAATTTCTCCAAACAGATTTCCACTCGAAGGTATTGAAAGGATACCCATGAAGTATTAAAAGGTTGGGACCACTACCTTCCTTTATGTAAAATACTTGATGACCGTTTACATCTATTGTTCGACCTTTGTTCTTCCAAGCAATCACCTCTTTGTCCATTATTAGTTTATTTATTATGGTTAGTCATATCACAAAGTTACTTATTAGGTATGATAGAAATTTGTAAGAATCGGTCGTTTTCGTTATTTGATAGATTTTATAATGTCTTTATTGAGATTGCTAAGGTGCAATTATATTGTATTTCCTAAAATGGATGCTTTATAATGGATAATTTTTATTTAGAATAACATTTATACAATTATTTTTTCGTCTGGAGTTCTTCTATAGGTATAAAGGACATCATTTTCTAAAAATATTGACTTGCGTATAAGTTAGTGGTGTTGGGAATAGTTTAATCAATCACAATTATGTTTTTACCTCTTGAGTGGCCTCTTTTTTGATATTTGAGAGTTTCTTTTACTTCTGTAATTGAAAAAGTTTTATCAATAAAAACTTTTATTTTTTCACTCTCAATTAACTTTACAATTTTTTCTAATTGTACATTATTTGATTTAAATAAATATTTTGACGCCGATACATCATATTGAGCAATAAGTTTTTTTGAAATTGGGATAGATAATGAAGATATCCCTACATATTTCCCGCCTTTTTTTAATATTTTAAATGATTTATCTTCAGTTTCAACACTGTCAAAAACGGCATCTACATTTTCCAGAATTTCGGAAAAGTCAATTTTATTATAATCTATAACCATGTCAGCACCTAATGATTTTATAAACTCACTATTTTTTTCTGATGTTATGGCAATAACAAACGCACCAGCCCATTTTGCAAATTGCAAAGCAAAAAGACCAACACCACCAGCAGCAGCCTGAATAACAATTTTCTCATTTTTAACTAATCCTAATTTATTAAAAACCCCTTGCCAAGCAGTTAAACTAGTCATAGGTATTGCGGACGCTTCTTGAAACGTTAAATTTTTTGGCTTAGTCGCGAGAAATTTTTCCTCACTTGCAACAAATTCAGCATATGCGCCTTGTTTATTCCAATCTAATGACCCTATTACAGCATCTCCTATTTTGAACTTAGTAACATCCATACCGATTTTTTCGATAACCCCAGAAACGTCAGTACCTAAAATATAAGAATCTCCAAACTCACCACTTTAAAGACCTTTCCAATCTACAGGATTAACACCGATAGCCTTTATTTTTATAAGCACCTCGTTTTGTTGAATTTTTGGGATAGATATATCTCTTATTTCTATGTTTTCGATACTCTTTTTATTTGCGATTACTGCTTTCATAATTACTAATTTTTTTATAGTTGAATGACGGTCCACATTAAAACCTCTAAGAGACATCAGTTCCTCAATATCTCACTAACTTGTTTGAAATCTAAATTTAAGATACGCCGCTTGACGAATAATTGACTTTGCAAAACAATTACTTTTGAAACATATTTTTTAAGGTTAAAGATGTGTTTTGTTTTTTTGTATTTCAGAAGCGAAAGAATCCGTAAATCCCGTATTGGTAAAACCCTTTTTGTTTTCCATAACTCAAACTTATTTAGTGGAATCCTACCGTGACATTTAAAATGATGACTTTAATAGTGATGCATTCCCTTAATAAACTTCCTTGATGGCTCTGCTTCAACGTATTTTATTTTTGATTTTTAAAAATCGCTTCACCCTTTGCCTTTTTTGGTGGCTTTATTTTAAGAAGCCCAGCAATGGTAGGTGTTACATCTAAAGCGCTAATTGTATCAACTTTTTCTTTTGGAATATTTGGACCAAAAGCATAGAATATTGCGTTCATTTCTCGATTGCTTCCTAGATTTCCGTGAACACCGAGCCCAGTTTCATTCATAAAACCTGAGCTTAGAAATCGTTGTATATTTTCATCTAAATGAGCATACGTATCACTATTAAACGAGTTAGGAACTATTATCGGTATACTTGAAACTATCTTGGATGAAAGAGACCACCCAGTTCTTGCACTTACAAAGACATCCCCAGACCTTTTTGGATGTTCTAACTGTAAATTTTTCAGCTCTGAAGCTTTCAATATCACTGAAAAAATTGGCAAGCCCGTTATTGGGTCTTTAAGCTCTTTACAAATTTTTGCAATTCTATTAATAGATTTAGAAAGCTCCTTTTTAGGAACAGTACCGTTTTTCTGTCTTCCTTTCACATTCACATATATATGAGCAGCAGGACCTGTGCTATAGGCCCTAGCTTCAATCGTGTCTCCTTTTACTGATATACCATTTTCCTCTAATAGGGTATTGATAAGCACAACGGAATGAATCGGTGCTATACCATGGTCTGAGACGAAAACAAAATTTACATCTTTTGGTGCGACTTGGATAAGTTCACTTAGTAAACTATCTATTGTTCTATATGCCCATACTACATAACCTTCATATCTTTTTCGTCTGTCTCCGTTTTCCATAGTATAGTCCAACTGCCTTTCATCCTTCAATAGAAAACGATGTTGTACATCATCAATAAGCGTAAAGTATCCACTGAGCAGGTCCCAGTTGTTTTCATTAATATTTGCTAATAGAAGTTTTTGGTAATATTTGGCTAAACGCTCTGCCTGATCAAACCACATTTGTTCAGTAATTAAGCCTTTACTTAGCTTTTTATTGTCCTGCTCGCAAGGCCAGATTCCTACTTCATCTTCCATTTTTTCTTTAAACATATTAGGACTTGAAGGATTATAACCAATTGCTCCAAAATAAGCTTTGGATTCCGCCGTTATTGAGTTTAAATCCATTAAATAAGACCAACTAGAAACTTTTTGTCCATCTACTTCAAATGAAATTTCAGACCATTCATTTACTTTCAATTCTCCAACAAAACCGTTTCCTATATCTTCATCCAAATCGACTATAACAGTATCATAGTTTGTAATACCATCGAACGTACTATCTGCAATAAAACAGAAGACAGGAACCTTACCTCCTTTAAATAATTTAAAATAAGTTGCTGTTCTTGAATCAAGTTTCTCCACCCGTTCAAAGCCTGTTAAGATAATAGGCTTATTTTTTTCAACAAGAAAAAAATCTGATATTATAGAATTTGCTAATTTCTTCCCATATCCAAATGTTTTCGTTCCTCTTCGGTTAGGTGAAGTATTGTCTTGCCCTACCGCATTAATATTCGTAACATTTTTACCTTGTCGCATAGCAGCATTCCATAGTGTTTCCGTTTCTATAGGAGCCAAAAAACCAGAGGTCGCTCTGGGTGATTTTATTTCTTCTGCCGGCATTAATATATTATTACCTACAACTCCGTGCACATTGGGATGTACACCCGTAAATAAGGAAATATGAGAAACAGCTGTTGCACTAATGTTTACAGGTGTCATACTTTCTGCATATGTACCTTTTTTTCTAATAGTAGAAAAAGCACCGTTTTCCGACAAAACGTTTCGAGCGAGTAAGTCATCAAGAATCCAATCTGCCGCTCCGTCTATCGATATTAATACAACTTTTGAGTTTTGAGGTTTCTTTTGGCCAAAGGAGTGAACACAACTAAGTATCAATATGAGGACAAACATAAGTCTAAGGCGAATTTGGATTTTCATCATATCTATATTTTCACTTCTAACAATGACTTGCACATTTTTTATACATCTTTAATTAGCAAAAGTATTTTTCGATAATCATATTCTTAATCTAATATCGTTAATTACACTAAAATCTAATTTTATATAAAAAATTTCATTAGAATTTACTTCCATTAAATGAATTAGTGCATATCCTTCTAATAACTGAGAACCAATTTTAAAATTACCAGTAGCATCATTTTCAAGCTCTTTCCTATCTTCTACTTTTTCAATAATTAATTTATTATCAGAATTTGAATGGAAAACAAATTTATCTTTAAGCTCGTTAATTTTATTTAAAGATTTTAAGATTTTATACTTTTGAATACTTAAAACATTAACAACAGCAAACGTTGTATTTTCTGGAGAAATGAAAGCGTTTATTATGATTTCTGGTCCAGCTAAACTAAAAGAGCCAACTTCAAATTTTGGGTTCTTTGTTTGTCTTGTAATTTGCAGACTTAAATCAAAATTTTTCGCAGCTTCAAATTTACCAAGAGAAGAAGTAAGTTTAGATGTTATAAAACCTTCTCTAAGGGTAATGGTATTAAAACTAGCATTTTTAACTTGTTCAGATGTTGTACTAAAAACATTACTATTCGATATTTGATAAGTTATTAAATTTTGATTTACACCATCATCAGCAACAGTCTTAGGGGTGCTATCATTACCATTTGAACAGGCAGTTGCTTTTAAAACAATGAATGTTAATAAAATAATATTTTTCATTTTCGTAGTTTTATCTTTTCCTTTTAGATACAAAGAATATCCAAATAATCAAATGTAAAAACGTTGTAATCTTTTACTAGATTTTTCCAAACAGCTTTCCACTCGAAGGTATTGAAAGGATACCCATGAAGTATTCGAAGGTTTTATCGGCTACCTTCCTTTATGTAAAAAAAATTGATGGACGTTTATATCTATTGTTCTAACCTCATTCTTCCAAGCAACCACTTCTTTATCCATTTCTGGTTTATTATGGTTAGTAATACCACAAAGTTACTTATTAGGTATGATAGAAATTTGTAAGAATCGGTCGTTTTCGTTATTTGATAGATTTTTTGGAGTGTGGTTGGTATACTTTTTTATTTCTTTATTAAAATGGGATCTATCGTAATAGTTTTGGTTTGACAATAAATCTCCTTTTTTGATGTCTTTGAATGATGCCGAACATCGCAATATATTACAATAGCTTTTTAGTGAAAGTCCGAACATTTTATTAAAATATCTATTAATTTGCCTACTAGACCAAAATACGTTATCAGCAAAATAGCTCACGCCGTGATTGCCTTTGGTTTGACTCAATAAGCTGAATAGATTAAGTTTTCGATTGTCAAAATTATTTTCTTTATTGACTTCTTTACTTATTATTGAACTTAACGTATCAATCGTATCTAAGTTTTCGGAAAAGTCAAATGAATTTAGATTCCAAAAAGCATTGGGCATTTTTTTTTCAGAATTTAATAACGGAGCAATACTTTCGTAGAATATATATTCTACAGCCTGTAATTTGAATTGTATTCCGAAAAGTTGATGATTTGGAGGAATTACCACTTCAACCTCTTTTGTCCATAGACCTGTTAGCACGGTACTTTGGTATT
>JAZGEQ010000051.1:0-111062 GCA_036478775.1 Cellulophaga sp.
GAAAGAGTCGAATATTACCTTAATCCTTTTCTCCTCATTTAGAGATTCCGACTTTTTATAGCCACAATATAACTCAGGTAACCCTCAGCAAAAAGAACATTAGCGATGGCAAATTACTTACAACAATTGTATATACGTACTATTACTTATATCTCTATTTTGTCCGTACCACTAATCTAGTGGATTTTTTATGGTTTTAAAAGTATTTGTCGCTACATGTGTATAAATTTCTGTCGTTTTGCTAGAACCATGACCTAGAAGCACTTGTATCTGTCTTAAATCGACACCAGATTCCAATAAGTGGGTCGCAAAACTATGTCGTAGAACATGTGGCGTTACCGATTGTCGGATTTTTGATTTAAGCGCCGCATTTTTGACTATTTTAAGAACACTTTCACCGCTATACTTCCCGTCTTTTCGCCCTTCAAATAAATAGGTTCGGGGTTTCCATTCTGTATAATAGATGCGTAAATCTTCCAATGCTGTCTGTGATAATAGGGTATGTCTATCTTTGTTGCCTTTAGAATTTTCTACACGGATTAACATTCGTTTACTATCCACATCAACTAGTTTTAGGTTTAATAGCTCACTGCGACGAAGACCAGAACCATATAATAGCTTTACAATACATCTATGTTTTATGTTGTTGGTGTTTTCAATAATAGAGAGTATTTCTTCCTTAGATATGACCGTAGGTAATTTAGACTCTTTTCGTGGTCTTTCAATCTCATAAAACCGGTTGGGCATTCCCAAAACAACCTCATAGTAAAACTTAATAGCATTGATAGCCTGATTAAGATAGGAATTGGATACATTCCTCTGGATAAGTTTTTGTAGAAATGCCCTGATGTCACTTTCGTCAATAGTGTTCAATTCTTTGTCTTTGTAATGATTAATAAACATTTCAAAAAAAGATACATAGGTGCGTACCGTACTATTGGCATATTTCTTAAGCTCTAGTTTTAATAAGAAATTTTCAGGACAAAGCCTGTATTCTGCTATTTTTTTTCTTTTCCTGAACCACGAAACGTCCATGGTTTCATTCGTGGTGTTGCCGCGCTTTTTTGTTAAAAATCGATTGTAGTTTATCCAGACAACGCCTTTGAAAGTATTAAAAATAATTCCGAGGTTGCGCTTTGTATTAGGAATATACGCCATATTATATTGCTTACTCCATTTAGGGTTTGGAAGCCCTTTAATCAATGCCTGTATAAGCTTATCAGGAGAAAACTTAATACCAACCATCTTTTGATTATTAATCATTAGATGGTAAAGAGTAATGGATTTTAATGAAGTCATATGCAAGATTAGTTAAGTTTTAGATTTTAAATGGTATATTAACCTAATAATATACACTTAATAATGAGCTATACTAGAACCTGCCCTGTTTGCGATAATGTGTTAAAAGGACGATCAGATAAGAAATTTTGTTCTACAAAATGTAAATCTATAGACCAGTATGAAAAGCGCCAAGAAACGGAAATTTTTTACCTGAAAGTAGAAAAACAATTGAGGGTTAATAGAAAACTGTTAAAGAGCTACAACAAATCTGGTTTCACTACGATTAGAAAATCAGAACTTATAAACGAAGGATTCAACCCTAATTTTTTCACACACTATTGGAAGAATAACAAAGGGGACGTATATCTTTTTGTGTATGAATATGGATTTTTGAGTACAAGTCATAGAGGTAAGGAAAAATACCTACTGGTAATTTGGCAGAACTATATGGAAAAGGGAAAAAGTGTTTGAGTTTAATTTTCAGATACAACGCCATTATCACCAACGGGAGCAAATTTGTATATTCACCGTATAAGAGTATTATTAATTTAATTGTATTTACATTTTAGGTGTAAAGAGGTACGTAAATTTGAAATAGGAGCTTAAATAACTGATATGAAATCTATAGTGATAACTGCATTCTTCCTGTCATTCTAATTTTTTTAAATATATTATAGAACTTCCATTTTTAACAAATCCCCAATAAATATGGTATTAGAGACAGCTGTACAAGATTGGTTTTTAACTAAATAAAATAATATGCTAAAAAGACTTCCTTTAGGGACATTAATAAATGTAGTTGCAGTAATTTTCGGCAGCGCTATAGGGCTATTTTTACAAGATTCATTTCCAGAAGATATTAAAACGATTATATTTCAGGCCATTGGTTTGGGAATATTACTTATTGGTATTTTGATGAGTCTAAAATTACCAGATGGATTATTATTACATTTAGTTTTCAGTCTAATTATTGGTGGAATTATAGGTCAATCCATTGGATTAGACGTTGTTTTTACAAATTTAGGAGATAATCTAAAGGTATCCTTAGATATTACAGAAGAAGGCTTTACCCAAGGTTTAATTACTGCATTTTTAATCTTTTGTATTGGTTCTATGACAATTGTTGGTGCTATTGAAGAAGGTATATCTGGTAAAAAAGAATTACTTCTTATAAAATCGCTCTTAGATGGTATAACGTCAATAGCATTAGCGTCAAGTTTTGGAATAGGGGTCTTATTTTCGGTTATACCGCTACTTATTTTTCAAGGAGGAATAACTATACTAGCCAAACAAGCGCAAAAATTCTTTAATGAAAAAATGGTTCAAGCATTAAGTGCAACAGGTGGGTTATTAATAGTTGCGTTAAGTATTAACATTTTACAATTAGGTAAATTGATTATTGAAAATTTATTGCCATCTATTGTTGTTATAGGAGTTTTGGTTTGGGTTGAAAAAATAATTAAACAGAAGAAGGAAACTACAAGTTGAATGGTGAAGTATACGTTGCAAAAGTTAAAAATAGGCGATTATCTTCTTTATTAAAATCTATATATTCAATAATCTTATCGGTATTGAAATCGGTAGAGTAATTACCATCTTCCGTATAACTTGAGAGCCCTTTTCTTAAAGCGCTTTGATTATTATAGTGATTTCTTGCAGCATCAAGTAAAACAAAAGAGCGCTCAAATCCTATTTAATGTGGGTTAAATTCAGGCTTCTTACCTATATGTCATTTTCCTGACATATAGGTGTGATAACCGGCAACCTTAAAGTAAAGTAGGAATTTGTTACTATCCTACTTGTTAATTTTCCTTCGTAACCAAACTCCTCTGTAACTAACGCTTGACCTCCCATACTTGCAATATGGTTGTCATTTCCAGAGAGTAACATTACTCGCGTAGGAGCAGTATGAAAACTACTAAATCATATGCTGTTGAAAGCTAGAGCATCTATGTTTGGCGTTTCAATATTACCACCATAACAGCCAATATCTCCAAAGCCAAAATCATCAGCTACTAGCAACACAATGTTAAGTTTTTTTGATAGTATCTTTTTATTCTCTTTTTCTGAGCATGAGGATAATACTGTTAAGACTAAAAAAAAATAAAAAATAATTTTACTGCTTTTACATTTGCTCATTGTATTAGTAAGCATATGTACCAGATTAAACTGGTGTTTTTTTTACATTACTTTTTTATAGGAGTAACAGGAAGGCGCCCTTTCGCTTCAGCTTTTCCCAACAATAAATTAACTGCTGCTTTTACATTTGAAATATTTGATCCCATAGTACTTACATAGGCATCTGGACTAACTAGATTGGCATCATAAGGATCTTTCAGAGCTATATTTATAATAGAAGCCTTATTTGTTTTTTGAGTAATTATTAGTCTTTTATGTTGCTCCTCAAGATCTAAAGATTTCCCAGGTAGTGGGTAATTTTCACTAACACAAATAATTATATTTTCATTTGGAATATCAGCATCATAATTATATTCTGTAACATTAAATCCTGCAGTTTTCATTTCGATAACAAAATCAGCATAAGCGTCATAATAATTTGGACCTATACCAGCGGCAATTTTAATAATTTCTTCTACATTCTCTTTTGCAAGCTTTACTATTGAAACGGAACTTCCAGATTTAAGAGGAATCAATGATTTACTATCATAAGCAATATAAAGAGCTGCTTCAGCAATTCTAATAGCCGCTTCTTTATTTTTTTTACTTCCTACTATAGAAGCTGCTAATTCAGTGTTTATAGTTATTTTTTCGGCAAGATTATATTTTTTCTTTAGTGAGATAATTCTATTATATGCCTCATTAATACGCTCCATAGGTATTATTCCATCCATTACAGCTTGTTCTACATCATTAAGCATTTTTGTCTGGGATTTTATATAATCGCCAACATCCTTACCATAACGCTCCTCTGCTAGCATAATCATATCTGCACCTGCAAGGATTGTCGCAATTGCAGCTTCGGAAGGATCGTAACTTTCCTGAATTGCACCCATGTTAAATGAATCTGTAATAATAACACCTTTAAACCCTAACTTTTCTCTCAAATAACCTTTGAGTATTTTAGATGAAAGGGTTGCAGGATTTTTAGGGTCTAATGCATCATAAATGATATGTGCAGTCATAATTAAATCTACATCAGCTTCTATGGCAGCTTTGAAAGGCAACAAATCAATGGCTTCTATTTCTTGGAGAGATCGGGTAACCTTCGGTATTCCACTATGAGAATCAGTACTAGTATTACCATGCCCAGGAAAGTGCTTGGCGGTAGCAATGATACCATTTTTATGAAGACCTTTTATAGCTGCTTTTACTCTGTCTGCTACATCTTGGGCATTTTCACCAAAGGAACGCGTTCCAATAATAGGGTTCAATGCATTAGAATTAACATCAGATGCAGGAGAGAGATTACAGAATGCTCCTATTGCAGATAATTCTTGAGAAAATATAGAATACATCTCCATCGTGTTTGCAACGGGAGAAGCTCCTAATGCCATATTACCAGGGCCTGTAGTAGAATAAGGAACCATTATGCCCCATGCTCCTTCCTGATCACAAGCAGTTAAAAGTGGTTGTTTTGATATTCCATTGATAGCGGCAACTTGTAATTCATTTAATAACTTTGCTGCCTGAGCTGGTTCTCTAAGGTTTTCATTACTAAGGTAAAGTCCGCCAATTCCCCTCTCTTTAATAAATGGAAGGACTGCGTCTGCTTCTTCTCCAGAAAATGCTAATAAAAAAAGTTGACCAACTTTCATTCTTACTTCATCTCTGTCTAATTTGTTAGAACATGAACTTTGTAAAAGAAAAAGTGAGAGTAATAGCCCTGAAAATAAATAAGTAATGCTTTGTTTCATTTTAAGTTTTTTTTAAAAATAGTTTTTTCTAAGATGGCTGCAGTTTACTCTTAAAATTTTTGACATTGTATTTATGCACCCAATTAAGTGTTTTATAGTCTAAAGATAAATGTAATCTTTTATTATTATATAATTTGATTGTGTTTTTTGTAGCTCATTTGATCTACATATGGCTAGTTAAGGTTTAGTCAATCTAGAGTTTATCCTTTATGATTCCATTACACATTCAGCCAAAGCATTTTTTATAGCAAAAATTTTCTTCAGGAATCAAACCGAGTAAATAAGTTTATAGGAGGCTAGTCTGTCAGATAAAAGTTTTCATAGTTACATTTTTTTTATAATTGCCTTAAAGTAGAAAGACAAGAAACCCCATTGGCAACCACCTTGCGATTAAACAAGGAAGCTTAATTGAGTTTTATCAAAAAAATATCCCCGAAGTACTTCCTCGAGAATATTTAGTAAACATAAAATGATATTTTGTAGTTAAAGGTGTAAACTGTGTGAGTTGATTACAGTAATTTTTATTCCTCAGAGCTAAATGTAGAAGCAGGAAGTCCGTCTAAATTAAACAAACTCGCTTCACTGGTATTTTTCCAGGCATACCTAACATATTCAGGAGCTATTACTTTCTTACTAGAAACCACTACGGTATTTTCCTCTATTTTTGCTTTTGCAGAAACAAAAACTTTATCTGCTCCTGCAATTTCAAACTCTAAAAGTTCGTTGCCTTTGTGGGTTAATCCGCTTCCAATATCCGTAAAAGAAACTATTAAATTACGTCCTTCTTTTCTAACCTCTTTATATAATGGACCAGAGGACACTATATTCTTGGCGTAGTCATTTTCTAGAGCAAGACCAGCCAATCTACTACCTACGTCTTGTTTATTAGCAGGGTGTATATTAATTGGATTTCCAATATCTAATGTAACTACCATACCCGTGTTTGGTGTTTGTAGCGCAATACGTTGTACATTTCTAATTTCTTGTGATGGTCGTTCATTATAATTAAAAGGTGCTATTTGTACAAAATAAAAAGGAAAATCCTTAGCCCAAGAACTTCTCCAATTTTCTATCATAGCTGGGAATACTTTTTTATACTGTTCTGCTCTGTCTACATTAGATTCTCCTTGATACCAGATAGCACCCTTTACATTATAAGGAACCAGCGGATTTATCATAGCATTATAAAGAACCGTTGGCAGATTTGCATGTAAAGCGAAAATATTAGGACGCTCAGAAATATTTGTATCCAAATCGTAGGTGTAATATAAACCTGTATATCTTTCGGCAACTAATAGGTGTTTCCATGTCCCTGCTAAAGAAATACTTTCATTTTTAGAATTATATAAGGTAATAGGACCTTTTACTTCACCTGGACCGCCAGTATCAATTACACGAATTGCAATTGTATTTTTACCTTCCACTAAAATCGATTTAGGAATCGTATAATCTCTAGGTAAATTGTAAACGCCCGATCCAACTAAGCCACCAATTTTTTTTCCGTTTATATAGGTAATATCCATATCGTCTACAGCGCCAATATGTATTTTATAATCGGTAGAGATATCTTTTATAGTAAACTCTTTTCTAAGCCATAGTACTCCATCGAATTCACCAGAAGAGAGCACATCAAATCTTGCCGGTAATTCAATTGTTTCCCAATGGGTATCTTTAAAAGTATTTGTAGAAGCTTCTAAATCCGATAAATTAATATTTTCCCATTCGGTAATCGTAGTAGGATATTTAATTGTTTTTCTATCTTTAAACCATGCTTCTACAAGGTTTTTACTATCTAGTTTTTCTAAATTGGCAATCTCTTCCTTAAATTCACCAAGTGCATTAAGGCTATTTCTACTAGTCCAGGCTTCTGCAGGAGTTCCACCCCAACTAGAATGAATAATTCCAATAGGAACATTTAATTCTTTATACAATCGTTTTGCAAAGAAAAAGGCCGTAGCACTAAAATCACCAGCAGTTTCAGAAGAAGCGGGGAGCCAACTAGCAGTAATAGATTCTAAAGGGTTTATAGAAAGGTTTCTTTCTACCGTAAGCATTCGTATATTATCATTAGCAGCATTCGCAATTTCTTGATTAGAATTTTTAATAATGTCATTAGGAGGCCAACCTTTAAGAGGCATTTCCATATTAGACTGTCCAGATGCTAGCCAAACTTCCCCTATAAGGACATCCGAAATAGAGATAGTACTATCGTTCGTTTTAATAGCTACGGTATGAGAACCACCAGCTTTTGGTGTTGCAAGTTTTAATTTCCAGACACCATTTGTGTCTACTTTAGTTGTTACTTCTTTGCCCCAACTACCAGATACAACTACAGTGCCACCAGGGGTATATTCTCCCCAAAAGTTGACTTCTTCTTGCTGTTGCAATACCATATGGTTTGAAAACAGTGGAGATATTTTGAGCTCTTTTTTTTGTCCTGTAGAACAGGATAAAATAGTTAAGCTAAAGGCTATAACGACATAAAATGAAGTGTTCATGGTATTGATTGGTTTAGTGAATGACGTAACTCTATCAGAAAGGCACCTATAAATATAGATTATTTTTTTATTTACAGATTGAAAATGTTTAAACTGGTTTGTTATGTGTTGAATTATAACAATTTAGTCTGACTTCATTTATATATAGAATGTTTTTTATTTCCTTAGATATTTTCTTCCATTTAAAAATTTTCCCATGAAAGTAGATCTAACCAAATAATGATAGCTTACAAAGCAGATAACAGAAGTTGCTAAAACCACAATGATAAATTTAATAAAAGCAGGTATTGGCCAATCTACAATAAATGAAGGAAGAAGTGCAGTTATAGGTAAGTGAATAAGGTAAACCCAATAAGAAGCATCGGATATATAGCGCATAGTATTTGATTGTTTCCTGGAATAGCGTATAAACAACCCCGTTATTCCAAAAGTAAATAACCAAACTATTAAAGAATTTAAAAACATTGCCAATGGTGTATTAGAATTTGGCATTAGGCCAAGAAGATTGGCATACTTAATTAAAATTGCCTGAGTACTAATAATTACTATTGCCAAAATGGTACATAGCCAGTCGTAATGCAATAGACTTTCTAGATGTTGTTTTGATTTAAAAAGTAACCAACCAACTATATAAAAAATGGAGAAAAAGACAAAAGAGTTCCTGTCTGGTAAAAAAGAAACCGAAGCTTCTATAAGTGACGTGTTTAATAAAAAACAGATAATATAGGTGATAGTAATAAAAACAAAAATACGTAGTATCGGTTTTTGAATTAGGTAATTGAATAAATAAGAAATTTTAAGTGTTATTCTCGGTGACTTCCTTAGTAAAAGAGCTAAAATTACAATCGCTATTGTTATATACAAAAGGGAATAAAGGAACCATAAATGAAAAGTTCCTTTAGGCAAAAAATCAATTATATTATTTAAGGATGTTAGAGCATGTGAAAAGGGATTGTTATTTCCAATAAATATAGCTTCGGTAAACTGAAAAGTAAAAATAACAAAAGGCCAAAGCAAAAAAAGGAAAAGAATAAAAGGGTAACCAATTCTTGAAATTCTATTTTTCAGCATTGAAATAGGGTGTCTTTCATAAAATAGTAATGCTCCAAAAAAGCCTGCAACCATAAAAAATAATGGCATCCGGAAAGAATGAATTAAAAGAACAATAAAATCTGTAAAAATAGAAACCGAATTAGGGTCTTTCAATATCCAAGCTTTCCCATGGTTCGTTACATTATAGGTGAGAGCAGAATGAATAATAACACCTAAAAGCATCATTACAGCACGTAAAGCATCTAAGGAGTGAATGCGTTTTGTTTTGTTAGGGGTTGGTTTCAATAGTTTTATATTTTTTGTAGCAGATAACTAAGATAGCACTTTTGTTGCCAAAATAATAGTCGTTTAATTTTAATCTTGTATGGTTTTATTTGTTATTATGTCACATCGAGTGATGCGCGTTTTAGTCTGTTGTATCGAGATGTTTGTTTGGTTATGATGATGATTAAACGTTAAGGTTCTCGATACTTCGGCAGAAAAAATCGAAACTCGAACTGACATTTGGACAAGTTAAAGAATAAAATAAATCTAAAAAAAACAACTATTTCTGTAAGGAATGCTATACTTTTTTCTACTATACTAGTCATAATTAAAAAAAATAAAGATGAAACCAATAGCCATAATTTTTATATTCGTTTTTAGTGTTAGTCTTTTTGGGCAGAGTCCATGGACAAAGAAAAAGGGAGAGGTTTATGCCCAATTGACATACACAACCATAGCGGATTATAAATCACTTTTTGGAGATCCTGATTATGCTACAGAACGAGTGCTTACAGATAATACGTTGCAGTTTTATGGGGAATACGGTATTTCGGATAAAACTACCTTGCTTTTGAATTTACCAATTAAAATGATGAGGACGGGTGAATTAACAGATACAAATAGTAACACCGAATTTACAACAGCGAATTCTCAAACTACTTTGGGAAATTTGGAATTAGGCATAAAGCATAATTTCTACAATAAAAAGTGGTTGCTTACAGGACAGTTAAGTTTAGAGGCAAATACTAGTAGTTATGATGCTAACTCAGGGATTAGATCAGGTTATGATACATGGACTTTTACACCATTGGTAAGTGGGGGTAGAGGTTTTAAGGGTGTTTTTGTGCAAGCTTTTGTAGGTGCAAATCTACGTTTTAAGGACTATAGTTCTAATTTTAAAGTAGGCGGAGAAGTGGGAGTCAAACTAATAAAATGGATATGGCTCATAGGATTCGTAGATATTGTAAAATCTATGGATAACGGTAATATAATTCTACCTACAAATAATTTGCTTACAGGGTTCTATGTGAACAATCAAGAATATGGTGCTTATGGGCTAAAAGTTATTGGAGAGATTACAGAAAGTTTAGGTATTGTAGCAGGTTATGGTACAGCTTTTTTTGGTAATAATGTAGCAAAACGAAAAGCAGCTAATATTGGTATCTACTATAAATTATAGATTGGCAATAGGAAGTAAAAAAAAAAGGACATAACCAGAAACGGCTATGACCTTTAAAGTCCAACAAGAAGTTGGTTTGGGTATTTTTAAGATGCGCAAGATTCGCAACTATCTTTTAATGCATTTACCAATTTATGTGCTACAGATTCTGAACGTTGGTAGTAAAGTGATTTCACTCCTAGTTTCCAAGCTTCAATCATTAATTTATTCACCTCCTTAATAGGAACATCTGGTGCTATATTTATGTTTAAGGATTGACTTTGGTCCAAGTGCTTTTGACGTATAGAGGCTTGTATAATTATCTCGTACGGATTTATTTCTTTAAAAGTTTTAAATACGTTTTTTTCGTGCTCTGTAAGTTCCTCTAAGTGTTGCACCGATCCATGTTTCATCAAGATAGAACTCCATATTTCTGGCGTATCTATTCCTTTTGAGTCTAACAAGATTTGTAGAAATTTGTTCTTACGCGTAAAGTTTCCTTTAGATAAACCTACTTTGTAATAGTTACTATTATATGGCTCTATTCCTGGGGATGTTTGCCCTAAAATAGAAGAGGAGGAGGTTGTAGGCGCAATTGCCATCACTGTGGTGTTTCTCCTGCCATAACCTTTTAAAACTTCAGGTTCTCCGTATTCTTTTGCTAATTTAGTAGAAGCATACATAGTCTCTTCTTTAAATTCTTTAAAAAATTGCGCAGTAAATTGTTTGGCTTCGAAAGATTCAAACGGAATATTATTTTTTTGCAAATAGGCATGGTATCCCATAACACCTAAGCCAAGTGCACGGTGTCTTTCTGCAAATCGATGTGGTCTATTCATATATGGCATGTCCTTGCTTTTTGCAATAAACTCTTCCATAATTCCATCTAAAAACCAAATAGCAGTTTGTATGGCTTCGGTATCTTTCCATTCGTCATACAATTCCATATTCATAGAAGCTAAGCAACAAACAAAAGATTCATCTTTGTTAGATGGTAATGCTATTTCTGCACATAGATTAGAATTATAAATACGCATATTTTTGTCTTTGTATACATCAGGAGCATTATTATTTACGGTATCGGAAAACTGAATATACGGCAAGCCTTTGGTTTGTCTAGATTTTAATACTTTCGCCCAAAGTGCTCTTTTTTCAGTGTCTCCATCGATCATTTCTTGCATCCAATAATCAGGAATACATACTCCGAAGAAAAGATTCTGAATAGGATTTCCAACATCTTTTATGTTCAATAACTCAGAACAATCAGGATGATCAATATCTAAATATGCTGCGAAAGCACCTCTACGCACTGCACCTTGCGAAATGGTATCTACCATAGAATCGAACATTTTTAAGAAAGAAACAGGGCCAGAAGACGTACCATTTTCTGTAATTTCTTCCCCTCTGGCACGAAGCGCACCAAAATATCCAGAAGTACCACCACCCATTTTAGTCATCATAATAGACTCGCTTAAGCTATGGGTAATACCTTCAATAGTATCCTCTGTGTAGGATCCAAAGCAAGAAATAGGCAAACCTCTTTCAGTACCCATATTCGCCCAAACAGGGGAGGAGAGAGACATCCATCCATACGCTATTAAACGTTCAAATTTAGGTTGTAAATCGGGTCTTCTTAAACGATTTGCGGCTGCCGTAGTAATTCTATTTACGGCATTTTTAATGTCTTCTCCCTCTAGAAGATAGCCTCTTTCTAACATGGTTCGAGACTCTTCAGAGATCCAATGGTATGCTTTCATATAGTAAGAATGTGTTTATTTAGTAATCTCCCTGTGCCTGGTGAGAGATATTTAGTGGTTAATTTTATTATTTTGATCTAATTATTCAGGAAATACTCCCTTTTTAGGTGTCACAATGAGATTAGAACAAGTCGTTTGCAGTAAATGACTGATTATGTTTGGTGTAATCCACAGGGCGTTTTGCAAAGAAATCGTCGTGGGCATTGGCGAAAATTTCTTCTTCAAACCAAAGCATGGTTTTCATTTCTACTTTGTCAATTTCAAATACTGCGGGAATTCCAATAGCATCTAAACTTTCATTTATGCGCGATTTCATAAAAGTAACTAATTGTGATTTGGTAAGGTGACTAAGCTCTCCTTGCTCAAATATCCAATCCAAAATACCTTCTTCTGTTTTCATAGAATCGATAGCCGCATTTTGAATAAGTTTAATCGTTTCCTCATTGAAAAAGTCAGGAAATTCATCTTTTATAATATTGAAAATATATATTCCTGCTTGGGCATGAATTTGTTCGTCTTTAGAAGTCCATGCTATAATATTACTGGTGCTTTTTAGAAGTCCTTTAAAACGTGTAAAAGACAAAACAATAGCAAACTGACTAAACAGGGATACATTTTCTATAAATAGTGAAAAAACGGCTAAGGACAATGCAAAATCTTGTTTGGTATGTCCAGGAGCAAGTTTTAAGTACTTTTTTAATAAGGTAACTCTTGATTTTAGTGCTGGGTTTTCCAAAGCATTCTCAAAATCACCGTTTAAGTCCAGCACTTCTAATAATCTAGAATAGGCCTCGGAGTGTCTAAATTCACATTCAGCAAAAGTACTTCCCAGACCGTTAAATTCTGGTTTTGGTAGCACATTATATAAATTTCCCCAAAAAGCTTTTACCGTAACTTCTATTTGAGCAATTGCAACGAGTGTATTTTTTAAAGCATGTTGTTCTGTTGGATTTAATACCACTTTAAAATCTTGAATATCTCCTGTGAAATCGACTTCTGAATGAACCCAATAAGTATGGTTAAGTGCATTGATAAATTCTAAAACTCCTGGATATTCGAATGGCTTATAGGCGATTCTTTCATCAAATACACTCATTATTCTTCTGTTTTTTTAGTTGTTTGTAGACATAGGTATGCTTGTCGGATTGCTAGTCCGAAAAATTTCAAATTCTACAAGATATTGCTATAGGGAAACAAAGTTATTTATATTTGTTCCAGATAATAAAATTTCTTTTTTTACTTGTCAACAGATTTGTTAACAGCAGTAATTTTCGCATTGAAACTGACCACAAAGTAAGAAGGATTTTGAAGCGATAAATATGACAAATATCAGTTGTTCAGTTATTTGTATTAACATCTGTTAATAACTTTGAAGAGAGTGTCCACCGCTCCTTTAAACGGAAAACAAATTTGTGTCCATTCCAATTCGCATCTATTAAAACCACTTTTGTAGCAACCAAACCATCATTTAAGCCATGATTCAGGATATTAAATTTGCTAACTTATGACCTTATTTTAAAGGTCTTTTTTGTCCAACTAACACATAAAAACCTACTCTTTTTTAGCTGTAATTTTACTGTGGAATAATAATGTTTCAACTTGTCTGTATTTCTAATGAAAATAGGAAATAAATCCATTTTTAACGTATCACTTTCTTTCTGGATAATAACATTTTCTGGAAACTCAGAAAAGAGATCCAAATAGTTTTTAGGCGGATTTAAAACAATAATAGTAGTGGCCTCTATATACCCAAATTTTTAGATAAAGGAGTAGCCATTTCTAATTTCCATTTAAAATAGACTTTATTAGTTCTTTTGTAATAGTTTGTCCTTTGGTTTTTAGCTTTACATCTTCAAATGTATATCTAAAGTCACATCCCTCTTTATAAGCACTGCACCCATAGGCAGAAGAACCTTTTATAACTGTACCTTTTTTACATTTAGGACAGTTAAGTGTATCGTTATTGGTTTCACTAGTTTTTTTGCCTTCTAATACTAGCTGAAATTGCTCATTAAACCGAACCAAACCTTCTTTTATTCCAGAAACAGTTTTAAAGCCTTTCAGGTTAACAGTACATCCTTTTTGTACTAATCGAATAAATTGTTTTTCTGATATTTTTTTTCCTTCAAACTGAAAAGGAAGTACAAAATTGCAACCATTTTTATAAGCTGTACAACCATATGCCGTTTTCCCTTTTATAAGTACCCCTTGTTTGCATTTAGGACATTTTTCAGAAGTAATCCCTTTCGGAATTTTTGGGACATTTTTGGGTTTATTATTGGTAGTAATAGCATGAGAAATACTTCTGCTTATTTTCTCACTACGTACTTCATATACCAAGTGGTCTACCATTTTTTTCATGTTTTTGATGAAAGCACCAGCACTAAAAGCTCCTTTTTCAATTTCTTTTAGTTGCTTTTCCCAAGAACCTGTAAGCTCGGCAGATTTAAGAATTTCATTTTTAATAGTTGCTATAAGCTGAATTCCCGTAGGAGTAGGTAACAATTGTCGTTTATTCCTAACAATATATTTCCGTTTAAAAAGAGTCTCTATGATATTGGCACGTGTAGAAGGTCTTCCAATACCATTTTCTTTCATTATTTCGCGCATTTCATCATCATCTACTTGTTTTCCGGCGGTTTCCATTGCGCGTAATAATGTTGCTTCTGTAAATTGATTAGGGGGTTTTGTCTGTTTTTCTAGAAAAGAAGGTTCATGAGATCCTTTTTCTCCTTTCTCAAAGTTAGGAAGCAGACCTTTTTCTTTAGTTTCATTTGCTTTTATATTTTCAAAAACAACACGCCAACCTTTAGAAAGAATCTCCTTCCCTGTAGTTTTAAAATTTACAGTATCTGCTTTTCCTATAACAGTGGTATTTGCCACATCACAATCGTTATAAAAGACAGCAATAAATCGTTTTACAATAATATCATAGACTTGTTGCTGGTTGTATTGTAAATTTATTTGAACTCCTGTTGGAATTATAGCATGGTGGTCCGTAACTTTTTTATCATTAAAAACTTTGGATGATTTCTTTATTTTTTTGCCCAACAAAATGGCCGTTAGGGCTTGATACTTGGTTAACTTTTGAAGTATACCATTTATTTTAGGATACACATCATTTGGTAAAAAAGTAGTGTCCACCCTTGGGTAGGTAACCACTTTTTGCTCGTATAATTTCTGAACTATTTTAAGTGTATCGTCTGCTGAGAATGCAAATTTGGTGTTACAATATACTTGTAATCCTGTAAGGTCAAATAGTTTTGGAGCGTATTCTTTTCCTTTCTTTTTACTGATAGAAACTATTTCAAAATCGCTTTCTTTCACTTTATTAGCCAAGATTTCTCCATCTTGCATTTTTAGAAAGCGACCTTCTTCATAACTAAAAAGGGTGTCTCTATATAAAGTTTGTAATTCCCAATAGGGTTGTGGTTTAAAATTTTCTATTTCTTTAAACCTATTTACCACCATTGCTAAGGTGGGAGTTTGCACTCTTCCTACAGAAAGCATTTGTTTATAACCACCATGTTTTACGGTATACAATCTGGTGGCATTCATTCCTAAAAGCCAATCGCCAATAGCACGAGAAAATCCGGCATAATAAAGATTATCATAATCTTCGGAAGCTTTAAGGTTCTCAAAACCTTCTTTAATTGCTTCTGTAGTTAAGGAGGAAATCCAAAGTCGTTTTACTTTACCAGTATAGTTAGCCTGATGGATAACCCAACGTTGTATTAGTTCTCCTTCCTGACCAGCATCCCCACAGTTTATGACAAGAGTGGCTTTGTCAAATAATTTTTTTACTATACCAAATTGTTTCTGAATTCCAGAATTGGCAACCACTTTTGTTTTAAATTTTTCTGGTAGCATGGGAAGATTATTCAAATCCCAACTCTTCCAATGTGGTTTGTAATCGTTAGGTTCAAATAAAGTACAAAGATGCCCAAAAGTATAAGTTACTGCATAACCATTACCTTCATAGTAGCCATCGTGTTTGGTGTTTGCTCCTAATACGGTAGCAATTTCACGGGCAACACTTGGTTTTTCGGCTATACAGACTTTCACTTATTCCTTTTATGATTTTACAGTATGCAAAGTAACCATTTTCCACTTTTAAAATTAGAGTGATGCAAAGGAATTATTAACTATTATAAATGGAACTTGTTTATGAAAATTACTCTAAGTCAATCTTTTTAGTTTTCTTTTAAGTCTAAATGCTATGAAAGTTGGAATTAAGGCAATTACTAAGCCAATGAAGAGTCCCTTGAAAGTAAATTTTAATGTCTGTCGGGTATCAATATCATGTCTGTGATTCCAAAACTCCACAATTTTGCCATCTCTAATTCGGAATACATTAATAATATGTAATGGTTCATCACTTTGTAAAGCTAAACGACCAAACATGGTATTGCCATTAAAGGTGCCAGACCATTTTGTAGCGACTAAATCACCTTCTGCAATTTGATAATCAATTTTAGATTTGAACTCTCCATTTTTCCAGAAAAAATCGGCTATTTCCTTTTGTTTTATTGCTGGTTCTGTTATGTTTTTTCTGTCCCCAATATCATGAACAACATAAGTGTCTGCAACATATTTGGCATAATTCTGTGTGTTGTTTGTAATCCAAAGATCTTGGAAAAAGTTTCTTGCAATCTCTTTATTAATTTCTGTTTGACTTACTTCTTGGCAAATCACATTTCCAGCAAAACAACTGAAAATCAACAATAGATATAGTGTTTTCATTTTTTAAGTTTTTTGTGACCGTAAGGTAGAAAGGAAACTTATGGTACTATAGTGGAAACCGACCTTTAGCTATTGCAAAAAGACAGAATTTCTACACAATGGAGGATGGTAAAGCTTTAAAATATTTTTTATAAGCTGAAGTAAAATTTGAAGGGTGGGCATATCCCAAATCATAACTTAATTCTGTGGGTGTTTTTCTTTTAGCAAGAAGTTCTTCCTGGGCGAATTCCATTCTAATTTTATTACGATACTGAAAAGGAGCACTTCCAAAGACCTGTTTAAATGAAGTTTTAAATTTGGTCGGACTCATATTGCATCTAGATGCAAGTTCTTGTATTGTTGGTACAACAGTTGCCAACGGATTCCGAAGTAGGGTAGAAGCGGCAAATAATTTAGTTACATCTTCTGAAAATAAATTTATAGGATAGGTAGTTTTTGCATGAGAACTTAATTTGTTAAAATAAAGGCTCATGAACTTTAAAACGTTGGCATGACAGTCAATTTTATTTCGAATAGACACAAGAGCTTTTTGCAACACATTTTCCAATTTGGAATCCAAGTCTTCGTAAACCAGATTTTTTGAAGAATCAATAATAGATTTCCAGTTATTAAAGTAAGTATCTAAAAATGATCGATGAAAATGAATTGTGGCTAGTTCAACTTCGACATTTGCAGGTATAAGGGTATCAATTTCGAGTCCAGCTCCATAAAGTAATAATCCAATAGGTAAGTGCTTTTGAAAATTAATTACTTTATCCGAAGTCTTTTTTTGTTGTTTGGTATTCGAAAGATTAATATGAAGTAAAAACCATTCCGAATTTACAGGATTAACCGATTTCATCTGAATGGGGGTTTTAAAATAGGATTTTTTAAAATGGTAAAAAGACATTCTACCAGGAAAATCTACAAATTCCATGCTTTGTCCGCCTCCAACAGACGCATTTAAAAAATATTCTCCTTTAATCTCCTTAAGCTTAAAATAATGCTCAAATTGATTTTTAAGATGTTTATCTATATTTAAGTGAACATTCAAGGGATTGTAGTTAAAATTAAGTCAATAGTTTACAATTTGATGTTTGAGGGAAGTATTCTTAAAAGTAGTGAATTTTTAGCAATTTAATTTTAATAATTGTTTAGATGCCCATTGCGGATTTAGATATATTAATAAACAAAAAAAATGTTGCTACTATTCCTTAAAATAGTAGCAACATTTTCAAAGGTTAACTAGGTTAACAAGCGTTAGTATTTAGCCGCTTTTCCTTTAGAAGAGCTATTTTTTATAAACTCTCTTAAATCATCATTAGATTTTTTTAAATCTTCACGACGTAAGTACATCATATGTCCACTTCTATAGCCTTTAAAGCTAAAACGATCTTTCATTTTTCCACTAGGGTCAGTTTGCCACATAGTGTATTTTGCACTAAAATATGTGGTAGCACCATCGTAGTAACCAGACTGCACTAGTACATTTAAATATGGATTTTGTGCCATAGCCAAACGTAGATTTTCTCTAACTCTATCATTTTTTCGATCCCAAGGGTGAACAGGGCCGAACATATTATATTTTACATCTGTTTTAAAATTAAGATGGTTCTTTATGTAATGATTAATTGCTGGTGTAAAAGAATGTAACCAAGAAGTTAATTCTGCACTGTAATCAGGTCTTATTCCAGATTCTGTTTTGTCGATACCTAAATAACGGGAATCTAAACGACCAATAGTTTGTCCTGTTTTATCTCTAAGTAAATCTTTCCAGAAGAATCCTGTAGGAACAACAAGGTTGTGTTGTAAAATAACTTTTTCAGTTAAACCCGAATAGTGAGCATATTTCTTAGCAACTCTTTTTCTTTCCGCATCTGTAATAAAGCCACCTTTAGCAATAGCAGGAATTAAAGTGTTGATAGTAAAGTCTTCTGCTTCTGGTAGAATATCTAATAAATCTTTGCTCTGTAAGTCGGAATCTAACACTTTATGGTGCCATGCGGCGGCAGTATAGTAAGGAAGACTTAGTGCGTCTGAAACAGGACCACCAGTAGTAAGCACTTTATAATCTGCAGGAGAAACCATAATAACACCATTTAGATACATCCACTGGCTATTCTGTAATTCATGAGCCAACCCCATTACTCTAGTACCACCATAACTTTCTCCTATAATATATTTTGGAGATTCCCATCTATTATTTCTAGAAATAAAGGTGTTTAACCATTCCGCCAAATATTTAATATCGGCATTAATTCCGAAGAATAACTTTTTATCTGGCATTTCACCATCTTTATTCGGAACCATTCTGGAGTAACCAGTATTTACAGGATTGATAAAAACAATATCCGCTTCATCTAGAATAGAATATGGATTTTCTTGAATTCCATAAGGTTGTACGGGATAACCTTCATCATCAATTTTTAAAACCTGAGGACCAGTATAGGCAACATGCATCCATACAGAGGCAGATCCAGGGCCGCCATTAAAAGACATAATTAAAGGACGTTTTGCTCTGTTTGTTATACCACTTCTAGTATAGTAGGTATAGTACAAGGTAGCCATTGGGTCACCGTTTTTATCCCAAACTGGCTGTGTGCCAGTTGTGGCCTTATACGAGATTTTAACTCCGTTAATTGTAGTCGTGTGGTTTGTGACTACAGTAGTGTCTATAGGTATCTTTCTACTTTGTGCAGAAATAACCGAACAAACAAAGAATAATAGTAATGTTGCAAGCGATAATTTTTTCATAATCAGGTGTTCAATTAGTTGTTCTAAAATTATGCTTTACCAAGGAATCATATCCTTAAGGATTTGTTAAAATTATAGTTTTGTTAAGAAAAAAATTAGAAAAACACTTTTGAAGGTTTAAAACTTCTCAAAAACACCAAGCCCGAACAAAGCAAAATCATATTTAACAGGATCCTTAGGGTCTAGTTTTCGTAAACTAGTATCTAATTCAGCTAAAGCTTTAGCATCATTTTGTTTTCTATGGAGGAGTCTTAATTTTCGAGCGACATTGCCAGAATGTACATCCAAAGGACAGGAAAGTTGGGAAGGACTAATTTTATTCCAAATACCGAAATCAACTCCAGTAGAATTGTCACGCACCATCCAGCGGAGAAACATATTTATACGTTTGGCGGCAGAACCCTTAAGAGGATTAGAAACATGCTTGGTAGTTCTTTGAGGATGCGGAATTTCAAAGAAAATGTTTTTAAACTCTGAAATTGTAGTTTGTAAGGAAGTCTTTTCTGCATGAGTAGCAAATACGCTTTCTAATCCATCGTGCTTTAAATAAATATTTTTTAGGCTTTTTACAAAGTATTCAAAATCGGTTGCATTAAATGTTCTATGTACAAAATTTTCAAAGGAATCTAAATCGCTTTTTTGATGGTTTATAATAAAATCATAGGGAGAGTTATCCAGCAGTTTTATCATTTTTGTAGCATTAGTAATAATGCTTTTTCTATTTCCCCACGCAATAGTAGCCGTTAAAAAAGCACTAATTTCTATATCTTCTTTTGTAGAAAAGGTATGTGGAATTTGTATAGGGTCACTTTCTAGAAATTTAGGGTTATTGTATTCGATAACTTTGGCATCTAGAAAATCTTTAAGTTCTGCATTGGTCATTTTTAAAGAATATTTTAATGTTTAAAAGAAAATAAAAATGGTAAAAATAAAAGAAAATTAAAGGAAGCGTGTAAGGCAATAGACCATAGTAATCCAAAACGAACCCGAATATAACCAAAAAAAATACCAGCCGAAATTTGAGGTAATACTAAGAAAACAGCAAAAAAAATGTTGTTCTCAAAGTTTTCATAATTTGTAATATGCACAATTCCGAAGAGTAAAAAGGAAGCATAGAAAAAATAGTTAAAAAAGGAAGAGTTTTTTACCAAATATAAAGGAGCTCTAAATAGTAATTCTTCAAAAATTGGAGCAATAACAATAGCCAATAACGCAATTTGCCATTTAGGGTATAAAGAAAAACTAAGATCTATTTTGTGGGATCCTAAATCTATATTAAAAACGGTGGAGCAAATTCCCCCAACAATACCTAAGGCAATTGTGCAACCAATAGTTGCAAATAACAACTTAAGGAACACTTTCTTTCTGTAAGCAAAGTCTTTGTTCTCATCTTGCAAATACAAAGGGTTTTTAAGAAATTCCCAAACAGTTAAAAGCATTAGTTTGTAATTAGTCCGTCTACCATAATAAGCTTTCTATCTGCCATATTTGCCAATTCATTATTGTGTGTTACAATAACAAAGGTCTGCCCATATTCATCTCGAAGTTTAAAAAATAATTTATGTAAATTATCGGCACTTTCGGAGTCTAGATTACCACTAGGTTCGTCTGCGAAAATTATAGAAGGACTATTCATTAAAGCTCTGGCAACTGCTACACGCTGTTGTTCTCCGCCAGAAAGTTCATTTGGTTTATGCTCCATTCGATTAGATAATCCTAAAAATGTTAATAATTCTTTAGCTCTGGTTTCCGCTTCTGCCTTAGGTGTATTTTTAATAAACGCTGGAATGCAAACATTTTCTAATGCGGTAAACT
This sequence comes from Cellulophaga sp., assembly GCA_036478775.1. GTDB lineage: Bacteria > Bacteroidota > Bacteroidia > Flavobacteriales > Flavobacteriaceae > Cellulophaga. The sequence goes on from JAZGEQ010000051.1 coordinate 21,179, forward strand.
CAGGAAGCAATTGGTGAAACTGAAAAATAAAGCCAATATGTTCATTTCTGAATTTGGCCAAGCCTTTTTCAGATAAAGAAGTAACATTAATACCATTAATAAGTAAGGAGCTTTTCTTCTTTTTAGACATATGATCTAGTGTGCCCAATATTTGAAGTAAAGTAGTTTTTCCAGCACCAGAAGCACCAACAATAGATACAATTTCACTTTTATTAATATGTAAATCAACACCTTTGAGAACTTTAAGAGCTCCGTATTTTTTTTGGATATTGGTCGCTTTAATCATTGTATTTTATTTTCGGAATGAAAGTAAACATTAGTGGTTACACTACAAAATTAGGAATAGGATAAGTATTTGTTTTTGCAATTATTTGTAAAAATAGTTTATTCGCACTAGTGGGTTTAATACCTGGATACTTGCGTAGAATATAAATGGTTTAACCCTTAATTAATGCCTATGGACTTGCCTAAAGATTGTTTACTTATTCCTTTAAGAAAAGTTGAAAAGAGAAAATATATTTTAAAAATGGAATTTCTTATTTTTGCTCTAACATAACAAATTGATAAAATGTCTTTATATAAAAATTTTGAAGAGTATAATATTGAAGCAACCGAAGATGTTAAAAAAGGTTTTTCACAGGTTATTAAGGAAATAGGGGAGGATTCGACTCGTGAGGGATTACTGAAAACTCCTGAGAGAGCTGCCAAAGCAATGTTTTTCTTAACACAAGGATACCAACAAGATCCGGTTAAAATTTTAAAAAGTGCCATGTTTAAGGAAGATTATGACGATATGGTTATCATAAAAGATATAGAGTTGTATTCTTTATGCGAGCACCATATGCTTCCATTTTTTGGCAAGGCACATGTAGCGTATATTCCAAACGGACAGATTGTAGGTTTGAGTAAGATACCAAGGATTGTAGATGTTTTTGCGAGACGTTTGCAAGTACAAGAAAGACTTACCCATGATATTTTGGAATGTATAAATGATACATTAAAGCCAAAAGGCGTAGCTGTTGTTATTGAGGCTTCACATATGTGTATGATGATGCGCGGTGTGCAAAAGCAAAATTCTGTAACAACAACTTCTGGATTTAGAGGTCAGTTTGAAAAACAAGAAACGAGAAATGAATTTTTAAAATTGATTAGTTCTAGTTTGTCGTAATATAAGTTTGGCATTTTAATTGATTTAGTTTCGATAAAGTATTATTTTTAACTATGTCAAAAAATAAAAACAATAAATTTCGGAATCTATTTTTAGGATTATTATTTGATGCTATAGGAATGGTTTCGTTTATAATTCCTGGAATAGGGGAGTTTTCCGATATTATTTGGGCGCCACTTTCCGGTTGGTTAATGACCAGATTGTATAAAGGAAAAAAAGGACAAATTGCAGGAGTTGTTACATTTATAGAAGAAATAATTCCTGGTTTAGATATTATACCCACCTTTACATTAATGTGGTTATATACCTACGTAATAGAAAAGAAAAAAGGGAAGATTATAGATGTAGATCCAACCTAAAAAAAGCCTGTATAAGTATACAGGCTTTTAAGTTACAAATATTTTGGGCTCAGCCATTAAAATTTTTAGAGACATGAAACATGAAACTTGCTTCTTGTAAAAAATAGGTAATGATTCTGATGCCTCGTTTCTTTGGTTTTTTTGTTTAGTTTTTATAGTAAAAGACTTAAGCCAAGACTTATATTTCTACCTATATTATTGATATTGTCTGATTTTAGTCTAGAAAGGTGCGAGACATATTGCTTGTCTAATATATTGGTGCCACTTAAGTTTATGTTAAGTTCTTTTTTTCCTAAATGTAGACTGCATCCGATACCAGCATTCAACAAATCATACGCATTAGAATTGCTTTCAAAAGCACTAGTATTCGTTTGTTTAAAATAGGATTTAAGGCTTATAAAACTATGAATTTTTTTCACCTTTTTATTTGTATTGAATACGACTCTAAATGTATTTGTTAAACTATTTGCTGGCATAAGCGGTAAATAAACATCCTCTTTAAGCTTTCCTATAACGGTTTCGAAGGCACTTTCAAAATGTAACCAATCTAAAGGGTGCGGGTGAAAATGAAATCCTAGTTCGCCACCGTACAAAACAGCATTGTCTTGTTGGTACAAATAAATTGGATCACCATCTTCAAATTCACCATTAGGCATTAGAAAAATATAGTTGTTTATTTTATTATAAAAACCATTAGCGAAAAGCTCTAAGTGACTTGTTTTATGTTCTATGGAAAGATCAATTTGAAAATTTTGCTCATTTTTTAGATTTGCATTTCCAACTTCAAAACGGTTGGTTCCTTCATGAGCACCATTAGATGTTAATTCTGCCAGATTGGGAGCTCTAAAACCTGAGGCAATATTTATTCTGGAAACAAAACTTTCAGATAGATTAGATTTTAATCCTAAGGCACCATTAAAACTATTAAAATTCTTAGTGACAGCAGCTATATAATGTTCCTCGTCATCATGTCCGTTTGCTTTTGTATCAATAGACCTAAAATCATAACGTACACCAATTTGCAAATCGTGCATATCACTTAAATGGTTATGTGCGGTAGCAAAAACACCAAAATCGTTGGTCGTAGCATTTGGTATTAATACTTCTTCTCCCATATTAGTGTTGGTCTGGTGCATTCCCTGAACACCAATAATAGTTTCGAATTTGCTTATTTCAGGTAGATTCCATTTTACATTATAACTAAAGGTTTTAAGAGCCATATGTAATGCAGGCGCATTTTCATCATGCTCTTCTTCTTCGTCTTCATGCTCTCCATGTTCCTCATGTTCTTCGTGAGGATCTTCAAATTCTTTTCTATCGTTAAAAATATAGCCAAGAGTAACTTCTAAACTAGAGTTACTAAAGAACACATTCGTTTTACTGCTTAAAATATGGTTGTCTATAAGTTGGTATGGATTCAATAATTTTCTATGTGTTGTTTGCATTCCAATTTCTTCAGGAAGACCTAATTCAGATTTGTAATAATTATATCGTAATTCGGTTTTAAACTTGTCATATTGATAACCGACTCCCGTTTTTAAATCATAGTTTCGAAATCTTGAGTTCGTAACTCTTTCGTTCTTGCCAGTTTTATAATCGGCATGCGAGTTAGTTGCCAATCGGATTAAAAATTTCAAATTTTCTTCAGAAACTTTATAGCCAATGGTAGTGTTAATGCCCTGTGTATTGGTAAAATATTTAAACTCGCCATCTGTTTGGCTAGTATTATTTTTAGTAAAACGCTCTGGATTTAAATACAACACGCCACCTAAAGCATCAGAACCATAGAGTAGGGAGGCAGGACCTTTAATTACTTCGATACTTTCAATACCAGATTCATTTACACCTAAACCATGTTCGTCTCCATATTGTTGGTTTTCTAAACGAATTCCTTGAGCAAAAACTAAAACTCTGTTTCCACTAAGTCCGCGTATAATTGGTTTTCCAATTCCGATACCTGTTGATAAAGAAGATACACCGCTTATTGTACTTATGCCTTCTGAAAGAGAAACGATTCCTTTGGCTTTTAAGTCCGTTAAGTTTTGTCTTTCTACTTTCATTACATTATCTCTTTGAAGCTTATGGAATGGCGTTGAAAGAATAACCTCTTCCATTTCAATGGCACTAGAAATTAATGTAAGATTAAGTTCCGTGTCTGTGAATAATGTAATTTGACTAGAGTAGGTAGTGTGCCCAATATAACTGATAATAATTTTATAATTTCCATTAGGTAAATTATTTACTAAGTAGTTTCCGTTTTCATTTGTGGTAGTGCCTATTTCCAATTCAGGAAAATAAACGGTGGCTCCAAATAAGGTTTCCATATTTTCAGAAGAAGTTATGTTGCCATGAATTTTGTTTTGCGAATAGGTATAAACGCTTATCAATGCCAATAGCATTGAAAAAAGTATATTTTTCATTGTATAAATATTAGTATTATTAAATGATGAAGTGATGTGTTACATTTAAGAATACTGAGGAGGACCTCTTAAAGGGAAATAGGAAATATGAAGCGTATGACCAGAGACATACTTGTTGTCACCTATTTTATTGTCAATTAAGAAAGCAGGAGCTTCTCCTTTGAATTTTTGAAAGAAATAGACAGAGCTAAGTTGGTAGTCGTGAAAATCGCAATCTACCTCTGGGACATGAAAGTGGGTATCGCCTTTAAGATCACATTCTAAAGTTTCATGCTCAAATAATGCGTGATCAATACGTATAACAGAGGGAAGCATTATGGTTGTTAAAACCAGTAGTGCAACAAAAAAACTGACTATTTTTTTAGATAGACCCAAGCTCTTTATTTAATTTTAATACCAAACCTACTAAGCATTTTCTTCTCAAACTTCCAGAAAAAATTGAATTGTCCAAAAAGCCAACCATAGCAAACTAATAGTATTTGGTAAAATATTAGACCAATTATAATAAATAAAACCCAGTACAATACTATATTTAAGTTTTCTTTAGTAATTCCGAGGAATTTAATAATAGGTCTGCCAACAAAAACACTAGAACTTCCTGTTATAGCAAAAACGATAAAAACTCTAATCATTTCCCATCTAAATTCTACTACCCATTTATTTTCCAATTTTTTAAAGCACAGTAGACACAGTTTTAAAAAGGCATACGAAAAAATAGCTGCAAGAAGTAGCGTAATAACAATAGAGTATTCTTTGGTGAAGAAATTAGAAAGCTTGAATCCACTATAAATTAACCCTGTTAACCCTAAAATAGGAAATAGAAGTTGCCAATTTTGAGTTATTTGCCAGCGTTCTTTAAATTTTTGCATTTGGTATAAAATAAGGCGCAAATATACCTTTTAAATTCGTGGTAAAAAACCAGCTAATCGTTGGTTATATTTTCTTTGGAAGAAAATAAAATAATTGAATAATTTATAATTCAACTCATAACCATAATCTATGTTTTGATCATAATCTATTTGCATTTCATACATGTTACTATCAAACCGAAATGGTTGCAAAACTCTTGAATTCCATTCGCTTACATAGATTCTATTTCTGTTTTCTAAATACGATTGCGAGTAATAGCCATTAGGTTTAGCAATACTTGCAAGCCACATATCAAAACCTGCCTCAATAATTAGTATTTCATATTCGGTTTTATCACTGGCAATAGATATCGTATCTCCTTTTGTCTGATTAAAAGCCATTTTCTCTTCATCACTAATAACAACGGCCTTTTTAGTAGAAGTACAACTTACAACTAAGAGCAGTGTTAAAACTAGAAAAGTTCCTATTTTAAGTGCAATATTTTTCATGATTAAAAGAGATAAGTTGTTGTGCTATAAATGAAAAGGTACAAAAAAACCATCTGCTTTCACAGATGGTTATGTTAAAATAGGGTTATTTTTTATTTTCCGAAAAGACCACCAAGTAAACCACCCAGTCCGCCTTTACTCTTGCTTCCTCCTAAAACCATACCAGCAACATCATCTAAAATACTACCGTCGCCATCAGAATCAAGAAAAGATTCAATCAACGATTGTTGTTTTCCTGCATTGCTACCGCCACCTAAGAGACCACCAAGCATGTTTCCAAGTCCGTTAGAATCTGTTACATTTTGGCTTCTAGATTGTTTTCCTAAAAGGCCCATTAAAATTGGAGCAGCAACTTTTAAGATAGTACCAATAGATCCAGAATCAATTCCAGATTTAGCACTAAGAGCACTTTCTACGTTGGCTTGTTTGTTACCAAAAACGTGTCCTAAAATTCCAGCACCATCATCCATAACAGATTGATCTACACCGCCAGAAAACAGGCCGCCTAAATTATCTAAAATTCCACCATCATGAGAACTTCCAGATAAAGCACTCATTAATCCTTGCGCCCCTTCTGGTGTAGAAGCATTTTTTTTCATAGCACCTAAAATTAAAGGCATAGCCATACCTAATAAATCGGAAGTTTTACCTTCTGATTGTCCAGTTTGTCCTGCTACACCACTAATAATCATCTTGCCCATTGGGCCACTTAATAAATCTAATAATCCTGACATTCTATAGTTAATTTTAATTAGTGTTGTAATTTACAAAAAAACTAGAATTTAACGCATTCTTAAGTTCTTAAATGATAGAATTCCTTTTGTTCTATTTGGATAGAGAAATTATTTGGGTAGCCAGTTCCTCACCAATTCTATTTTGAGCTTCTATAGTAGTCCCTCCAATATGTGGTGTAAGTGAAATATTTGGGTGCATTAATATTCTTATCTCTGGTGTAGGTTCTGATTCAAAAACATCTAATCCAGCAAAAGAGACATGACCACTATCTAAAGCATTTACAAGAGCGACTTCATCAATAATTCCTCCTCGGGCAGTGTTAATAATACCAACTCCTTTTTTTGTTTGTGCAATTTCTGTTTTTCCAAGTACATAGTTCCTTTGCGCTGGAACATGAAGTGTTAAAAAATCAGCACCTTTCAGTACTTCTTCTTTTGTACTATTTTTAAGGGTAAATGAAACCGATTGTCCATCAAAAAACGGGACGTCTAATTTAACTTCATCAATATCTGGGGTATGGTATATAACTTTCATGCCTAAGCCAAGTGCCATTCTGGCTGTTGCCTGTCCGATTTTTCCAAAACCGATAATACCAATAGTTTTCCCTCTTAATTCTACACCTTTGGCGTAATTATTTTTTAATTTTTTAAAATGACTATCACCTTCTAGGGGCATGTTTCGGTTTGCATCGTGTAAAAAACGTGCAGAACCAAACAAATGAGCAAATACAAGTTCTGCTACAGATTCTGAGGATGCAGCCGGAGTATTAATAATATGAATCCCTTTTTTTTCGGCATATTCTACGTCAATATTATCCATGCCAACACCGCCACGGCCAATTATTTTTAAACTGGGGCATTTGTCAATAATATCTTTACGAACTTCGGTTGTGCTACGAACAAGTAGTGTTGAAATGTCATTCTTATTAATATAATCCACTAACTGAGATTGCGCCACAGTAGTAGTGTTAACATTAAACCCTGCTTTTTCAAGGATTTCTTGTCCACTTGTAGATATTCCATCGTTTGCCAATATTTTCATAAGCTATATCTTGTCTTCATTAAAAATGAAGCTATTATCGGGTTAAATTTATATGCTAAATAATCTGAGTACTGTTTTTTTAAGGAAAAAAGTTATTGTTAGCCTTTTCGTTCTAATTCATCCATTACATCCACTAAAACAGCAACACTTTCCATAGTTAAAGCATTGTACATAGAAGCTCTATAGCCTCCTATGGATCGATGTCCATTGAGACCATTAATTCCAGCTTCTTTTAACATAGATTCAAAATTTGCAGATAAACGGTCGTCAACAAGATTAAATGTAGCATTCATAGTAGAACGGTCATTTTTTTCAACATATCCCTTAAATGCAGGATTTAAATCGATTTCAGAATAAAGTAATCGTGCTTTTTTAGAATTTATTTCTTCTATAGCAGCAATTCCCCCCATGTTTTTTAACCACTCTAAGGTAAGCATGGATACATAAACAGGAAATACAGCAGGTGTATTAAACATGCTGTCTTTAGAAAGATGTACTTTATAGTCTAACATAGAAGGTATCTTTCTGGATATTTTTCCTAAGATATCTTCCTTTATAATAATTAAAGTGGTACCAGCTGGCCCCATGTTTTTTTGTGCTCCTGCATAGATTAAATCGAACTTAGAGAAATCTAATTGTCGCGAAAAAATATCGGAACTCATATCGCAAATTAAAGGAGCTTCAACATTAGGGAAGTCCTTGATTTGCGTGCCATAAATGGTGTTATTAGAAGTAAGGTGAATATAATCGTATCCTTTAGGAATAATTAAATTTTTAGGAATATAATTATAGTTTTTATCTTTAGAAGATCCAATTTCTATAATGTTACCAAAAGCTTTTGCTTCTTTAATAGCTTTATCACTCCATGCGCCAGTGTTTAAATAACCGGCTTTCTTATCCAATAAATTATAAGCAACCCTTAAGAACTCCATACTTGCGCCACCTTGAAGGAATAATGCTTTATATCCTTTATTTTCAAGACCAAGAATCTCTAAAGCTAAAGATCTAGCATTTTCCATTACGGCAACAAAATCTTTACTACGATGTGATATTTCGATTAGCGATAAACCTAATCCATTAAAATCTAATAAGGCTTCCGAAGCCTTTAGGATAACTTCTTGTGGTAAAATACAAGGTCCTGCACTAAAATTATGTTTTTTCATGATGGGTTGTATATATAAGGTGTAAAGATCATATATTTATAGATAATTCCCCTTAATAAATATAAATATTATAGGGAAATTAAAAATTTTATGGTGTCAACATTATCCGCAAAATCATTTAGTGTTGGCAATTGCGTTTTGCCAAAAGGAACTTCATTTTCTACAAAGTTACTAGCTACAATACATTGTAAATTTTTTTTATTTTCTTCTAATTTTTTTTTGAGTGAATTAGTATTTTCATAAAATTCATAAAAAACACTAGCAATAGGGGAGGCGTTTCTCTCGTCTTCTTTTAGCATTAAAAAGCCATTTTCTAGAAGTTTGTATTCGCTCATTAAATAGACGGCCTTATTATAATCGTAATTATTAGCGTATTTATTCTGATTAATAATAGGATTGAAATTATAGATAGCTTCAAAGAAAGCATCAAAATTATAACCTTTAGGAACAAAAAGTTTGGAAACGCTACGACAACCTAATCCATAATACCTAAAAATATCTTCACCAAGGGCTTTTAATTGTTCTTTTGTTTCCTCGCCTGTGAGTACGGCAACTGAATTTCTGCTTTTCCTAATTATATTAGGTTTCTTCGAAAAATAATGTTCAAAATAACGAGCCGTATTTGTACTTCCTGTAGCAATTACTGCATCATAGTTCTCTAAGCGTTCTTCCGTAAATAGTATGTTGTTCTTTAAGGAAGGTTCTAATTCGAGTAGTATCTTGGCAATGAAAGGAAGCAATGTTTTGTCATTGGAAGAAAGTTTTATTATTGCATTATGTCCAGTTATAAGTGTAACCAAAAAATCATGAAAGCCAACTAACGGAATATTTCCTGCCATTATTAATGCCACATTTTTTGGTTCTCTATTGTTGAGATTATAAGGAGTAAGCCATTCTTCTAAGTTTTCTTTGGTTAAAGCATCTGCCCAGTTATTAAGGCAGAATAAAATATTTTCTTCTGTAAACCATCCGTTATAGTGTTTTGCTTGTGAAATACATTCTTTAAACTCAAGAGACAATGCACTAGAATCTGTAGTTGTTTTATTAATATTTATTATACCATCACAAAACGATTTTAAGAAGGTGCCAAGCTTAACAAAGGCTTCAAATCTGTGTTTAAGGTCTGTCATTTATTTGTATAGTGATTTAATAGGGTTTACCTTTGCAAAAGTAAGCATAAGAAAAATATAATTATGGCAATTATAATAACGGATGAATGTATTAATTGTGGAGCATGTGAGCCAGAGTGTCCAAACACTGCAATTTATGAGGGTGCTGATGATTGGCGTTATAGTGATGGCACTGCTTTAAAGGGTAATATAGTTTTGCCAAATGGCACAGAGGTAGATGCAGATGAGACACAAGAGCCTATTAGTGATGAAGTATATTATATTTCACCGGATAAGTGTACCGAATGTGTTGGTTTTCATGAAGAGCCACAATGTGCGGCGGTTTGCCCTGTAGATTGTTGCATTCCAGATGAAGACATCGTGGAAACAAAAGAAGAATTATTAGGGAAACAGCAATTTATGCATCCGGAAGGATAACTATTTAAACACGTTTATTTTAATTTTCTACTAACTTTTAGATAATAAAAAATGCCACCTATTAAGGTGGCATTTTTAACTAACTCAACTAGTTATGAACTTAGAACTTGTAGTTTAAGGATAAGTTAAACATAGTTCCTAATTGGCTAAAATGGTAGCCGTCATAAGTCATTCGAGAATATCTCTGATTAAATGTAATTAGATTAGATTGGTTTTTTACTTGAGCTGCATCTGCTAATATTGCTTCTCCCGCAGCATTTTCTGCTTTAAAGCTCCACTCAGGTAATACATTCAATAAATTATTAATATTTAGCGCTAAAGTTAATTTATTAGTTGCGTTAAACGTAATTCCTAAATCGGTAACAGTTTTAGGTGTAAACTCTGTTCTCAAATCGGCACTCATACCTTGTTGTTTGAAAGTAGTTTTTCCGAAATAAGTATTATTCAGAGAAAATCCGAATTTACCAAGATCATAGTTAGCTCCTAAAATCCATTTGGTTTTAGGGCGCGAAGTAAAGAACAAAGCTTCTTGTGTATCATTTACTACAGATTGCCCTGCATCTGCTACAAGTTTAGGATTATTAACAGCGCCTTCACGTTGATTTTGAATCGTATAATTTCCTGATAAATTAAGACTAAGAGTACCACTACCTAATTCAATGTTTTTATAACCAAGAACAACATCTACACCAGAAGTTCTAGTATCAATAGCGTTTACAAAAAAGCTAACATCAGAAAGGTTGTTATTAGTTAATATTGCATCTAAGGGGGTATTACCAGCATCTGTAGGCCCTATTTCTGTGCTCAATACGATACGGTCTTTTACTGCGATATTGTAGTAATCGAAGGTGTAGCTAAAGTTATTGGCAATTTTACCACCAAAGCCAACAGTAAAGTTTGTTGAAGTTTCAGCATCCAACTGTGGAATACCTAATAATTTCGCTTGTGTTGAAACATTATTGATTAAACCTCCAACTTGTATTCCTTGACCGGGTACAAAACTATATTGTGCTTTTTGTGTGTAGATTTGATGTAAGGTAGGCGCTCTGAAACCAGAAGAAATAGATCCTCTTAAAGTAAATGCATCACTCACCTTGTAACGAGAGCTAAACTTGTATACAAAAGCGTTACCAAAATCGGAATAATTCTCTGTTCTGATTGTCCCGCTTAATAAAAAGGCGTCTGTGATATCGTAATCCAAACTAAAATAGCCACCGATATTATACCTATTAAATTTACCTGAATTTTGAGGAGAAGCACCTGCAAATGAATCGGCACCGCCACCATCAAAAGATGCTAATTCACCTTCAATAACTTCGAAAGTCTCCGTTCTAAACTCAGCACCAATACCAATACTTATTTTATCTGATAAGATTCTTGAAATATCAATGTTGCCTACGTTGTGTGTAAATTTGGTTCCTCCCGGATCGAATGATTGCTGACTGTTTTCTCTATATAATTGAGAACCTTCGGTTACTTCACCGTCATCTATAACACCATTTGTATTGGTGTCCACCCAAGTAGACGGAGAATACACTACATTCCTATTATGAGTGTTGTTTACTTTGTAGGTTTGTGAGTTTCCGCCAGTTGTAAAACTTACGTCAATATTCCATTCATTTATAATGGATTTAAACCCAACCGTACCGTTATAATCACTTAATAGACCTTCAAAAGTAGGTACATAGCCATCGTAGCTACCACCTGGACCATTAGGGAAAAAGTCTGCTAAATACGGAAAGTCAGCTTCTGTTCTCCAATAGGGAGTTCTATAATTAGCAAAACTATTTACTGCCTTATAAACATAAGCAGCATTACCATAAAGTGTGGTGTTTTCACTTAAGTCATATCCAAAGTTTACAGAAAATTTTGCTGCTGCAGTTTCAGGTGAACCATTTATATTGCCAGCATCTGGTTTTCTGGATAAGAATTCTTCAACATCAGCAATGTCTGCACCAAAATCTCCAGCTTCACCAGCAGCATCAACTGTTCCTGGCCGATTTGCTTGATTTACTTTAGATAAATCAATCGTATAATTTACAAAACCCTTATCATCACCAATGTTAGAACCATTGTTTATCGCTACCCCGAACATTTCACCATCTCCTTCAGAGGTAATTCCTGTTCGAATCGTAGCAGAACCCTCATTCGGGCTATCTTTTAAAATGATATTCATAACACCAGCAATAGCATCAGAACCATATTGTGCTGATGCACCGTCTCTTAATATTTCAACTCTCTTGATTGCATCAGTAGGAATGGCAGAAATATCAGCACCTGTTTCACCACGACCTGGAGATGTTTGTGTGTATAATAACGCACTTAAATTTTTTCTTTTTCCATTAATTAGGATAAGTGTTCTACTAGGGCCCATATTTCTAATTTCATATGGATCTAATAAAGATGTTGCATCATTTACAGGAGTTTGAACTGTGTTAAAAGATGGAATTCGATATTGCAATGCTTTATCAAAAGTGGCTTGCCCTGTAGAGAGCAATTCTTTTACACCAACAACATCAACAGGTAGTGGTGTGTCTGCATTACTACGGGGGGCTGTTCTTGACCCAACTACAATAAACTCTTCTAATTGTACACCTTCTGTTAAGGTTACATTCATGGTCGTGTTGTTTCCAACCTTTTTCTCTATCGTAGAAAAACCAACATAGCTATATACAAGAGTAGCGCCTTCAGCAACTGCTATGCTATATTTTCCGTCAAAGTCTGAAGATACACCATTGGTAGTTCCTTTTTCTATAATGTTAACACCTGCTAATGGGATTCCTTTATCATCTACTACTTTACCCGAAACATTATTTTGGATTTCAATAATTGGACTAAAATTAGAAATTGATGCTCCAGTTACTAAACCAACTTTCGATATTTCTATTTTTTTACTCTTTTTGTGGTATACAACATAATATTTGTTTCCTAAATATTCAAAATCAAAATTAGTTTTCTTCTCTAATTTGGTAATGACTTTTTCTAAGTCTTCGTAGTTAAAATCTTTAGGATTTAAGGAAACTCCGGATAATAAATCCGAACTATAGGTGAAGAATACTTCATGTTTCTCACTTACATCGTCTAAGAATTCGGATAATGTAATTGTTTTTTTTAATATTACATCTTCCGATTCATTTGCTGTTGCTTCACCAATAATCCCGAAAACAAGGACTAGAGGGAGCAGTTTTTTAAAAAATAATTTCATTTTCATGGTGTTACTGTTTATTTGAATTAGTTATTATTAGTTTACCGTCTTTCTTAGTTATAACTGTTCCTGTGGATTTTTGAATTGCATCCAAACAAATTCTTAAGTTCTCATTAGGAATACCACCAGTAATAACAATGCCTTTAGTTTTATCCTCTAAAAATTCGGTGGATAAACCATAGGAGTGCTCAATATATTTCATTACTTCCTGAAGCGTAACTTTATTAAAAATGTATGTTTTACCACGCCATAATGTATGTTTAAGGGATTCATTTATTTTTTTGTGAACTAAAATTTTATCCTCTTTTGAATAGGAAACCATTTCTCCAGGAGCCATTTTTTTAGACTCTCCATTTTCTAATATTAGATGAATAGAACCCTCATCTAAAAGAACATTGGTTTTATCATCTCTTGTGTTTACAGTAAATTGTGTTCCATAAACTTGTACTTGAAGATCCTCTGTTTGTACCCAGAATTTAGCACGTGTAGCATATTCGGGTTTCACTTTAAAAAATGCTTCACCAATAAGATGTACATCTCTAGGGTTATCTTTTCTATAACGTAATTCTGAATTACCGTTTAAAACAGCAGTAGAACCATCTGGTAATTTTACATTTAAAATCTCACCAAATTCTGTTTTATGAATTACCTCATTACTAACAAATAAATTTAAACTTAGCGTAATTAATAAAACTACAGCCGCTGCCATAGTAGTAAGTTGTAATACTTTTCTAGAAAGAAATTTTACTGGTTTTTGAAGCTGACTATTTTCTTTGGATTGAATATGATTCAAAACAGAATCTAATTTTTCAGTCACATGTTGCTCGCTAATCGTATTTTTATCAAAAGAAATACCAAGAATAATATCTCTGGCAATGTATAAGGTTTCTAAATGATTGGGGTTATTAGCAATCCAGTTGTTCCAAAAAGTAGTGTCGTTTCTGTTTTTTTTGTAGACCCAATTTTTAAAAGAGGAATCGTTTAATAGGTTTTCTAATAAATGTTGTTTTTGTTCGCTCATTATATACTAAAAAATGCTTAAAGCTTATTACTATATAGAAGGAGAGAGACTTTTTAATTTTATACCCTAAAAAAAACAATTATTTTTTTAAAACTTTCGAAAGCATATCATCTTCAATAGTTTTTCTAAGTTTTCCAAAGGCTTTTTGAAGTGTATTAAGAACACTTTGATAAGATATTTCCATAACACTAGCAATCTCTGGCGTTTTTAAATTGCTATAATATTTTAAATAGATAACCTCTCTTTCACGAACTGATAATTTATTTAATATATAGGAGACAGTGTCACTTTTCGCTGTAGTGAATTCTTGTTTTATAGTTAGCTCTTCAGAAGAAAATTCAAAATTTGTGTTAGCATTGACACTATCATAATCAATAAAAATACGTTCCTTCTTTAGAGATAAAAAAAGTGCTCTTCTAAAAGAAACAAATAAATAGGACTTTACATTGTTAACTTCCCCAAGTTTTTTTCGATTATCATATAGATAAATAAATAAATTATGAAGGCAGTCTTCTGTTATTGCTTCATTACCAGATAGTTTTAATCCGTAGCTTCTTAAAGAGGGGTAGAACGTTTTAAACAGGGAGGAGAAGGCGTTTGTATCTCCTTCTAAAAACAAACCCCACAATGTTTCTATCTTATTAAATTGCATTTAATGCTATTCGATTATTGCCAAATATAATTTTTTTAAGTTAAAAATGTGTTAAAATAAGAAGAATTGTTAATTTAAGGTCACTTTAAATGCATATAACTTAAAACATTAACAAATAAATCATGCATTTAACCTAGTGCTATTTATTGAAAACCACCATCCAGTTATAATAGTATAACTTATATTTGCAGCCACAAAACAATTAATAAATAAAACACAGATGAAAGCAGGTATCGTAGGACTTCCTAATGTTGGTAAATCCACTCTTTTTAATTGTCTCTCTAATGCTAAGGCGCAAAGTGCAAATTTTCCATTTTGTACAATAGAACCAAATATTGGCGTGGTAAATGTTCCAGACCAGAGGTTAGAAAAGTTAGAAGAATTGGTAAATCCAGAACGAGTTCTTCCTGCAACTGTCGAAATAGTAGATATTGCTGGTTTGGTAAAAGGAGCAAGTAAAGGAGAAGGTTTGGGGAATCAGTTTCTTGGAAATATTAGAGAAACAGATGCAATCTTACATGTGTTAAGGTGTTTTGATAATGATAATATTGTACATGTAGAATCTACAATAGACCCTATACGCGATAAAGAAATTATTGATATGGAGCTTCAATTGAAAGACTTGGAGACCGTTGATAAAAAATTAGAAAAAGTAAAAAGAGCTGCTAGAACTGGTAATAAAGAAGCACAGAAGGAAGAAGCTATTTTATTAAACATAAAAGAAGGTTTAGAAGCTGGCACCTCTGTTAGAGCTATAGAAATTAGTGACGATAGCAGAATAGAATATGTAGCACCATTGCAGTTTATTACAGACAAGCCAGTAATGTATGTTTGTAATGTAGATGAAGATGCAGCTACAGAAGGTAACGCTTATGTAGAAAAAGTAAAGGAAGTAGTTGCAAGTGAAGGAGCAGAAGTTATTTTCTTGGCAGTTGGAACAGAAGCAGATATTACGGAATTGGAATCTTACGAAGAGCGCCAGATGTTTTTAGAAGATATGGGTTTATCAGAACCAGGATCGGCAAAACTAATACGAAGCGCTTATAAGTTGTTAAACTTAGAAACATATTTTACCGCAGGGGTAAAAGAAGTACGTGCTTGGACTATTAATGTGGGGTCTACTGCGCCACAAGCGGCTGGAGTAATTCACACCGATTTTGAAAAAGGATTTATCCGTGCAGAAGTAATAGCTTACGAAGATTTTGTGACTTACGGTAGTGAAGCAAAAGTAAAGGAAGCAGGGAAAATGCGTGTAGAAGGAAAAGAATATACTGTTAAAGATGGGGATGTTATGCATTTTAGATTTAACGTGTAAATTGATATAAGTATAGAGTACAAAGAGTAATTAGTATTGAGAAAATCCGTTTTTGGCGTTAGTGAAAACTATTCTGAAACGGATTTTTTTTTGTTCATTTTGTGTTATTCCGTACTCGATGTGAAATTCACTCTTGAAAATAAATAGACTTTATAGCGTAGAGGGTTATTCTTGACTATCGTATTTTAAATCAAATATAGATTTTAAGATTGTTGGAGAGTTTTAGGTTTGCGTAATGCAATTAAAAAAAACATATACAGTAGGCGTAATTCTTGCCATTTTTGGTGTGGTTTTATTTTCCTCTAAGGCAATACTAGTAAAATTAGCTTATGAATATAATATAGATTCTGTAACCTTATTACTTCTTAGGATGGGGTTTGCACTACCATTCTATGCCGTTATTGCCATTTGGAAAAAGCCAAAATCCCCAAAAGAAATTAAAAAGAAAGACTATTTAGGACTGTTTTTGTTTGGGTTTCTGGGGTATTATTTGGCAAGTTATTTTGACTTTGTAGGACTTCAATATATAAAAGCAGGTTTAGAACGAATCATCCTTTTTATATACCCAACATTTGTTATTATTCTGTCTTTTGTCTTCTTTAAAAAGAAGATTACCAAGGCACAATTTATGGCAATTTTGATAACTTATATAGGGGTTCTTATAACTTTTTGGAATGAAATTGGAGTGGGGGGGGAATCCGTTTATCTAGGGGGTGGGTTTATTCTTTTAAGTGCGCTAACTTATGCAGGGTATTTAGTAGGAAGTGGTTGGCTAATTCCAAAATTTGGAGCCGTGGTTTTTACTGCTTATGCAATGTTAATAGCAACATTTTGTATTCTAGTTCACTATTCTTTTGTGGGCGATTTTCAGATTTTTAATTACGAAACCGAAGTTTATTTTCTTGGATTGGCCATGGCGATATTAGCAACAGTAATTCCTTCTTTCTTAGTCTCCGCGGCAATAGAACGATTAGGAGCATCTACGTTTTCCATTTTTGGTAGCTTAGGCCCAATTGCAACCATAATAATGGCTTATTTTTTTCTGGAAGAGCAGGTATCACTTATTCAAATCTTAGGTATGTTTGTGGTTATAGGAGGAATTTCATTTGTGACGAAAAGGAAATCACGAGTATAATTGTAAATAATTATCCAATACCATTGATTTAATGAGTTAGCAATTAAATATATTTATAAGCAAGGTATAACAGCAAAAGAAGAAGTAAGAGAACTACCCCTATAGCTCTGTCTTAGGAATAGTTTATTTCTAGTTAATTAATTTACTCAATCTCATATTCAGCTGTTTCATATGCAAAGTTGAAGGACAACTGTTTGTTGTTTAAATTAAGATATGCTTCATTTGATGTTGCATTAATATTAGTATATCCTGTAGAAGGGTTTGTTGAAACATGTACTAAAGTGCATTGAGATTCTCTTAGGCGTGTTATTTTGAAAACAACCTTATATTCAACATTGTTCACGAATTCTGTTGATTCTACAGTAAGGTCTTTTTTTATTTTCACCAATCTTCTATCCGTTGCTTGTCCTAAATCACCATCAATATGTGAATAATTAATAAACTCCCAAGTATTAATGAATTGTCTTCTTCCTCTATAAAGATTAATTTCTAATGGAATATTAGAAATCTCATTAGATCTATTTTTTGCGTCGCAATTTGTAAAAATATCATCTACTATATCAATACAATCTTCCCAATTACTTAGGTAGCTGTCGCCTGAAAAAATATCAATATAATAGATAGTATTTTTTTTAATTCCTTGTGTTATTTCCATTTCTCCAGAAGCGGTAACTTTCCCAGAATAAACAGGATTAGTTTCGTTTACATAATCCTCTCTAGACTTATACATTTTTAAATTTAAATCGGACAAAGAGTAATCATTTTTTACATCTTGGGGAATTTAATTGACTTTAATCCAGAGTCTTGCAACTTCATTAGAATCATCATTGGAGCTACAGGATAATAGAATAAATGAAAAAAGAATAAGTGTAGTGATTTTTTTAAGCATTATAGTTTTTTTATTTAAAAACTATAATGCTTACTATTTATTATATAGGCTTTTTTCTTTTCATAACCTTAATACATTCTTGCATAAAACAATTCATTAAACCTCCTATCAACAAAACAAAATAGGTATTGTTAATTACTTTAGACTATAAGGGTTTTATTTTTTTAGAACACTTCCTATATTAGCAATTCCACGGTGTAAATAAGAATAAATGGCAGAAAGCACACAATATACAGAAGATAATATCCGCTCATTAGACTGGAAGGAGCATATACGTATGCGTCCTGGAATGTATATTGGTAAGTTGGGTGATGGTTCTTCTGCAGATGATGGTATTTATATTCTTTTAAAAGAAGTATTAGATAACTGTATTGATGAATTTGTCATGGGTGCAGGAAAGACAATTGAAATTAGTATTCGGGATAGTACAGTAAGCGTTAGAGATTATGGTCGTGGTATACCGTTAGGGAAAGTGGTGGATGTTGTTTCTAAAATGAATACCGGTGGAAAATATGACTCCAAAGCATTTAAAAAATCCGTAGGATTAAACGGAGTAGGAACCAAGGCGGTAAATGCATTATCTTCTTTTTTCAAGGTAGAATCTGCCAGAGAAGGGAAACTAAAAACAGCAGAATTTAGCCAAGGAAATCTTATAGAAGAGGAAGGTCCTTTGGAATCTAACAAACGAAAAGGCACCAAGGTTTCGTTTACTCCAGATGAATTAATTTTTAAGAAATTTAAGTATAGAAACGAGTATATCGTACGAATGCTTAAGAATTACGTCTATCTGAATTTGGGGCTAACCATTGTTTTTAATGGGGAAAAATATAGCTCAGAAAATGGATTAAAAGATCTTTTAGAAGATAATAATAGCGTGGAAGATATGCTGTATCCAATTATTCATTTAAAAGGGGAAGACATAGAAGTAGCAATAACACATAGTAGAACACAATATAGCGAAGAATACCATTCCTTTGTTAACGGACAACATACAACACAAGGAGGAACACACCATGCGGCATTTAGAGAAGCAATTGTAAAAACCATTCGTGATTTTTATGGTAAAACCTATGAAGCGTCAGACATTCGTAAATCAATAATTTCAGCAATTTCCATTAAAGTAATGGAGCCTATTTTTGAGAGTCAGACTAAAACGAAATTGGGTTCAACAGATATGGGAGGGAATTTTCCAACAGTACGTACCTATATTAATGATTTCATAGGGAAATATTTGGATAATTTTCTTCATAAAAATTCGGATACTGCAGAAGCGTTACAACGCAAGATTTTACAAGCAGAGAGAGAAAGAAAAGACTTATCAGGAATTCGGAAATTAGCAAAAGAAAGAGCAAAAAAATCAAACTTACATAATAAGAAGCTTAGAGATTGTCGTGTGCATTTGGGTGACATGAAAAAAGACAGACGTTTAGAATCAACCTTATTTATAACAGAGGGAGATTCTGCATCGGGCTCTATTACAAAGTCAAGAGATGTAAATACCCAAGCCGTTTTTAGTCTTAGAGGAAAGCCTTTAAATTGTTATGGAATGTCTAAAAAGATTGTGTATGAGAATGAAGAGTTTAATTTATTGCAAGCCGCATTAAATATAGAAGAATCTACAGACGATTTAAGGTATAACAAAATTGTAATTGCAACAGATGCAGATGTAGACGGAATGCACATTCGGTTACTTTTAATAACATTTTTTCTGCAATTTTTTCCAGAAGTAATAAAAGAGAATCACCTGTATATTTTACAAACTCCTTTGTTTCGGGTTAGAAATAAAAAGAAAACATACTATTGTTATAGTAATGAAGAAAAGGCAAATGCTATTAAAAAGCTTACAGGAAAGCCAGAAATAACAAGATTTAAAGGTTTGGGGGAGATATCTCCAGATGAGTTTCAATTTTTTATTGGAGAGGATATACGTTTAGAGCCTATAATGCTGGATAAAACAATGTCAATAGAAAAATTATTGGAGTTTTATATGGGTAAAAACACACCAGACCGACAAAAATTTATCATAGATAATCTTAAAGTAGAACTTGATTTAATTGAGGAAAACTAGTCACAAACAATATAATACAAGTCTTTCTCTATGGATGAAGGTGAAGAAATAAACGAAGAACATTTAGAGCAGTCAGAAAACAGTCAAGATTCCTTAGTTAAGGTAACTGGCATGTACAAAGAATGGTTTTTGGACTATGCATCTTATGTAATTTTGGAAAGAGCTGTTCCTGCTATAGAAGATGGGTTTAAACCAGTGCAAAGAAGAATAATGCACTCGCTTAAAGAGCTAGATGATGGTAGGTATAACAAAGTGGCTAATGTTGTAGGGCATACCATGCAGTACCATCCACACGGAGATGCAAGTATTGCAGATGCTATGGTACAGATTGGTCAAAAAGATTTGTTGATAGATACACAGGGAAACTGGGGGAATATCTTAACAGGAGATCGCGCTGCGGCTTCTAGATATATTGAAGCCCGACTTTCTAAATTTGCGTTGGAAGTAATATTTAGTCCAAAAATTACAGAGTGGCAACAGTCTTATGATGGTAGAAAAAAAGAACCAGTAAATTTACCAGTTAAGTTTCCGTTATTATTGGCGCAAGGAGCAGAAGGTATTGCAGTAGGTTTGTCAACAAAAGTTTTACCACATAATTTTTTAGAGCTTATAGATGCTTCCATAAAGCATTTAAAAGGACAACGATTTACCATATTCCCGGATTTTGCAACAGCAGGAATAATAGATGTGAGTAATTACAATGATGGCTTAAGAGGAGGGAAAATTCGTGTTAGAGCAAGGATGTCTCAGTACGACAAGAACACTTTGAAAATCAGTGAGATACCATACGGAACTAACACCTCTTCTTTAATAGATTCTATTCTTAAAGCAAATGAGAAGGGAAAAATTAAAATCAAGAAAATTGAAGATAATACCGCAGCAGATGTAGAGATTTTGGTGCATTTGCCGAGTGGTATATCACCAGATAGAACTATAGATGCGTTATATGCATTTACAGCCTGTGAGTCTTCTATATCCCCATTGGGTTGTATTATAGAAGATAATAAACCCCTATTTATTGGCGTAATCGAAATGCTAAAACATTCGGCAGATTTAACAGTTGAACTGTTAAAAGCTGAATTAGAAATTCAATTAAAAGAGTTTGAGGAGCAATGGCATTTTGCTTCTTTAGAACGAATTTTTATTGAAAACAGAATCTATAGAGATATAGAAGAAGAAGAAACATGGGAGGGAGTTATAAGCGCAATAGATAAAGGATTAAAACCATATACGAAGCATTTAAGAAGAGCTGTTACGGAAGAGGATATTGTTCGGTTGACAGAAATTCGGATTAAGCGTATTTCAAAATTTGATATAGATAAAGCACAACAACTGTTAGATTCTTTAGAAGATAGAATAGCTGAAATAAAGGATTATTTGGCAAATCTAATTGAGTTTGCCATCAACTACTTTAAAAGACTTAAAGAAAAGTACGGAAAAGGAAGAGAGCGTAAATCTGAAATTCGAATTTTTGATGATATTGAAGCGACTAAAGTGATTATTAGAAATACAAAACTTTATGTGAATAAGGAAGAAGGTTTTATAGGAACATCCTTAAGAAAAGACGAATATGTTACTGAGTGTAGCGATATAGATGATATTATTGTTTTTACCCAAGATGGAAAAATGATGGTAACTAAGGTCGATTCTAAAACGTTTGTTGGGAAGCATATTATACATGTAGCTGTCTTTAAGAAAAAAGACAAACGTACAACGTATAATATGATTTATAAAGATGGAAAAGGTGGACCTAGTTATGTAAAACGTTTTAATGTAACCAGCATAACAAGAGATAAGCTATACGATTTAACCAACGGAAATGCCAACTCTTTGGTCTTATATTATTCCGCCAACCCCAATGGTGAAGCAGAGATAGTATCCGTGCTTTTACGACAAGTGGGTAGTATTAAAAAGTTAAAATGGGATATAGATTTTGCAGATGTAATAATAAAAGGAAGAGCATCCAAAGGGAATGTTGTTTCTAAATATTCTATAAAACGAATTGAATTAAAAGAAAAGGGTGTATCTACATTAAAGCCAAGGAAAATTTGGTTTGATGAAGTTGTACGAAGATTAAATGTAGATGGCAGAGGGGAGTTGTTAGGAGAGTTTAGAGCGGAAGATTTGTTATTAGTTGTAAACCAAAAAGGAGTTGCAAAAACGATAGCACCATTAGTAACCATCCATTTTGATGAAGATATGATAGTCTTAGAAAAATGGAATCCGAAAAAACCACTATCTGCGGTATATTACGATGGCGAAAAAGAGCGTTATTATATAAAACGTTTTATAATAGAAAGCGGAAATAGGGAAGACCTATTTATTTCGGAACATGCTAAATCGTTTTTAGAATTAGTTACAACCGATTGGCGACCAGTTGTAGAAATTGAATTTTCAAAACCTAGAGGTAAGGAAGCAAAGCCAAACCAGACCATAGATATGGAAAGTTTTATATCTGTAAAAGGAATAAAAGCAATGGGGAATCATTTAACTTCAGAAAAGGTGAAGAACATTAACGCATTAGAATCCTTAGCGTATGAAGAACCAGCTGAGCAAAGTCTTAACGAATTAGAGGTGATAGAAGAAGAGGATATTTCATCCGAAGATACCGACCAAACCAAATTATTTTAAGAAAACCTAACTAATTTGTAACCCAAATCATAAAGAATTAAAATATGGATTTTACGAACCCCCTCGTATATGGAGCACCTTGCTTTATAGCGTTTATATTATTAGAATTAACCTATAGTAAAACACATGGAAAGGAGAATCTTTATGTTTGGAAAGATCTTGCTGTAAGTGGTTTTATGGGGGTAGGTTCTGCAATAATTGCTCCTTTGATAAAGGTCATATCTGCAATTGTTTTATTTGAATTTATTTATGGAATTTTTAATCCATTGGTAGAAGGAGTACGAATGAATATTATGGGCTTCGAATCTTTTGGATACGTTTGGTATATATGGTTAATATGTCAGTTGGCCGATGATTTCACCTATTATTGGTTTCATAGAGCAAACCATGAGGTAAGAATTCTTTGGGCAGCACATATAGTACATCATTCTTCGGATAATTATAATCTAGGAACAGCAATACGTAATGGCTGGTTTACTATTCTTTACAAGCCATTATTTTATATGTGGATGCCAGCTATAGGTTTTCCGCCAGAAATGGTAGTCGTTTGTTTAGGTATTGAGGCACTGTGGCAATTTCAATTACATTCGCTTTATGTTCCAAAAATGGGAATTATAGAGAAAGTCTTTAATACACATACCATGCATCAAGTACACCATGCACAAAATGTAGAATATTTGGATAAAAACCATGGAGGATTCCTTAATATATTTGATAAAATATTCGGAACATGGAAAGAATTAGATGATACTATAGAAGTAAAGTTTGGCGTAATACACGCACCAGATTCGTATAACCCAATTGTAATTTTAACCCATGAATTTAGTGATATCTATACAGATATGAAAAAAACGAAGAATTTATGGCATAAAATAATGTATGTATTTGGACCTCCGGGATGGAGCCATGATGGTAGTACAATGACTGTAAAGCAACAACAAAGATTGTTTAAGAAGCATAAAGACACTAGTCCAGAAAAAGCATTTAGCAGACCTAATTAAGGACTTCTACTTTGTTTTAAATAGAAAAGCACTTATCGGTTTAGACAAGTGCTTTTATATTTGTATTATATTCTAATTTAGAAACTAGTCAACTTCTACTTCAGTTTCTTCCTCATCATCGTCTTTCTTTCTAACCCGCATATTTAGAAATTCAACTAAGAGAGAGAAGGATATGGCAAAGTATAAATACCCTTTAGGAATTACACCAACTTCATTTCCAAACACATTTAAGTGTGCAATATGAGCAGCTTCTGCAATTAGCATAAATCCAATCAGAATTAAGAAAGACAAGCCTAATACTTGTATTGTTGGATGCTTCGTTACAAATTCACCTACAGGATTGGCAAAAACCATCATTATAATAACAGAAATAACAACTGCTACGACCATTAAAATTAATGCATCGTTAGGGTTAGGAGATATTCCGTTCGTCATACCAATAGCGGTAAGAATCGAATCAAAAGAAAAAACAATATTAATAACAGTTATTTGTATAATAGCATTGGTAAGGGTAGAAGAACGGTGTTTTTTAACCTCCCGTTCATCATGTTCTTTATCTTCAATTTTTTCATGAATTTCCTTGGTGCTTTTGTATAATAGAAAAAGTCCACCACCAAAGAGTATTAATGACTGACCGCTAATTCCTCCAGAAATCCACGATTCATCTAACACTAAAAAAGGTTTTTTTAAAGATGTTAAAATAGATATGGTAAATAACAATAGAATACGCATGACCATTGCGAGCACCAAACCAATATTTGTAGCTTTTTTACGTAGGCCTTTCTCTAGCTTTCCTGCCGCTATAGAAATAAATATTATGTTATCTATACCTAAGACTATTTCTAAGAAAGTAAGTGTTAATAGAGCTATCCATGCATCTGGACTTGCGAAAATTTCAAACATATTTATTTGGTTTTAATGGCTGTTCCTTTACGTTTCTTAGCGTCTCCTACAATGTTATACTCAAAAGTATAGGAAGCATCTGTTGTACTCAGTATTTTTATATGAATAGATTTTTCTTCAGCCTTATTCTTTGGGCGCATTTTTTTTACAATATACTCGCAAGAGTTAATCCATCGAATAGAAGAAGTATCTGTTTTTCCGTTGTAAGTATCAATTTCAATATTATTTTTTCTTATAAAAGAAGTAGTTTCTTCTTTTCCATTAACGGTAGAAGTGAAAGAGAATGTTCCATATTTAAAAGATTCACAATTCCTTTCCGGTTGGTAACATGAAGTTACAAGAATTGTCATTGAAAATAATAACAGAATAATATAGATTTTTTTTTCCATAGATTACAAAGAAAAGAAATTTGTAGTTATAATTTAAGAGAGCATAAATAACTTTTTAATTGTGTAACGATTTTTAAACCCCAATAGAATACAAACAGGGAGAATTAATTATACACTTAGTGGTATAAATATTTACAAAAGTGGCAGCTATACCAATAGTTCTAAAAAAATAGAAGCTACATTTGTGTCTTAATACATATATTAAATGAAAGTGTTAGGGTTTGACTATGCAGCAATAAAAGAAAGTTCAGTTACCGGTAGGTATGTAACAAATAAAGAAGTGTTACCGTTTTTAGCAACTATTTCTTCAGAATTTGATGTGGAAGAAATTGGAAAATCTGTTCTTAACAAGGAAATTAAAAGCATTACGCTTGGTACTGGTAAAAAGAAACTATTGCTATGGTCTCAAATGCATGGAAATGAATCGACCACTACAAAAGCAGTTTTAGACTTAGTAAATTTTTTAAGTCAGCCATCTGAGTTGTCGAAATTAATATTGAAAAATTGTACTATAAAAATAATCCCAATCCTTAATCCAGACGGAGCAGAATCTTACACAAGAGCAAATGCAAATAAAGTAGATCTAAATAGAGATGCACAAAATAAGAGCGAGATAGAAAGTAAAGTACTTAGAAATTGCTACGATTCGTTTCAGCCAGATTATTGTTTTAACCTACACGATCAGCGGACTATTTTTAATGTTGATGATACGGATAAACCAGCAACTTTGGCCTTTTTAGCACCTTCGCATGATGAAGAACGTTCTATTTCTAAAACAAGAGAAGTGAGCATGCAAATTATTGCAGCAATGGATATGGAGTTGCAAAAAGTACTACCAAATCAGATAGCTAGATTTGATGATGGATTTAACAGCAATTGTATTGGCGATACATTTCAAATGCTTAATACACCAACCATATTATTTGAGGCAGGTCATTACAAAGAGGATTATTCCAGAGAAAAAACAAGGGAGTTTATGTTTTATGCCATTCTTAAAGGAATAGAAGTGATAGCAAAAGACAGTATACAACAGTATTCTAAAACGGCATATTTTTCGATACCAGAAAATAATAAGTTGTTTTTTGATGTACTTATAAAAAATGTAAATACACTAAATAAAAAATATGAGGAAGGGGAAAGTGTAGGTGTATTATATAAGGAGGTAATAGAGGGAGGAACCATTGTATTTGTACCTAAAATAGAAAGAAAAGGAAAATTGGAAGGTTACTTTGGACATAAAACATTTGATTGTAATAAGAAGGATGAATTTAAAAGTTTAAAAAAAGTGAATTTAGTATTAGAATTACTAGAATGATTAAATAATATTTCCTTATATCAAGTTTTTTTTGCATTTTTATTAAAGAATAATGATATTTGTTACATAAAATTTAATTATTTTTGTAAAAAAACACAGCCCGTATAATGAGTAAAGTTAAATTAGACGAAATTGATCACCAGATTCTAGATATGTTAATCGACAATACTAGAACACCATTTACAGATATAGCAAAGAAATTATTGATTTCAGCAGGTACAGTTCATGTTAGAGTAAAGAAAATGGAAGAGGCAGGAATAATTAAAGGTTCCTCACTTACCTTAGATTATGTGCAATTAGGGTATTCTTTTATTGCATATGTAGGTCTGTTTTTGGAAAAAACGCACCAAACTAAATTTGTATTAGAACGATTGAATAACATTCCATATGTTACAGTAGCACATATCACTACAGGGAAGTTTAATATTTTCTGTAAAATAAGAGCAAGGGATACAAACCACGCAAAGAATATTATCTTCAAGATAGATGATATTGACGGAATCAGTAGAACGGAAACTATGATATCGCTTGAGGAAAGCATTAACGATAAAAAACGATTAATGCATACAATTTTTAACGAGCTGTAAAAGATATTTTATATAATTGCAAAGCTTCAAATATTTATATTTGGGGCTTTTTTTTGTTTAAAATTGATTCTATAGAAACGTACGAGCCTGCTATTAATTCAACAAAGAAGAATATTTTAAACAGATAAGTTGGTTCTTCCTTTTTAAGCTAAGGAACCAGTCACAAATAGTTCTGTAGAAAGTGGTAAATACTCTAAAAATATAAGGAGTATAATTGGCTGTGTAATTCAAATTATAGAACAATTGTTCTTCTTTCAAATTCTGTATCTTTCCACAATAGTAACAAACGAACTAAATTTAAAAATCAACAGGTTGGGTTCTTATTTTATTAAGAATAGCATTACTTGTTGATTTGATTAATATTTATTTATGAAAAAGTATTGGAATGTAGTAAAGAAATCGATTGGAAAAATTAATAGTAGCTGGCAAGTTGTTATACTAACTTTAGTATTTTTTGCAATAGGGATATGTATGAATGCACAAACCTATGCAAGAAATGGCATGGTGGTTTCTTCTAATAGTATATCCTCAGATATTGGGATCGAAATATTGAAAAAAGGTGGAAACGCTATTGATGCAGCGGTTGCAACAGCTTTTGGCTTAGCGGTCACTTTGCCATCTGCTGGGAATATTGGTGGAGGCGGTTTCCTTGTATATATGGATGTAAATGGAAAGGCTACCACTATAGATTTTAGAGAAAAAGCACCATTAGCGGCAACAGAGGACATGTATAAAGATGAGTTAGGAAATGTAGTACATAGCAAAAGGCGTTCGGAGTTAACTGCAGTAGGAGTTCCTGGAACGGTTGCAGGTCTTTATTTAACGCATAAAAAATATGGAAAATTACCATGGAAAGATGTAGTGCAACCAGCAGTGATTTTAGCCGAAAGAGGTTTTGAATTAAACTGGTCGTTATTTAGAGCAGCAACACGTTTTGTGGAGAATAAAGAAAAGTATCCGTTTATGGCTGGTTATTTTCTTAATGAAAAAGAGGAGCTTACGCAACCAGGAGAACTTTGGAAACAACCAGAATTGGCAAAAACTTTAACAGTAATAAAGGAAAAAGGCCATGATGGATTTTATAAGGGTAAAGTCGCAAAAAAAATCGCGGCTTATATGAAAACGAATGGGGGAATAATAACAAAGAAAGATCTTTCTAAATATGAAGCAATTGAGCGCAAACCAGTACGTGGCACATATAATGATTATGAAATTTTCTCTATGCCGCCACCAAGTTCAGGAGGAGTTGCGTTAATTGAGATGATGAATATCATGGAGCAATCTAATCTAAAAGAATTGGAATTTAACTCTACAGAATATGTTCATGTGGTTGCAGAGTCTATGCGAAGAGCATTTGCAGATAGGGCCCAGTTTCTAGGTGATCCAGATTTTAATTTAAACATGCCTTTAGATAGATTGCTATCTAAAGAACATGCTAAAATTAGGTATGAAAACATGAACAAGAGTAAAGCATCGGTTAGTGATTCCTTAAAATATGGTCAAATCTATGATGGTAATAATACTACACATTTATCTGTTATGGATAAAGAAGGAAATGCTGTTTCTTTAACCTATACATTAGAATCTGGCTACGGTAGTAAACTAGGTATACCTGAATTAGGTTTTATACTGAATAATGAAATGGGAGATTTTAATCCACAAAGAGATGTAACAAAGCGTACAGGTCAAATTGGATCTGCGGCCAATTTAATTGAACCAGAAAAGAGAATGTTATCTAGCATGACCCCAACAATTGTTTCTAAAGATAGAAAACCATTTTTAGTAATTGGTAGTCCAGGGGGAAGAACAATAATAAACACAGTTTTTCAAACGGTATTAAATGTTTTAGAATTCG
Organism: Cellulophaga sp.; assembly: GCA_036478775.1. Lineage (GTDB taxonomy): Bacteria > Bacteroidota > Bacteroidia > Flavobacteriales > Flavobacteriaceae > Cellulophaga. The sequence goes on from JAZGEQ010000051.1 coordinate 49,936, forward strand.
AAATGCGAATAGACAAGGCAATCGAAGGGATGAAAATCCACCATCAGTGGTTGCCAGATGTAATTTCTTTTGAAAAACACTTAATGTCTCCAGATACCAGAAAAGCACTAGAAGCAATGGGACACAAACTTAGAGAGCGTAATAGTCTAGGAGCTCTTATGGGAATTACATTAGATCCAAAAACAAAAATAATGACAGGAGCTGCAGATTCTTCAAGACCAGATGGTGGCGCAAAAGGATATTAAGAATATTTTGACAATGTAAAAAAACATCGTATAAATTATTTTTTCGGAGGTATTTATATAATATAAATCTGTTGTAAATTGTAAAGAAATTAAATATATGAGAAATAGTATTATATCTAAAATGAGCCTCTTTTTAATATTATTCACGGCATGCCATGATGGAGATGACAGTTTAATTGAAGAAGAAACATTTATTCCAATTACTATAGATTCAGACTGGTTTGATGTTAACTACATAAATCATAGTACTTATAGTTTGATTGAGCCTCAGAGTTCCCAATACAATGTAAGTTATTTACTTATAGGGGATTCTAAAGCTATTATGTTTGATACTGGATCTGGAGAAAATAATGCTATAAATGGTTTTAAGATTAAGCCTATTTTAGATCAATTAACGCAAGTCCCAACGACATTGTTAATGTCTCACTTTCATTTTGATCACAATCAAAACATCTTAGAATTTAATACTGTAGGTTTTCCTGATTTACCTTTTTTAAGACAAAGTGTCACTAGTAATGATATTTATAATTTCACTGCTGATGATTTATTTATAGGTAATTTCCCTTTACAAGTTGAAGTAAATGAATGGATACCGGTAAACAAGGATATTGATTTAGGAAACAGGGTTATTCAGCTTGTTAGTATTCCTGGTCATACTACTGAGTCTGTGGCTATTATTGATAAGACAAATAAGTTAGCTTTTTTAGGGGATTATCTTTATAACGGAACATTGTTCTTATTTAATAACAGTGATATTGCAGTTTACAAAGAAAGTGTTGACTATCTAATTACTATTTTAAATGAGGATTATAAATTATTTGGCGCTCATGGAACTCCAGAGATCGAATATGAAAAACTAGAAAAATTAAAAAACTTTCTTATTTGTATTGAAAGCAATAACTGCCAGCCTAAAACTAATAATTTTGGGGGATATAGTGTATTTATTTATGAATATGAAGGTATGCAAATTGCAATTTTTCAATAAAAAAATCTATTAATATACTAATTTTAAAAGTAAAGAAGTGTTATTACTCTTGATTTTCACTTAATTCCACTTCCATTTCTTGCACTAGGGAAGACTGTACGTTAGAATTTGGTTTAAGTTCAAGCTCTTTAATTACCTTATCATCAAAGTTGGTAATAAAGTTAGAAAGGCTTTTGCTAATTTTCACTAAGTAAAGTGTATCTGTAGTTTTAATTTCCACCGCTTTTATAAGATCGCCTTTATGGTTTTTAAAAGAAATAATATCTTCATCTCCATATCCGTGAGGATAATTTTCTATTAATAGTGCTGCTATTTCGTGGTTCAGTTTTTTGTAATCAATCAGTACTCGTTTCATAATCAGTTAATTCAAAGGTTTTTTATTTGAATTCCTAAACTATGCTTTTTTCTTCCTTTAAATAGTAAAGAGTTGTGAAAGGCTAAATTTTAGTAGGTGTAATTGCTATTCTTTGTAGTATGCAAATGCTTCTGCGAATATATCATGAGGAACTTTAATGTCTATAACTGTTTCTCCTATAGACTTTAGCAGTACAAAATTAATGTTTCCATGAGAATTCTTTTTGTCATACTTTAATAAGGCAAGTATGTTGGTGATATCACTATCCGTAAAAGTTACTTTCTTATACCGCTCTAAAAATGTAGCTTTTATATCTTCTAAGTGTTTAAATGATAATCCAGATAGTTTGGTAGAAAGAAATGCTTCTAATATCATTCCAATAGCTATGGCTTCACCATGTAGTAATAAGTCATGGTTTTTGCTTTCTAAAAAATACGATTCTATGGCATGTCCGAGAGTGTGGCCATAATTTAATGTTTTTCTAATGTTTTGTTCCGTTGGGTCCTCTAGAACTATGGCATTTTTTATAACTACGGAGTCGTAAATAAGGGTGTCCATTTCTTTAAAATCGGTAATCTCTTTTAATTTATTCCAGTAAGAAATATCTGTAATTAGTCCATGTTTTAACATTTCAGAAAAACCACTAAATAGTTGTCTTTTTTCTAATGTATAAAGAAAGTCCGTAATAATTAAAACCATAGGAGGTTGATTTATAACACCAACTTGATTTTTTAAAGCACCCAAATCAACTCCAGTTTTCCCTCCAACAGAAGCATCTACCATTGCTAGTAGGGTAGTGGGCACATTAATAAAGTCAATTCCTCTTTTAAAGGTTGAAGCAACAAAGCCACCCATATCTGTAACAACACCGCCACCAAGATTTATCATTACGCTTTTTCTATCTGCATCTAATTCAGATAAAGCTTCCCACAGATGCATACATGTAGCAATGTTTTTATTAATTTCTCCTTCTTCAATTTCAATAATTTCATATACATAATCGCCTTCAATCTGACTCATGAAACTAGGCAAGCAATGCGTGTGTGTATTCTCATCCACAAGAATAAAAATCTTAGAATAATTAGAAAGAGCTAAGTGCTTGTTTAAAGCAAGAACAGCGTTTTCATTAAAATGGACGGTATAAGAGGAAGTAGAGATAGATTCCATGGTGTTTAATATTGTATCGTAATTAAATAATCCTATTTGGAATACAAAATAAAGCCAAATTTTACTGATAATATAAAGTTTCTGTTGTTATCTTTGATTCGTTAATAAATTAGTAATAATGGATAAGATTTTTGAGGATACTGCAACTGCATTTGCGTTAAAAACCGACTCAGAATTAGAGCGTGCATATTTCCTATTTAAGATGATAGCAAATGAACCTTTAGTTAAAATTGGTACAGCAGTGACTAATTTTGCGATTAAAGCGCATCTACCAGTTGAAGGGCTAATTAGGGCTACCGTTTTTGATCATTTTTGTGGCGGAGTTAATGAAGATGACTGCATGCCTTTAATAGACAAAATGTATGAGAAAAAAGTATGCGCAGTTCTAGATTATTCGGTAGAAGGGAAAGAAGAAGAAAGTCAGTTTGATTTTGCTCTAGAAAAAACCATCCACACTTTAGATTATGTAAAAGAGAAAAATGCAATTCCTTTTGCTGTTTTTAAACCAACAGGTTTTGGTCGTTTGTCTTTGTATGAAAAGGTAAGTGAAGGAATAGAGTTACAGGCTAATGAGAAGGAGGAGTGGGAGCGAGTGCAATTCAGATTTAATGAAGTTTGTAAAAAAGCGCATGATTTGGATGTTGCTTTATTAATTGATGGAGAAGAAAGTTGGATGCAAGAAGCAGCAGATAATCTTGTGGAAGAAATGATGGTAAAATATAACACGGAAAAGGTGATTATATTTAATACGCTACAGACATATAGATGGGATAGATTAGATTATTTAAAAGAATTACAAAAGCGCGCCAAAGAACAAAATTTTAAAATTGGAATTAAAGTTGTTCGTGGCGCATATATGGAAAAGGAAAATGAAAGAGCATTAGAAAAAGGATATCCAACACCAATTTGTCCATCAAAAGAAGCAACGGACACAAATTTTAATGCTGTGGTTGCATATATGTTAGATAGTATTGACGTTATGTCAATTTTTTCAGGAACACATAATGAAGAAAGTTGTTATAAGTTAATGGATCTTATGCAGGGAAAGGGAATAGCTAGTAGTGATACTAGAATATGGTTTGGGCAATTATATGGTATGAGTGATCATATAACCTTTAACCTTTCTGCAAAAGGTTATAATGTAGCAAAGTACTTGCCTTACGGCCCTGTAAGAGATGTTATGCCATACTTAATAAGAAGGGCAGAGGAAAACACTTCTGTAGCAGGCCAAACAACAAGGGAATTATTATTGTTAAAAACAGAACGAAAAAGGAGGAAAATTTAAAACCATATAACAAAAAACAGAGCTATTTTCGTAGCTCTGTTTTTTGTTGCGTTCTATTGGAATTAATATTCAATAGAAGAAATAGTAACTTTTTTTACACAATTAACCACTTTAAGAACCGCATCTTTCTCTTTAACCTTGCCATTTATAAAGTATATTTTACAAGGAACAGTTTTTGTGCTGCTTCTCCCAAAATTTACGTCTCCATCATAAAAAAAACTAGTAAGACTAACAGAATCAATTTCTTTATTAGCCATCATGTTTTTAATTTCATCTGAAAAATGAAGTGGTTTAGAACGGAAATCTTTCAACGTTCTACAGTTTGGGAAATAGCAGAAAGAAACGCCTGTTTCTTTCGATTTATTTTTAAGAAAAACTGTTAAGAAAACAATACCTATAGATAATCCAAACAAGAAAAATCCAAGTCTTTTTAAAAAGCTCATAAATTAAAAAATAAGAAAATTGATATCGTTGTAGGAAAGGCTAAACCATTCCCCAACAGATTTATTAGTCAAAATGCCATGATACATATATAGACCATTTCGCAATCCTTTGTCAAAACGAAGCGCTGTTTCCAAACCACCATCTTCCCCAATTTTCAGTAAATATGGGGTGAATATATTACTAATAGATATAGATGAAGTTTTTGGATAACGAGAAGGAATATTTGGTACAGCATAGTGTAATACACCATACTTTTCAATAGTAGGTTTATCGTGGCTAGTAATTTCACTAGTTTCAAAACAACCTCCCATATCAATACTAACATCTATAATGACAGCACCTCGTTTCATGTTTTCGACCATTGTGGTAGATACAACAACAGGAGACCTGTCTTTTCCTCTAACTGCACCAATAGCAACATCACACCTTTTTAATGCTTTTAGGAGATTTTTTGGTTGTATGGTAGATGTATAAACTGTTTGTTTTAAATTAGTTTGAATCTTTCTTAACTTGGTTATAGAATTATCAAATACTTTAATATTAGCACCTAAACCAATAGCTGATCTAGCAGCAAACTCACCAACTGTACCAGCACCAATAATAACCACTTCTACAGGAGGTACACCACTAATATTACCAAACATTAATCCATTACCCTTATTAGTCGCAGCCATTATTTCGGAGGCAATTAGAACCGAGGATATCCCAGCAATTTCACTTAAAGATCTAACAGCAGGGTATTTACCATCTTCATCACGAATATATTCAAAAGCAATAGCAGTAATTCTTTTCTTAGCAAGCTCTTCGAAATATTCTTTGGTTTGCGTTTTTATTTGTAATGCAGAAATGATTGTAGTTTTAGGCTTAATCATTTTAATTTCTGCAATAGAAGGGGGAGCAACTTTTAATAATAAAGGGCAAGAAAATACTTTTTTTGTATTTTCTGTAATTTCTGCTCCAGCGTTTGTATAATCAATATCGGAATAGCTGGCTCTTTCTCCAGCGCCAGACTCAACTAATACTCTATGTCCATTAGAAACAATCGCATTAACTGCATCAGGAGTTAAACAAATACGGTTTTCTTGGCGCTGATTTTCTTTAGGAAGACCAATATATAGCTCGCATTTACTTTTCTGAATTTCTAAAGTTTCTTCTTGAGGAAGTAGTTGTTGTTTACTAAAAGGAGAAGTTGGTTGATTCATAAACTGAAAATCTATTAGGCGTATCCCAAATATAGCTTAATTCAGGCACTATCTATCACAATAGTAAAACTCAAAATTACAATATTTTTTGGAAATTAAAATCAACTATAATTTTTTATAATTAATATAGATTGACAACTTCAGAATATGGAAAGAGTTAGACGTCGCTTTTACCGTCCTCGTTTAAGCGCTCTTTTTCTTTGTAGAATTCAATTTCGGCATCCATAGCATCTAAATCTATCCCATGAACATGCTTGTCAAATAATTTTAATCGGATGAAATAAACAATAGGAACAATAATCATACATACAACGAGTAAATATTTTAACTCATTCTCGTCAATCTTAGATGTATCATCATTTATAACTACATAAAATTGATAGGCATACATACCAATAGGTATTAGTATAACATGATACCACCAATGTTTACAGGTCGTAAACCAAATAATTAATAAACTTAATGGAATAAGTTTACTGGAATAGTAATAGAATGCATAAAACGCATCTTCATAACCATTTGCAGTAAAAGTAATACCTAAGATTTCTGTAGAACCGTTCTCATCTAAGGTAACATACTTGTATAAATAAAATAATATTGGGGTAATTGCAATGAATAAAGAGAGTAAACCTTCTAGTATTAATTTTTTCCTAATTACTTTCTTTTCTGTCATAATCCTTTCTCTATAAAATAGTAAACTATTTCTCCATAATATTAAACAATGAAAAGATTTAATTATTGTATAAAAATAAAGAGTGATATAAATAATTTTAGATATATCACTCTTTAAAATTTGGCAAATATGCTTATTCTTTAATAGTGCCTTTCTTCTTATCTATACTGTTTTCGTATAAATCTTGATCTTCACTAGTACTGTTAGGAGTGCAAGAAGCACCAACTAACATTAAACATGCCATAAGGCCAAACAGAACTTTTTTTGTGTTCATTGTAATTTGGTTTAAATTTATAATCATTTTCAAAACAAATGTAGGAAAAATATTACACTATAAATGTTTTATATCGATAATTTAACACCTTTTATCGGATAAAACAAACCTTTCATCGAATAATTGGTTTTTTATCGAAAAAATGCAATAATCACCATTGAAAAACGATGATAAAAATTATTTTATTCAAGCCATAGAAATTTCTCTAATACCTTCGCTCACAATATTTATATGAACTGAAGCGGCATTTTCGGGAATTAAATTGGCAATGTTTTCAGGCCATTCTATAAAAATCCATAAATTTGAAGAGAAATAATCTTCCAATCCAAAATCCAATACTTCTAGTTCGTTTTCAATTCTATAAAAATCGAAATGATACACTAGAGTTTCGCCTTCTTTTGATTCGTATTCATTAACAATTCCGAAAGTAGGACTGCTTCCTGCTTCTGAGATGCCCAATTCTTTAATTAAAGCTTTAATTAAAGTTGTTTTACCAGCACCGATATTACCATAAAAACATATAGTTTTTGATGGGAATTTAGTAATTAGTTCTTTGGCAATACTTTGTATTTCAGATTGCCTATATTTTTTTTTCATTTACATGAATTAATCTTGCGTTGGATAGCATGTGTTTTATAGCTGACCCTCCGTAAAGGTAGACAGTTTCTGGAGAATATTTTGAATTGCAAGAATACTTGTGTGATTAATTTCAGAATCAAAATTGAATTGAATAAAGAGAAATTCCAATTTTAGATCAAATTATATATGCGATAAGTGTCTGGTAAGAAAAGTTTTACCTGTGTCTACTAATGAGTAACGACCGAAATTATTCAATTGTAGAGGAAATGTGAATCTAGCTTGTGCTAAAAGTCATGAATCTGTGTACTATATAATATCTGCAAAAACCAATTAATAATATGGATAAAAACTAAGCAGTTTGTTAGAAAATACAAATCTGCCTAGTCATTATTGATTGTAAAAGTTAATTATTTAATACAACAACTACTTTTTAGAATTAACTTTAGTACGTTCAATTTCCTGAGTAACCTCTTTTAGGAGTCTTTGAAGTTCTTCCTCGTGTCTTTCTTTTATTTTTTTTTCAATGATTAGTTCAATCATATCCTTTTTTTGTTGCGGTAAGCGCTCAAAGTCTAACATTTTAGCTCTTCCTCCATTTTTAATCATTTCTCCCTCTCCCGTAATAAGCCAAACTAAATTAAGTTGGGGGTAAGTTCTAATGATAGTTTCAATAACATCGCTCCCAATAGAAGCATTGTTTTTTTTCATTCGTAAAGTGTACCCATTTCCAGCGCCGATTGATAAGTCGAATTTTCGCGCACTTAATCCTGCTGCTACAATGAATTGCATTAATCTGTCTATAGTTTTAAACATGATAATTAAATAAGAATTTATATCTGATAATGGAAAGTGTTAAGCAAATATATGTAAAATATATTCTCAAATAAAATTTTTTTCGACTTTTGAACGAAAACTGGTATATATTATTGCTATTTTGCGATATATGTTGTATAAAAGGTTCACTATCAAATAAGTGTGAACGGGTGTTTTGGTGTTTATTGCTGATTTCTCAAGGAAACGCTTAAAAAACAAAACATTAAGCAAAGAAAATAGGTTGTATTCCTCATTTTGGTTCTAATACTACAAAAGGAATAATCATTTCTTCTAAAGAAACACCACCATGTTGGTAGGTGTTTCTATAATAACTTACGTAATGGTTGTAGTTATTTGGATAGGCAAAGAAAAAATCATTTTTAGCAAAAATAAAAGAACTACTCATATTAATTGTGGGCAAGTGAATCTTACTAGGGTCTTTTGCAGTGACCACTTCTTTATCTGTAAAAGATAAGCTTCTTCCTGTTTTGTATCTTAAATTAAGACTAGTATCTCTGTCGCCTATAACTTTAGAAGCCTGTTTTACATTAATTGTACCGTGATCGGTAGTGATAATCAATTTAAGTCCTAAGTCTTGTGCTTGTTGAATTATTTCTAACAAAGGAGAGTTTTTAAACCAACTATTTGTTAAAGACCTATATGCTTTGTCGTTTGAAGCTAATTCTTTTATAACTTCCATTTCTGTTTTGGAATGGGAAAGAATATCTACAAAATTATATACAATAACAGTGAGGTCGTTATCTTTTTGCTTTTTAAAATTTTGCGATAAATTTTTCCCTTGCTTTAAGCTACTTATTTTATGGTATTCCCACTTAAGATTTAATCCTAACCGTTTTAGTTGTTCTCTAAGAAACTCCGCTTCAAATAAGTTTTTACCTCCTTCATCCGTATCATTTTTCCACCATTTTGGATACTTTTTTTCCATGTCTAATGGTGTTAGCCCAGAAAATATTGCATTTCTAGCATACTGTGTTGCCGTAGGTAAAATTCCATAGTAGGGTATTTCTTTGGTTTTCTTATAGAATGAATTAATGGTATCTTCAAATGCCAACCATTGGTCGTATCTAAGATTATCTATAACTACTAGTAATGTTTTATTATTTTCTATTTCAGGTTTAATTAATTTTTGAAATAGAGTGTGTGAGAGTACAGGTCCATTATTATTATTAAGAAACCAACTTTCATAATTCTTGTCCACAAACTTTCCAAACATGTTGTTGGCTTCAGCTTTCTGAGATTCTAATATTTCAAACATACTAGAGTCTTCAGTTTCTTCGAGTTGTAATTCCCAATAAATGAGTTTTCTATACAATTCTTCCCATTCTTCATGGGAATTTGCCATAGACAAATCCATTGCAATTTTTCGAAATTCTTGTTGGTAGTTTGCTGTTGTGCGTTCGGAAATTAATCTAGAATGATCCAGGTTCTTTTTGAGAGATAATAAAATCTGATTTGGATTAACAGGTTTAATTAAGTAGTCGGCTATTTTAGAACCAATAGCTTCTTCCATAATATACTCCTCTTCACTTTTTGTAATCATGACAACAGGTACCGTAGCATCTATTATTTTAATTTCTCCTAATGTTTCTAGCCCAGAAAAGCCAGGCATATTTTCATCAAGGAATATAATATCAAAACGAGAATTTTCCAGTTCATCTAATGCTTCTTGTCCGCTTTTACAGGTAGTAACCTTATAATTTCTTTTTTCTAAAAATATAATATGTGATTTAAGTAAATCTATCTCATCATCTACCCAAAGTATAGTAATTATGTTCATTTAGTACGTATATTTGTTGGTGTAAAAGCAACTTAATTTTGACAAACGCAAACAAGCTCAAAATTTTCAATGATCCAATTTACGGATTTATTAGAATACCAAGCGCACTTATTTTTGACTTAATAGCTGAACCTAGTTTTCAGCGTTTACGTAGAATTTCTCAAATGGGACTATCTTATATGGTATATCCGGGAGCGCATCATACTCGATTTCACCATGCTTTAGGCTGCATGCATTTAATGCAAAAAGCTATTCAGGTACTTCGTTTTAAAGGCATAGAGATTTCAGAAGAGGAGGAAGAAGGCTTATTATGTGCTATATTATTGCATGATATTGGTCATGGTCCTTTCTCTCACGCTATGGAACATAGTATAGTAGAAGGTGTAGATCACGAGTATATTTCGCTTTATTTTATGGAAGTTTTGAACACCAAATTTAACGGAAGTTTAACGCTTGCCATACAAATTTTCAAAGGGGAGTATGCAAAACCATTTTTAAATCAACTTGTATCTAGTCAATTAGATATGGACAGGCTAGATTATTTAAAAAGAGATAGTTTTTATACAGGCGTGGCAGAAGGTAATATTAATGCTGAACGTCTAACTTCTATGCTAAATGTGTCAGAAGGTGAATTAGTAATAGAAGAAAAAGGTATTTATTCTATTGAAAAATTCTTAATGGCAAGACGTTTTATGTACTGGCAAGTATATTTACATAAAACAGGATTAGTAGCAGAACGGTTATTGATAAACATATTAAGAAGAGGAAAAGAGCTACTAGCTAATGGAAAGTCTCTAGAGTGCAGTAAGGTTTTGAACTTTTTTATGAAGAACAAAATTAACAAAGAGAATTTTACAGAAGAAACCTTGTTACTGTTTTCAAAATTAGACGATGTAGATATTATGTCGGCTATTAAAGCATGGCAAGATTCTTCAGATTTTGTATTGTCCGAATTGTGTCAAATGTTGCTTAATAGAAGGTTATTAAATATTAAATTAAAGAATAACCCCATTTCAGATGTGAAATTGAATAAGCATTTTGAGGTGTTTAAGAATAAACACCAACTTTCAGATAAAGAAACTTCTTATTTTGTATTTAGGGGAGAGGTTAGTAATCAGGCGTATAATTTAGATAAACAACGAATATATATATTGAAGAAAAATGGAAAAACAGTGGATGTTGCAAAAGTATCCGATCAGCTAAGGTCTAAAACTCTTTCAAAAACAGTAAAAAAATATTATATCTGTTTTCCTAAAGACGGTGTTTAACAATTTTTCTTACTTTTGTATTTATGAAATTTACGGCTAGTCAGATCGCAGGTATTTTGGAAGGAGATATTGAAGGTAACCCGGAAATAGCTGTCCATAAATTATCGAAAATTGAAGAAGGAGAAGAAGGTTCCTTAACTTTTTTAGCCAATCCTAAGTATACCCCACATATTTATAAAACAAAAGCATCTATAACCATAGTAGATAGAAATTTTGAAGCGGAGCAAAAATTAAACACTACGTTAATAAGAGTGGATGATCCATACGGTTCTTTTTCAAAAGTTTTAGAATATTATGATTTGGCAAAAAACAGTAAAATTGGAATTGAAAAACCAGTTTTCATATCAGAAACTGCAACTTACGGAAAGGATATTTATATAGGAGCATTTTCGTACATAGGAGAAGAGGTTACTATTGGCGATACGGCCAAAATTCATCCGAACGTATATATAGGTGATAATGTTACAATTGGTAATAATGTTACGTTGTTTGCTGGAGCTAAAATATATTCAGATACAATTATAGGAAATAATTGTGTTGTAAATAGTGGTGCAGTAATAGGAGCAGATGGTTTTGGTTTTGCACCAGATAAGAATGGAGAATTTAGTAAAATACCGCAAACAGGAAATGTTATTTTAGAAGATAACGTAGATATAGGCGCAGGCACGACTATAGACAAAGCAACAATGGGCTCTACCATTCTACGAAAAGGAGTGAAATTGGATAATCAAATTCAAATAGCACATAATGTAGAAATAGGAGAGCATACTGTTATAGCAGCTCAATCGGGAGTAGCAGGGTCAACCAAAATTGGTAAACATTGTATGATTGGCGGACAAGTGGGTATTGTTGGTCATATAACTATAGGAGACAGAGTTAAAATACAAGCACAATCAGGTATAGGAAGAAGCATTAAGGATGATGAAGTCTTACAGGGGTCACCAGCATTAAAATATGGCGATTTTTATAAGTCTTATGTTCATTTTAAAAATCTTCCGAAGATTATAAACAGTTTAGAAGAAATTAAAAAAAAGATTAAAGGTGAGTAGTATTGGTAAAAAACAAACAACTATATCTAAAGAGATTAGTTTATCGGGAGTAGGTTTACATACAGGCGAAAAGGTAACGATTAAATTCATACCAGCTTCAGAAAATCATGGGTATGTTTTTAAACGAATTGATTTAGAAGGAGAACCTATTATAGAGGCTAGTGCTAGTTATGTAGTAAATACACAAAGAGGTACAAACTTAGAAAAAGGAGTAGTTAAAATTCAAACATCGGAGCATGTATTGGCTGCTTTAGTTGGTTTAGAAATTGACAATGTTTTAATTGAGTTGAATGCTGCGGAGCTTCCAATAATGGATGGTTCTTCTAAATTCTTTGTAGAAGCTTTAGAAGAAGCAGGTATTGAAGAGCTAACAGCAGAAAGAGAGGAATACGTAATTACAGAAGTTATATCGTACAAAGATGAAGCAACAGGTAGCGAGATAACAATTATTCCTTCAGAAGAGTATCAGGTTGTTACTATGGTCGATTTTGGCACCAAAGTTTTGGGAACCCAAAATGCAACTTTAGATAAAATATCTGATTTTAAAGAAGAAATTTCCGAAGCAAGAACTTTTAGCTTTTTACATGAATTGGAAACGCTACTAGATCACGGATTAATTCAAGGAGGCGATTTAAACAATGCCATTATATATGTAGACAAGGAAATTTCCGAAGCTACAATGAAGAAATTATTAAAGGCATTTAATAAAGAGCACCTATCTGTTAAAGCAAATGGGATTTTAGATAATCTTACTTTGCACCAACCAAATGAAGCAGCAAGACATAAATTGCTAGATGTTATTGGAGATGTAGCATTGACAGGAACAAGAATACGTGGTAAAATTATCGCCAATAAACCCGGGCATTTTGTAAATACAGAGTTTGCAAAAAAACTGGCACAAGTTATTAAAAAAGAAAACCGTAATAAGGTTCCAAAATTTGATTTGAGTAAGCCACCATTAATGGATATTCATCAAATAATGGAAATGTTACCACATAGGCCTCCATTTTTATTAATAGATAGAATATTGGAGTTAAATGGAGACCATGTAGTGGGTATGAAAAATGTGACGATGAACGAACCATTTTTTGTTGGTCATTTTCCAGGAGCACCTGTAATGCCAGGGGTTCTTCAAATTGAAGCCATGGCTCAAACAGGCGGTATTTTAGTACTAAGCACTGTACCAGATCCTGAGAACTATCTCACTATCTTTATGAAAATTGATAAAGTTAAATTTAGACAAAATGTTTTACCTGGAGACACCTTAATTTTTGATTGTAGTTTAATTACGCCAATTAGAAGGGGTATTTGTCATATGCAAGCATACGCATATGCCAATGATAAGTTAGTTTGTGAGGCTGAGTTAATGGCTCAAATTATAAAAAGAAAATAAAATGAACCAACCGTTAGCATACATACATCCAGGGGCTAAAATTGCAAAAAATGTTGTAGTAGAGCCTTTTACAACAATACATAACAATGTAACAATAGGGCAGGGAACATGGATCGGTTCTAATGTCACCATTATGGAGGGAGCAAGAATTGGGAAAAATTGTAATATTTTTCCAGGAGCAGTAATTTCAGCAACACCGCAAGATTTAAAATATAATGGAGAAGAAACAACCGTTGTTATAGGTGATAATACTACTATTAGAGAGTGTGTTACCATAAACAAAGGAACATTAGATAGAATGAAAACAGTGATTGGTAAAAACTGTTTAATTATGGCGTATTGTCATATAGCTCATGATTGCTTTATTGGTGACAATTGTATTTTTTCAAATAATTCTACTTTGGCAGGACATGTTACTGTAGGGGATGACGTTGTTTTAGCAGGTTTAGTTGCAGTGCATCAATTTGTTTCTGTTGGTAAACATGCATTTGTAACTGGAGGGTCTCTAGTTCGTAAAGATGTTCCTCCTTTTGTAAAAGCAGCAAGAGAGCCTTTATCTTATGTTGGGATTAATTCTGTAGGATTACGAAGAAGAGGCTTTACTTCAGATAAAATAAGAGAAGTTCAGAATATATATAGAACGTTATACCAAAGAAATCATAATAATACGCAAGCAGTTCGTATTATAGAGGCAGAAATGGAAGCAACTCCAGAAAGAGATGAGATTCTACAATTTATAAGAGATTCCCAAAGAGGGATCATGAAAGGATACTTTAGTACAAATTAAGAGATATATGGCATCAACATCGGACATTAGAAAAGGATTGTGCATAAAATACAATCATGATATTTTTAAGATTATAGAGTTTTTACATGTAAAGCCAGGAAAAGGGCCAGCATTTGTAAGAACAAAACTAAAAAGTTTAACTACAGGTAAAGTAATCGATAATACGTTTCCTTCTGGTCGTAAGATAGAAGAAATTAGAGTAGAAACACGGTCGTACCAGTTTCTATATGCAGAAGGAAGCACTTATCATTTTATGAATACTTCAGATTACAATCAAATAACACTTGAGGAAAACACATTGGATGCTGCCGATTTGTTAAAAGAGGGAGAGGTTGTTACTATTATGTTTAATACGGAAGATAGTATGCCTTTGTCTGTAGATATGCCAGCTAGTGTTATTTTAGAAGTAACTCATGCAGAGCCAGGAGTTAAAGGTAATACAGCAACTAATGCAACCAAGCCTGCAACAGTTGAGACAGGCGCAAGAGTTAATGTTCCACTTTTTATTAACGAAGGAGATAAAATAAAAGTAGAGACAGAAAAAGGAACGTATATGGAACGTGTTAAGGGATAATCTGCATTATATTCTATTTTAAACTGTTTTTTATATTGAAATTATAGTTAATGAAATTTCCAATACCACATACTTTAGCTCAGATTGCAGCTATAATTCAGACGGATTATATTGGCGATGAAGATTTTCCTGTTTTAGGCATGAACGAGATTCATGTTGTAGAAGAAGGAGATATCGTTTTTGTTGATCATCCTAAGTATTATGATAAAGCATTAGCATCCAATGCAACAATAGTTCTTATTAATAAAAAAGTAGCATGCCCAGAAGGGAAGGCATTGCTTATTTCGGAGGATCCTTTTAGAGACTTTAATGTTTTAACTCAGTTTTTTAAACCTTTTAAAAAATCTGCTAATTTAATTTCATTATCCGCAAATATTGGAGAGAATACAATTATACAACCAAATGTATTTGTTGGTAACAATGTATCTATTGGTTACGATTGTGTAATCCATCCTAATGTTACAATTTATGACAATTGCATCATAGGTAATAACGTTATTATACATGCAGGAACAGTTTTGGGTTCCGATGCATTTTACTATAAAAACCGACCAGAAGGCTATGATAAATTGCTTTCAGGAGGAAATGTGGTACTAGAAGACAATGTAGAGATTGGTTCTTGTTGTACAATAGATAAAGGTGTTACAGGTAGTACAACAATAAAAAGAGGAACTAAGTTGGATAATCAAGTTCAAATAGGACACGATACCATAATTGGAGAGAAGTGTATTATAGCATCTCAAGCCGGAATTGCTGGTTGCGTTATTGTTGAAGATGAAGTAACAATTTGGGGACAAGTAGGTATTACAAGTGCTATAACTATTAAGAAAAAGGCAGTTATTTTTGCTCAATCGGGTGTTTCTAAAACATTAAAAGGAGAGAAAAATTATTATGGAACGCCAGCACAAGAAGCGCGTACCTTGTTAAAGCAATTGGCAAATATTAAAAAAATACCAGAAATTTTAAAAAAATTAGAAGACTAAATAAGCTATGGAATACTTTATTAATTGTATTCAAAACTATATTTTTGTCGTGAATAAATTTTTTCGTGTATTAGCACGATTCTATTGTATAAATTAACCTTTTCTATTTCAAATTAAATCTTGAGATGGTAAACCCAATAGGGAATAAAAAAAGTATCTAAATGAGCGTTTTAGTAAATAAGGATTCAAAAATTATAGTACAAGGTTTTACAGGAAGTGAAGGAACTTTCCATGCAGAACAAATGATTGCATATGGCACTAATGTTGTTGGTGGTGTAACTCCTGGAAAAGGTGGTCAAGAGCACCTTGGAAGACCTGTTTTTAATACGGTTGCCGATGCTGTGAAAGAAGTAGGAGCAGATACGACTATTATTTTTGTGCCGCCAGCATTTGCTGCGGATGCCATTATGGAAGCTGCCAATGCAGGTATTAGAGTAATTATTACAATTACAGAAGGAATTCCTGTTGCGGATATGGTAAAGGCTAATGATTATATTAAGAATATAGATTGTAGATTAATTGGGCCTAATTGTCCAGGTGTAATTACTCCGGGAGAAGCGAAAGTGGGTATTATGCCAGGTTTTGTTTTTGAAAAAGGAACTGTAGGTATTGTATCTAAATCTGGAACATTAACTTATGAAGCTGCCGATCAGGTAGTACGTCAAGGTTTAGGAATAACAACAGCAATCGGAATAGGAGGAGATCCAATTATAGGGACTACAACAAAAGAAGCTGTAGAGCTTTTAATAAATGACCCAGAGACGGAATGTGTAGTAATGATAGGTGAAATAGGGGGTCAGTTAGAAGCAGATGCAGCTAACTGGTATAAAGAAAGTGGAAGTAAAAAACCAATAATTGGTTTCATAGCTGGGGAAACTGCTCCAGCGGGTAGAACCATGGGACATGCTGGTGCTATTGTAGGTGGTAGTGATGATACTGCACAAGCAAAAAAGAAAATCATGAGAGAATGTGGAATTCACGTAGTAGATTCTCCTGCAGAAATAGGACTAAAAGTAAAAGAGGTGTTAGGATAATTTCTATACTTTTGGACTGAGTAAGCGATATTTTCGCTATATTAATCCTTCAATTCTAAATAGTTAGAGTTGAAGGATTTTTTTTATTCAATCAAAAAAAGTAGTTATGAAAAAAACAATTATTCTTTTAACTGTCGTATTCTTTACACTTTATTCCTGTAAGGAGACTCAAGAAAAAGCATTTACTGTAGAACAACATACAGATGCAAATGGATTTTCTTATGAAACGGTAACAAATGATCCAACCGGACTTCGATTGTACACACTAGAAAATGGATTAAAAGTGTATTTGAGTAGAAATACAGAAGAACCAAAAATACAGACCTTCATCCCCGTAAGAGCAGGGTCCGTCTATGATCCTTCAGACAATACAGGATTGGCCCACTATTTAGAACATATGTTATTTAAAGGAACAGATCAAATTGGAACCCAAGATTGGGAAGCGGAGAAAATACATTTAGATAAAATAGCAAATTTGTATGAGCAGCATAAAGCGGAAAAAGATAGTACAAAGAAAATAGAGATATACAAACAGATAGATGTAGAATCACAATCTGCTTCAAAAATATCAATTGCGGCAGAATATGACAAAATGATATCCTCTTTGGGAGCTGAGGGAACTAATGCTTGGACTTGGCATGAAGAAACTGTCTATGTAAACAAAATTCCATCTAATGGATTAGAGAAATGGTTACATGTAGAAAGTGAACGTTTTAGTAAACTAGTATTAAGGCTTTTTCATACAGAATTAGAAGCGGTTTATGAAGAATTTAATAGATCCCAAGATAGCGATTTTAGAAGAGCGTCATCTGCATTAAATGCGGCGTTGTTTCCAACGCATCAGTATGGACAACAAAATACAATTGGTACATCCGAGCATCTTAAAAATCCATCAATGGAGGCTATTCATAATTATTTCAATACCTATTATGTACCAAACAATATGGCGGTAATTCTTGTTGGAGATTTAGAATTTGAGGAGACAATAGAGAAAGTAAACAATGCTTTTGGCTCGTTTAAAACTAAAGAAGTCAATCACCCAGAAAGACCAATAGAAGCACCATTAACAAGCATAATTGAAAAAGAAGTTTTTGGCCCTGAAAATGAAAGAGTAAATATTGCATATAGATCTGCAGCAATAGGAACAGAAGATGAAGTGAAATTATCTTTAATAGATCAGTTATTAAGTAATAGTACAGCAGGTTTAATAGATTTAAATCTAAATAAAAAACAACAAGTGCAAAGAGCAGGATCTTATACAACTTTCCTAAATGATTATGGAATGCATCAGTTTTATGGAAATCCTAAATCTGGTCAGACTCTAGAAGAGGTAAAAGATTTAATAATTGGTCAAATTGAAGAAGTAAAAAAAGGAAATTTTGACGAATGGATGTTAGATGCCGTAATTAATGATTTAAAATTATCCAAAATCAGAATGTATGAAAATGCATCGGGAGTTGCGTATGATTATGTAAATGCATTTGTTCATTTTCAAGACTGGAATTCAAGAGTTAATCTTCATGAGAAAATGCGTAAAATCAATAAACAAGAATTAGTAGATTTTGCCAATAAATTCTATAAGGATAATTATGTAGTGGTGTATAAACGTCAGGGAAAGGCAACCGATTTGGTAAAAGTAGCGAATCCTAAAATTACGCCAATTGAATTAAATAGAGGTAAAAACTCTCCTTTTGTTACTACTTTCAATAAAATGACAAGTGCAGAGATGAAACCACAGTTTATAGATTATAAAACGGCTATAAAAAACTCTAAACTAGCAAATGGTTTGGAAATTGCTTTTATTCCTAATGAAACAAATGATTTGGCAGAACTCAATATTATTTTTGATATGGGTGATGATCATAATAAAAAATTAGGGATAGCTGTAGGGTACTTAGAATATCTAGGAACGAATGAAATTTCTATAGATGATTTAAGTAAAGAATTCTACAAATTAGGTGTTGATTATGGTGTAAGAACGGGACGGGATAGAACGACAATATATTTATCTGGTTTACGAGAGAATCTTTCAAAAGGTCTGGCTTTATTAGAAAACCTTTTAGAGAATGCACAAGCAAATCAAGATACATATAACAAATATGTATTAAAAATAGCAAAAGACAGACAAGATGTAAAGTCAAATAAATCACAGATTATGTGGAGTGGTTTATATAGTTATGGACAATTTGGAGAAGAATCTAGGTTGCGAGATATCTACACCATAGAAGAGTTAAAGGCCATGGATCCAAAGGAACTGGTGACTATCGTAAAAGGGTTAAAAGATTATAAGCATCGTATATTTTATTATGGTAAGGATTTAGAAGAGGCTAAAACGGCACTAAATACACATCATAAAATCCCATCAGAATTTAAGGAATATCCAGAGAAAAAGGAATATGATTTTAAAGAAACGGGAGGTAACGTTTATTTTGTAAATTATGATATGGTACAAGCTGAAATGTTATTTTTAGCGAAAGGTGACACATTCGACCCTAAAAGTATGGCGGCTTCTAAAATGTTTAATAGTTATTTTGGCGGAAGCATGGCATCGGTAGTTTTTCAAGAAATAAGAGAATCTAAGTCCTTGGCTTATTCTGCTTTTTCGTTTTATGCAGACGCAAGTAAAGTAGGTGATCCAAACTATACCTACGCCTACATAGGTACACAGGCAAATAAAATGCCTGAAGCAGTAGATGCAATGATGGGGCTAATGAATAAAATGCCAAAAGCAGAAGTAAATTTCAAAGTAGCCAAAACAGCAACGCTTAAAAAGATGGCAGCAAGGAGAATAAATAAAAAGAATATTTTTTTGGACCTATGAAAGCTTAAAAAAGCGCGGAATAGAAAATGACAATCGAGAGGCTATTTACAATACAATACAAAAAATGGAACTGGATGATTTGGAAAGTTTTTTTAATAAAAATATAAGTGGCGGAAACTACAATGTTATGATTGTTGGTAATAAGAAGGATGTAGATATTAAAGCTATGGAAAAATTAGGCAAAGTACAGGAGTTGGATATAGATTACTTGTTTAATTTTGAAAAGCCTGCACCTATAAAGAATTAAAATATTTTTTCACAAACAAAAACCCTATCATTTTTATGATGGGGTTTTTAATTTGGTATATTTGTTTTAGTAAAATTTAAGTTACACATACTATGAAATTATTAGAAAGAAAAAATGTTATAATAACAGGGGCAAGTAGAGGAATAGGGAGTGGTATTGCCCGAGTATTTGCAGATTCTGGTGCAAATGTTGCATTTACATATAGTTCTAGTGAAGCACCAGCTTTGGAGCTCGAAAAGGAATTAACAGCTAAAGGAGTAAAAGCCAAGGCATATAAAAGTAATGCTGCAAATTTTGAAGAATCAGAAAAATTGATAGCACAGGTTTTAGAAGATTTTGACGGAATTGATGTTCTAATTAACAATGCAGGGATTACTAAAGACAACCTGTTGATGCGTATGCGTGAAGAAGATTTTGATCAGGTTATCGAAATTAACCTTAAGTCAGTTTTTAACATGACAAAGGCAGTACAGCGTACCATGTTAAAACAACGTAAGGGGTCTATTATAAACATGAGTAGTGTTGTTGGTGTAAAAGGAAATGCAGGTCAGGCAAATTATGCAGCATCTAAAGCAGGAATGATTGGTTTTACAAAATCTATAGCTTTGGAATTAGGTTCTAGAAATATTCGTTGTAATGCTATAGCACCAGGGTTTATAGAAACTGAAATGACAGATAAGCTAGATCCAAAAGTAGTACAAGGGTGGCGAGATGGTATTCCATTAAAAAGAGGTGGAACGACAGAAGATGTAGCAAATGCATGTTTATTTTTAGCATCTGACCTTTCTGCATATATTACAGGGCAGGTACTAAATGTAGATGGAGGAATGTTAACCTAGTTAAAGTCATACGGAGCGTATTGTTTACACTCATAGATACAACAATACCGAATACTTATGGACTGAATTCATATGCAAACAAAAACAATATTTCTTATTATACTAGCTGCTGTTGTAGCCTTACTAGTTATATTGTTTCAGTATTATTACAAAACGAAAAAGAGAGGAAAGCTTAATGCTATTCTCTCTTTTTTACGTTTTATAGGGATATTTGGAGTTTTGTTATTATTGATAAATCCAAAATTCACCAAAGAAGAATTTATTATAGAAAAGAGTACCCTTGTTCTGTTAGTAGATAATTCAACTTCTATGAATAGTGCAAATGAAACTACTAATATATCGTCTATTTTAAATGAAATTAGTAATGAAGAGGAGCTTCAGGCTAAATTCAATTTAAAAAAATATTATTTTGGAAGTGAGATTAACGAAAATGGCAATCTATCATTTTCTGAAAAGAATACAAATATCACAAAAGCAATAGCCTCTATAAATGATATTTATGTGAATACAAGTACAAGCATAGTTTTAGTAACAGATGGGAACCAAACAATAGGAGAAGATTATGAGTTTTATGGTACTAATCAAAAGACAACTATTTTTCCAATTGCTGTAGGAGATACAATCAGATATGAGGATGTTAATATATCCAGAGTAAATGCAAATAAATATGCTTTTTTAAAAAATAAATTCCCTGTAGAATCCTTTATATCCTATGAAGGAAAAAATAATATTTCTGTTTTATATACTATTTTTCTGCAAGGAAAAAGTATCTATAAAGAACGAGTTTCACTGACAAGTACTAATAACACCAAAGTAATAAGTACCTTAATCGATGCGAAATCAGTAGGAGTAAAGACCTTAAAATTTACACTTTCCGCCTTGCAAAATGAAAAAAACATTGTAAACAATGAGAAGCGTGTAGCTCTAGAAGTAATAGATGAAAAAACTAATATTGTTATAATTTCAGATATAGAGCATCCAGATATTGGTGCATTAAAAAAAGCAATAGAGAAGAACGAACAGCGCTCTGTTGTAATAAAGAAACCCTCTGTGGGTAAGGCGGAATTTGATGCAATAGATGTATTTATACTATACCAACCAAATCGGAGTTTCACCAAAATATACGAGTACCTTAAATTAAGAAAACCAAGTGTTTTTACCGTTACAGGTTCCGCTACAGATTGGAATTTTCTAAACAGTATTCAAAGTAGTTTTTCAAAAAGGAGTTCTAAGCAAACAGAAGAAATTAATGCAGTCTTAAATTCAGGATTTAATCTGTTTAGCACTTCCGATTTTTCAATAGAAGGTTTTCCGCCATTATTAGGTAACCTTGGAGACATCTCTATTAATAAAGTGAATGATGTACTACTTAGCCAACGAATAAGGGGAATCGATATGAAAGAGCCATTATTGGTTGTGCTAGGCGAAACAACCGATAAAGAAGTAGTACTGTTTGGAGAAGGTCTTTGGAAATGGCGTTCGCAATCTTTTCGAAATGATAGAGAATTTATAAATTTTGATGATTTAATAGGAAAGATTGTATTGTATTTGGCGAGTAATAAGCCTAAAGACCGACTTGTACTAGATTATGAACAAATGTATTCTGGAAGTAACGAAGCAGTAATTAAAGCTTCTTATTTTGACAAAGCTTTTTCATTTGATACGAATGCTTCTTTAGTTTTAAAAGTAAAACAGGAAGGTGTTGAAAAACAAATTCCTATGCTATTTAAAGGGAATTATTATGAAGCTGATATTTCTGATTTAAAAGCAAACAACTATAATTTTACCGTTGCAGTAGAAAAAGAGAACATTTCTAAATCAGGAAAATTTATAATTTTAGATTTTAATATAGAACAGCAATTTTCTTCAACCAATTATAAGAAACTAAATAGGTTAGCTGAAAATACAAAAGGAAAGTTATATTATCCTGGGCAAGTAGATGATTTAGTTCAGTATTTAGTGAAGGAGAAGCAGTTTTTACCAACACAGAAAAGAATAGAAAAAATTGTATCTTTGGTCGACTTCAAATTTCTGCTAGGACTTATTATTATAGCATTTTCAGCAGAATGGTTTATTAGAAAATATAACGGATTAATTTAAAACAAACTAGGACATGGACAAACTACCAAAAATTGCATTACCAGTAATTTTTATCTTTATTATTATAATTATTTTACTTTCAAAATCTACTATAACTATTGGTTCAGGAGAAGCAGGAGTTCTTTATGAAACATTAGGAGAAGGTGTTGTAACAGATGAACCTGCACTTAGTGAAGGTTTTCATATTGTAGCCCCTTGGAATAAGGTTTTTGTTTACAATGTAAGACAGCAAGAATTGTTTGAAAGAGAAATGTCTGTACTTTCCTCTAATGGATTAGAAATTAAATTGGATGCATCTGTATTATACCAAGCAGATGGTTCTAATGTAGGCTTGTTGCACCAAACCAAAGGAGAAAATTATTTACAAAGTGTTATAATACCTGCTATTCGTTCTGCAACTAGAAGTGTTGTTGGACGTTATACTCCAGAGCAATTGTATTCTACAAAAAGAGATGCAATTCAGAATGAAATATATGAGGAAACAAAAAAAATTATAGAGCCTCAGTACATTCAATTAAATTCTGTTTTAGTAAGAGATGTAACATTACCTAGAACAATTAAAGATGCTATTGAGCGTAAATTAAAGCAAGAACAAGAATCTTTAGAATATGAATTTAGATTAGTTACCGCAGAGAAAGAAGCAGAAAAAGTTATTATCGAAGCACAAGGTAAAGCAGATGCAAACAAGATTTTAAGTGCCTCTTTAACAGATAAAATTTTACAGGATAAAGGAATTGAAGCTACTTTAAAATTGTCTGAATCTCCAAACTCTAAAGTAATTATTATTGGAGGAGGAGATAAAGGATTGCCTATTATTTTGGGAAATAACTAATAAAGAGAATCAAAAAATTGCAATTCCTCAAATTTTCAGTAGAATTGTTAAATAGTTATTTTTGTATCAAAATAAAATATACATTTGCTGTATACTTATGAAAAAAACAAATTTATACCATCATCATTTTTACGGCTACGCTCACGCGAGGTAAAAATGTATTGTTGTAAAATCAATAAATATTTAAAACCCGTTTGAGCAATCAAACGGGTTTTTTTGTATCCGTTGTTTGCTTCGACAAAAAAATAAAGAAATGAAGATTAGAATAGCAATTCAAAAGTCAGGAAGATTAAATGAAGATTCCATCCAGATTTTAAAAAACTGTGGCATACGAATTAATAATGGAAAAGATCAATTAAAAGCCTCTGCCAGAAACTTTCCGATGGAAGTATTCTATTTGCGGAATGGTGATATTCCACAGTATCTTAGAGATGGCGTTGTAGACATAGCTATTATTGGAGAGAATGTTTTAATAGAAAAAGGAAAAGATATTAGTATAGCAGAAAGATTAGGGTTTTCTAAATGCAAGGTTTCTTTAGCTATTCCAAAGGATGTCAATTATACGAATGTATCTGATTTTGAAGGTAAAAGAATTGCGACTTCCTACCCAAATACAGTTACAGAATACTTAAGTTCTAAAGGGGTTAAATCAGAATTACATATTATAAATGGTTCTGTAGAGATAGCACCAAATATTGGTTTGGCAGATGCAATATGTGATATAGTTTCGAGTGGTAGTACCTTGTTTAAGAACAACTTAAAAGAGGTAGAGGTAATGCTAACAAGTGAGGCGGTATTAGCCGTATCTCCAAAAATATCGGAAGAAGGAAAAGCAATTTTAGAAAAGTTGCAATTTAGAATTCAGTCCGTTTTACGAGGAAGACAGAGCAAGTATGTTTTAATGAATGCCCCAGATGATAAGTTAAAAACAATAATTAATATTCTGCCGGGAATGCGGAGTCCAACAGTATTACCACTAGCCGAAAAAGGATGGAGTTCTGTACATACCGTAATTCAAAAAGATACCTTTTGGGAAGTAATAGACGAATTAAAATTAGCGGGAGCAGAGAGTATTTTGGTATGTCCTATTGAAAAAATGGTATTGTAATGAAAAGAATAGAGAATCCGATAAGAGAAAGTTGGATGGACTTATTAAAACGTCCTACCCAAAGTCTAGCTGATATTGAGGGTACGGTAATTTCTATTTTTAAAGAAGTAGAAAACGAAGGCGATAAGGCGCTTTCAAAATACACCGAAAAATTTGATGGTGTTAGGCTTCAAAATGTTGAAGTTTCTGATAAAGAAATCACTGAGGCAGTACAATCCATTTCTAATGAATTAAAAGAGGCCATTCAATTTGCAAAAAGGAACATAGAAAAATTTCACCAAGCACAGAAAACGGAGATTGTAGCGTTAGAAACAGTCCCAGGAGTAAAATGTTGGCAAGAGAAAAGACCAATAGACAAAGTGGGATTGTATATTCCTGGAGGAACAGCACCATTATTTTCAACGATACTAATGTTAGCGATTCCTGCGACAATTGCAGGTTGCAGAGAGTTAGTTTTATGCTCTCCACCAAATAAAGAAGGGAAAATTCACCCAGCAATACTATATACCGCCAGTTTATGTGGTGTTACCAAAATATATAAAATAGGAGGGATACAGGCAATTGCAGCAATGACTTTTGGAACAGAAACAGTACCATCTGTTTACAAGATATTCGGCCCAGGAAATCAATTTGTTACCGTCGCAAAACAAGTAGCTACCAAATACGGAGTAGCTATAGATATGCCAGCTGGGCCAAGTGAATTGTTGGTTGTAGCAGATGATACAGCAGAAGCTTCTTTTGTAGCATCAGATTTATTGAGTCAGGCAGAACATGGAGCAGACAGTCAGGTAATTTTAGTTTCAACTTCTAAAGAAATGCTAAATGCTGTGGCAATAGAAATTGAAGCACAAATAGTGAATTTACCGAGAAAGGCGATTGCAGAAAAAGCAATGGCAAATAGTAAACTAGTTTACGTTGCAAACGAAAAAACAGCGATGCAACTAATAAATGAATATGCGCCCGAGCATTTTATAATTTGTACCAGTAACAACGATTATTATAGTACGAATATTAGAAATGCTGGCTCTGTTTTTATTGGGAACTATACACCTGAAAGTGCAGGTGATTATGCATCAGGAACAAACCACACACTGCCTACCAATGGCTATGCAAAGCAGTATAGTGGTGTAAATTTGGATAGTTTCATGAAGAGTATAACCTTTCAACAAATTAGTGAAAAAGGCATTCAATATATAGGAGGGGCAATAGAAGTAATGGCAGAAGCAGAAGGATTATATGCACACAAAAATGCCGTAACATTACGATTAGAAAAACTCAGTAAACAGCCTTTGGATAAGCCAATTAGTAATTAAGAGATAAGCATTACTGTAATGGATCCACTAGTGGGGATAAAATTATATTTTAAAATGGAAAAAGTATTTAATCCAAATAGTATTGTTAGAGAAAATGTTAAGAACTTGCAACCGTATTCTTCAGCACGAGATGAATATGTATCCAAAGATTCTGATATGATTTTCTTGGATGCAAATGAGAATCCATTTGAGAATGGTGTTAACCGTTATCCTGATCCTCAGCAACGAAGCTTGAAAAGTGTATTAGCAAAGCAGAAAAAAGTAAAAACATCTTCTATTCTTTTAGGAAATGGGAGCGATGAAGTATTAGATCTAATTTTTAGAGCATTTTGCGAACCAAAAGAAGATAGTATCATTACACTTCCGCCTACGTACGGTATGTATAAGGTGCTAGCAGGAATAAATGCAATTAAGAATAAGGAAGTTGTATTAGCGCATAATTACAAACTAGATTATAAAAAAATCCTAGAAGAAGTAGATAATTCTACTAAAATAATATTTATCTGTTCCCCTAATAATCCGACAGGGAACAGTTTTAGTTTTGAAAGAATTCATGAAATATTAACCAATTTTAATGGATTAGTAGTGGTAGATGAAGCATATATAGATTTCTCATTAAAAGATAGTTGGGTGGATGAACTAAAGAGTTACCCCAATTTAATAGTAACACAAACCTTATCCAAAGCTTATGGTATGGCAGGGATTCGATTAGGAATTTGTTATGCTTCCGAAGAAATTATTGAAATTTTGAATAAAATAAAGCCGCCATATAATGTAAATGAATTAACTCAGAAAAGAGCATTAAAGCGCATTTTGGATAAAAATACAGTTAAGATGGAAATTGCTCAAATACAACAAGAGCGAGAGAAATTAGTAAAAGCATTAGCAGCTATTCGTTTTGTAGATAAGATATATTCTTCCGATGCCAATTTTATTTTGGTAAAAGTAGACGATGCAAACAGAAGGTATAAAGAACTAATAAATGAAGGCATTGTTATTCGAAACAGAACCAATCAGGCTTTGTGTGAAAATACATTACGTTTTACGATAGGAACAAAAGAGGAAAATAAAAAATTACTAAACAGTCTTTTAGCACTGTCTTAAAACAAAATTTAATTGCTTAAATAATAAGGTATTATGAGTTCAGAAAACGAAAAAGATCCTTCTACAGGAAGTGGTGGTAACCGAAAAGTATTGTTTATAGATAGAGATGGTACTATTATAAAAGAAACTGTTGATGAGCAAATTGATGCTTTTAACAAAATGACTTTTTACCCAAAAGCGTTTACTTACTTGGGTAAAATAGCAAAAGAGTTAGATTATGAATTGGTAATGATAACGAACCAAGACGGATTAGGAACATCTGTTTTTCCAGAAGATACATTCTGGCCAGTGCATAATTTTATTATGAATTCTTTTGAAAATGAAGGGGTTGTTTTTGATAAGGTTTTTTTAGACCGAACTTTTCCACATGAAAATGCAAATACTAGAAAACCAGGAACAGGACTACTAACAGAATATTTTTCTGATAAATATGATTTGGAAAATTCTTTTGTTATAGGCGATCGACTAACCGATATGGAATTGGCGAAAAACCTAGGAGCAAAAGGCATTTTTATAAATGACAACACCAATTTAGGAACAGGAGAAATAACCATTACGGAAACTGATTTGGATAGTACAATCGTTTTAGAAAATAATGATTGGGAAAAGATTTATGAGTTTTTAAAGTTGCAAACACGTGTGGCAGAAATCACAAGAAAAACCAACGAAACAGATATTTATATTAAACTAAATTTGGATGGAAGTGGAAAGAGTAAAATTGACACAGGTCTATCCTTTTTTGATCATATGCTGGACCAATTGGCACGTCATGGCCAAATGGATTTAGAAATTAAAGTAGATGGCGATTTAGAAGTTGACGAACACCACACTATAGAGGATACAGCTATAGCGTTAGGAGAGCTTTTTAGTACAACACTAGGAAATAAACTTGGCATAGAACGCTATGGTTTCTGTTTACCAATGGACGATTGTCTGGCACAGGTAGCAATAGATTTTGGAGGTCGTAATTGGTTGGTTTGGGATGCAGAATTTAAAAGAGAAAAAATTGGAGAAATGCCAACAGAAATGTTTTATCATTTTTTCAAGTCCTTTACAGACGGAGCAAAAGCTAATTTAAATATTAAAGCGGAAGGAACAAACGAGCATCATAAAATAGAAGCAATATTTAAAGCATTTGCCAAAGCAATTAAAATGTCAGTGAAACGAGATGTAGAGAAAATGGTACTACCAAGTACCAAAGGAGTCTTATAAAATAGTTCAAAAGGAGTATGAAAATTGTAATAATAGATTACGGAGCAGGAAATATCCAGAGCATTAAATTCGCAATACAGCGTTTGGGATATACTGCTGTTTTAAGTAACAGTGCGGCAGAAATTAGGGGTGCAGATAAGGTGATTTTTCCAGGAGTAGGAGAAGCTAGCAGTGCTATGAAAAAACTAAAGGACTCAGGCTTAGATAAACTTATACCAACTTTAAAGCAACCGGTTTTAGGTATTTGTTTAGGAATGCAATTAATGTGCAACTCATCAGAAGAAGGAAAAACGAAAGGTTTAAGAATATTTGATGTAGCAGTAGTTAAGTTTTTACCAAATGTAAAAGTACCGCAGATTGGTTGGAATCAAATTGAGAATTTAAAATCGAGCCTATTTAAAGAGATTTCAGAAAAGGAATATATTTATATGGTACACAGTTATCATGCTCCTTTGTGTGAACAAACAATAGCAGAAACTATATACGATACAACATATAGTGCCGCTCTAAAAAAAGATAATTTTTATGGAACTCAATTTCACCCAGAGAAGAGTAGTTCTGTAGGAGAAGTGATTTTACGTAATTTTATAGACTCCTAACAATATTTACTACGAGCATACTATGGAACACTATATAAATACCAACAAAAAAGAACTGAATGTAATCGCGATTCACGATTATATAAGTAATTCTTCCTATTGGGGTCGTGGTAGGAGTTTAGATGAAGTTCAAATTACAATAGATAATTCTCTTTGTTTTGGTCTGTATTCTGAAGATGGCACACAAATGGGGTTTGGAAGAGTTGTATCCGATTATTTGATTTTCGCTTACCTAATGGATGTTATAATTTTTGAGAAATTCCAAGGGAAAGGATTAGGTAAGAGTTTAGTGAAACATATTATGAATCATGAGGTTTTAAAAAAGGTAAGTACGATTGGATTGAAAACCAAAGATGCACATGGATTATATGAAGATTATGGATTCAAAAAAATTGAAAATTCACCTTTATGGATGTCGATTGATAAGATGAAATTATAAAGAAAACAATAAAGAAAAATTAAATAATTACTAGAATACAATGAGAATAATTCCTGCAATAGATATTATAGAAGGGAAATGTGTACGTCTTTCCAAAGGAGATTATAGTACCAAAAAAATATATAATGAGAATCCGTTAGAAGTGGCAAAATCATTTGAAGCTCATGGAATAACGAGTTTGCATTTGGTGGATTTAGATGGAGCCAAATCAAAACATATCGTTAATCACAAGATTTTAGAACAAATTGCCAGTAAGACTTCTTTGAAAATTGATTTTGGTGGCGGACTTAAAACAAATGAAGATTTACGGATAGCTTTTGAAAGTGGTGCAAATCAGATAACAGGTGGCAGTATCGCTGTTAAAGATAGGGTGACTTTTGGTGGTTGGTTAGAGACCTATGGCGTAGATAAAATAATTTTAGGAGCAGATGCTATGGACGAAAAGGTGGCTATTTCTGGATGGTTAGAAGAGTCAAATGAAGAATTGGTGCCATTTATTCAAGGGTATCTAAAAAAAGGAATTCAATATGTAATATGTACAGATATTAGTAAAGATGGTATGTTAGAAGGGCCTTCTTTTGATTTGTATGAAAAGATTATAATGGAGAATGGTGGTTCAGAAAATATAAAACTTATAGCAAGTGGTGGTATTTCTACCTTTGACGAACTACCAAAATTAGCAGAAATGGGTTGTGAAGGAACCATAATAGGGAAAGCAATTTATGAAAATAGAATTAGCCTAAAACAATTGGAAAATTATATATTAGGATTATAACGAAATACTATGTTGACAAAAAGAATAATTCCCTGTTTGGATATTAAAAATGGAAGAACGGTAAAAGGTATAAATTTTGTTGGTCTACGTGATGCTGGAGATCCAGTTGAACTTGCTGAAATATATGCAAAAACCGGAGCAGACGAATTAGTGTTTCTAGATATTACTGCAACGGAAGAGAGGCGAAGAACTTTGGCAGATTTGGTATTAGAAGTTGCAGAGAAGGTAAATATTCCATTTACAGTAGGAGGAGGAATTTCCTCTGTAGACGATGTAGATCGATTATTAAAAAATGGAGCAGATAAAGTATCTATTAATTCTTCGGCCATTAAAAATCCACAGCTTATTAATGATTTGGCAGCCAAATTTGGTTCGCAATGTATTGTAGTAGCAATAGATGCAAAACAAATAGAAGGAAAGTGGGTAGTACATTTGGTAGGAGGAAAGGTAGCAACAGAATTAGATTTGTTTAGTTGGGCTAAAGAAGTAGAACAGCGTGGCGCAGGAGAAATTTTGTTCACCTCCATGGACAATGATGGTACTAAAGACGGATTTGCAAATGAGGCTTTAGCCCGTTTGTCTTCGGAATTAAACATTCCAATTATTGCTTCAGGAGGCGCTGGAAATATGCAACATTTTGTGGATGCTTTCAAAAAAGGGAAAGCAGATGCCGCCTTAGCCGCAAGTGTATTTCACTTTAAAGAAATAAAAATAAAAGACTTAAAAGAAGAATTAAAGAATAATAATATTCCTGTTCGAATATAAAGAAATAAGAAAAGCATCGATTTTTATACGATTCGATTAATACAAAATATGACTAACTATGACTATTGATTTTACAAAAAGTACAGACGGATTAGTACCAGCCATCATTCAAGATTCTAGCACAAAAAATGTTTTAATGCTAGGGTATATGAACCAAGAAGCACTGGATAAAACTAAAGCAACCAATAAAGTAACTTTTTACAGTAGAAGTAAAAATAGATTATGGACAAAAGGAGAAGAAAGTGGTAATTTTCTAAACCTAGTCGATTTAAAAATTGATTGTGATAACGATACTATATTGGTTACCGTAAAACCTGAAGGGCCAACCTGTCACAAAGGAACGGATACTTGTTGGAAAGAAGAAAACAATCAAGAATTTGGCTTCTTAACTAACTTAGAAAAAGTAATAAAAGAGCGGAAAGAAAACATTGACAATAAAGACAGTTATGTAGCAGATTTGTTTCGAAAAGGAATCAATAAAATTGCTCAGAAAGTAGGGGAGGAAGCGGTAGAAGTTATTATTGAAGCCAAAGATGACAATGACCCTCTTTTTCTTGATGAAAGTGCAGATTTACTTTTTCATTACCTAATATTATTACAGGCAAAAGGGTTTCAATTAAATGATATAGTTGAAGTTCTTAAAAAAAGAGAACAATAATAATCTGTAAAATATGAAAGCCTCTCCAAAAGGAAAGGCTTTCTAGAACTAGTTGAAACCAACCAACAAACTAGTTCTAATAGCACTATATTTAAAACTCTATTCTATAATTAAGTAAGGGCAGTAAACTCAATTGGTATTCAGTTTCTGTAACTCCCGTTTGAGGATTAAAGAATTGCGTGTCAATATTTTGTCTGTTTGTAATATTCTGAATATCCAAAGAGATAATATGTGCGATTTTCGATTTATTAATGCGGTAATAAATGCTTGTATCTAATCGGAAATATTCTTTAAATTGAATTGTATTTCGTT
This sequence comes from Cellulophaga sp., assembly GCA_036478775.1. GTDB lineage: Bacteria > Bacteroidota > Bacteroidia > Flavobacteriales > Flavobacteriaceae > Cellulophaga. The sequence continues at coordinate 81,968 of JAZGEQ010000051.1, forward strand.
GGTTTTGCAATAGGTATACAAAGCCAGTTCTATTAAAACCATCAATATCCATCGGAGTACCTTTTTTACCACCATTTAAAAGTGTCTTTGCACTAATACCGATAAGGTTATTCTTCGTTTTTCCTATTGTAAATTCTTTTCCACCGACAAGGTTAAAAGTATATTCATAGTTATAACTACTGTCATACCAAATTCCGTTTTTCGCTCTATATTTGGAATTGAATAAGGAGCTAGTTATCAGAAAATAGTATTGGTCTGAGAAGAATTTTTCAAAAGTAAGTTCAACACCATAACTTTTGGCTTTACCATTAGCCACCAATTCCTCGTCTAGAAACTCCCCATTAATAAAAGATACTGTCGAAGCAGGATTTGCAGCAATAGCAACTCTATCTATATCTTGGTAATACCCTTCAATTTTTAGGTGTCCGTTTTTTAGTATACGCCAATCATACCCAAGAATATAATGAAAGGATCTCATTAGTTTAAGGTTTGTATTTGGTGTTGTTATTGTTCCCGAATTGTTTTTAATTTTTACAAAATATTGATTCAGAGGCATTCTTCTAGAGTGAACGCCAAAGCCTGCACTAAAGGTGTGTTTAGGTGCTACTTTATATTCAAATCCGCCTCTTGGCTCAATAACAAAGTCATTATTTATAGAAAAATTAGTCGCATGTAAACCAAATGTAGAAGATATTTTATCATTAAATCTGTATTTTATCTGAGAATAAAATTGAGACATATTTCCATTACCATTTTCCTTTACGCTAGAATTTTTCACATTATTATAAGATTCCTCGCTTAAAACATTATAGTGTAAAGCACTTAAAACAACACCCGATTTTAAAGTAGTCTTAGCATTAAACTTCTGAGTTAAACTAGTAGAAAAACGTAAAGCACTATTCATAAATAAATCTTCTTGATAAAAGTTGTTCCCTTCAGGATTTGTTTCATTTAAGATGAATTTATAATTGCTTCTATTACCTGAATACGATAACACAGCATCTAAAGTGGTATGTGAATTAAAAAAATGCTTTAAATTAATTCCTGACATATAGGTATGCGAATCAAAATCTTCATCTTCGAAAATATTTAGGTTCTTCTGTTCTGCATTATCTTGATTATTTTCACTAATTCCTCCAATCCCCCAAATAGATAGGTTTGTTTTTGCACTCAAAGGAAGATTAACTTTAAAAGAAAGGTCTTGAAAAGTAGGTACTGTACCTTCAGATACTTCAATAATTTTATTCAAAATTGTGAGTGTTGAATAGCGATAATTCACCAAATAAGAACCTCTATAGTTTTCACTAAATGGCCCTTCAATTGCTAAATCCGTTCCGAGTACCCCAAATTGAAATGCAAATTCATTTTTATCTGCATTTCCATTTCTTAGTTTAATATCGAATACCCCGGAAAGAGCATTACCATATTCCGCAGGGAAAGCGCCAGTGAAAAAATCGGAGTTCCCAAGCATGTTTGTACTCAGTAAACTAACAGCGCCAGCGGCATATCCTTCTTCAGAAAAATGATTAGGCTCAGGAACTTCTACACCTTCAATTTTCCACAGTAATTGGTTTGGAGCATTTCCCCTAATAATTATTTCATTTGTCGCATCATTAGAACTAGTAACGCCAGCAAAAGATAAAGCCATTCTACTAGGGTCACTTACACTAGCAGGAAAGCGTTTAGTTTCTTCCACGCTAAAAGAACGTGCACTAACAGTAGCAAGTTTGTTATTTGCACTTATATTGTCTTTTGACGCCACAACAACAACTTCATTTAATTGGTGCAAAGATTCTATAAGTTTAATTGTAAGGCTAATTTCTTTGGCAGAACCAACTAGTACTTCAGAAATTGTAGATTCTTCATAGCCAAGGTAATTACAGATAAAAGATTGCCTTCCTATGGGTACATTTATTAATTTAAAAAAACCAAATTCATCTGTAATAGCGCCAAGTTTCGGATTAGAGTTTACTAAAATAATCGTAGTTCCCATTAAGGGAATTCCCGTTTCTGCATCTACGACAGTACCTTTTATGGTTTGTGTTAGTGTCTGTCCGTTTAAAGAAATAGAAAAAAAATTAAAAATTAAGAGAAGCTTCCAGACTGGTATAAAATATTTTTCCATTTATGGGTAATTGAGTAGTTTTTACTTTAGTAACGGAATCCATTGAAAACTTACAGGAATCCACTCCTCTTTTACAGAAATGGTGTTTTTTATGTATACTTGATTGTTTTCTGAAAAAACATACTGAACGGCAATTGACTTATCTTTAGTTGTCATCTTTTATATTTTTCTTGTACCTGTTTCTTCCCATATTGAAAACCCCAATTTTAATTCCGGTACCAATTGAAAACCCGCTAATATCTTTCAAAGAACTTGGCGGTAATTTAGTTTTATTAGTTAATCGATACTTAATACCTACTTCCAGTTGCAAATACCTAGAAATATTAAAAAGAGCATTTATTCCCGGTTCAGCCACCAAAAAGACATCAGATTTTTCAAATTGTTTTTCAATTTGCTCGTGTGTAAAATCCCCATTTGCATATATGGCAACGCCTCCTCCTAGTAATAGAGGAAAGGAAAGGTTAACTTTAGATTTACTAAATAGTATCGGTTCAAAATGCAAGCCATAATATACACCAACTAAATCTCTTTCTTTTGTGCCAATAACGGGCAAGTTTTGATTGGAATAAAAACCAACAACTTTAATACCTGCTTCAAACTTTCTATTGGCGACATAGGCAAATTTCAAATGCCATAGGTATGTATCCTTACCATTTATTTCACCATAATGAGGAGCTAAGCCTAAATATACTCCGTGAACTACATTGTTACGGTCGTTAAATTCTATATAATCTTTTGATTCTTGACTGTGAAGATTTATTATGTTACAAATTAAAAGTAAAAACAATGTGATTTTGATTGGTTTCATGATTGATTGTTTGAATACTATTTATAAGATTGAATAATTAATAAGGGTTGCGTTTTTATTTTTCACTTAATATAATAACCCCTTTTTCACCATTAATAGAGATTGTTCCATATGGGATTTTTCCATGTGTAGCACTAATATTTCTAATCTTTTTACCTTTATCAATTATTTTAGTTTTGATATTCTTGAATGTTTTCGGAATACGCAATAAGCCATGTTCTAGTGTTGCTGTAAATTCAAAATTTAAATTGAAAATGTTAATTTTAATATCAGATGATTCTTGTCTTATAGAAATATCTATAGGCTCATTCTCTAGCATTAACACACGAAAATCTGCTAGTTTCATAGTTAAGTCAATCTTTCCACCGACATTGTTCAAATAAACTTTAGAGAATCTTAAATCACCATTTATTTTATCTAGACTTCCTATACTAATTTCATCTTTACTAGAAAACAATTCTAGGGTAGAAACTTCATCAATATTTATGGTAGTACCACTACTTAATATTCTTAAATTTTTAGACGTATCAATAGCAATACTTCCGTTTTTCAATTCAATGGTACCATAAGCAATTGATTTAGAATGTAGATTGCCAAATTTCATTTTTATACGTGCATTGGTGATATCTTCATTTATCCATAAATCTCCATGCTGAATATTTACTTTTAACTTCCCTGTCCAGCCACTTAAGATAACATCACCAAATTTATTGGTAATATCTAAGCTTGCATTTTCTGGCATATAAACTAAATAATCTATCTGCACATTACTTTTATCAAAGGTAAAAGGGTTTGCTTTATTAAAGTATCTAGAAAATAGACTTTGATTCTTATCTTCAATTTTAGAGGAAATACTTAAAAAATCACCAGCTTCTTTAATATTCGGAATAATCCGATCTAGAATACTTTCCGCTTGCTCCAGTTTTTTATGAGTAACACTAATGCTAATAATAACCTCTATGCTATTTTTATCCCAACCATTTATAATTACATCTCCATATTTGTTATCGATATGAAATTTACCTGTATTACTTAGGATATGTGTTTTTTCAATTTTTTTAGAGACTTTTTCTTGTGCTATTAGTGTACCTATTAGAAAGAAAAAAGCTCCAAAGAGAAATATTTTACAATATGTATTCATCGCTGCTCTGTGTTTTTTTTGAATTATTTAATAGCTGTAATAAGTTTTCGATAAGTTCAATTCGTTTTTTATAATTACTCACAATAGCCTCTAGGACAATCGTATTGTCAAGGTTTTTATTCATTTCCAATTCGAGTATTTTATATTCCTCATCCAACTCATCCATAAATAGTAAAAACTCATTTTTATCGTCTATAGTTAGTTTAGAATTATCCATCACTAATTTTACTTGGTATGCAACCAGACTTTTATAATGCATGTTTACATCTTGTAATTCTTTATTCACAACGGTTTCCTGAGTTTCATAATTGAGTCCGCCTATAGCAAAAAATCTCAAAATAGAAAAGATACCAACAAGGAACAATACGCTTGCAGCAATATTAAAAGAAGGTCTTTTCCATAAAGGAATAACTTTAGGTTTATCCATTTTGGACAATATGGCATTCCATAAAATAGCTTTATCAACAGAATGTGTATCAAAAACCTCTTTGTTTTCTTTTATATGTTTTTCAAAATCGTCCATTATAGTGTATTTATAATTTCAATTAATTTCTTTTTTGCTCTATGGTACTGAGATTTAGAGGTAGATGTTGCTATATCTAATATTTCTCCTATTTCAACATGGTCATATCCTTCAATTAAATAAAGGTTAATTATTTGATTGTAGCCAAGAGGTAATAATTCAATACCCTTTTTCACCTTATTAATATCCACACCGGGATACTCAAAATTTTCGCTTTCACTTATATAGTACTCATGATTCTCTAAAGGAGTTGTTGGTAACTTCTTTAATTTTAAAAAATTAATACACTTATTTACAACAATTCTTTTAAGCCAAGAACCAAATGTGCTTTCATATCGAAAAGAGGACAGGTTTTTAAAAACATCTACGAAACTTTCTTGAATAACGTCTTCTGCATCTTCTTTCTTATGAAGCATACGCATGGCAACATTGAACATAGCATCAACATAGAGCTCATATAGTCTATATTGTGAATGTCTATCACCTGCCTTGCTTTTTTCAACAAGGTCTTTATGCGTAAATAGGATGTTATTTTTCAATTAATATAACCTGTAAATCCCTTAAAAATACTTTTAATTCTTCTATTACCATAGACAGAACAAAATATAAAAGGTTGCACCAAGTTCTATTTTAATTTGAAATTTAATAAATAGGTAGGGTAAATGTAAAAGAACTTCCTTTGGCAGGACGACTTAATACAGTAATAGAGGTGTTATGAAGTTCCATTATTTTTTTAACTATTGCAAGTCCAAGACCGGAACCTTGTCTTTTTAAATTTCCTTCTCCCTGTTTGTAGCGGTCGAAGATAAATGGTTGCTCGTTTAATGGAATTCCGGCACCAGTATCTGTAATATCTATTTCAATAGAATTTTCTTTTCTACCAATAGATAAAGTTACCGTTCCACCAGGTTGCGTATATTTTATAGCGTTTTCTATAAGGTTTTGTAATGCACGTTCAACCAAACTAACATCGGCAAAAACAATACTATTTTGTTCAGGTAAATCGAGTTTTAAAGCTATGTTTTTCTTTTCAGAGATTACTTTAAACTTAGCAATTAAATCATAAGACAGTTCTGTAATAGAAAAAGGCTCTTTCACAGGAGTAACTTGTTCAGCTTCCAATTTAGAATACTCAAATAGTTGGTAAACTAGTTTAGAAAGTTTATCAATATTATCATGGGTAATCTGCAAATACTCATCCTTCTCTTTCTCAGATAAAGTATCTTTTTTAATTTGCATGGTTTCTACATAACCTTTTAAGATGGCAAGCGGAGTTCGTAAATCATGAGAGACATTTGCAATAAGCTCTCTACGAAGTGTATCCACCGATGTCATTTTATCCATATTACTTACAATAGTATCGGCCATTTCGTTAAAAGAACGGGCGAATATTTCTATATCAGAATTAGCTGGATCCTCTATTCTAGCACTCAAATCACCTTCTCTAAATTTGCGTACTGTACGGGTTATTAATCGCAGATTTTTGGTAATAAACCAGATGCTTAAAAAACCTAGTAATGCTGCAAAAATCATAGTTAAGAGTAATGCCCCCACGCCAAGTTTTGTAAAGTACTGCGTAAACAGATTACTGCTAGCCAATTGGAATTTTTCTCCTGCAAGAATAATATACATATACCCTTTGCGACCATCTACGTCGTAAGCAGCCGCAGAAAATATATTTTGTTGGCCACTATTTTTTGGATCATCGCCTAGAATATAATTTTCTCCTTTATCCTTAATAAAAGATGTAATCGGTGCTAAAGAAACACTTTTAATAGGTTCATTTTCTCCATGTTTTAAAACTACAGAATATAGAATTACCCCAGTACTATCTAATAAGTAGACTTCAATACTTCGGTTAATGGCCATCATTTCATGCATTAATCCACCAAACAAATCTTTATTTACAGTACCATCCTCTTTAAAAGGAGAAGCATCCTTAAACTTCTCTTCAATTAAATGGTTCGCAATCTTTGCATTAATACGTTGTGCTGTTGCTTCATTATGTTTATTAGAAAAATATCCTGTTATAAGAATATACGAAGCTCCCATTAAAATTATAATTAAGGTAAAAGCAATCCAGAGCTTTTTTACTAAACCAGGAGTAAGGGCTTTTTCTGTAGTATTCATACTTATAAATCTTCGTTAAATTTATAACCAACTCCCCAAGTAGTAAGTATATAATTGGGGTTGGCCATGTCTGATTCAATTTTTATTCGGAGTCGATTAATATGAGAATTAACCGTATGTTCATACCCTTCAAAATTGTACCCCCAGATAATATTTAGTAATTCTGTCCTAGAGTAGTTTCTTCCTGGGTTTGATGCCATTAACACTAACAATTCAAACTCCTTAGGAGAAAGTTCAATTTTCTTATTGTTAAGAAGTACTTTTCGTTTTTCAATCTGAATAGACAAACCTTCAACCGCGATAATAGCCGAACTATCTTCAGGTGTACTTTTAGTTTCAGACCTTCTTAAAACTGCTTTAATTCGCGCTAATAGCTCACGAATACTAAACGGTTTAGTAATATAATCATCTGCACCAATTTCTAATCCTAATACCCGATCTATTTCTTCAGATTTTGCCGTTAGCATTATGATAGGCGTATTTTTCTTTACGCGAAGCTTTTTACAAACATCTACGCCGTCCAATATAGGTAGCGTTAAATCTAATAGAATAAGGTCATAATTATTTTCTAAAGCCATCTGCAAACCAGTTTCTCCGTCGCTAGCTTTAGAAGTCTTATAAATAATATCCGTAAGATGAATTTCTAAAAGTTTAACAATTTCAGGATCATCTTCTATAATAAGTATCTGTTTCATAATTGTATACTACGAATAAAATAAAAAAGTATCACACAAATATCACATTGCGGTAGAACAAAATAAGTAAAGTATTTTAAATACGTATTGCCTCTACATTATTAAAGGATAAAAAACATAGTTCTATCGATATAATATAATGAAACTATCACAGAATTAAATACAATGTTTATGTTTTTGTGATCTAGCTGTTATCTGTCTGATGTTATTTTGCCCTATAAACAAAAAACATATTAAAATGAAACAGTTAAAAAAAATAGGCTATTATTCTTTATTAAGTTGTTCTTTACTAATAGCATCTTGTAGTATCGATAATGATGATGACGAACAAATAGTTACGAAAGACTTGCGTTTAAATCTAAATGGACTTGAAAATCTTGGAAGCGATTATTTATATGAAGGGTGGATAATTGTTAATGGAGCACCAGTAAGTACAGGTACATTTTCTGTTGATGATGAAGGAAAACTTTCAAAAAGTAGGTTTACTATGATGGCAGATGTATTAGAATCTGCATCCAAATTTGTACTTACTATAGAACCAGTACCTGATGCTTCTCCTTTACCAGCAGATACAAAACTATTTGTTGGGGAGTTTAATGGAAATTCAGCAACCGTATCAACAGGGACAGTCGCACCAAGTTTTGATACCGTAAAAGGGGAATATATTTTGGCTGCACCAACAGGAACAGGAGCGGATAACGAAATGTATAGCGGCGTATGGTTCTTAAATAATAGTAGTGGAAGTCCAGTTGCAGGTTTAGATTTACCAACATTAGAAGCTGGGTGGAAGTATGAAGGTTGGGTAGTCATAGATGGAGTTCCATTAAGTACAGGTACATTTACTTCTACCTCTGTGCCAGATGATGCTACACCTTTTAGCGGAGATAATTCAGGACCTCCGTTCCCAGGAGAAGACTTTCTTAAAAATGCACCTAGTGGTATAGAATTCCCGACAGATTTAAGAGGAAAAACGGTGGTTATTAGTATAGAGCCATCTCCAGATAATAGTCTAGCCCCTTTTACATTAAAACCTTTAGTAGGAATGGTGCCAACAGATGCAACAGGAGTGCAAACCTTAGATAGTAAGGTATCTGGTTTTCCATCAGGAAATGTTACACGTTAAAAAATTGCGTTGATGTTTAGTTTTAAAAACCTTTAGAAGTAATTCTAAGGGTTTTTTAATACAACATTGTTTAAGAAATATAGTATTAATCCCAAGAATCAATTTGATCATTTATTGCGTCAAAATCATAGGATCCGACTAACTCTTTTCGTTGTTTAAAACTTATAAGCGTAATAAGTAACAACAATACATGTAAACCAACGATAAGAATTGCGACTGGTAAAAAATTACTAGGGATAATATGATTTGCAAAATCCTTATAGCTTAGTAAAATAGAGGTCGCTTCAATTCCTTTAAAAATATATACAAGAAAAATTATATACAACGCATATTCCACGTTTCTCATATTGGGATCTGGCAGCTCGCGTTCTGAAATTTTGAACCAAAAAACATAGAGGTAAATAAAGTGTATTATAGAAAGAATTGGAAAGATATAATTGTCAATTTTAAAAAAGTAAAATTTATCGGTATATAATCCATAAAAATCTAAAACACTAAGAGATATTAGTGATATCAATGATAGTATCAAACATGCTTTCCATGAAAACAATCGCAACATATACTTCATAAAGTAAGTTTCAAGGCCTTTGGGGAACCTTTGTTCTTAATTAAAACGGACACGAATATTTTTTATTTTAAAATTTTCGATGAAGGGTAAACATTGTTGGGTATGTACTAAAATGAGTTGTAAAACGTAAAATTTTGGTGGTGGTTTGCTAAATCATCATTCATGAATTATATAAAATAAGGGAAAGCTATTAAAGATGAAATAATAGAAAAACAAGGTTCAAAATTTACAAGTAAACCAAATACATTCTATTTTTACATTTAAAATAAAAACGGTATGCAACAAGTCCGGTTTTACTATGTATTCAAAATTCAGTTTCTGGGATTTAGGTATAGTGGTTGGCAAAAACAACCTGGGTTCAAAACCATAGAAGGTATGTTAGTGAAAACTTTAAAATTTATAGTACCCGATACAAATTTTAAGGTTTTGGGAGCTGGAAGAACAGATGCCAAAGTATCAGGCTTAGATGCCGCATTTGAACTATTTATAGAAGAGACTCCTATTTTAAATTTTGATGATTTTTTAGTGTTATTCAATACCAATCTACCGCCAGATATTAGGGTGGTGGAAATGCGAGAGGTAGATGCCAATTTCAATATCATTCAGGATGGTAAACAAAAAGAGTATGTATATCTTTTTTCATTCGGACAAAAAAACCATCCGTTTTGTGCCCCAATGTTAGCAAATATTATAGCTGATTTAGATATAGAACTAATGAAAAAAGGAGCTGAATTATTTAAAGGAACACACAATTTTTATTCTTATACAGTAAGAACACAAAAGAATTCAAAATTCAGAAGAACAATTTTTTCTAGTAGTATTTCTGAAAACACCTTATTGACTGCTAATTTTTTTCCAGAGAAGAGTTATGCTTTTACCGTAGTAGGAGAGGGGTTTCTTAGATATCAAATACGAATGATGATGGGAGCGCTGATACAGTTAGGAAAAGGGGAATTAAGTCTTTCGGATATAGAAACGTCACTTTTGGAAGGCAGTACAGTACAAATTTCACATGTAGCACCAGGTTCTGGATTACTACTGAATAAGCTTGAGTTTACTTAGCCATATATAGAAACATATATTCTACTGTCTCTTTGAGTGAAGTCGAAAAGCTTTTAAAGGGGTAAAGATTAATCATAAGTTAAAAAGTATATGAGGTTTTAATTTTTGCCATCAACTAAAAAAACCACCCAGAACAAATCAAATATCCATCTGTCTATTTTTTTGTAAATTGTATATAAAATATAGCAGATGTCTTATTGGGTATATGTATTACTACTTGTGGTTTTAGCCTATTTGGTAATTAGTATTTTGGTATACTTTTTACAAGACCTTCTATTGTTTAAACCAGAAAAATTACCGAAAGATTTTCAGTTCGATTATAAGAACCAGGAGATTGAAGAATATAATATAAAAACCAGAGATGGTGCTACTATAAATGGACTTCGGTTTAAAACCAAAAATCCCAAAGGAGTGGTTTTCTATTTAAAAGGAAATTCAAAAAGTATGAAGGGCTGGGGGAAATTTGCGGTAGATTTTACACGACATGGTTACGATGTTATTATGGTGGACTATAGGGGGTTTGGAAAAAGCACAGGAAAACGTTCGCAAAAAGCGATTAAGAGGGACTTACAATTAATTTACAACAAGATAAAGGAGAATGTATCTGAAAAATATATTATTTTATATGGACGCTCTTTAGGCTCTGGTTTTGCAACAAAATTGGCTTCAATGAACAATCCAAGAACCTTAATACTAGATGCTCCTTATTATAGTTTGAGCAAGGTAGCCAAACGCTATTTACCGTTTATGCCTTTATCTATTTTGCTGAAATTTCCAATGCCAACCTATAAATGGTTAAAATATGTAAATTGTCCAATTCATATTATTCATGGTACAGATGACAAACTAATCCCCTATAGAACAAGTGTGAAATTATCGAAGATTAGACCAAAATTAACAAAACTACATACCGTGATAGGAGGAGGGCATAAGAATTTAAATACATTTGAATCGTACCACAGTATGTTAAGCGATATTATTACTGCCAAACCAAAGATCGTTGATTTAGAAGGTTCTAGTATTCATGTACGTCATTCTTCAAAAAGAGTCAATGCAAAAGCTTAAAAAAATTGTATCTTATTTATTTCTATTTTCCGCTTTACTTACCATTATGTTATATCTATTTCAGGAAAAACTAATTTTTCTACCTACAAAATTACCACAAGAGTATACTTATAGCTTTTCGCAAGATTTTAGTGAATTCAACCTAAATACGGAAGATGGTGCTACCTTAAATGCGCTTCATTTTAAACAAGAAAATCCAAAAGGAGTACTACTCTATTTTCATGGCAATGCTGGTGATTTATCTAGATGGGGAGAGATAACGACCTTCTTTGTAGAAAAACAATACGATGTAATTGTAATGGATTATAGAACTTACGGAAAGAGTACTGGGGAACTTAGTGAAAAACTCTTACATAAAGATGCCCAACTATTTTATGAGTACACTTTAAAGCACTATTCAGAATCTGAAATTTCTATATACGGGCGTTCTTTGGGAACAGGAATAGCCACAAAACTGGCTTCTGATAATAACCCCAAACAACTTATATTAGAAACTCCATTTTCTAGTTTAATAGATGTAGCCAAAGAGCGTTTTCCTTTTTTGCCAATAAATTGGCTGCTTAAATACAAATTAAAATCAGAAGAATATATTGAGAGAATAAGTTGTCCTATAACTATCTTTCACGGAACAGAAGATAGTGTTGTTTCCTATGATTTAGGATTGCGTTTGTACAACGCAATTCCTGGTGAAAACAAAAAAATGTATACTATAGAGAAAGGAAATCATAACAACTTAATTCAGTTTGACACTTACCGTAATGGTATTGATGCGATTTTAAAGTAAGAGGGAAATATAAAAGTGATTTCTGTTCCTTTTGTCAGTTTGCGTGCTCCGATTTTTTATCGGAATGTATCGAAAACAAAAAAGGGTATTCTCGATACTTTTTCTTACCTCAAAACACTACCATTGACGTGTTTTGTAACCAACACATAGTTAACTAGATAATCGTGTTATTCCTGTGAAGACAGCAATCCACTTATAATTTTAGATGGATCCCTTTTTTCAAAGGGATGACAAAAATCAAGAATCAACCTGATATTACAATTAGTAAATCGATTGGCACATAATCAACTGTATAGCTTCATTACAACTGCTGGTTTTTTAAAAAAAAGTATAAGTTTGCCCTGTATAAAAGCTTTACTCAAACAAACCAGAAGATAAATACCGATCTCCTCTATCACAAATTATAGAAACAATAACGCCACTTTCGAGTGTGCTCGCTAATTGAACGGCTGCCGTTGCAGCCCCTCCGCTACTTACACCAGCAAATAGTGCTTCTTCTTTAGCAAGTCTTTGGGTCATACTAATCGACTCTTCTTCACTAACTTCAATAACCAAATCTACTTTGCTACTATCAAAAATCTTTGGTAAGTAGGCAATAGGCCATTTACGTATTCCAGCAATTTTAGCACCATCTTTTGGCTGTACACCTACGATTTGAATGCTAGAATTCTGTTCCTTTAAATAAGTCGATACTCCCATGATAGTCCCCGTTGTTCCCATAGCAGAAACAAAATGTGTAATCGCACCATTGGTATCTTTCCATATTTCGGGACCAGTTGTTTTATAATGTGCTTTCCAGTTGTCCTTATTTGCAAACTGATTCAACATTATATAGCCTTCATTTTCCACTTTAGCATCTGCATAATCTCTAGCCCCTTCAATGCCAACATCTACAGATGTAAGTGTAACTTTTGCACCATAAGCACGCATGGTTTGCACACGTTCTATGGTTGAGTTTTCTGGCATTACTAACTCTATATCCAATCCATAAACTCCGGCTATCATTGCCAATGCAATACCAGTGTTTCCACTTGTAGATTCAATCAATTTAGAGTTAGAATCAATGGTTCCATTTTCCAACGCATTTTTAATCATATTAAGCGCGGCTCTATCTTTGACGCTGCCTCCGGGGTTATTTCCTTCAAGTTTAAAAAAGAGTTTCACATTCGGGTTTTGGTTTAAAACACGCGCTTCTACTAAAGGAGTATTTCCAATTAAATCTAGGATGTTATGAGGCATTTGCTGTTGTTTTAATTTTAATTTCAGGTGTGTGAAATACGGTTGAATTCGGAAGAACGGAAGCCGTTACCCATGCATTTCCTCCAATAATACTATTCTTTCCAATAGTGGTTTCTCCACCTAAAATAGTAGCATTCGCATAAATAGTAACATTATCCTCAATAGTTGGATGACGTTTAGTTTTTTGTAAATTTTTGGCAACATAAAGAGCACCTAAAGTTACCCCTTGGTATATTTTAACGTCATTTTTTATGATAGCAGTTTCCCCTATAACAACACCAGTTGCATGATCAATAAAGAAAGACTCCCCAATCTGCGCACCAGGATTTATATCCACACCAGTTTCTCTATGGGCATACTCAGTCATTAATCTTGGAACCAAAGGAAATCCAGCGTTATATAATTCATGCGCCAATCGATATATTGCTATTGCATAAAATCCAGGATAGGCCATATATACTTCTTCTATAGAAAGTGATGCTGGATCACAGTTTACAATTGCTTCAGCATCTTTATTTAGTTTTTCAAGTATTTCAGGAAGTTTCGTTACATAATTCCCCCATACTTTTTTACATGGTTTATTTGCATCCCAACAAGCCAAATTTATTAAGGTATCAAATTCCTTCTCAAGAAGATTAAGGTTCTCTTCTACAGGAGTATCAATATCGAATAGGGTATAAAACAATCTATTCGTAAAAGATTCTGTTTTTTCTTTTAGCTGATATCTTAAATTTGGTTGCTTTTTATGTTCTATAATTTTAGCAATAATCAAATCCTTATTCATAGTCTACCAAATTAGTATAGTTTCCAAAATTAACCATTATTTTCAATAACACCTTGTTATAAATGGTTAACTTTAGCTTAATTTTTCACGAAACAATTAGGAAATGCATTCAGATAAAATTGATAAAAAGGTTTTTGATTTTTTAAATAGGTTAGAAAATAACAACACAAGAGAATGGTTTACAGAAAATAAAGCAGAATTTAAAAATATAGAAGCAGAGGTGAAAGCCTTTTACCAAGGCTTACTAGAGGATCTAAATACACATGACGCTATTGAAAAATTGAAAATGTTTCGAATTTACAGAGATGTACGTTTTTCTAAGGATAAAACCCCTTATAAAACACATTTAGGTGGTTCTTACACCAGAAATGGAGCACGTTTACGCGGTGGTTATTATTTACAAATAAAACCAGGAAATAGCTTTGTAGCAACAGGGTTTTGGGGGCCAAGCAAAGAGGACTTGTTTAGAATTAGAAAAGAGTTTGAGTTGGATGCTTCAGAAATTAGAGCAACTATAAAAGATCCTTCCTTTAAAAATATTTGGGGAGATATTGTTGGTGATGAATTAAAAACGGCACCTAAAGGTTTTGACAAAACACATAAGAATATCGATTTAATAAAAAGAAAACAGTTTGTTTTTGTACGTAATTTTACAGATGAAGAAGTGTTATCTTCCGGTTTTAGAGATATGGTAAATGATTCATTTAAAACAATTCGTCCTTATTTTGATTTAATGAGCGATATACTCACAACAAACCTAAATGGGGAATCTTTAATTGATTCTGATTAGTGAATTACACTGTAGCCTTCCTATAATGTGTAGGCTACACATTCTATTCAATCACTTTTAAATTAATTCTATTTGTGTGAAATCTCGAGTGCCATTTAAGGAAACAATTAGGAGTATATCCTACTATTTATTGATTTTTTTCTAAGGCTTCCTGGTATATAAATAGTAGAATTTATTGGTAGTAAATGCAATCTTATGTTACAAGTTTATCTGTTTGTATAATGCATTACTTTAACATATTTTTAGTGCCTTTTATGTTGGTTTCATTGTTATTGATTATTAGTTTTGCGAAAAAACAATGTTTAAAAAAGCAAAATTATCGCTCTTAGTTTTAGGTGCGGTAATAGTATTTTACAATTGTAGTAGTGATGATAGTGAAGGTCCTAAATATTTGGATAATTTAATTGGAAGTTGGATTCCGGTTGTTGGATTAATGACAGGTGAGATTGTTAATGGAGACTATGGAGAAAAATCATTTACTTATAACTTTGGAGAATGTAACAGAGAAAAAGGCCGCTTAACTTTTAATAAAGATGGAAGTCTGGATTTTATTAGATATAAAGGAAAACTAGAGCAAGGGTGTCATATAACCGAAAGCTCAAAAGAAGTGACATGGAATAGTGTGGGAGATTCAACTTTTATTGCTCAGGGTATTATTTCACAACTAAACGCTCAAGGTCTTTATGATGAAAAAGACATATTTAATATAGCCTATGAACCTTATTTAGATGTTCAACCAGATTTAGTAAATGTAAAAAATGACACACTAATTTTATTTTATGATAAAATACCTAAAACGAACCTTTATACGACTCGTTTTTTTTATGTAAAAACGGATTAAAACCTATAGGTATTTAGTTGCCTTATCTGTTGTTGCAGTATCGATGATTTCTAATTCATAGTTGTCTGTTAATTTGTAAGTCACCCATACATCTAGATTACCTGGATAGCCTTCTCCACCATCTTTTGAAAGATCTTTTAATTCAGAATCTGAAACTTGGTGGGAATCCCAAACTACACTATTAAACCGGTTTTCCCACCATGTAAATTATTGTCACTATTGTTTGTTGTTAAAATATAAGAAACCTAGCGTATGAAAATATGCTAAATTTGGAATTTAGTACAGCTTAAGCTTTAAATCACATTTAAAAACACTCTAATTTCGTTTTCTGAGGTGAAGAAATTCGGACTAACTCTAATATTTTCAGCCTGTAAAGTTACAAGAACCTTCTCTTTCTTAAGCTTTTCGTACAATATTTTTGTTGTATGAAATGAACCTGTGTTAAAATGAACAATTGCCGTTCTCTCCTCTCTTTTCCTTGTTGGAGTTACTATTTTATATTCCTTCTCTTCGAGTCCATGAATTAGAAGATCTGTATTTTTCAAAGCTTTTTCATAAATGTTTTTGATGCCAATTTCTAAAAGCAATTCGAGTCCAGCGGACCAAGCATTAAAATGGGAATAAGCTATTGTTCCCGTTTCAAATTTTCTGGAGTCCTTATAATATAAAAGTTTATCATAATTATTTTCAGCAGCGAACATACCAGGTAATACTGGATTAATCCTTTCGACTACTCTTTTACTAACATATAAAAACCCTGTTCCATGCAAGCCAAGCAGCCATTTGAAGCCACAGCCAGCCATTACATCAATCTCATCCTTTTCTACATCAATAGGAATCATACCTGCTCCTTGTGCGGCATCGACAACAAATAAGGCTCCTTTCTCATGAGCCATTTTTCCTATTACCGAAAGATTTGGTCTGAAACCGCTATTAAACCGTACAGCAGCAATTGCCACAACCCGTGTTTTATGGTCAATAAGCTTTTCGATGGCTTCAGGGGCAATACTATTATCAGCATTAATTTCTGCGAACCTAATCTCAACACCCTTTTGTTTAAGCTGTAACCATGGAAAAATATTATTCCAATGTTCACGTTCAGGGATTACAATATTGTCCCCTTTTTTTAAGTCTAAGCCCTGTGCTATAATTCCCAAACCAACCCCAGTACTTGTCATTAAAGCATATTCCTCTGGAGAACCACCCAGTAGCTTTGATAATAATATGCGTATATACTGGCGATCAAACCCTTTTTTGTTTATAGGGTTTAATTCGGTTTTTAAATAAACCTGAAGCCTATCATTCACCAAAGTATTAAGAGGCGCTTGAGAGGCACTATTTAAATAAACAGACTCTGTTGTAACTGGGAATAGTGATCGTATTTGTTCTATATTCATAGCTTGTTAACCTTTTATTATTATTTCAATCCATTTGCATAATTAAATAAAGCAGGCAACCCACCTGTATGCCAAAAAAGAATATTCGAATTTTGTTTTAATTTTTTACTTTTCAAACAATCAAGCATTCCATAAAAGGCCCTTCCTGAATATACGGGGTCTAATAAAACACTCTCCATTAATGCCCATTTATTAATAGATGAAATTTCATTTTTAGTCAAAACACCATACTCAGCTTCGTTATAATTTCTGTTTATAGGAATGTCTGAAAGGGTGTAGTTAGTAGCAAGATTTAATAAGGCTTTTCCCTCATTTACAAGATTCAATACAACTTCTGCTAATTCACCTTTTTCATTTGTATCCTTATCAATTTTTATTGGGATTAACTCAAAATCTAAATTGTATAATTGCATTTCTAGCATTATTCCAGCTTGAGTTCCACCAGAACAAGATGCAAAAAAAGATAATCAATTTTTACATTTTGCTCCTCTAATTGAAGTTTCAACTCCTTCATTGTTTCAACATAACATATAAAAATACGATAAATATCGGATTTAGCACAGCACCAAATATTCCTATTTTATATTTTAAATGGCAATTTAAAAAATTGAAGGAGCGTATAAAGAAGCACTCTCCTTGCCAGGACAAACGCATACTTTTTTTTAAAACAATAAATTGGTTGAAAAGAGAAAAAATTGGCAATTCGAGATTCCAGTTTTCTCTAAAAAAAAATGTCAATGGTAAGGGGATAGGGAAAAGAGAAAAGGGAAGAGTTTTGGTTTGTCTAATTATTATTTGTACCAGCCAATTTATAGGTTCTTTTGTCAGGTCGAGTCAATTATTAGTAGCGCAGCCGAAAATAATTTGTATCGAGAACCATTTTTTGCGTGGTGTATTAGCACAAAATTATTGCATCAATGGGGCTACTAATTATACTATAGGTTTTGTTCTTTATTTTTGTCATCCCTTTGGAAAAAGGGAGCCATTTACAATTATACATGGATTCCTGTCTCCACAGGAATGACACAATTACCTATTGATTATCTGCTGGTTACAAAACACGTCAATGGTAGTGTTTTTTCGTTTCTGTTTTAAATAATTTATCCCAAAAATAAGTATAGAAGCCAAAATTTCTATTATTAAGCTTGTGATGCGCTTTATGAAATGTATTTGTGGTGAAAATAAATACAAAGGGCTTATAGGTATTGCCATTTAAATGTGTGATTACACCATACAACCAATTGAAAATTAAAAAGAATATAAAACCATAAAGATTAAACGGAAACAAAATGGTTATTACGGTTAGTAATAATCCGAAAAAGATGGACTCCCAAGGAGACATATGGTACAAACTGACACAATTAAACTTATCGGAATGTTCGTGATGCTTTGCGTGAATTTTACGTAATATTCCTATACGATGCGATAGATAATGTAAAACGTACATCAAAAAATCCATTAACAAGAAAACACTAACAAAAGAAATCCAAATATTAGACTCAGAAAATACGATTACGCCTTCTAGCCATAATAGATATCCAGGTATTGCTATTATAATATTTATACCTAAAATAAGTAAGGAATCTATTATTTCCTTTTTCGGTAACGTTTCTTGGTAATTATAGATCTTATTCCACAAGGTACTGATAACAATAGTTGCCCCATATGCGATACTATTTGCTATTATTAGTAATGGAAAAAAGATGAAAGGATTTTTTAAGTCCATATAATATGCAATATTTTTTGTGGAAAGCTGGTTGTGTTTTTGATCTATTTACTAACGTCGTAGTGAAGGATTAGTTGCTTGGTTTAAGCAATAAATTATATGCGGTGTTATGCTTTCGCTTTTATCTTTTAAATTTAAACCTAGTTGGCTAAAGGAAAATTATGAAGTTCAATTGTCTCTAACAAATTTCACACTTTTAATCAATCCATTTTCGACTTCATAAATTGAAACGTATTTAGTGTCAATTCCATTTTCTGTAACTATTTCTTGATTAATAACATAGTTTCCATTGTTTATTTGACTTACAATTTGAACTTGTATGGACTTTGAAGTAAACTTAGGTTCGAAAATCGAAGTTATATTATCCGTTCCTGTTCCTAATAACTTATTGGGATAGGTGTAAATTTTAATATCATTGTTGTAAAGTTGTATAAACTTTTCAAAATCATGTAGATTGTAGAATTCCATTCTTTTATTGACAACTTCTAAAGCAGACAAATTTATATCGTGCTCACTATTCTGTTTTGCATCCGTTTTATTTAAATTACATCCAAATAGAACTGTAATGGTAATAATTGAAAGTATTATTTTTTTCATCGTAACTATTTTAAGTGAAGCATAACGTTCTATATATTAAACGTATCACATAAAAATACAATAAATTTCGGGTTTGGGGGACTCTGTAATATGCACCAACTTTTGATTTAGCACTTACCCATATTATTTTTATACTTATTACCACACTTTTTTTATTCATCAGGTAATAATCCAGATGTAAATCCACTATCTTTTTCCCATTCCTTGACTTGTTTCATTTTCTTAATCTCTATAAATTCTCCTGTCCAAGGATTAAATGAATAAACATTAAACTTATAGGTTATTCTCGAACGACCTTCTTTTTTTATTTCATCAACTTGATTAGTCAATTCTGTGATGTAGTATCTGAATTGTCCGTCATAAAAGGTTGCGTTATTAAATCTCTCCCATTTTAAAAATTCAGAAATATTTTCTCCTATTAATCCGTGTGTTTTTGCAATTGAAATAGCTTTTGACTTGTCAATTTCAAAAGCCTTGTTATATAAATCTATTTTTTCAAATCCGTTGTTGTTAAATCTGTCGTGACTTGGAACGTAAGTACCATTTTGGTCAAGATTAATTCCAATCATTTCATTTTGCCAATCCGAGTTTTTTAGTCTAACTTGATATCGAAAAAGAAATTTAGTTGGTTTTCTTTTCATAGGTTCTGTCCAATTCCCAACATAACCATCTTTGTCGTAAGCATAATTGTTAAAATCAAAACGTACTTGATTGTCGAAAAACTCTTGACCATAATTAGAAATAATTAAGCTATCAGCCTTTTTCTTCATTCTTTCAAGTATTTCGTGATAAGGAAATAGTTTTTTATTCACTTCACAAATTGCATTGTCATAGTCCCGAGTAAATAATAATTGTTTCTTGAAGTTGTATTCTTTCCAAATTCCGAATCTTTTTCCACTTTTTTTTATCCAACCTTCCGTATTTAATCTTGTCGTATCTTTAATAAAGTGTGCACTATACCAGACTGAATCTTTGTTCTTGTAAGTTTCTTCGAAAATATGATAAACCGAATTTCTAGTAACTTCAATTTTAGATGAATCCGTCTCAACATTTTCATGACTAAATTGTCCGAAAACTGTGAGTCCTGAAATGAGAGTAAAAAACGTCAGTAGTAATTTAATTTTCATTGATTTTTTTAAATGTGTGCCAATGTTTTTTTTAAGAATAGTTGGGTGTTAAAGCAATTAACTTACAAAAAAAGGAACAAACTAGGGGGTAATCCACTGGATTTTCCGAGTAGGGGAGAACAAACAATTATTTTTTACAAAATATTGGGAAAAATTTTCAATTTTCACAATCATATTCCAATTCCGTTTCTTCGTTTACTTTATACAAAAGAGCAATTAATTTTTATTATTCCAATTAGTAACTTTCAATATTTTATGAAAGATTTCCGTGTTTTCATAAATACCAGAAAAATCCTCAGCTCCTGGACCATAAGCAAACACAGGGATTAATGTTGCCGAATGCCCATTGGTAGAAAAACTCCCTGTAATTTCTTTATAATCACTATAAGAGTTGCCGTCTTCTGTTTTCTTAAGCGTAGACGCCAAGGTAAATCCACCAGTTTCATGATCGGCAGTTACAATTACCAATGTATTACCATCTTTCTCTGCAAAATCTAGAGCTTTTCCAATAGCATCATCAAAATCAATAAGCTCAGAGATAAGATATTCAGCATTATTCTCATGCCCTGCCCAATCTATTTGTGAACCTTCTACCATCATGAAAAAATTAGAATTATCTGCATCCTTACTAAGGAATTGTATCCCTAATTCGGTGGCTTTAGGTAAAAAATCACCGCGACCTTTGGCCACAGGATCCATATGATTTTCTGCTAATAAATAAGCCATTTTAGAATACTGTTTTATTGCTGCAAAGTCACCCAAGGCAGTAGTATCTATCCCAAACCCTTTCGTTTTCAATTCCTCTAATAAGTTTTTTCCATCTTTTCTTTTATTAAAAAACTTTGTACCACCTCCTGCAAAAAAATCAATATCAGAAACAACTATATCTTCGGTAATATCTTCATTGAGTCCTCTATTTATAACATGCGCATAGAAGCTTGCCGGAGTAGCATGTTGTATAGATGACGTAGAGATTACGCCAGTTTTAATATATTGCAGAGATACAATTTCAACCAAATTTTTAATTTTGGTAGAATCATCGGCAACACCAATGGCACCATTATATGTCTTTTCTCCCGTTGCAAAAGCCGTAGCAGCTGCAGCAGAGTCCGTAATATCTTCTCTTGACGAAGACGTCTTAATAAGCCCTATATGCTTAAAACGTGTGTAATTTGGAATCGTTTTCTTAAAATAGAATGCGGAGGATAGTTGTGATAAACCTGTGCCATCTGCAATTAAAAGAATAACATTTTTGGCCTTTGGAGGCACTTCTTCTTTCGCTATTTCCGATTTACAGGAGAACCAAGTTACTAATAGAACTAGATAAATTATGTTTTTGTATGTCATAAACTGGTGGTTAAATTATTTCTAAGGGTGAGGCTATGGTTTCGTTGTGAAATAGTCCGCGATGATTATTTCGCTGTAACCAAGCGCTGGGTTAAAGATATGAGTTTCCAGTAAGAAATTCCGTCACAATGAATTATAGCCGTTGTTTTTTTTCGTGCTAATTTTAGTAGCTATTTAATTGTTTGCAACTTATTTAATTACAATTAACGTGAAACAATGCTTTTTTATTTATTTTATACTTGACGGATTCTTTCGTGTAATTTTTTAAAACTTTGTAGGCATAGATGATTGCCATATTTTCAAACGAATCATCTGATTTAATGTTTTCTTGGCCTTCAACATAATACTTAGTATCGATAAAAGCATCTTTTTGTTCATTGAATACATGGTGCTCGTGTATGTTCTGTCGGCCTTTATTACCAACAAATTGACCAAACATATTATAAGATGGGTTAAAGTAGATGGTATCTCTGTTTGCTTCCATTTTAATCATGCTTTTAATGAATTGAATATCCTCACCTTCTTCATTTAAAGGAGAGCGATCTGAAAAATTACCATCTTTAAAATAAAGTTTGTTCTCTTTGAATGTCACTAAAAATGGTTCTGCTTCATAACTATCTACTTCAATAAAATTAACGATAAAATCATTATACCCTTCCTGATTTTTGATTGTAATTATTGAAGGGTTTGTATCGTCATCATTATGCTGAATAGACATAAATGAAACACTATTTGCCGTTGTTTTAAATGTATTTACATAAGGATATGAAAAACAGTTTGCTCCTTTGTTAAATACACGCTGCATAGTGTACTTTTCTTCTGGTGCCGTTCTCAACTGAATAAACGTTTCGCTATTTTCAAAACTATTAAAAAAGATTTTTGTTTTGTTTTTTAAATCTTTATTGTATCGTCCAGACAATTCAAATGTACTTTCATTAAGATTGGGTGTAAACTCATAAATATTTCCTTGAGTATTTTTCCATTTTCCATTTTGTACACCTCCGAAATAGGTAATGGCATAATTCCCATTTTCTAATACAAACAAATGACTTCCTCCTGCAGGAGAAGACGACCCTAAATTATATAGCCCCATTATATCGGGGCTGTTTTGAGTGTTTGCTTGGATCGACAGAAATAATATTATAAGTGAAATACCAATTTTTTTCATTCGTGAATTAAGGTTATAAATATATTCAGTACTTTTTTTTGCTTATTGTTGGACAGTTAAGGATTAAACACAGCGGGCTGTATTTGAAACGTAGCGCATAAAATTACGCTAAATTTTGGATTTAGCACAGCGCCAAATTTTTAACTTTTCTATTCTAAATGGCAATTTAAAAAATTAAGGGAGATTAATAAAGAGGCTCCAGTTCTGCCTATTAGTGCTTTACTTGTATACATTTTCAAAATATCCAACTCTAAAGACATTCCGTAAAGTTTCTTTATACATTCCTAATTTTTAGCTTGTAAAGATTAATTTTTTTATGCAGATTTTAATTTCCCCAATGGTACTCAAATATCAAGTTCTAAACATTTTTTTTGTGATTTTGTAACCTTTACATACTTTCTTGCATCCTATAGATAAATAGAAACTTAAATTAAAAAAATGATTCACAAAGTAAAAACAGTGGCTGTATTATTTCTTCTCTTTGCAATAAGTAGTTGTAATGCACAAATTGAAAAGGGTTCAGATTTATTTGCCACACTAAAAGCAAAAGATAGCCTATTATTTGAAGTTGGTTTTAATCAATGTAACCTCAAACAGATGGAAAAATTGGTTGTAGACGGTATAGAGTTTTATCACGATAGAGATGGGATTACAAAATCAAAAAAACACTTTATTAAGTCAGTAAAAGAAAATTTATGTTTTTCTGGTAAAAATGTTATCGAACGTGTTTTGGACAAGGCAAGTTTAGAAGTGTTTCCTTTATATAAAGGTGATAATCTATATGGAGCCTTGCAAACAGGTATTCATAGTTTTGGAGATACAAAAGCAAATTTTTCTCATATATGGTTGCTAGAGAATAATGAATGGAAAATTTCTAGGGTAATTAATTATAACCATCATAAAGAAAAAATTCCATCAAAAGGTAAGTTTATTACATTGTCTAACAAAGATTTAAAACAGTATGTGGGTGTTTATGAATTTTCGCCAGAATTTGTACTTACCGTTCGTATAAAAGGAAATCAATTGTATGGAGGTTCTCAAGGAGATGAAGTAGCCATTAATTGCTATGCAACTCATAAGTTTATTGATGGTGAACAAACTCACGATTTAGAATTTATACTAGATAAAAAAGGGAATGTTACTAATTTACTAATGAAAGGTGATGGAATGGAAATGACAGCTACAAAAAAATAGTAAATTAGAACGAAAGTTAAATATATAATTATTATAGAATCAACAGAGTTGTAGGTAGTTATTTATTTAACCATTCTACAGCTCTGCTAATTTGGTTATTTTTTCCATACCAACATTTGTTCGTTAAGATACATCGTTTACATAAGTTAAAGGGACATAGTTTACACCATGTTTTGACGTAAGCATATTAATTCTTTGTTAGCCACTTAGCTTTATTCCCTAATCTGTTTTAATCTGTCAATCGCGTTTTGATTTTGTGAATTTAGTTTTAATGATTTTTCAAAATTCTCTATAGCCTTTTCCTTAGTACCCATAAATAAATATGCCTCCGCCAAACTATCAAAAAGATTTGCAGAATTTGGATAAAGTTTTGTAGCCAACAATAAAACATGTATTCCTTGTTCTGATGTTTTCGGATTAAAAACGAGTTGTAGTCCAAGTGTGTTAAGATTACCTTCTGGAAGGTCCAGCATAGGGTTCTTTTTTTTGGTTGCAACATATAAGCCGTAAAGACTATTATAGTCTTGTTTTAAGGCTAATTCATTAAAATCTTTGAAAGTAAAATTTTGACTATTGGCTTTTTTAGTTTTTTTGCTCAAAAGACTCTTTGCAATTCCATTATCCAGAGGATTGTTTTCAATAAATTTTATGGCACTTTCATCCTTTTTTAAATAGGCGTTTAAAAAATTTAATGTATAAATTGAAACCAATTTGTAGGACGCCATAATTTCAAAATCATTTTTGTCCTGTCTTTTATCTCTTTGTTCAAAAAGAACGCCTAACGTACTAAAATAAGAATGTGTTAGATTATGAAACTTTAAACTATATGCGTCGCTATTAGTTATGCTATCGAATAATTGAAATTTTGAATTTAACGCAGCATCAATAGTATCTTCTTTAAGAACTTCTTCGGGTATATCTTTCTGCGCCATATGAATATAGGGAACATCTATTTTATTGTGATTAAAAAAAGGGGAGCTTTTTAACAACTTGTACTGATACCTTTCTGTACCATCAAGACTAACAAGAGCGTTTATTTTATCATTTCTAGTTTGTGCAAGTACGTTTGCTAAACCTCCAAAACTAAAACCCATAGTTGCAATTTTGTTAGAATTGGCAATTGGAAATTTTGAAACCTCTTTTATTAAAAATTCCACATCTCTGGCTTGAGTTTCCATTTCCTTCGCATTATTTCTGCCAAACCAACGAGTTTCAGTACCTCTGCTAGGGCTTGCTATTACAATATATCCATGACTAGCCAAATATTCACAAAGAGCAAAATTTTCTATAGAAGAAGCCTGATAACTTGGTGCGTAAATTATAACTGGGAATTTATCCTTTTCAAATTCCAAATTAGCGTAGGCATTTGTTATTTCTATAAGATGCTTTTGGTTTTCCGTTGTATTAGCATAATAAAACCAATTTAGTATTTGTTCCTTAGGCAAGTGTTCCCATTCCTCTTCTTCTTTTAAGATTTCTAAATAATCTAAAACCTTTAATTGTTTCTTGCCATTTATATTTTGGTTTGAAGGATACCAAATACTTATAGGAATTGGTCTAGAAATTTTATGATTGGTATAATCATAAATTCTACTGTACGTTCTAGAGCTGTCAGAAATTGTATAATGTTTAAAACCTACGTTATAATTTCCAGAAATTAGGTTAATTTCCTTTAATGAGGTTTGTCCACTGCTAACGGCAGTTACTAGAGAAAGGAGTATAAATAGTGTAAATCGCATAATTTTGGTATTTGTGTTCCTAATTAAAGAAGTGATAGTTTGATTATAGTTACAGCATTTTTTTAGCTTGCAGAGAACCAACTGTATATTAAACGTATCACCTAAAAATACGATAAATTTTGGATTTAGCACAGAGCTAAATTTTCATTTTTTTCTATTTTAAAGGGAAAATTAAGAATTTGGTGTAACTATATAAATTAGCACTTACCTTTAGAATTAGTAGCTATTTGCGATGTTTTACACATTAGAATAAACTACCAAAATAAGCTTTTGCAGTGTCAAAGTCTCGAATACCTTATTATTAAAATTATAAAAGTACTTTGGTTAAAATATGCCAATTTTCACTTGTTTTTTGCTACAGTTCTTTGTTGTGCTTTCGTTATTTTTTAATTAACTCTTCGATTTTAGATTGTAACTCTTTTTCTGCACCAACTATATCTAAAATCATCATCTTTACAATTATCTTCTTGTTTTTATCAGTCTTTTCAAAGTTTTGAAATATATATTCCATTTGTTTTTCTATTCTCTGAGCCAGATTTTCTTTCCCTTCTTCAATATCAGATAAAGCAGATAACTTTTCATATTCAATTAATTCAATTTTAGAATTAGCAATAGCATTCCACGAGTTAGTTTTTATGTTAGGCATTTGAATACCATTAGCTCTTATCATTATTTCGTATAAAGTGACTTTTTCATTATTCAAGTAAACTTCTATGGTGTCAACAGATGCCAGTTGCTTAGGAATCACTTTTTTAATATCAATGCTGCTTTCTTCTAATTCGTTTTCGATAGAGGAAAATATTTGATTCAGATACTTTTTATCCTTTCTATTCTCATTCCAATTATTAATAGATAAAGCAATCAAAATTCCAATTACGACAAGTATAATTTCTCCAATGGCATACTTAAAATACTTTCCAGTTTTATTTTTTTCCATAAGGTCGTATCGTTTTTTTCTAAAGAATTTAATCATTGGTTAGCGGTTTGTCATAATGAAGCACAACGGTCTCGTATAACCATTCACTAATTTTCGGTTAAGCACTGACGCTCGCAATTCCGAGTGGATTCGGACGTAGTCGAATCCGCCGTAATTACGGTTATACATTGTTGCAAGCTGGCTTTTTTATTCATAATATTTTTCCATTGCTCTGTCAAAATCAACTAAGTTAAACCATTTTAATTTAGTCAAACCAATGATTTCATTCGTGCGTTTTTCTTTATTCAACAGCTCTAATTCCTTTGGATGAATCTCGAATAATTTCGCTTTATCTTTTTCTAATTCTTTAACTCCATAATAAATTGAAGTATCGTCAAAATCATAGAATGCAAACCTTTTCTTTTTTAGATTTATAAAAACAAAAGAGAAACCACCTTTCGAATTATTTGGATTATTGGCAGGCTTTTTACAAACAATGCATTCAGATTTGTTAAGAAAGTCAAATGTTTTTCCATAAGCAAACCAAATCCAAGTACGGCTTGAATTTAGTTCGAGTATAGGTTTTTCAGGATTTGAGTAAATTCCGATTAATCCAGATTCCGCACCCATTCTCCATTCGTGAATATTGTAGACCACAATTCCGTATTCATTATTGGGTGAAGTCATAAAATAGTATTCAATCCAACCATCAGTTTTGTAGTCAATCAATTGTTCTTTGTCAATATTCCAATTCAGAATCTCGTTCATTTCGGTTTTTTACAGCTTGCTTACAACGTCTCGGCTCGGTATGTTGTGGTTAAACTCGGCTTTTATAGTCCGCTAGCTATATCTTTTTTTTATTATCTCTTACTTCGGGTAAAACACTTACCTACAATATATTATAGCCGTTGTTAGCTTTTCGTTAATCTTGTTCTATTTCTTTTTCTATCATATTGATAGTTTTCAATATCTCTTTTCTAGCTATTTTAAGTTTATGTTCTGTATATATTTTTAATGTTGCACTTGTCCCTTTTAAATTATATAAAAATGCCTTATTTGATTGTAATGCCGTTGGATCTGTCGGTTTTTGGTCTATTGTTATTTCAGTTGTGTCTTTAACAAACTCAAAACCTAACTCATCAAGTGTACTTCTAAAATCAATACTTGTATTTTTATATTCGTTTTGCCAATAAAGGATATCCTTATAAATGAAATCATATAAATCTGTTAATTGATCACCCAATGCTTTATTGGAAATATTCCTTAGACCAAATTGATTTAAAGACTTGAATTGGGCATCTTTTGGAAAAAATAAAGAAGTAAAATGCATGTGTTTGAAATGGGGTATTAATGAATCATTGTATTCATAATTTCTGTCAATCCAATCAATAATAATTTCCTGACTCCTTATGAATTCGAGGTGGTCATCTATAGATGTAGTGATATTATTGTAGTCAGATTCTAAACCAATTTTGAGTTCTTTTAGAATTTCTTTTTCTGTTTTTAGTTGTTTTTGGTATTCATTCCAATTGTTAATCTGAAGTGCTATCAAAATCCCGATAACCACCAGCACGATTTCCCCAACGGCATATTTGAGATACTTTCCAGTTTTTCCTTCGGACAACAAATTTTGTCTAATTTTTCTAAAGAATTTTATCATTGGTTGGTCATAATTCTGACTGACGTCAAATATTATTGTTGATTGTCAATTAGTTATGGTTTTTAAAAATTATTCATTTTTTTCTCCTTTTGCAACTTTAATTATTGTCGTTAGCTATAGAAATTAAAAATATGGGGACCTCGCAGACACGTACTAGCCTTTGTTCAAGCACTTTCTGCCCTATTTTTTATATACATCATAAGTTTACATTTCATAAATTCATTTAATAAATCAGAAAGAACAAAAGAGAGGAATAAGGTTATTATATACGTAGAAGCTTAGACTTCGTCAACATTGAAAATCCCCTCTCTTTTCTACCTAGATTTCGAACAATTGTTTGAGGCTTTAGACCTCGTTTTTAATTAGTAGAAAGTAAAGTAGATAGTCCTTTCAAAAACAATTTTCTTATGAATAAAGACACACTATTTTATGGTATAGATATTAGTAAAGATGTCTTTGATGTAATGGATGAAAAAGGAATTCATTATCAATTTAAAAACAATTATTCAGGTTTTAAAAAGTATTTAAAATTGTTAGATAATCATA
>JAZGEQ010000052.1:0-5619 GCA_036478775.1 Cellulophaga sp.
GATTTTCAATGTTGACGAGATCTATAGTCTCTGCGTGTATAATAACCTTATTCCTCTCTTTTGTGCTTTCTGATTTATTACTTGAATTTATGAAATGTAAACTTAAGACGTGTATAAAACATAGCTAAGTAAGTGCTAAATTCAAAGGTCTGCTCCTATTTACTGAGTTCCGCCAAATTTTTAATTTGGCTTTTGAGATAGAAAAGATAAAAACAAAATATAAAAATTCGACTCTGTGATTAACCTGAAATTTATCGTATTTTTATACGCTACGTTTCATACACACCAACGTTGTAAAACATTTGACCAACCAACCAAAATACTATGAAAGAATTTATATCTAACTTTTTTAAAGTGTCAAATGAAAGGTTAAAAAATCCACTTCTTTTTTCATTTTTATTTTCTTGGATTGCTTTTAACTGGAGACCTATTTTCACACTTTTATTATCAGACAAAGTCATTGAAAACAGAATTAATTACATCACCGAAAATTTCAGCGAAATACAATACAATTTATACTATCCTCTTGTGTTTAGTATCGGATACGTTTTACTACTGCCCTATTTCACTTGGTTGATTGAATTTTTAGTTCAATTTGCTAAAAATGGGAGAAAGCAGAATTTAGTAAATGAACAAATATTAGACTTAAAAGACAAACAAAAAATAGCCAAAGAAGAGTTCAAATACGAGCAAGAAAAAGCAGGTAATGCTGAAATATCTCAATTAAATTTAAAAATCCAAAAACTTGTTTCAACAAACGAGGAAAAAGACAAACTAATTGAAAGTATAAGAATTGACCTAACTGAATCGAAAAAGGAAAGAAATAAATTAGAGCAATATATTAATCTTGAAAGTCCTGACGACTCGGAATATTCAGAAGATTCGAAAAAAGAATTAGACAAAGAATATGAGGAGTTTTTGAAAACCGAGGTTTCAACATATTTTGAAGGAATAGGAACTGAAATAAGTCAATTTAAATCTATTCCAAAAAACACAGATAAGATTATAATTGAAAAATTAATTTATAGCGGATTGATTAAACGGATTGACGATGAAGAAAACCAAAGAGTTTATTATAGTATGACTAAAAAAGGAAAATATTTTTGGAAAAATTACGTGCTTTCAATGAATATTATGACAAAACAAGAATGGGAAACTCAAAACGAACTACCATTTTAGAAAAAACGTTTTACAACACCGTATAAAAATAATGCGTAGTTTAGTGCTTAATCAAAGGTAGTTGCTTTTTTGTTACGTCTGATTTTCCTACGGAAAATCCTCGCACACAAAACCGCACTATTCTTATACACCAACGTTGTAGCAAATTCCGTAAGAGAAACTATCCTGAACTTAATTTAGTATTTTTTATTGGATAAGCTTATGTGATATTCAAACGATCCTTGTGCACTTCATCATTTACATTTAAATAGATATACTCTTTGTATTTAATTTTGATTTTAAAATAAATCATATTATGAAGAAACTATTTATTACAGTAACGATTATTCTATTTTTTACTAAAAAAGAATTGTATTGTCAAGAGTTGGCACCTTCAATCGTCTACTCAACATATTTGGGGAGCTTTGGAACCGATGACGCTGATGTTGTTGCCGTTGACCCAGCTGGAAATACATACCTAGGTTGCCACTCAAACTCTGTAAACTTACTGGGCGATGATGAACACCAATACACCCTTAAAGGAGGAATGGATGCTTTTGTTGTAAAACTAAACAACAAAGGCACGGAGG
The DNA here is from genome assembly GCA_036478775.1 of Cellulophaga sp. Classification (GTDB taxonomy): domain Bacteria; phylum Bacteroidota; class Bacteroidia; order Flavobacteriales; family Flavobacteriaceae; genus Cellulophaga. The sequence continues at coordinate 1,749 of JAZGEQ010000052.1, forward strand.
TAAACTACTTAACTCATCTTGGGGGAACGGAATGGGATGCCGTCCAAGGTATTATATCAGATTCTTTGGGTAATATCTATGCCGTAGGTACTACATATTCGTCTGATTTTCCAATAAATTCTAATGGGTATCAATCCAATTTTGGAGGGAAGAGTGACGCTTTTGTTGTTAAACTCAACCCTGATGGAAAAGTTGTTTGGTCAACTTTTCTTGGAGGTAGTAATGATGAAGACGGAAGAGGTATCGCTATTGACCAAGATGGCAACATTCATATTATTGGACGTACTGCGTCTGATGACTTTCCAACCTCAGATGGAGCAATACAGTCAAAATCAGCTGGTGGAATTGATGCTTTCATAACAACTCTTGATTCTAATGGAAAAATGCTAACATCAACTTATCTGGGCGGATCTGGTGACGATATAGGTTTCGCAATAGCGTTGGACAGCATTGGTCAACTTTATATTGCCGGCACAACTAATTCATTAAATTTTCCTATAAAAAATGCGATACAAGAGGAAAACAAAGGAAAAGATGATGCTTTTTTAGCTTTAATTGACCCAACTAGGTCAGTTATTAAATTTGCTAGTTATTTTGGAGGGGGGAAATCTGAGAGACTCTACAGTATTGATGTTGACACTTCAGGGGATGTATTTATGATGGGATTTACAAATTCATCAAACTACCCAACCACCACCAGTGCGTTCCAACCTGATTTTGGAGGAGTTAGAGATGCCTTTGTTACTAGAATAAATCTACAAAAGAGAGATGTTGTATATTCAACTTATTTGGGAGGAGAGAATAATGACGGCCCTAGAAATCTTGCAGTCGATGAGAAAGGTAATGCATTTATTGTCGGCTTTACAGGTTCTAACAATTTTCCTGTTAACAGCCCTAAAGAATCAAACCTCAGAGGTAAAACCGATGCATTTGTTACAATCCTTGACTCGAGCGGATCATTCCTTCATTATTCCACTTTATTCGGTGGAGAAGGAAGCGATTTTTTCGAAGGTATCGCTATTGGAGCTGATGGTTCATTAACAGTATCAGGTGGATCAGGTTCAATTGATTTTCCAACAGTAAACTCAATACAAGATACTTTTTTTCCAGGCGGTCGATTTGATATAGTTGTTGCTCGCTTCATTATTCCAAAATATAAATAGCATAGTTTTAGTAAATAATATTGTGTCAACAACTTAAATACAATTATATAAAAAAGGAATATGGAAGAAGTACCTTTATCAGAAAATCGAATCTTAATCTTTAAATAAAATTGAAATTACTTCTAATATTAAGTTTTCTTTTGAATGTTACGTCTGTCAAAGAAATTCCTGAATATTCTGGGAATGTCATTGATTTAAGCACCTATAATATTTCAACTTTACACAAAGGAAATACAAAGCAATTTGTAGCAGACAAGCTGAATTCTAAAGGTATTAATGATATCGTAAAGGAAGGAAAAGGTATTTGGTATCTAACACTAGATTTTAAAATTACTGAAAAGGCTATAAATGGTAGAGATATTTGGTTACAATTTAGGACTAATATAAACGCCGCAAATCTCTATTTGAATGATAAATTACTTTTTAGAAATGGAATAGTTAAAAAATTATCACAAGCTAAAATTGGTGGTAAAAACTTAATAACAGAAAGAATTCCAAAAGAATACCTAGTAAACGGAAATAACAAAATTGAGATAGAATTTACAAACTATAAAAATCAAACTGGAGCAATTATTAGAGATTTATCTATCGGCAATTTAGAGGGATTTCAAAAACACAAATCTGAAATGACAACTGCTCCCATTTTATTTTTTGGGGTTTTCATTTTCTTTTTACTTATAAACTTAGTGTTATACTTTTCTCTAAATAAAAAAAAAGTTTTTCTTCTACTAGGGCTTTTATTTTTAGTTAATAGTTTATTAGTTGGTTATGAGGTCCTTTATTGGAATGGCCTTGTCCCATCTGCCTCTTTTATACATAGCTACACACTTAGAAGTGGACTAGAATATATCACTTATTTTATATTACTTTTTATTTTACACTTTGAATATGAATATCGAAAGAAGACCCTTTTACTTTCAATTCTAGCTTTTATAATAGTTTATGTTTTTGCTGTTTTAACCAACGCTAATATTGCAGTTACTCTCAGTTTTTTACCTTTTAGTATAAGCTTACTTGCCTCAATAAAAAAATTGAAAAACAGTAGTGTTATCACAACATCATTATTTATTTTATTTCTCCTTAATTACTTAGACGATAGTAATACTATCGAAAGTTATGATTTCGTATATAGCAATTTTATAATTACATCTCTAGTTTATAAGTTAGATAGCATCGGCATGGTTATTTTTGCTCTAGTCATGATTTTCATTTCAGCAAAAGGAATATTATATAAAACAAAGTTGCTTAACGAAGCAAAACTTAAATTAGAACGTCTTGAATATCAATTTTTACAAAAGCGCATTTTACCTCATTTTATGATAAACTCTTTAATGTCATTACAACAATTAATATCAAAAGAACCAGAAACTGCTAGTAAAATGATAGAAGCATTATCAGAAGAGTTTCATTTATTATCTATAATGAGTAAGAAGAAACTTGTTCCGATAAATCAAGAAATTGAAATATGTAGAGCGCATCTTAAAATTATGAGCATTCAACAAAAGGCCAACTATAAGATGGAGGTAAATGGAATTCTTGGTGATGAAATGATTCCCCCAATAGTTATTCACACGCTTGTTGAAAACGGAATTACGCATGGATATTCTGGCAATCAAGATGCTAACTTTGAGTTAAGTAAAAAAGAAACATCAAGTTCAATATCGTATCATCTTTTTAATGATAGCGATATAAAAACGACAGATTACATGTATACTTCAGGCACAGGTCTAAAATATGTCGAAGCCAGATTACAAGAATGTTATCCTGGAAGATGGAAATTGCATTCGCATAAAGTTAAAAATGGCTGGGAGTCCATTATTGAAATCAAACACAATGTATGAGAGTTTTAATTGTAGAAGATGTGACTTTAGTTGCTGATCATATTTCCGATTTAGTTAAAAAGCACTTAAGTGGTTGTAAAATTACAATATCACATACTTTAGCAGATGCAAAGTATTGTGTCAATGAGGGAGTATATGATTTGTTATTTCTGGATCTTAATTTAAACGGTGAGGATGGTTTTAAACTGCTTAAATTAGTTACGTCAGCATCTTTTCAAACAATTATAATTACAGCAAATAGAGAAAAAGCATCCATTGCTTTTGACTTTGGTGTTTTAGACTTTATTAGTAAGCCTATTTTAGAAGAACGATTCAAGGTAGCTATTGATAGATTTTTAAATGGTAATGGAACACATCGTGAAAAACTAAAATATCTGACTATTAAATCTAAAGGAGTTATTAGTTTAATTAATATTGAAGATATTGAATTTATTAAAGCTTCAGGAAATTACTCCGAAATACATACTGTCAATAAACGTTGCTTTCTACATGACAAAAATTTAGAAAAGCTATCAAAATTACTTGCAGATAATTTTGTTAAAGTTCATCGTACATATATTGTTGAAAAATCTAAAATCACCAAAGTTCTTAAACATGGTGGTGGAAAATATAGTTTAGAACTAATAAGTGGTGAAACGGCATCATTGAGTCGCACAATGTATAAGAAATTATTCCTAACTAATTATTGAAATAAAACTTGCTACAACAAAGACGTGTATAATTAATTGCTTGTTTCTATACTACTTACGAAAATCCTCGCGGATTTTCTACTCGGTTTTTATTTGCTAAATTAGGTGCTTAACCACGCAACAAACCATATACCAACCGTTAGGTGTCATTATGACCCGTCCTGAAATATGTATACAA
>JAZGEQ010000053.1:0-163276 GCA_036478775.1 Cellulophaga sp.
GAGATTTTGGCTGTTCGTGTGTTTCGATTTCTTATCGGAAATGTATCGGAGAACATAAAAAACGTATTCTCGATACATTTTTAGTACCTCAAAATACTACCATTGACATTTCGTAATCTACCTGTCAAAATAAGTGTGGACTGCTGCGCAGTAAATTAAAGTATAATTACTATTTGGCAAAAAAAAACTTATTTATCTTACTACATTCTCTGCTACCATATAAAAATAAAGGATTTAAAATAAATATTATAGGAATAAAATGTGGTGTGATAAATAGAAAAGCGGAATCCTAAAAAAAATAGAACCGAAACCTTAATCAGGCTACGGTTCTAAATTTTTACTTATTATTTGTTTTAGCTGTACTAATTAATCAACTTACCCAATACTTTCATATCTGAGTCATTTATATTATAGCTCCCTTTTTCATCTAAATAAATAATTTCACCCGTAGTACTATGTATTATGGAAATAATACGTTTTTGATTGAATTGAGTGTGCATTAAATAATAGAAATCATCACCATTCATTATTTTTGAATTTATCTCCGCATTCGATAAGATCTCATATTTATGACCGTATTTCCCAAACAATTCTTCTGCTGTTCTTGTCTTACCATAAGTGGCTGCCATTGCTTTATATTTCATTAAGCTCCATTTGGGAACAAAAAGTGTTTTTCTTTTCAATTCTTTAAGCTTCTTAATCTTTTTAATCCCATCCTCTATTTTTAAATTTTGTGAATTAGATAATCTTTGGTTTAGCTCTTGAAAATAATTCTTAACATACCCAAGGTTAAAATTGTAAAGGCCTGGTTCTTCTCCATATTTTTCATTAATCTTATCAAGACTACCAAACTTCATTTTTCCGCCTACAGAATGCGAAACATCTTGCCTTAGCCTTATATTGGGAGTGAAAAATATCTCAGCAATAGTTACATTGTCATATTTAAGTTTTCCTTTTTTATTTTTTTTAATATTTTCAAAAATAACTGCTTTAAATTTGAAAGAAATATAAGCCCCTACCGTTCTAATATTTGGACCTCCTATACCTCCAAATTTTTGTTTTGAGTACACATTATCGACTAACCAAATTACCATTTTATTAGGTAAAATATACTGTTTTATACTGTTTAAGGGATCGTATTTTTTAGGTTCTTCATCACTTAACTCTTCTTCCACAAAAGTAATTTTGTTAAATGTCCAAACTTCTTTGATTGCTTCTTTCAGCTTTTCTTTATCTAACACTGAATTAGGTACAACAAAAATAGTCTCAATATTTTTAAGTTTATCAAATGTCTCTTGCTTGTGAGCTGAAACATAAAGATTTAATGGAGATTTACTTTTTCCTATATTTACTTGGGCAAAGACACCAAAAGAGTTTAATAAAAAGAATAGAACTACATATTTAATATTCATAACAACTGGTTTAGATTATTTGTTGTAATATAACAACAAATAATCTATATTATTGTCTATTTTGGAGCTCTCGGATTAATCGTTAATTACTTATAATGCAACATCACATAATCAATTTAAACCTGTATTTAATATTATTATAAATTGCAACGAAATTGATGGTAATGATTTTTTTCAATTACGCACAACAATAGTAACCGCTGCACACGACCTCCAGAGACTAAATAGAAAATAAAATCTATTTAGTTAGAAAACAGAACCTGCAGATTATCAATTGTTATTTAGATGCTATGCTTACCTACACAAAATAGTAAGTGACTTTAGATGAAAAATGATAATATTCTCATCTCCCGCCAGTTTTCAACTGGTGGATTTCAAAAAAACATCAAATAAAAAAATATAGTATTGCTAACTCGTAACCGCCACTAATTACAAATGATAGGTAGTGCATTCTTGCGATAACAAAGGGTGTCGTTAATTGCTAGTTCTGTGTGTACTTGGAAAATATTCCCGGATTTCCCTCTGGTTACTTTTCTTTTACTAATTTAGTTCTAGCCTATGGAAATAGCTGTATGCAATTGTTAGCGGCAATTTTACCAAACCAACAGAAGGCAAAAGATTTGCCGAAAGTATAAGACTGAAATATAAGAAAATTGATGAATTGTAAAAATTGCAAAGCCGAAATAAATCAGAACTATTGTCCCAACTGTGGGCAACCAGTTAAAATTAAAAGAATTGACGGACATTATATTTCACAAGAAATTGGAAATGTTTTGAATTTTGAGCGTGGAATTTTGTTTACAATCAAAGAACTATTAATAAGACCAGGTGAAAATGTTAGAAAATTCATTTTAGAAAACAGGACTAGACTAGTAAAACCTATTCTTTTTATAATCGTAACTTCTTTAATTTATTCGCTTATAAACCATTTCTTTCATATAGAGGATAGTTATATACAATTTGAAGAATCAGAACAATCAACAACAGGAACTATTTTTAAATGGATTCAAGAGCATTATGGTTATGCAAATATTATTATGGGGGTATTTATTGCCTTTTGGACAAAATTATTTTTCAAAAAATATAACTATAACTTTTTTGAAATTTTAATTTTATTGTGTTTTGTAATGGGAATTGCAATGTTGATTTATTCCGTTTTCGCACTATTTAAAGGTTTAACTAATATAGATTTAATGCAAATTGCAGGTGTTATAAGTCTTATTTATTCCGCTTGGGCAATTGGACAGTTTTTTGATAAAAGCAAATTTTTCAATTATGTTAAAGCATCATTTTCTTACTTCTTAGGCTTTTTAACATTCTCTTTAGTTGCAATAGTAATAGGGACATTAATCGACGTTCTAATTAAAAATTAATGGTATGAAAAATATAAAAGCATCACATTTTTTTTTCACAATAATGGCAATAATTATTGGAGTAGCATTGTTTAAACAATTCGACTTTGAAAATCTTAAATTTGAGAAACCGGCATTGGCCATTTTGTACCTAATCACCTTTATATTCTCAATTTACGGTATTGTAAAAAACTATAAAAACCGACCTAAAAAGTAATAAAATTGCCGCTACAAAGAAGTGTTAAATAATAAGGGTTAGGGGCTAAATAGGAAAGTAAGTGTATTTTGGTCTCTGGCTATTTTACAGCCAATGTTCTAACTTTAAAAAATAAAATAGGAATGTATAAGATATCTTCGAACCTATCTTTACGTAAGATCCAATTTCGGAATCATAAGAGTTTAAATGAACTGATGCGTAAAATTTACCTTCCAGTTTATAAACATTTGTGGCTAGACGGAGGAGAATCATATTTGAACAATCTTTATTCAGAAAACAATCTGAAAAAAGAATTGAATGATCCTAATTCGCGATATTATTTTGTAGTCCATAACGATGAGTTGGTTGGAATATTAAGAGTTTTGTTAGAGGAGCCTATAAGTGGTTTAAAATGTAATTTTTCAACCAAATTGCAGCGAATTTACTTAGATCAAGCTGTTCAAGGCAAAGGAATTGGTGAAAAAATTATAAATTGGGTTGAAAAAGAATTTTGCGCAAAAGAAAATTCAATTTTGTGGCTCGAAGTTATGGATACGCAAGAGAAAGCGCTTAACTTTTATAAAAGAATGGGATTTGGATTAGTCGATAACTTTAGGTTTGAATCTGACATAATGATAGAAAACCTGAAAGGAATGTATCGGATGGCTAAAAACACGAAATAACCCCAAAATGTAATATATTTTTCGCGCGATATGTTACCTACACAAAAAATTAAGTGACTTTAGATGAAAAAATGATAATATCGTTATTGTAGCGAATAATAATAGAAAAATTATGAATTGGTTTAAGAAAAAGGAGATTTGTATACATTGTAATGAGAATAAGACAAAACGGGAATTTGAGAATCAGCCTACTTGCCCTGAATGCAGAATAAAAATTTTAGTAGCAAGAGAATCTACAAGAATTTGCCCAGTAGATGGTTCTATATTACTTAAAGAGCATAACAATGAAATAATAATAGATCGCTGTCCAAAATGCAAAGGAATCTGGTTAGACCCTGGTGAAATAGAGGCGATAAAAGAAGTTGCACTATCGCAAGGGCTTGCAACTGGAATGATGTTTTAAAAGTAAAGTAAAAAATATACCTGAGTTAATTTTAGGAAGTGACACAAGTTATTTGAAATTAGTCAAATAATTAATTAGTGTTCCAAATAGTATTAGCACAGCAGATGAAAAAAGGAAAAACCTATACTGAGATTAGATATCTAGAATAGGGTAGGTTTTTTCTTTAGGAGACAAGATTAAATATAGTGTTTAGGCAAAACAATTAACTAGGTGTATCCTTTCTCCATTGGTTTAAATTCATTACCAAAAAGACACTTGCAACTGCCATTAATAATAAAATAAATATTTCAGAGTAATTTGTGGCTTCATGTAAAGAGGCTTCTATTACGTGATAGCAATTAAATAGAGCAACTACAATTCCCCAAACAAAGGAAGTCCAGCGAAACCAACCTTTGGATAACTGCACGGTAAGTATCGCGAATAAAAAGGCTAGTCCTTCCATTAAAATTCGCCATTGGTGCGCCCAAAAAGGGGTTTCTCAGGTAGAACCTTCTATAAATACCGATTCTTTAAAAAATACAGTCGCTAATCCGTAAATATGGTGGAATATAAATCCGAGGATGACAAGTATCCATAGTGTAATTATTTTTGTTCGCATAGGGAGGTGATTTTGATTGTTGTTTTCTGTTTTTAATGCATTACTTTCTGGTAGACAATTATTGTTTTGCTTTTTGTTCAGTCTACTCGCTTCTTCGGCTTTTAAAGCAGCTATATTTTATAGTCAATAGAGTTTTTGGCAGAAGCACTTTGCTCTTTGATTTTCGGACTGATTTTAGCATAAAAAATAAAGGAAAAGAAAGCAATTACAATCCAGAATAGATCAATGAATAAAACATCAAATTGGTTTTCTGCAAAGGTGTTCCAAATCCAGTTTCTAGAAACGATTCCGTTAGTAATAGGTATAAGAAAGCCAAGAATTGCACCCAATAATAAACTGTATTTATTGGTGAAATAATTATTTCTTTTAAAACTAAAAAAAAGAATGGCTACCAGCCAACTAATGAAATAGAAGTAATAAATGGCTGATTGGTTATCTTCAAAATAGCCATTGGAAAATTTCACAAACAAAAAGGCTAATGCTGTAACGGGTAACATGGATAAACAGATAGCCAAATAAATATGGCCAATTTTTGCAGTGTATAAGCGCTGACGGAGTGATAAGCTTTTTTTATTCCGTGCTTCAATCCAAATTAAAACGCCAGTAATGATTACAAAACAGGTAACGAGGCTAAAATGAAATAGATAATTTTCATGGGAATACCTCCAAATTCTGCAAAATGCAAACGTCGAAATACGCGTTGTAAATCTTCCGTATATACATTTGTATAAGGTCCCTTTTCAGAATCAATAATTTGAGAATTAACGTCGAATACAACACGGCCTGTACCTATAAATCGGTTATTATCTTTAAGCTCTCCTATGAGAACATATTTCATATTCGTGCCACCGTAGTTGCGAATGTGCCCTCGTGTTAAATTGAAATCGTCCCATTTTTCAGTCGTATTTTCAGCAAATTCGTTAAAACTGAGCATTTCTACATTGGACCTAGTAATCCATTCGTAAGATTTACGTTCAGGTTGTAGATCTTCCATTAATTTAGCCTGATCGTTATTGTATAAAACATTGGCAGGAATTAGTACTAAAAGACTTAGGTAAAAATAGGCTCCTGTTACGGCAAACATAAATTGAAAGGGCAGCCCTATTATTCCCAAAGCAGTATGAGCATCTGTCCAAACACGCTTTAAGATTGTTTTAGGATTGAAGGAATAAAAGTTAGGAATAATTTTTTTCCAATGCACAATGACTCCAGAAACAATAGCAAAGAGAAAAAACAGTGCAACAAATCCTGCAAGATAAATACCAATATAAGGTAGTTGGGCAAAAAAGGGAAGACTGTATAAAAATTCTCCTAGATTATATTTTTCCGAGTAGGTTTTGGTTTCAAGCGAGTGAATATTAATGGAAAAATAGTTGGTCTGTTTTCCTTTTTCTGATGCCAATGAATCTTTACTGGGAAGCATATATACCGTAATATCATCTGTATTTTCACCAAAGTTAAATTGGATATCCCTTCCCGTTAGTTCGTAATCTTCGTTTAGTTTCTTGAAAATTGTATCGTAATCAATTTCATTACGTTGGGTATAGCTTATTGGTTCTCCCTGTTCCCAGATTTCAATTTCTGTTTTGAAAAAGGCAAAAGCACCAGCGAAAAAAATAATGTAAAGAGCAACACTAATAACAATCCCACTTACGGTATGAACGTTAAAAAAAACGTTGTAATTTCTAGTACTCATTATACAAAAGGATTATTTTGATTACCAATATAATATAAGCCGTAAAGAGCGATACTAATAGCTATATATAGTATCCAAACTTTCCAGCCATTTTTGAATAAAAAAGGAATTAGGAGCAGTGTACACCAAACAATAAATAGGGTGAACATCGAAGAGATTAACACCTCTGTTGCATATGGCAACCAAAGTGGTAAACACATATGTAGTAAAGCACTAATGCAATAACCGCCTAAAATACCTGCTGATATTTTAGCAAATTGTTGTCCTGGTGATTTGGTTAAGTATTTTGGATTTGCTGGCATTATTTAAAATAGATACTCGAGAATAAAGAGTGTTATAAAAAGAATATAACATACTTATAAGAAAGTTTTTTTAGTGGAGCTAGAACAATGATTAAACCTAAAAGCATGAGTAAGGAAAATAGCCAAAATAATATTCCTGATGTTATTCCGAAAATAAAAATCAATAAGAATAAAGAGATTAAAAGAAGCGTTATTCCAAGTGATTTTGCTATTTGGATATTGGATTGAATCCAATTTTCAACACCTAAATTTTTGATTTAATACAATCTTTTTTGAGGTGTTGTACAGAAAAAAATTTCCAAAAAAGAGTACTATTAGGCTACTGATTATCATTTAACGCTTTCTAAGTCTAAAAATTAATTTCTTTTATTTAGAATAAATAAAAATAACAATATATTTGCTACAAATCTATTAAGAATAGATTTAAATCAAAATATATGTAGGATTGTTTTTTTAAAATAGACTATTCTTCTGTAGATGAAATATTTGGAAACCTTGTAAATATGTAAGAGTTGTGGAATTGATTTATAAAAACAAATATGGTGCGTGTTATAGAGTCTATAATATGTCTAATCCTAAATATAAATTCCAAATAGTAGTAGAAACTGTTGGGATTTTCTTGTCAGAAAGAGATATGACCTATTTATTAGAGGTTGTCCGTTGTTCTAATACTCCTTGTAGCTGTGAAGAGTGTGGAGGAAAGCGTTGCAAGAAAATATGGACAACAACTCCTATGATCGATGTTTGCATGAAGGTAGATGAAGATATCTTAGGGCTTATAGAAGATTTAATTCTAGGAACTCAATTCATGCTTAGTATGGATGCCACTTTGGAGAAACATAGAATTAAATAGGTTTTTCTATGAATAAGAAAATTAGTGAGCCACAAGATAAGGAGAAGTTAATCGCAATTGCGCAGCAACTTCGTTGTCCATCTGGAGAAGAGGGTATTGTGATAGGAGAATTATTGAACGATTCTAACCACAGTATGATAAAGGAAAGTATCTCATCGCTTCAGGTATTCGATAAAAGTAGAGTTTTAGAATTAGGACATGGAAATTGTGCCCATCTATCCGATATTTTGAAACAAGCATTCCAAGTTCGCTATTTTGGTATGGAAATTTCCGAAACTATGAAACAGGAGGCAGAGCGTATAAATTATAAATACATGAATAAAAGACAGGCGCTATTTCAGTTGTATAATGGGAATGAAATTCCGTATGTTCTCAATTTTTTCGACCGAATAGTTACTGTTAATACCATTTATTTCTGGGAAAACCCAGTTGCATTTTTGCAGGAGCTATACCGTGTATTAAAACCAAATGGAATATGTGTGCTAACTTATGCCAAAAGTACCTGCATGGAGAAGCTTCCTTTTGTAAACAATAATGAGATTTTTATTTTATACGATGACGAAAAGTTAAAACAACTTGTTCAAAAGACAAATTTTGAGTTAAGAGATATTGAAAATAAAACCGAGCGGGTAAAAAGTAAATTGGGAGAATGGGTAAATCGGGAGTATTCTGTTGTGGTATTAGGTAAGTGAATTTTCCTTTTTTAGGAAGAAACAGGCAAATATACGCTAGACTTAGGATCTAGTGTCACAAGGTGTATGAGTTCTAATCTCTTCGCCTGTACGAAACACAAAACCTCTATGTTTTATAGGGGTTTTGTCGTTTTTAAATTTGTCATTCAAAATTCATATTTAAAAAATGTTTTCTTTTTACTTTAGAGACAGGGACTTTATGGTTGTCTTCTAAAACAACAAACCCTTCATTTAAAAATTCTGAAATATATTTTATGTTTATTAAATGCGATCTATGGCATTGGTAAAAGTTCATTTTCTGTAACTGTTTTTCGTATTTACCTATACTATAAGAGCTAGTAACGATATCGTTATTTTTTAAATAAACTTTGGTATACCCTTCAAAACCTTCTAAACGAACAACATCTTCTTCAGGAAAAAAGGAAATACCCTTAATGGTTGGCACAATAATCTTGTTATTACCCTTAATTTGTTCTGTTAGTAATTGAATTAGTTTGACATTGTTTTCGGTTAAGTTTTCTTTTTTTATAATTTTCAATGCTTTGTTTACGCCAATGATTAGATTTTCATCATCTATTGGTTTTAAGATGTAGTCTATTACATTTTTTTTGAAAGCCTCAATGGCATATTCACTATAAGCAGTGACAAAAATGACTTGAAAATCTACGTCTATTAGTCTGGATAATAACTCAAAACCATTAATTCTAGGCATTTCTATATCTAAAAACAAGATGTCCGGAGGAGTATTATTTATAACTTTTATAGCTTCTTCTGGCTTTTGAAATGTATTTAATATTTTTATCTGAGGAAATAATTTTTCTAGTTTTTGCTGTAACCCTTTTAAATTTGAGATTTCATCATCTACCAATATTGCAGTTATTGTTTTCATTAACTAATTCTTGTAATTTTAAATATTGATTTATTGCCTTTATCGTCCAATTTAGGATGCATTTCTTCTGCGGTATAAAAAATATTCCAAAATTCAGATTGGTTTAAGTAATGAATTCTATCTTTCAATACATTAGATGATTTTATTCTTGTGCTAGATTTTTTCTCTGTGTTAAGGATTCCTACACCATCATCCATTATTTGTGCATAAAATGTACTATCAGTTTTATAAGTAAAATTAATAATTATCAATCCATTTCCCATTTTATTGAAGATGCCATGATTTACAGCGTTTTCTACAATGGGTTGTAATAACATTGTTGGAATTTTAGTGCCTTTTGTGTTTAAGTTGGGGTCAATAGTAATTTTGTAATCTAATTTTTCTTTAAACCTAAGTTTTTCTATATCCAAATAGTTTTCAAGCAATGCAATTTCTACATCTAATGTGGTTTCATTCTCTTTTGAAAATTCAAAGAATTGGCGAATTAGTTTTGAAAATTTCACCAGATATATTTCTGATGCTTTAAAGTCATTTTCATTTATATAATACTGTATGGCAGCTAAAGAATTAAATACAAAATGAGGGTTCATTTGAGAACGTAATGCTTTTAATTGTAATTGAGCTAGTTCTCGTTCTTTAATCACTTTTTGGCTTTTAGTTACTTGTATTTTTTTATTTATAAATAGAGTTGCAAAAACAAGAATGAATACTAATACAGAAACTAACAATAATTTAAACCAAAATGTTTGCCAAAAAAGAGGTTGGATTGTAAAATTAAGTCGCTTTTCAATAGCTCCAGATTTTATTGCTAGCGTATAATTGTTAGGCTTAAGGCTGTTAAAATTAAAACTCCTAGTTTTTGAATCTATCCATTCTTTTTGAATTGGCTCTAGTTTATAACTATATGCAAAATTGGAATAATCATCTGAAAAATTAATAGTAGAGATCGTAAAATTTGTAGTGCTATTTTTTTGGTATTTATAGTTAGAACGTTGTTTGGTAATAGTTTGCGTATTAAATGTAGCTTTTTTAATATAGACATCTAATAAAGGAGATTTGGTTTTTTGTTCTTTCGGTAAAATTGCAATCCCATTATTGGTGCCAACTATTAACTCTTTATCATTAACATAGATTGTATTTATATTGTTAGTAGGTAATCCGTCATATTTGTTATATACTTTTTTTAATTGATATTTTTTATTCTCTTTTGAAAACTTTAATACCCCAGAATTTGTGGCAAGCCAAATTGTATTTTTTTTTAAAAAAGCATCTTGAACACTTAAAAATTCGGAACCTTTTAGCTGTTCTATGGTTTGTAAATCTGAAATATAAGCACCATAGCCATCTGTATTCAGTAAGATTTTGGAGGTTGATATTTTTTTTATACTTAATATTGATTTGTAAAAAGTTGTGCTTTTAAAGTTTATTGCAATAACAGAATTATTTTTAATTTCTTTTAATCCATTTGTTGTTGCAACTAAAAGGCGGTTGTTAAATTCCAGAATATCATTACATCCTTTTTGTGTATACTCCTTTTGTGTTTTATGTGTCTTAGGGTGTATTGCATTAACTCCAAAAGAATAGTTACCATACAATGTATTATTAGAATAGACTAGTTTTTTAGCTATGAATCCTGTTGCAGTAATGTCTATACTTGTTTTTCTTTCTTTGGAAAAATACAACATCTTCTTGGTTGAAAAAAAATAGTTCCTATCTAGGTCTTCTATTTCGCTAGCACCAAAAATATAATTTTCATCTTTTAAAAAGCGCTCAAAATTTTTAATGTCCTTATTGTATTTATAAAATCCTTTATTATATATTCCAATAATCAATGATTCATCGATTATGTCGAAAGATTGTATTTTTTCTTTACTAAATACATATTTTATTTTCCGTTTTATATTTGGCAATTTATATATTCCGTTATTAAATGTAGATAACCAAATGGTCTCGGTTTTATCTATGAAGCCAAAGTGGGCATTTAACTCTAAAGGGAAATAATAAGGGTTTTTAACGTTAAGGGTTTCATCTAAATAGCCTACAAACCCCTCTCCTGAAATTTGCAACTCATTATTAACTAGGTTAACTCTGGCATATTTTATATTCGCTAAACCTACTTGATCCTTAAAATTAAACTGTTTTAGTTTTAACGTATTAAGATTTAATACGGAATATTTGGTTTCAGAAATCCAAAAGAACAAACTATCTGTTATTTGTGATCTAACCTTTACTGCTTCTGTTATTTTTTCTCCATAGTAATTGGCTATAATTTTATGGTTTTTATTTATTACATTAATTGAATCTTGAGAGCTATTTGTATTTAAATAAGCAACGATTGGATGGTGTATTTTAGTTTTATCTCCTAACTTGTTACCTAGATTATTAATTACAATAGATCTCCATTTACCCTCTTTTAGTTGAAATGTTTTTTTTGGGCCTGTAGGGTATATCTTATTTTTAATTTGAGATGTGAACAGAGGATTAATAATCTCATTCTCTATTTCATTTGGAAAAGAAACAATCGTATCATTTTTTATATATCCTAATTTTGAAGCTTTAGAGAGGTACCATATCTTCTCATCTGGTGTCGTAAAAGCTTCCCAAACATCATTATTTGGGAGGCCTTCTTTTGTTGTAAAGGTTTTAAAGGTGTGCCCATTATATTTGACCATGCCTTTGTCTGTTAAAAACCACATAAACCCTTTAGCATCTTGTAGAATGGTATATACATGGTTACTAGGTAACCCATTCAGGGTAGTGTAATTGGTGTATTGCTGAGAAAACGCAAAACTCCATATCAATATGAAATATAGAGTGATATGGAGTTTTGTTTGTTTCAGTTTATTTCTGTTTTGGTTTTTACAAATGTAATAGTTTTGGTGTTTTTTATTGACAATTTTTTATTCCTCTACTTAAATCAATCACATAATGTATTGGTGATTTGTAATCTTTCTAAGTTCAAAAGCATTTCTCCGGGATTTTTCATGTGCTTGGATCTTAAAGCACTTCATCTATGCCTACACAGAACTCAGCTTCTATTCCGGCAGCAACAATGTCGTATCTAAATTCATCTCCTATCGCTGTGCCTGCTCTTTGACAAGTAACCGTAACCGAATAATCTATGCCATCTAAGGTTAGAGTTCCTGGTCCGAAAGTGTTTAGGTCTATTACGTTTGTTGTAAAAAAAAGCGTAGGAGAACTTACGAAAGAGCTTATTTCTACGCCAGGGCTGCCAAATGGACCATTATTACTATTTGGAAAAAATTGCGTTTGTAAATCTGTTTCTGGAAGTAATGTTTGATTATTGTTTGAAGTATCTAAATAAGATAATCCTTGGTAATTACAGACGGTTTCATTTATAGTATTACCATCGTCATTATTACAGGATATTATGAGTAAAGTAAAAACTATTAAAAGGGTTAAATGTTTCATCTTAATCTAGTATTATTCCAAATGTTCCAGTGTAGTGACCCGTTATTATTTCTCCAGCGGTATTCATAAACGTATAATCTACATCTACTGTGTTGTTTTGAGGGTTTACATTATCTATATTAATAGTGTTGATTGTAATGGTAGGAACGACTGCTCCTGGGGAATGATAAGTACCTACATTTTCATTTCCCATTCCAAACTCAATATTGTTATTTAAATAAGCAGGGGTTAATGAATCTATCTGTGCATCATGTATAATTACTGTATCTTCTATACTAGAGACTATATAAGTAGTATTTGGTAAAGGCCCAGTATTAGTTAAACTAGGATTATCGGAGGTTAATACATTTAAGAATGCTAATTTTGTAGTATTTAGAGAAAATAAATAGTCTCCAGAAGATCCATTTACGTTATTGTCATTATCAAACAGTCTTCCATCTGTAAAGAAAAAAGTATAACTATCTGGTTTGCCATCATTATTGTCGTCATCATCATCAATATTTAAATAAGCATTAGCTGTTTCAAAAAAAGTTGCATTATATGTGAAACCATCTGTAGGCGTTGCTGTATCGTCGTTGTTGTCACAGCTTGTTATAAATACGATTAGTATTAAAGCTATAAATTTTAAATTCTTCATTGAATAGTATTAGATTATAGTATTTGGGAATAATAAAGGTTGTTCCATTTTTGTTTTTTATTGATTACCTATTCTAAGAACCTAAAATAGATTTTTGGTATTCCAAAATTAGCAAGTGGTCCTCCACCTGGTGGAACATCGATAAAGTTAGAGCTGGTAAATGTTATGTTTCCGTTAGTAACAGGAAAACTAGGTACATTAGAAATATAACCAGTTGAAGAGTTTAAACCATCTCCACCAGTTCTTCTTATGGTATATTCTTGGCCCGCATTTATAGCAAATGGTGTAGGTAAAGCAACATATTCAACAGAGGTTGAAGAAAAAACTTGGGTAACAGATGGCCCACCAACAATTTCTAAGGTATAACTTATAGTAGTGTTATCTATAGCAAAAGGAGTTGTTTGCATTAAACTTTGATAGCCTAAAAAACAGATTTCTCCAGCTACAGCAGAAGTAAATTTGTATTCGTGTTGTTGTAAATCCATTGATGCAGGGCTAGCCAGTGCGGTAAAAATAGATTCTAATATTGGCTCAGAATCATCACAAGTCAATTGAGGTGTTGGCGTAGGGTCTGGAGAATTACAAGAGGAGCCAATGATAAATAAAGCGACAACAAGTAAAGTTATTAATAAGAAAGATTTTAAAAATGAAAATTTCATAGTTTTAAGATTTAGTTTAAATAGTTTTTATAGATTTAGTTTTTGTATATAATTTGTAGTATAAATAGCCGGAAATTGCTATTAGGCAAAATGCAATAAATTGAGAATGAGATACTCTGTTTTCTAATATAAAACCGCGGTGATCTCCTCTTAGTAACTCTAAAACGCTTCTGCCAAATGCGTAAAGCATTAAATAGGTTAGAAAAATTTGCCCGTCAAATTGTTTTTTTCTTCTTATTAGGAATAGAGAGGCTGTAATAGTTAGTAGTACAAACACTTCGTACAACTGTGTTGGATGAACTTTGACATCGTGTGTAGAAGGAAAAATGACTCCGAAAACACTATCCGTTTTTTTACCATAACAACAACCAGCCAAAAAGCAACCAAATCTACCAATTGCATGTATTATAGTGGTTGTAAATGCAAGGATATCCAACATTGGTAAAGTTGGTATTTTATGCTTTTTTAAATACCGTATAATGAAGGGTATGATAACTACAAAAGAGCCATAAAAAACAAAACCTCCGGAGAAATTATCTAGTAATAGGCTAGGTTTATTTATGTAATAAGTGGGGCTTTGTAAGTAAAAAAATAATTTACCTCCTATAAATCCAGCGATAAAAATGAGATAAAAAAAAGTGTTAGATAAATTTTTAACCCCTAGTTCTTTTTTTGTCCTCCATTTTGTAAACCCTCCAGCTATTAACATTCCTAAGACTATACAGGTTGCATAACTATAAATAGTAATATACTGTCCAAAGATATTCGACAGAAAATCTGGCAATTCAAAAGTAAAAAGCTCTGGAAACATCTATTGTATTATAATTTTATATCAGATTGATATTTAACACTTCTAAACACATTAGTTTTTTATAATTATCATGCATAAAAAACGAATATGAATAATAGCTACATATTAATTGTAGGTCATAAAGAACCTGTTTTTTAATAGGCTATCAGCTTACAATTTGATGAAGCAATTAGATGATTTGATGAATGGGTCGTTTTGTTAAATAAAAGAAAGATGAAAAATATAGAAACCTATATGGATAATCCGATTGGCTATCAAAAAGGGTATTACTTGTCTAGCAATAGCATATTAATTCCTACTTAATACTTTAGATGTTAAAGATGAAATTAAATATTGTTGATTACTAGATAACAAATAGAGTTTCTTAGCTAAAGTTAGGTAGATGTTTGTCTTAGAGCTTAGGAACGAGGATTTAAGAAAAGAAATAAAAGGTTAATTTCTTTGTATTATAGAGAAATAGTTAAGCTGGTTTATACAACGCCAATAGCGGCTAAAACCATACCGACAAGAACCGCAGCTAGTACGGCAATCAAGGTGACAACAATAACACTTAAGAATCCATTGAGGATTTTTGTGCCTAAAGGGACATTTTCCATAATCATAGTATTTTACCTCAAATTAAGAAATAAAAGAGTTAGTTTATAGTTTTTTGCCTGTTAATTCGACAAAAGGTCAAAGTTTTAGTATGTATGAAAGTTGTATTGCTTATATATTCGGCAAAAGGTAATGAACGCTATAAATAGGAAATGAATTAGAACTAAGCATGTCTAAAATAATTACAGTACGGTATGAATAAAGTCCATAATTAAAACACTAGCCCCTTTATTACTTTCAATATAGGATGTATTAATTTCGCCTGTGCGCTTAATTAAGTCAGAAGAGTTTAAGAAATTACCAAAGGTTTTAGTGAAATCTGTCTTATTAAGGATAGGTGTAATGCCTTTAAGGTCTACAAGATCCTCTGCCTCTTTAAACCCTTTATAATGTGGGCCAATAATAATAGGTATGCCAAATACGGCGGGTTCTAAAGTATTGTGTAAACCTGTAGAGAAAGCACCCCCAACATAAGCAATATCTGCGTAACTATAAATTTTGGTTAACACACCAATGGTATCAATAATAAGAACCTCATAGCTAGAAATATCTTGCGACTTAATTTCAGAATATAGTAGCGTTTTTTTGGTGATAGAATCTATTAAAGCTTGAATTTTACTTGCTTTTATAGTATGAGGAGCAAATACATATTTAATAGGCTTAGAAGAGGAGTTGATGTAGTTAACAAGTATAGCTTCATCTTCTGGCCATGTGCTTCCGGCTACTAGGCAGATTTCTTTTTGTTTAAATTGATACATGAAATCGAGCGAATTGTCACGCTCAAGAATTTCTGAAACACGATCAAAACGGGTATCACCTCCAATAGTAACATTAGGAAAATTTATTGATTTTAGTAGGAAAACCGACGCTTCATTCTGCACAAAAAAATGCGTAAATGCATTTAGGCTTCTTCGCATAAAGCCACCATACCATTTAAAGAATACTTGCTCTTTTTTAAAAAGGGCAGCTATAAGTAAGGTAGGCGTTTTTCTTTCCTCAAGGGCTTTAAGGTAATTTGGCCATATTTCATATTTTACAAAAACGACTAGTTTTGGCTGTAAAAGAGTAATGAATTTTTCAGCATTTTCCTTTGTATCCAAAGGAAGGTAAACAATAACATCAGCTATAGGAGAGTTCTTTTTTACTTCATATCCAGATGGAGAAAAGAAAGAAACAACTATTTTGTGTAAAGGATAGTCAATTTTTAATTTCTCAATAATAGGTAATCCCTGTTCAAATTCACCAAGAGAAGCCGTATGTACCCAAATAACAGCATCCTCTTTGTTTATTTTTTCTTTTAATTGATTAAAAGTGTTTTTTCTGCCAGAAACAAACAGTTTTATTTTTGGGTTAAAAACAGCTATCAATTTTAAGAAGAAAGATGCTATTTGCACAAAGATGGAATATAACGAATGCACTAGATTTTCATTTAAGGCTAAAATACGGTTCTTTCTATAATTTCATTGGTTGCAAGGGGTAATTTTTCGTAATTTTGTAGGCATAATTAGAGTTGATGAAGAAAATACAAATGGTTGACCTAAAAGGTCAATATCAGTCTATAAAACAACAAATAGATACTGGAATTTCTAAGGTTTTAGATACCGCTACATTTATAAATGGCCCGGAAGTACATACATTTCAGAAAGAATTGGAAACTTATTTAGATGTAAAACATGTAATTCCGTGTGCAAATGGCACAGATGCTTTGCAAATTGCAATGATGGGCTTGGGTTTAGAACAAGGGGATGAAGTTATTACGGCAGACTTTACTTTTGCAGCAACAGTAGAGGTAATTGCATTATTGAAATTGACACCAGTTTTGGTAGATGTAGAGCCAGATACTTTTAATATAGATCCAGTAGCATTAGAGAAAGCAATAACTCCGAAAACGAGGGCTATTGTGCCTGTCCATCTTTTTGGTCAATGTGCCAATATGGATGTTATTATGGCAATTGCAGAAAAGCATAACTTATATGTTATAGAAGATAATGCACAGGGAATTGGAGCGACCTATACTTTTGAAAACGGAGAGAAGAAAAAACTAGGATCCATTGGAAATGTAGCATCAACGTCATTTTTCCCATCTAAAAACCTTGGATGTTATGGAGATGGAGGAGCGATATTTACAAACGATGACGATTTAGCCCATACCATTAGAGGAATTGTAAATCATGGAATGTATACCCGTTACCATCATGATGTAGTTGGTGTAAATTCAAGATTAGATTCTATTCAAGCTACAGTTTTACGGGCCAAATTACCCAATTTGGATGGGTATAATGAAGTAAGACGTAGTGCAGCGGATAAGTATGATGCGGCATTTTCTGGAAATGAAAAAATAGTAACTCCATTTAGATACGGAACTACGGACGCACATGTTTTTCACCAATATACCTTAAAGATTATTGGGGCAGATAGGGATGCTTTAGCGCAACATTTAAATGATAAAGGAATTCCTTGTGGAGTTTATTATCCAATACCACTTCACTTGCAAAAGGCATATAGAGATGAGCGTTATAAGGAAGAAGATTTTCCAGTAACGAATCAATTAATTAAGGAAGTAATTTCATTACCAATGCATACAGAATTGGATGATGAGCAAATCGCCTATATAACAGGTACTATCATCGACTTTGTATCAGATTAATTAGTTAGTTTTTTAGTTTTGTACCAAACAAATACCGACTATAAAAAAACAAACATGAAAATAGTAGTAACAGGAGGATTAGGTTTTATCGGTTCTCATACCGTAGTAGAGCTTCAGAAAGAGGGTTTTGAAGTTGTAATTATTGATGATTTATCAAATTCGACAGAGAAAGTTTTGGATGGAATTGTTGCCATTACAGGTGAAAAGCCAATTTTTGAAAAACTAGATTTAAAAGAAAAAGCAAAACTTCAGGATTTCTTTAAACGCCATCAAGATGTTCAGGGAGTAATTCATTTTGCAGCTTCTAAAGCGGTAGGAGAAAGTGTAGAAAAACCATTGTTATACTATGAGAATAACATAAATACATTGGTGTATATGTTGCAAGAATTGTCAAAAATGAATTCGGCAAGTTTCATATTTAGTTCCTCTTGTACGGTATACGGACAAGCAGATGAAATGCCAATTACAGAAGCGGCGCCTATAAAAAAGGCAGAATCCCCTTATGGTAATACCAAACAAATAGGAGAAGAAATTATAGAAGAAACTTGTAAGGTAACAGCTAGTCTTAAAGCGATTGCACTTCGTTATTTTAATCCTATGGGAGCACATCCTAGTGTTGAAATTGGAGAATTACCAATAGGAGTTCCTCAAAATTTAATTCCTTTTATTACCCAAACAGGTATTGGTTTGAGAGAGCAATTATCAGTTTTCGGGGATGATTATCCAACGGAAGATGGTACGTGTATTCGAGATTATATTCATGTGGTAGATTTAGCAAAAGCACATGTAATAGCCTTGCAGAGATTATTAAAAGGAAATAATAGTTCTAACTATGAAGTCTTTAACTTAGGTACAGGAACAGGTAGTTCTGTTTTGGAGACCATTCAAAGTTTTGAGCGTGTTTCTGGAAGAAAGTTGAATTATAAAATTGTAGGGCGAAGAGAAGGAGATATTACATCTGCCTATGCAGACACTACAAAAGCAAATGAAGTTTTAGGATGGAAAGCTAAATCGACCTTAGATGAAGCTATGAAATCTGCTTGGGATTGGGAAGAAAAAATTAGAAAGTAAAATTTACTATCAAATAGCAACTAACTTATAGTTATGTTACGAGTTCTTTAAGCTAAATGTTTTTTAGTTTGAAGTAAGTTTTAGAAAGTATAATCCATTGGATGGGATAAGGGGAAATATTGTATATTTCCCCTTATTTAATTTAAAATCATTTCCATGAAGAAAATTCTACTCTTTTTAGCATTACTATCTTTTACAATATTATCTGCACAAGATATTTATTTGCAATGTGGTAAAATTATAGATACAAAGTCGGGGAAAGTTTTAAAGGAGAAAACAATTGTTATTTCGGGGGATAAGATTAAAAGTATTCAAAACGGATATGTATCTGGAACTTCTTCGGATGAAGTTATCAATCTAAAAAATAAAACCGTTTTGCCAGGTTTAATAGATATGCATGTGCATATAGAAAGTGAGTATACAGAAAGATCCAATATAATAAGGTTTACGGATAATGAGGCGGATATAGCTTTTAGGGCTACTATTTTTGCCAAAAGAACTTTAATTGCGGGTTTTACAACGGTTAGAGATTTAGGAGGAACAGGAGTTAACGTCGCTTTGCGAAATGCAATAACAAGAGGAGTAATAGATGGCCCTAGAATTTTCACTGCAGGAAAGGCAATTGGAACAACAGGAGGACATGCAGATCCAAGTAATGGGATGAAGAAGTCGCTTATGGGGAATCCTGGTCCAAATGAAGGGGTAGTTAACTCTCCTGAAGATGCGAGAAAAGCCGTAAGACAAAGGTATAAAGACGGAGCAGATGTTATAAAAATAACGGCAACAGGAGGAGTGTTAAGTGTTGCGAAGAATGGAAGTAATCCACAATTTACAGTAGAAGAAATAAGAGGAATTGTAGAAACAGCAAACGATTACGGAATGTTAACAGCGGCTCATGCACACGGAGATGAAGGTATGCAAAGAGCAGTTAAAGGAGGAATAAAAACAATAGAGCATGGCACTTTTATGAGTGAAGAAACTATGAAACTAATGAAACAATATAACACGTATTTGGTTCCAACAATTAGCGCAGGAAAACAAGTTGCTTTAAAAGCAGAAGTAAAAGGTTTTTTCCCAGAAATGGTTGCTAAGAAAGCGAGAGAAGTGGGGCCTCAAATTCAGAAAACATTTGCAAGAGCATATAAAATGGGAGTTCCAATTGCTTTTGGAACAGATGCGGGAGTTTTTCCTCATGGACTTAATGCAATGGAGTTTGGCTATATGGTAGAAGTTGGAATGCCAGAGATAGAAGCAATTCAGTCTGCAACAGTAACCAATGCAAACTTATTAGGAATGGCAGATAGTCTTGGGCAATTAAAAGCAGGATTTTTAGCAGATATTGTAGCTGTAGAAGAGAATCCTGTTAAGGAAATAAAAACGTTAGAGAATGTGGTTTTTGTAATGAAAGCAGGAGTTATATATAAAAATAAATAAACTAAATATTAGGGAAGCCCCTTGTTGTTATTATGAGTTTCCCTAATAGTACAGTTTTATTGCAGAAAGTAGTTGCAGATAATCTTTATGAAAAATTATTGTTTCAGCTGCAAAAAGATTTTGAGCGAGCAAATGTTTCAATTTCTTTAGATTTAGATGTGAAACCAAGAGAGCTACATGTTGTTCTGCAAGAGAAAATCTATTATTTACTATTGGAAAAATTTACGGACTACCTCAATTTATTGTATGTAATAGATGTTCCTGAAAAAGAGTTTAAATCGATAAAAGTAACCGATGTCGTAGAGATAGCAGAACAAGTTACTTTGTTGATCCTAAAAAGAGAACTTCAAAAAATACTACTTAAAATAAAGTATGATTCCTAATGCAGATTAAAAATAGACACGTATAAACGGCATCAAAGGGTTTGCATAAATACTTTTGTTTTTGTCATATAGTAAATCGTAGCGAAATCCAATCGTAACATTTCGATTGCTATACCCTATTCCTGCAAATAGAGCAGGCGACCAATAATTATCTTTAATAGTAGTATTGTTGATTTTAAAACTTTCATGTATTCGTAATTGTTCAAATTCAGCAGAAATTTGTACAGGTGCTATTGGATTATAAAAAGCCATGACATTTGGACCGTAAGCAAATAATTTAGAACTTCTAAATTTGGAGTAATTTAAGTTGACACCAGCACCTAAGGCAAATTGATCATTTACATGGTAGACTGCACTAGGGGATAAAACTCCGTTAAAGGTCTCATCTCCAAAGCCTATTCCGAAACTTCCTCCGAAACTGACTTTATTCCAGAAGTCTCCAGAAGGTTGTTTGTTTTGAGCAATGCAAATGCTGCAAAAAAGAACTAAAATCGCGCTAAAAAAAATATTTTTATAAGAGAAACAATTCATTTTTAAAATTATCGTTATTTTTTATTAATAATACGCACTAAGTTAATAATAGAAATAGTAAAAGTTGTACTTTTGAATAAATTTTGTTCAAAAGACAGAGAAAACCGTTCATGGATAAATATTCCTTTTTAAACGCTGCACATACTTCTTTTTTTGCAGAGCTATATGACAAGTATTTAATAAATCCGGATAGCGTAGAGCCTAGTTGGCGTGCTTTTTTTCAGGGTTTTGATTTTGGTAAAGAAAGTCTGCTCGATGAGATAGATGCTTCAAATATGGGGGTGTCAACAAGTGAGAGTGCGCAAATTCCGTTACAATTACAGAAAGAATTTCAAGTTGTAAAACTTATAGATGGCTACAGAAGTAGAGGTCATTTATTTACGAAAACCAATCCTGTTAGGGATAGACGTAAGTACTATCCAGGCTTGGAAATCGAGAATTTTGATTTGTCTAAATCAGATCTTCAGACTGTATTTACTGCCGGTGAGATTTTGGATATGGGACCTAGTACGCTAGAGAACATTGTAAAACATCTAAATACGATCTATTGCGATTCTATAGGAATCGAATATATGTATATTCGAAAGCCAGAAGAAATAGAATGGTGGCAGAAGAGGTTAAATGATAACGAGAATCATTCAGATTTCAGCATAGAAGATAAAAAATATATTCTTGCAAAATTGAATCAGGCAGTAACGTTTGAGCAGTTTTTGCAAACTAAATACGTAGGGCAAAAGCGTTTCTCTTTAGAAGGAGGAGAGGCTTTAATTCCTGCAATTAGTGTAGCATTATATCGAGCTGTAGAGAATTTTGGTGTAAAAGAATGTGTGTTAGGAATGGCACATAGGGGTCGTTTAAGTACGTTAATAAATGTATTTAGAA
This sequence comes from Cellulophaga sp., assembly GCA_036478775.1. Taxonomy (GTDB): domain Bacteria; phylum Bacteroidota; class Bacteroidia; order Flavobacteriales; family Flavobacteriaceae; genus Cellulophaga. Next base: position 22,158 of record JAZGEQ010000053.1, read on the forward strand.
AGCCAGTTCGTGAGTTGTTTAGTGAGTTTGAAGGGAAAGATTTTGAAGATGATACTATCGATGGAGATGTAAAGTATCACTTGGGTTTAACTATTAAGAAAACCTATCAGAACGGAAAAGAGATAAAAATGAATTTAGTTCCCAACCCTTCACACTTAGAGACTGTAGGTCCTGTTGTGGAAGGGATTACAAGAGCTAAAATTGATAAGGAATACGGAGGAGATTCTTCTAAAATACTACCGATAATTGTGCATGGTGATGCTGCAATTGCTGGTCAGGGTGTGGTGTATGAAGTAATTCAGATGTCTACCTTAAACGGGTATAAAACAGGAGGTACTATTCATATAGTTGTAAATAATCAAATAGGGTTTACTACCAATTATTTGGATGCCAGGTCAAGTACCTATTGTACAGATGTAGCTAAGGTGACTTTGTCTCCTGTATTACACATAAATGCAGATGATGCAGAAGCTGTAGTTCATGCGGTTAAAATGGCATTAGAATTTAGAATGCGATTTAAGCGCGATGTCTTTATAGATTTATTAGGATATAGAAAGTATGGACATAATGAAGGTGATGAGCCTCGTTTTACACAGCCGAAATTGTATAAGGCAATTGCAAAGCATAGTAATCCAAGAGATATTTATGCTGCAAAGTTAGTTGCTGAGAAAAGTATAGATTCTGGCTATCTAAAGAAGATTACAGATGAATTTAAAGCAATGCTCGAAGAGCAGCATATTAAATCGAAGGAAGATACCACATCTAGGGTGAATCCTTTTATGGAGAAAATCTGGGAAGGCTTTGTAAGGGCAGATGTAGGTGAAATGTTATCTACAGCAGACACTTCTTTTTCTTTAGATGGTTTACATAATATAGCTAAGGTTGTTTCTACAGTTCCACAAGGTGTTAAGTTTGTTAAAAAGGCTGAGCGAATTTTAAGTGGTAGAACCAAGATGGTGGCGGAAAATACGCTGGACTGGGGTATGGCAGAAACTTTAGCTTACGGTAGTTTGTTAGAGGAGGGTTATGATATTCGTATATCTGGACAAGATGTAGAACGTGGTACTTTTAGTCACCGACATGCGATTTTAAGAGATGAGGTTTCTGAAGAACGAATCAACTTATTAAATACAAACAAAGCTAATAAAGGCGAGATGAGTATTTTTAATTCCCATCTTTCTGAATATGGTGTTCTTGGGTTCGATTATGGGTATGCCATGGCAGACCCTAATACACTTACTATTTGGGAAGCTCAATTTGGGGATTTCAGTAATGGAGCACAGATAATGTTTGATCAATATATTTCTGCTGCAGAAGATAAGTGGAAATTACAAAATGGGATTGTTATATTGCTTCCACATGGGTATGAAGGACAAGGTTCCGAACATTCATCGGCAAGAATGGAACGTTATTTGGCTTTATGTGCAATAGATAATATGACTGTTGCAGATTGTACTACTCCTGGGAATATGTATCATTTGTTACGTAGACAGATGAAGCGTAATTACAGAAAACCATTAATAGTGTTTACGCCTAAGAGTTTATTGCGTCATCCAAAGGCAGTTTCTAGCATGGAAGATTTGTCGTCAGGAGAGTTTTTAACCGTTATAGATGATACTGTAGATTACAGTAAGGTGAAAAAATTAGTATTTTGTACAGGTAAATTCTATTATGATTTACTGGCAGAAAGAGAGAAATTAGAAAGAGAAGATATTGCATTAGTAAGAATAGAGCAATTATTTCCTTTAGATACAGAGAGATTACAAGAAGTTATAGCAAGTTATCCAAATGTGTCTGATTATGTTTGGGCACAAGAAGAGCCTCAAAATATGGGTGCTTGGGGGTATATGTTGCAGCGTTTTAATTTGGTGCGATTGCAGGTTGCTTCAAGACCGTACTATGCGGTTCCAGCAGCTGGATCAAGTGCGAGATTTAAAATTAGACATCAAAGAGTTCTAGATAAAGTTTTTGAAAAATAAAAGAATAAAATTGTAAGACAATGATTTTAGAAATGAAAGTTCCTTCACCGGGAGAATCTATTACAGAAGTTGAAATTGCAGAATGGTTAGTGCAAGACGGCGATTATGTAGAGAAAGATCAAACAATTGCAGAGGTAGATTCCGATAAGGCTACCTTAGAATTACCTGCGGAAGAAAGTGGAATTATCACTTTAAAAGCGGAAGAAGGTGATGCAGTTGCAGTAGGCGAAGTTGTTTGCTTAATTGATACTAGTGCGGCTAAACCAGAAGGAGGAGCCGCTGTAAAAGAAGAAAGCAAGGAAACTCCAAAAGAAGAGAAGAAGGTAGAAGCGAAAGCAGAAGTAAGCAAAGAGACTTACGCATCTGGAACAGCATCTCCTGCTGCTAAGAAAATTTTAGCAGAAAAAGGAATGGATGCAGGTTCTATTAAAGGGACAGGAAAAGACGGTAGAGTGACTAAAGAGGATGCGGTAAAAGCTGTGCCTTCTATGGGTACTCCAACGGGCGGAAGTAGAGGTGATAAGCGGACAAAACTTTCTATGCTTCGTCGTAAGGTAGCAGAGCGTTTGGTTGCTGCTAAGAATGAAACAGCAATGCTTACTACTTTTAACGAAGTAGATATGTCTGCGATATTCGAATTGCGTAAGCAATACAAGGAGTCATTTAGAGAAAAGCATGGTGTAGGATTGGGTTTTATGTCCTTTTTTACCAAAGCAATAATTCGCGCATTGGAAATGTATCCAGCAGTGAATTCTATGATTGATGGTAAAGAAATGATAAGCTATGATTTCTGTGATATTAGTATAGCGGTATCAGGACCAAAAGGATTAATGGTTCCTGTGATTAGAAATGCAGAAAACTTAACTTTTAGAGGTGTTGAATCTGAAGTAAAGCGTTTGGCAATCCGAGCACGTGATGGTGAAATTACAGTAGATGAGATGACAGGAGGTACATTTACCATTACTAATGGTGGTGTATTTGGATCTATGATGTCAACTCCTATAATCAATCCACCGCAAAGTGCAATTTTAGGAATGCATAATATTATAGAGAGACCTATAGTTAGGGACGGGCAAATTGTTGCTGCTCCAATGATGTATTTGGCGGTTTCTTATGACCATAGAATTATTGATGGTAAAGAGTCCGTTGGATTCTTGGTAGCTGTAAAAGAGGCCTTAGAAAACCCAACAGAATTATTAATGAATAATGATGTAATAGGTGCTTTAGAAATGTAATTTCGAAGTATATACTTAATTTGAAAAGACCTATTAGTAACTACTAATAGGTCTTTTCTTTTTTAGCTACAGTTGTGTAACGTGTATTTTAGGGTAAAGAGGAACAATTCTTTATTTTTTTAAATAAACGCAACGCTTAGGGTAATCAATGATAGCTTTGGCTTTAATAAATATGTCTGCACCAAGAATACCATCTACAGGCTGTGCATTATGTGCTACCAAAGCTTCATTGACATGAACCAAATCGAAAAGAACAATCTTTATTTTTTTCTTTTTCCATTTGCCAATTTCAATATTATTTTTAGTAGAAATTTTAGTTTCCATGTCAGTAGCCCCAGCTCCGGCAGCTTTTATTTCGGAATCTTCGGATGTGAGCTTAAAAAAGTTGGTTTTATCTAAGCCAATGCAGGTGCTTGAAGCTCCCGTGTCTAGAATAAATCGTCCCTTAATTCCATTGATTTTTGCTATAATCTCAAAATGGTTTGTACCTGTAATATGTAAAGGTATTTTGATGTATTTTTTTTGCAATAAAACTTTTTTGAGGCTTGGCATCTATTTTTTTGTCAAAGATAGTTCTATTTTTGCCGCATGATATTAACAGATACACATACACATTTGTATAGCGAAGCATTTGACGCGGATAGAGATGCCGTAATAAAAAGAGCCTTAGAAGCAGGGGTGCAACGATTTTTTATTCCAGCAATAGATTCTACATATACACAGGCAATGCTAGATTTGGAAGCGGCGTATCCCAAGCATATGTTTCTTATGGCAGGATTACATCCTACACATGTTAAAGAGAACTATAAGGAAGAGTTACAGCATGTAGAAGATATGTTGGCAAAAAGGAGTTTTTATGCAATTGGTGAAATTGGTATCGATTTATATTGGGATAAAACCTTATTAAAGGAGCAGCAAGAAGCTTTTCGATTTCAAATACGTTTGGCGAAAAAATATAAACTTCCTATAGTGATTCATTGTAGAGATGCTTTTGATGAGGTATTTTCTGTTTTAGAGGAGGAGAAAGACGCAAGTTTATTTGGAATTTTTCATTGTTTCACGGGTACTTTGGGACAGGCGAAACAAGCAATTTCTTATGGCATGAAACTGGGAATTGGAGGAGTAGCTACTTTTAAGAATGGAAAAATTGATGCGTTTTTGAAAGAGATAGCATTAAAGGATATAGTTTTGGAAACAGATTCTCCGTATTTGGCCCCAGTACCATATAGAGGTAAACGGAATGAAAGTTTGTATTTAGTTCAGGTTTTAGAGAAATTAGCAGACATATATAATATAGGTGCAGAGGAAGTAGCTGCAATAACTACCGAAAATTCAAAAGAAGTTTTTGGGATATAATATATTAAGATGGATAAGAAAGCAAACATACTCCTTATATATACAGGAGGAACCATAGGGATGGTTAAGGATTATAAGACAGGGGTTTTAAAAGCCTTCAATTTTAATAAATTGATAAAAAATATTCCAGAGCTTAGTCAGTTAGATTGTATAATAGACAGTGTTTCTTTTGAGGAGCCAATAGATTCTTCCAATATAAATACAACGCATTGGTCAGCTATAGCAACCTTAATAGAAGAAGGGTATTCTAAATATGATGGGTTTGTGGTTTTACATGGTAGTGATACTATGAGTTATACAGCATCCGCTCTAAGTTATATGTTAGAAAATTTAAAAAAACCAGTCATTTTTACAGGGTCTCAATTGCCAATTGGAGATTTGCGAACAGATGCTAAGGAAAATTTAATTACATCCATACAAATTGCGGCGTTAAGAGAAAGAGGTGCGCCAGTAATTCAGGAAGTAGGATTGTATTTTGAATACAAATTATACCGAGCAAATAGGACTACGAAAATAAATGCAGAACATTTTGAAGCCTTCTCTTCTTTAAATTATCATCCATTGGTAGAATCTGGAGTTCATTTAAAGGTGAATTATGAATATCTTAAAAAGACAAGAACTAGTAAAAAGTTTGTTGCGCATAAAAATATGGATGCAAATGTTGCTATTTTAAAACTTTTCCCTGGGATAAATGAATTTGTATTAGAAAGTGTCTTGCAAACACCCAATCTTAAGGCGTTGGTTTTGGAAACTTATGGAGCTGGTAATGCGCCCACAGAGGTGTGGTTGCTTAATGCATTGGAGCATGGAATAAAAAAAGGCTTGCATATTGTTAATGTTACGCAGTGTTCAGGAGGAAGTGTAATTATGGGGCAATATGAGACAAGTGAGCAGCTAGAAGGCATGCAAATCATTAATGGTAAGGATATTACAACAGAGGCTGCAATTACGAAGTTAATGTATTTGTTAGGTAGTAATATTTCTTCTGATTTGTTCAAAACAGTATTCGAAACTTCACTTAGAGGAGAAATGCAATAAAAATAACGTGTTATATTTCATAAACCAATATATTTTTTGTTTATTGAGCACCCTTAAAACAATTACTAGAGAGGTGGCCGAGTGGTCGAAGGCGCACGCTTGGAAAGCGTGTATACATCAAAAGTGTATCGAGGGTTCGAATCCCTTCCTCTCTGCTGATAAAGTTTTAATTTTTTAATTACAAAATTTTTTTATCTTTAACCCTATTAACTAACAAAATTTAAGTTTGAAAGAAATGAAAAGATTATTCTCTATCCTAGCTATGGCTGGGTTGTTTGTCCTAAGTACAAATACTGTAAATGCAAAGACAACTGCTATAGCTTCTAAAATGTCTACAGCGATTGCTTTTGTTCAAGATGCTGAAGCAGCAAAAGGCTTCACGCAAGTTTTAAAAGAAAAGTTTATTGAAGGTGGTGCCGCATTTATGGGTATTGTTCTTTTATGTTTAATTTTAGGTTTGGCTGTCGCTATTGAAAGAATTATTTTCTTAAACATGGCAACAACGAATACTGCAAAATTAAGACAAAGTGTAGAGGATGCTTTAGCTTCAGGAGGTGTTGAAGCAGCAAAGGAAGTTTGTAGAAATACAAAAGGACCTGTAGCATCTATCTTTTATCAAGGGCTAGAAAGAGCAGGAGAAAGTGTTGAATCTGCAGAAAAAGCTGTTGTAGCTTACGGTGGTGTTCAAATGGGTCAATTAGAGAAAAATGTTTCTTGGTTGTCTTTATTTATTGCTATTGCGCCAATGCTTGGTTTCATGGGTACGGTAATCGGGATGATTGCAGCCTTCCAAAAAATTGCTGCGGTTGGTAACTTAAGTGCATCTCTTATTGCAGGTGATATTCAAGTTGCATTATTAACGACAGTATTTGGTCTTATTGTGGCTATTATTCTTCAAATTTTTTATAATTATATCATCGCTAAAATCGATAGTATTGTAAACGATATGGAAGATTCTTCAATCTCTTTGATTGATATGTTGGTAGATCACAAAAAATAAGTCGGACTTAATACATAAAGTATCATGCATAAAATTGTAAAAATTATATTAATTGTCCTTTCTGTAGTTGGCGTTGTTTTAATGACGCAACTTCCAGAGACGGAAGTTCCTTATGCGGAAGCAGTTGAGGATACTTCTATGGGACTAATGTTTATGGTGACGTATTTGTTACTTGCCATAGCTGTTATCGCTAGTTTTGCATTTGCAATTGTAAATTTAGTATCATCACCAGCGAAGCTTAAGAAAACTCTATTTGCAGTTGGTGGACTTTTATTAGTGACAGCAATTGCTTACGGATTGGCGAGTGGAACAGATATAGATATCGCAGCAATGGCTGATAAAGGTATCGAAACTGACGAATCAACCGTTAAGAAAATTGGAATGGGTATTAAAATAACTACCATCTTATTGATAGTAGCTGTTGCATCTATGATTATTCCTGGAGTAAAAAGAACGTTTAGTAAATAATAAAATATAAAATTATGGGTAGAAAAAAACCAGCAGCAGTAGATGCAGGTTCCATGGCCGATATTGCGTTCTTGCTACTTATCTTTTTCTTAGTAACTACTACTATAGAAACAGATGCAGGACTAGATCGTATGTTGCCGCCAATTGAGCCGCCCGAAGATAACGTAGTTATTAAGCAGAAGAATATTTTTACCGTAGTAATTAACAAAGATGGTCAGTTACTGGTAGAAGGTGAGCTTACAGACTTAAAAGAGTTAAAATCTAAGGCAGTTGCATTTTTAGATAACGGAGGAGCAGTTTCTGGAAGTGCAGATTACTGTAACTTTTGTAAAGGGAAAAGAGAGGCAGAATCATCTGATAATCCTACGAAAGCAATTATTTCTTTAAAGAATGATAGAGAAACAAAATATGGTGTCTATATAACCGTTCAGAACGAACTTGTAGGTGCATATAATGAATTGCGTAACAGAGAGGCAGAACGTTTGTATAATTCAAGTTTTACGGATTTGGAAGCGGAATATCTTAATCCTGAAACATCGAAAGCTGTGAAGGAATCTTTAGCGGAGAAGGTGAAAAACATTCAGGCATTGTTCCCTCAAAAATTATCTGAGGCAGAAACTACTAGCAATTAATAAGAAATTTAAATTTTAAGATATGTCAAAATTTAAAAAGAAACAAGATGGTGATTTACCAGAGGTGTCAACCGCATCTTTGCCAGATATCGTTTTTATGTTGTTGTTTTTCTTTATGACGGTTACTGTTATGAAGAGTGGTGATATTATGGTAGAAAACACCTTGCCTAATGCATCTGAAACTAAGAAATTAGAGAAGAAGGATAGAATTATCTATATTTATGTAGGTAAACCTACTTCGCAGTACGAAAAAGTTTTTGGTACGGAATCTAAAATTCAATTGAACGATAAGTTTGCTGATGCAAATGAGGTTGGGGATTATATTTTAATGGAAAGAGCTAAAAAGGCTCAGGAACTTCAAAATGTACTGACTACCGCATTAAAAGTAGATAAGAATGCTAATATGGGTATAATAGCCGATATTAAATTGGAGCTTCGTAAAGTGAATGCTTTAAAGATTAATTATACTACATATGATGGAGATGCGTTTAACAATCTCAACTAGTATATAAAACTTAAAAGGTTAGATAAAGCGCTTCAAATTATTTTTTGAAGCGCTTTTTTTATGGACTCTTTAGAATTGTTTTATCTTTAACTTGCATTATGCACTAATGGCTTTATGTAAGAGTTATAATTTGTTTCTTAATGTATAGTTGGATTAATTCCGTGTATGAAATTTATAGTACTATTTAGTTGTTTTATTTACTCAATCTCTCTCTCTTCTCAAGTAGAGAGAGAAGGAGAAGTTACGGATACACGTTATTTTGAAGATCAATTTTATATTGGTGTTTCTTACAATTTGTTATTGGAAAAGCCACAGGATGTGAAAAGAAAAAATATGTCTTATGGCCTTTCTGTTGGGGTTATTAAAGACATCCCGCTTAATAAGAAAAGGAATGTTGCTATAGGGGTGGGAATTGGATATGCTGTAAACTCTTATTATACAAATCTCTTGGCGGCTGAAACAGGAGATATTCGTACATATACTATAGAAACTGAGGATAATTTTAAACGAAATAAGATAGAAACACATTTATTAGAGCTTCCTATAGAATTTAGATGGAGGGAATCTACACCTGAAAATCATAAGTTTTGGCGTTTATATGCTGGAGTTAAATTTGGCTATGCCTTTGCTAATAGATCTAAATTTGTTTCTAATGAAAAAAAAGTATCTTTCTTTAATGAGGATATTGGAAGTCTTCAGTATGGAGCAACTATTAGTTTTGGGTATAATACATGGAATCTTCATTTGTATTACCCCCTTAATTCCTTATTTAAGGATGACATTAAAATTGACAATGGTGAAAATCTAATTGTAAAGCCAGTTAGGATTGGAGTTATTTTTTATATTCTTTAACTGGAGTAAAAGTTGATAGTATCATGTCTGCTTCTGTCTTTTACGTTATCATGGAACTATAATTACCGCATAAAAGAACACCTAAGTGCAAATTTCTTTTTTAATTATCTCACTTATTTTTCTAGAATATAGATTGTTATGTTTTTAGATGTAGAGCTGTGGCATGAATGTTGATGCGTGTTTGTTATGGTTTTATAGAATATACCAGCAATATTCATTGCAATAGTTTTCTAGTATGTGGCAGTTCTTACGCCACCTAGAGGTATTTGTTAAAGCCAGTCTAACAAATAAACAGCAGAACTATGTCTAGAAGAGGAGCACCACCCGAGGTTAATGCAGGATCAATGGCCGATATTGCATTTTTATTATTGATATTCTTTTTAGTAACAACAACCATAGAAACAGATGCAGGGCTAGATCGCATGCTGCCACCTATGGAAACAGACGGGACAATTATTGATATTAGGCAGAAGAATATTTTTACTGTAAATATTAATAAAGAGAATCTCTTGCTGGTAGAAGAGCAGTTGACAGATTTGAAAGATCTAAGAGCTCTAACAATTGCTTTTTTAGATAATGGGGGAGCACTTTCTGGTACGCCAGAATATTGTAGTTATTGTAAAGGGGAAAGAAATCCAAAATCTTCAGATAATCCTACCAAAGCTATTGTTTCATTAAAGAATGACCGAGAAACTAAATATGGGGTGTATATAACGGTTCAAAATGAATTAGTAGGAGCGTACAATGATTTACGAAATAGAGAGTCATTGCGCTTGTTTAAAATGAAATATACAGATATGGAGAGTCAATATTTAAATTCTGAAACATCTATGGCTATTAAGGCTAGTTTAAAAGAGAAGCTAGGACAAATCAAAGCTATGTATCCGTTGTTATTGTCAGAGGTCGAAACTGTTTTTAATTAATTTTAAATACCAGCATTATGTTTAAAAAGAGCAAACAAGAAAATTTACCAGAAGTTTCAACAGCATCCTTGCCAGATATTGTATTTATGTTGTTGTTCTTTTTCATGACTGTTACTGTTATGAAGAGTGATGTGCTAATGGTAGAAAACACTTTACCGAATGCTTCGGAAGTTAAGAAAATGCAGCATAAAGACAGAATAATATACATTCATATAGGAAAACCATCGGAACAGTATCGAAAACTTAGAGGAGAAGAGTCTCTAATTCAGATTAATGATAAGTTTGCATATCCAGAGGAGGTAGGCGATTTTGTTTTAATGAAACTTGCCGAAATGCCACAGAGCATTAGGGCTTTTACAACCGTTTCTTTAAAAGTGGATAAGAACGCCAATATGGGTTTAGTGGCAGATGTTAAACTGGAGCTTCGTAAAGTGAATGCTCTAAAGATTAATTACACAACCTATGAGGGCGATGCCTTTAAAAACCAAAAGTAGCGATTAGCAATTATTTTGAATTTTAATTGGTGATTACAGCCAAAATTTAAGCGTAAGTAACTGAGAGGTTATCCCAATAAGTAAGCCCGTAATAATTTCAATTTTAGAGTGTGCCTTGGAGTATAGTCTAGAAGAGGCTACCAGTCCGGCAATTAGGGTTGTAGTGCTTATTGCGATAATAATATTAACTTCAAAATGAAAACTTAAGGCGATAAGATACATCCAGACACTTCCAATGCCCATAAGATGAATACTGCTCTTAAACTTTAAAAATAAAAGGAGAAGAGTGGTGAGGGTTGCAATTGTAAGTCCAGCAAAATAAAAATAAACTTCAGAGATATAATTGTTAGGTAGAACCTTTAGAAGAATCATTAGCAATAAAGCAAAATTTATGTATAAAGGGTATTTACGTTCGTTTATATCAGAAAGGAAAACAGTGTGTATTACACCCAGGTTTCTTAGAATAAAAAAACTAATTATAGGTATGATTATGGTAAGTATAAAAACGGGTAAAATAGTTGCCCCTTGCATTTCTATAGGGCTATATTTAGGTGTTATTGCAAAATAGAGTAATGTTCCTATTACAGGGATGAATAGTGGGTGAAAGATATAGGATACTATTTTTAAAAAGATTTTCATTAAATCTGTTTTCTTAATCTTGCAACTGAAATTCCTAGTTGTTCTCTGTATTTGGCAATAGTTCTTCTTGCAATAGGGTATCCTTTTTCTTTTAGAATAGCGGCAAGTTTGTCGTCGGTTAAAGGCTTTTTCTTATTCTCTTCTGCTATTACAGTTTCTAGTATTTTCTTTATTTCTTTTGTGGAAACATCTTCACCCTGCTCGTTTTTCATGGCTTCTGAGAAATAATTTTTAATCAATTTAGTGCCGTAAGGAGTGTCTATATATTTACTATTTGCCACTCTTGAAACCGTAGAAATGTCCATGTTAATTATGTCTGCAATATCCTTTAGGATCATTGGTCTTAATTTGCGCTCATCTCCAGTTAAAAAAAACTCTTGTTGGTATTCTATTATTGCGTTCATTGTAATGAACAACGTCTGTTGTCTTTGCTTAATTGCGTCTATAAACCATTTTGCAGCATCTAGCTTTTGCTTAATAAAAAGTACAGTATCTTTTTGTGATTTAGATGCTTCTTTAGAATTTTTGAAACCTTCAAGCATATTGCTGTAGTTTCTGGATACATGTAATTCTGGAGCATTTCTACCATTTAAGGTCAGTTCTAAATTTCCGTCAATAATTTTAACGGCAAAATCAGGAACAATATGTTCTGTAATCTTATTGTTTCCAGCGTAAGAACCTCCTGGTTTAGGGTTCAGTTTTTCAATTTCTGAAATGGCATTTTTAAGCTCTTCTTCTGAAATGCTGTATTTTAGAAGGAGTTTTTTGTAATGTTTTTTTGAAAAGTGTTCAAAAGATTTTTCTAAAATTGTAATAGCCAGTTCTACGCTAGCTGTTAATTCTTTTCTTTTTAACTGAAGTATTAAACACTCTTCTAGTGATGTTGCGCCAACTCCAGGAGGGTCTAATTTTTGTACTACTTTAAATATTTTTTTGATAGAATTTTCATCAGTGTAGATGCTTTGTGTAAATGCTAAATCGTCCATTATATCCGAAATACTACGACGAATATATCCACTTCCATCTACACTGCCAATTAGAAACTCAGCTATACCCCATTCACTATCTGTTAGGTGAAAAGTGTTTAGCTGGTTTAATAAATATTGATTAAATGAAGTCCCAGCAGCATAAGGAATGTTTTTCACTTCATCATCGGGACTATAATTATTTACTTGTGTTCTGTAGTCCGGAATCTCATCATCACTTAAATACTCATCTATATTAATGTCTTCTGCTGTAATATTTTCGTTGTCATCATCATACGAATCTTCAAATTCATCCTCAATAGTATCTGCTTCCTCTTTGCCGCTTTCTAGGGCAGGGTTCTCTTCTAATTCTTGCTTCATTCGTTGTTCAAAAGCTTGTGTAGGCAATTGAATCAGTTTCATAAGCTGAATTTGCTGTGGAGACAGCTTCTGAGAAAGTTTAAAATTTAGATATTGTTTTAGCATAAAGGGATAAATTCTACTTCTTTTATAAAGTTAAAGAAATGGATTTAAAATTCTGCATTCTGTGGTGTTCTAGGAAACGGAATAACATCTCTAATATTGCTCATTCCCGTTGCGAACATAACCAAACGTTCAAAACCTAGGCCAAATCCTGAATGAACAGCCGTTCCGTATTTACGTAAGTCTAAATACCACCATAATTCTTTTTCGTCAATGTCTATAGCAGCCATTTTCTCTTTCAGTACATCTAAACGCTCTTCACGTTGTGCTCCTCCAACAATTTCACCAATTCCTGGAAACAATATATCCATTGCACGAACCGTTTTTCCATCTTCGTTTAAGCGCATATAAAATGCTTTTATGTTTGCTGGGTAATCAAATAAAATAACAGGGCATTTAAAGTGTTTTTCTACCAAAAAGCGTTCGTGTTCACTTTGTAAATCGGCTCCCCATTCGTTAATAATATATTTGAATTTCTTTTTCTTGTTGGGTTTGCAATTGCGCAGAATATCAATAGCTTCAGTATAGCTAACTCTTTTAAAGTTATTGTCGACTATAAATCGGAGTTTCTCTGTTAAAGCCATTTCATTACGCTCTATTTGCGGCTTAGATTTATCTTCTTGAATAAGGCGTTGCTCTAAAAATTCTAAATCCTCTTTATTGTTTTCTAGAATATAGCGAATTACAGATTTCATAAAATCTTCAGCTAGATCCATATTACCAGCTAAATCCATAAAAGCAACTTCTGGTTCAATCATCCAAAATTCGGATAAATGTCTAGAAGTATTGGAGTTTTCAGCTCTAAAAGTAGGGCCAAAAGTATATACCTTACCAAGTGACATTGCGTAAGTTTCAGCTTCTAATTGTCCAGATACGGTTAGGTTGGTTTCCTTTCCGAAAAAATCTTGAGAATAATCTATTTCGCCTTTGTCAGTTAAAGGAGGAGATTTTGGATCTAAAGAACTTACACGAAACATTTCACCCGCACCTTCTGCATCACTACCAGTAATGATGGGAGTATGCATATAATGGAATCCATTTTCATTAAAATATTTATGTATTGCAAAGGATAAAGAAGATCGTAAACGCATTACTGCACTAAATGTGTTGGTGCGAATTCTTAAATGCGCTTTTTCTCTTAAAAATTCTAGCGTATGCTTTTTTGGTTGGATAGGGTAACTCTCTGGATCCGATTCTCCAAGAACTGTTATTTTGGTAACTTGAATTTCAACTTTCTGACCTTTTCCTTGACTTTCCGATAGTGTTCCTGAGACGCTAAGAGCTGCTCCTGTAGATATTTTTTTTAGAAGCGTTTCATCAATCTGTTCAAAATCTATAACACATTGTATGTTATTTATGGTGGATCCATCATTTATTGCAATAAATCTATTGCTTCTAAAGGATCGTACCCAACCATTTAAGGTCACTTCTTGTAGTAATAGTTTTGCTGTAAGTAGCTCTTTAACACTGTGAGATTTCATCATGAATCACTTCTAAATTTAAGTGTGTAAAGATAAGTTATTTACTAAAAATAAAAACTAAAAATCAAACACTAAAAGTAGTCGGTGTGATAAAACAAGGAGGAAAAAGTGAACTGTAAGGTTTTTATACGATTCTTTACTTTTTGTTTAAAGCGTTGGAATCTTCTTTAGGTAGGATATTTATTTGTGGTTTTTTTAAAATTTCTTTGTTTGCTATGTTCTTCTCTAGCGATAACAGGAGAGAAGGTAGTAAAATTAAATTAGCAAGCATTGCAAGAAGTAATGTTGCGGATACCAAAGCTCCTAAAGCAACGGTTCCTCCAAAGTTAGAAATAATAAAAACAGAAAATCCAAAAAAGAGTACAATAGAGGTGTAGAACATGCTTACACCTGTTTCTCTAAGCGCAGCGTAAACAGATTTTTTAATTTGCCATTTGTTAGCGACCAGTTCTTGCCTATATTTCGCGAGAAAATGAATGGTGTCGTCCACAGAAATTCCGAACGCAATACTAAACACCAAAATAGTAGAAGGTTTTATTGGTACTCCTGCAAATCCCATTATTCCTGCCGTAATAACAAGGGGTAGGAGGTTGGGGATAAGAGAGATGATAATCATTCTAAAAGAACGAAATAAATAGGCCATAAATAAAGCTATTAGGGCAATAGCAAGAGCTAATGAAAGAACTAAGTTTTTTACAAGGTATTTTGTTCCTTTTAAAAACAGAAGAGCTTTCCCAGTCATAAAAGTACTATAGCGTTCTTCTGGAAATAGTTTGTCCATTTTACTTTGTAAAGTGGCCTCTATTTCCTCCATACGTATCGTATTTACATCTTTTAGGTATGTAGTGATTCTTGCTACCTGTCCTGTAGAATCGACAAAACTTTTTAGAAGGTTGCCATTATCAGAGGATTTTCGAGCAACATCCATAATGAAATTATTCTCTTGAGAAGAGGGTAGTTGGTAGTATTTAGGAATCCCGTTATAATAAGCCTGCTTAGAATACTTCACTAAATTAACTACAGAAATAGGTTTGGAAAGTTCTGGAATTTCTTCAATGAGTTCACTTAACTCATTCATTTTTTTTAAGGTCGAAGATTTCATAACGCCTTTTTTTCTTTTGGTGTCGACTACAATTTCTAAGGGCATAATACCATTAAACTCTTCTTCAAAAAATCGAATATCTGCAAAGAAATCTGTTTTTTGAGGCATGTCCTCAATGGGGCTTCCAGAAATGTTAATTTGGTAGATGCCAATAATGCTAACAACTAATAAGATTATTGAGGTTATATAAACAGAAATTCTATTGTTGCGAACAATATTTTCCATCCAATTCACAAAATTATCTATCCATTTTTTGTTTAAATGTTTTAAATGCTGTGTTTTTGGAAGCGGCATAAAACTATAAACAATAGGTATAATTAGCAAAGACAGAATAAAAATACCAAGGATATTTATAGAGGCAACAACACCGAATTCTTTCAATAATTTACTGTCGGTAATAATGAAGGTTGCAAATCCGGAAGCCGTTGTTACATTGGTCATTAAAGTAGCATTTCCTATTTTAGAAATTACTCTTTGTAACGATAATGCTTGGTTGCCATGTTTTTTTACTTCTTGTTGGTATTTGTTAATCAAGAAAATACAATTGGGTATTCCAATAACAATTATTAACGGAGGAATTAACGCTGTTAAAACGGTAATTTCATATTCTAAAAGCCCTAATATCCCAAAAGCCCACATTACACCAATAATAACAATACAAATCGATATTAAAGTTGCTCTAAAGCTTCTAAAAAAGAAAAAGAAAATTAAAGATGTGATTCCTAATGCGGCAAGAATGAACTTTCCTATTTCATCTACAATACTCTTAGAATTCATGGTACGCACGTATGGCATACCAGAAATCCGAATATCTAAGCCAGTTTCTTCTTCGAATTTTTCAATTAAAATAGCCAAATCTCCTAAGACAAATTCTCCACGAGCAGGTGTGTTTATAATATCTTTATCTAGGTAAATAATGGTTCTTATTGTTTTTGTTTCCTTGTTAAACAGCAAGTTTTCGTAAAAAGGAAGGTTGTTAAATAAATGCTGTGTAAGGCTGTCAATTTCCTTTTTGGTTTCTGGTTTTGATTTTATAAAAGGCGTTAAAACAAACTTTTGTTCGTCTTTGTTTTTAATCAACTCTTTTAAATTGTCTGTGGATAATACAGCATCTACCTCTGGGAAAGCATCTAGTTGCTTGCTAAGTTTGTTCCAGCGATTAAAGTTCTCGGGTGTGTAAAGGGCTTCGTCCTTAACGGCTATAATCACAACATTACCTTCTTCTCCAAACAGTTTTAAAAAAGATTGGTATTTTAAATTTACAGGATGTTCGTCTGGAAGAAGGTTTGCCGTTGAGTTAGAAAAACGCATGTTTTTCCATTGCATTCCTAGAAAGACAGTAATTAAAGCAATACCGATTAATATTAGAATTCTGTTCCTAAGAATAATTCTTGCTGTTTTCGCCCAAAATCCTTTGGTAAGCTTAGCGACCATTGTAGTTAATTAGTTCTTACAAAGGTAGAAAATGAAAGCACGTTTTCCTATAGTGGAGCTTTAAATTAATAGGGCGAATAGGAACTGTAATTTTCAAGATTTTAATCTGAATTATGTAGTAAATGTTTATTAGATAGGTCGTAAATAAATGTAACGAGCGACTCAGTTAGTCGCTCGTTTTAGAATCGTTCCATTAAAATATTATTAAGGAAACTATAATTTTAATTTTGTCACCAACTTTTGTTAGTTAATTTGAAAAATGATTTCTATTAAACCTTCATAATTTCAATTTCCTTTGAGCCTAAAAAGTCATCTATTTTTTTGCTATAGGTATTTGTTAACTCCTGTATGTCGGTTTCTGCATTTTTTGTTAAATCTTCAGAAGCTTCCAAGTTTTTAATTTCTTTATTTGCTTCTTGTCTAGAATTACGAACACTTACTTTGGCGTCTTCAGCTTCTCCCTTTGCTTGTTTTACCAGTTCTATTCTTCTTTCTTCTGTTAAAGCAGGAACATTAATAATAATAGATTCCCCATTGTTCATTGGGTTGAATCCAAGGTTCGAATTCATTATTGCTTTTTCAATTTCTTGAATTAAACTTTTTTCCCAAGGCTGTACCGTTATGGTTCTGGCATCTGGAGTGTTTACATTAGCAACTTGAGCTAACGGTGTGGAAGATCCATAATAATCTACCATAACACTAGAAAGCATTACGGGGCTTGCTTTACCAGCTCTAATGTTAATAAAAGCTTTTTCTAAGTGTAACATAGAATTTTCCATGCTCTCTTTTGTGCTATCTAAAATAAACTTAATGTCTTCGCTCATAGGTGCTATTTTTTATAGGTAAATCAACTAAAATTATGCCAAATTTAAACATTAACTACAGTTCCGATACTTTCGCCTGAAACAATTTTAAGTAGATTTCCTTTTTTGTTCATATCAAAAACTATAATTGGGAGTTCATTTTCCTGACTTAATGTAAACGCAGTAGTGTCCATTACTTTAAGTCCTTTAGAGAGAACATCTTTAAAAGAAATGGTATCGAACTTTGTAGCGTCTTTATTTTTTTCTGGGTCAGAAGAGTAAATTCCATCCACACGCGTTCCTTTTAAGATAACATCTGCTTCAATCTCTATAGCTCTAAGAACAGCGGCGGAATCTGTTGTGAAATAAGGATTCCCAGTTCCTCCACCAAAAATAACAACTCTACCTTTTTCTAAATGTCGCATAGCGCGTCTTCTAATAAAAGGTTCTGCTACTTCATTAATTTGAATAGCGGATTGTAATCTGGTATTAATGTTTTCGTTTTCTAATGCACTTTGTAAAGCAAGTCCATTAATAATAGTGGCTAACATACCCATATGGTCGCCTTGCACTCTGTCCATTCCTGCGCTAGCGCCAGCAAGGCCTCTAAAGATATTTCCTCCACCAATTACAATAGCAACTTCTATACCAAGGTCTACTATTTCTTTTATCTCTTCAGCGTATTCGGCCAGTCTATTAGAGTCTATTCCGTATTGTTTTTCGCCCATTAGGGCTTCTCCACTGAGTTTTAAAAGTATTCTTTTGTAGTGCATGTTCTTTTGTTAAATCGAAAACAAAAATAATCAAAATTATTTATGCAAAAAGTTTGAGAGCGGATTATTGTATTGCTAAATATTTCATAATACTATAAAGTAGGTTGTCAAAATTGTATACTCTTGCGTTAGAATTGTTGAAATGAGTGCATTCGCACTATCGTAAATGTAAATTTAAGTAAATGAAAAAAGTATTATTTATAGTGTTAGTTGGAGTAGTTTTATATTCCTGTGGATCTAGTAAAACGTTGGTAAATGCTGAGAAAGCAATAATTTTAACCTCAATAGATTTGGTTAATGTAGTTAATGATAAGGTTGCAGTTACAGTTAACCCTGGCTCTTTCTCTACCGAAGAAGTGCTCTTTTATATTCCTAAAACGGTGCCAGGAACATATAGTACGGACAATTATGGAAAGTATATAGAAGCTTTTAAAGCATTTGATTACAAAGGGAATGAGCTTTCGGTTTCTAGAGTAGATGATAATACTTGGAATATTTCTAATGGAAAAAGCTTAGATAAGGTTTCTTATTTAGTGAATGATACGTACGATACAGAAGGCGAAGTAGAAGAAGCTGTGTTCTCTCCAGCAGGAACCAATATTCTTAAAGGGAAAACTTTCATGTTAAATTTGCATGGTTTTGTAGGTTACTTTAAAGGGTTGAAGGAAGTACCGTACGAGCTTAAAATACATTCACCTAAAAATTTAACAGCAACAACATCTTTGGTAGAGAAAAAGGATGAAGATGAAAGCACAGATGTTTTTTATGCAAATAGATATTTTGATGTAATAGATAATCCAATTTTGTATGCAGAGCCAAATACAGAAACCTTCCAGATAAATGATATAAAAGTAACGTTAAGTGTGTACTCGCCTACAGGAGTGTATACGGCCGCAGGTCTTAAAGACAAGATGGAGGTTATGATGAAAGGGCAAAAGGCATTTTTAGGCGATATAGACGGGACAAAGCAATATAGCATCTTGCTGTATCTTTCTACATTAGAAGAAACAGATGCTAGCGGTTTTGGAGCTTTAGAGCACCATACTTCTACGGTGGTTGTGTTGCCAGAGTCTATGCCAAAAGAAAGTTTAGAGCAAACAATGGTTGACGTGGTTTCTCACGAATTTTTTCATATCGTAACGCCGTTGAATGTGCATTCAAAAGAAATACAATATTTTGATTTTAATGATCCGAAAATGTCTGGCCATTTATGGATGTATGAAGGGACAACAGAATATTTCGCAAATCTATTTCAAATACAACAAGGGTTAATAGACGAAGCAGATTTTTACAATAGGATTGTTGGTAAAATAAACAATGCTAAGGGATACGATGATAGTATGTCTTTTACAGAAATGAGTAAAAATATATTAAAAGCACCTTATGAAGATAACTATGCAAATGTGTATGAAAAAGGAGCTTTAATCAATATGGTTTTAGATATTACCCTGAGAGAATTGAGTAATGGGGAGAGAGGTATATTGTGGCTTATGAAAGAACTTTCTGCAAAATATGGAAATAGTATACCATTTGAAGACGATAAAATTATAGATGAAATCGTGGCAATGACTTATCCTCAGATTAAGGTAATTTTTGATGCTCATATTGTTGGCAATACACCAATTGATTATAGCGTATATCTGTCTAAAGTTGGCTTAAAAATAGGAAAGGTGGAAGAATCGAGCGGTTTCTTTTTAAATGGAAATGTTCCATATATAGATGTAGATCAGAAAAATAACAATGCTATTTATATTAGAAAAAATATTGAATTGAATAGTTTTCTAAATGAAATAGGAATAGAAGGAGGAGATGTTATTAAGAGTATTAATGGTGTCGCTATTAATTTGGAAGCAATACGTTCTGTAATAGGAGAAAGTTTTGGCTGGTCTTCGGATAAAGAAATTGCGATTATTGTACAAAGAGGAGATAAGGAGATTGCATTAAGTGGAAAAGCAGGGAAGCCTGTTGTAAAAACGGAGAAAATTGTTCCAATAGAAGGAGCTACAGATCAGCAAATAAAATTGCGAAAGGTTTGGATGAAAGGCTAAGCCCTTTTTTATCGTTTATTCTAAAATAAAAAAGAGCCTAATTTCACATTGAAATTAGGCTCTTTTTATATGCTAGGTAAGTGTAACTTATCCCAAATTAACTCTTTTGAAGCTAGTAACAGAAACATCGCCGTAAGATGTAACGTATTTTGCAACGTTAATTTTTTCATCTTTAATAAAATCTTGATCCAATAAACACTGCTCTTGATCAAGTGTTGTATTGTCAGAGATGAAACGAATCATTTTTCCTGGAAGAATTTTGTCCCAGATTTGCTCTGGTTTTCCTTCAGCTTTAAGTTCAGCTTGAGCGTCTTCTTTAGCTTTTGCTAAAACATCATCAGACAATTGAGACATAGAAATGTACTGTGGCACGTTTTTAAGAGTTTTTCCTAAACGTTTAAGCTCAATATTATCTTTTTCAATAACTGCTATTCTGGCTTCTGTTTCAGAAGCAACAAAAGCAGGGTCAAAATCTTTAAAAGATAAAGTTGATGCTCCCATAGATGCAACTTGCATAGCCACGTCTTTCACAAGAACTTCTGCATTGTCAACTTTAGCAGATAAGCCTACTAGAGCGGCAATTTTGTTAATGTGTACGTATGTTCCAACAAATGGTGCTTCTAATTTTTCGAAAGAATTAATTTCTAATTTTTCTCCAATTACTCCAGTTTGTTCTATTAGTTTATCAGCAACAGTCATTCCGTCAAAATCAGCAGCTAAAAATTCTTCTTTAGTTGCGTAATTAAGAGCAATGTCACCAAGTTTGTCTGCTAGAGCAACAAAGTTTTCATTTTTTCCAACGAAATCAGTTTCACAAGCAAGAACAATAGCAACACCTGCAGTGTTATCAGCATTAATTTTAGAAATAGCTGCACCTTCAGAAGAATCTCTGTCAGCTCTCTTAGCTGCAACTTTTTGTCCTTTTTTACGAAGAACATCAATTGCTTTGTCAAAATCCCCTTCTGCTTCAACAAGTGCATTTTTGCAGTCCATCATTCCTGCACCTGTTGCTTTTCTTAATTTGTTTACTTCTGCTGCGGTAATTTTCATTTTAGTATTGTTTTAATATTGCCTAAAGCAAAATACAATTTGTATCTCATTTTAGGCAATGTTAAATTAGTATTTTAGTTAAAATAAAGTCAGATTAGATTACTCTATTCCACCTTTAACATTGTCTTGCCATTCTTTAAGCTCGTCCCATTTACCATCTGCAGCCATTTTAGCTTGCTTAGCCCAAGAGCTTGGGTTTTTAGATGCGTATCTAGATCCTGCTTCAGCAAGGATAGCTTTTAAATCGTCTTCAGATTTTCCAGCTAGGTCAGCGAAAGTGCTAATTCCTGCAGCTTGAAAAATTTCAGAGATTTTAGGGCCAATTCCTTCAACTTTAGTTAAGTCGTCAGCAGCAGTTTTTTCTTCTTTCTTTGGAGCTTTTACGTCTTTTTCAGCTTTAGGAGCTTCAACAGCAACTTCTTCTTTTTTCTCAGCAGGAGCAGCAGCTTCTACTGGAGCAGCTTTTTCCTCTTTCTTAGGAGCTTCTGACTTGGCAGGAGTTTCTGATTTGCCTTCTTTGCTAGCTTGTTTTTCGTTCTTACGTTCTGCTAAACCTTCTGCAACGGCATCTGTAACCGCAGTCAAGATGGCATTGATAGATTTAGAAGCATCATCGTTAGAAGGAATAATATAATCCACTTGCTTTGGGTCAGAATTTGTATCGACCATTGCAAAAATTGGAATATTTAATTTTATAGCTTCTTTAACTGCGATGTGCTCACGCATAGTATCAACAATAAATAAAGCACCTGGTAAACGTGTCATTTCAGAGATAGAACCTAAGTTTTTCTCTAATTTAGCACGAAGACGGTCAACTTGTAAACGTTCTTTTTTAGAAAGAGTTAAGAAAGTACCATCTTTTTTCATTCTATCAATAGTAGCCATTTTTTTAACAGCTTTACGGATGGTAACAAAGTTGGTTAACATGCCGCCTGGCCATCTTTCTGTGATGAAAGGCATGTTTACATTTCCTGCTTTTTCGGCAACAATGTCTTTTGCTTGTTTTTTTGTGGCTACGAAAAGTATTTTTCTGCCAGATGCTGCAATCTTTTTTAAAGCTTCATTAGCTTCGTCAATTTTTGCAACTGTTTTGTAAAGGTTAATTACGTGAATACCATTACGCTCCATGTAGATGTAAGGAGCCATGTTTGGATTCCATTTTCTTGTAAGGTGACCAAAATGTACACCTGCTTCTAATAAGTCTTTAACTTCAATCTTGTTTGCCATTCTTTTTTGTGACTAGTTTACGTTCCGTTGTATTAGCAATAATAAAGTGGTACATAAATGCAGCCTCCATTATTTAGATGCTAAACTAAATCCCAAAGTTTTTGTGTTTTCCTTCAGGACAACGACAACTCGGTTATAAATAAATTTAACCCTGAATAAACATTCAGGGTCTTTTTCAATGAACTTGTATCTGTTTTAAGAGCATTACAATAGTGTGCTCTGGGTATCCAAATAAAGGATATTAACGTTTAGAGAACTGGAATTTCTTACGAGCTTTCTTCTGACCAAATTTCTTACGTTCAACCATTCTAGGATCTCTAGTTAAAAGTCCTTCTGGTTTTAAAGCAAGTCTGTTTTCACTATCTATTTCACACAATACTCTAGAGATTGCTAAACGAATAGCTTCTGCTTGTCCAGTAATTCCACCACCAAATACATTTACTTTAACATCAAAGTTTCCTTCGTTGTCTGTTAATGCGAAAGGTTGCTGTACTTTGTACTGTAAAGTTGCAGTAGGAAAGTAGCTATTTAGCTCTCTTTTGTTTATTGTTATATTTCCTTTTCCTTCGGAAACATAAACACGTGCAACAGCAGTTTTCCTTCTTCCGATTTTGTGAATTATTTCCATTACTTAAGTTCGTTTAAGTTAATTACAGTTGGTTTTTGAGCCTCTTGTTTGTGCTCAGAACCTACATATACTTTTAGATTTCTAAAAAGGTCAGCACCTAATCTATTCTTAGGTAGCATTCCTTTTACAGATTTCTCTACAATACGACCAGGATGCTTTTCTAAAAGTTCTTTAGCCGTTAAAGATCTTTGTCCGCCAGGATAGCCTGTGTAACGAATGTAAGTTTTGTTGTCCCATTTTTTTCCTGAAAGAGTTATCTTTTCAGCATTAATAATAACAACGTTATCTCCACAATCAACATGTGGTGTAAAGTTAGGTTTGTGCTTTCCTCTTAGTAACTTGGCTACTTTTGAAGCAAGGCGACCTAATGTTTCTCCTTCAGCATCCACTAACAACCATTGCTTATCCACGGTTGCCTTATTGGCCGAAATAGTTTTGTAGCTTAATGTATTCACACTAATAAATTTATTGATTAAACACTTCAATCCCTGTAAACGGGGTGCAAATGTACAATTATTAAGTTGGAATACAAATGGTTGTTTGGTAATATTTTTACTTTTTTTTCAAAGTCAATACTATTCATGACTTTAAGAGGGGTTAAAGATAGTTTTTTAGTTAAATTTTGTTAAAAAGTACTTGAAAAATAGTTTTACTGTAACGTTTAAATTTTTTCATAGTCTTTTAGTCACATCAATCAAAAAACGAAGTCATGAGAATTGTTTTTATAATGTTAATCGCATTTGTAATTGTTCCGATACAATTAGTAATAGGACAAGATTCTACCAAAGTGATTCTAAAGAAAGTTTATACTACTAAATCTATCGGGTCTGAGCAATTACCAATTGTAGATGGAATATTGGATGATATAGTTTGGAATTCTGTAGATTGGGGAGGTGATTTTATTGAATATCGTCCAGATAGTAATACGCCACCGAGTCAGCAGACAAAATTTAAAATACTCTATGATGATAAAAACCTTTATATCGCCGTCCGCTGTTATGATACAGAACCAGATAAGATTGAAAAACGCTTATCTAGGCGTGATGGGTTTGAAGGCGATTGGGTAGAGTTTAATATAGATAGCTATCATGATAAGCGAACGGCTTTTTCGTTTACAATAACAGCAGCAGGTGTTAAAGGGGATGAATTTATTTCTGAAAATGGAAACAATTGGGATCCTAGTTGGAATCCTATATGGTACGCGGCAAGTAAGATAGATAGTGAGGGGTGGACGGCAGAATTAAAAATTCCTTTTAGCCAATTAAAATTTGGAAACCAACAAGAGCAAGTCTGGGGGTTTCAATCTACACGTAGAATTTTTAGAGAAGAAGAAAGATCAATATGGCAAGAAGTACCTGTAGATGGAGCAGGATGGGTTAGTAGATTTGGAGAGATACATGGGTTGAATAATCTTAAACCACAAAAGCAATTAGAAATTCAACCTTATACGGTAATGAAATTGGAAAGCTATGAGGCAGAAGCAGGAAATCCTTTTAGAGATGGTAGTGACGGTAAAATTACAGGAGGGTTAGATGCTAAAATTGGAGTGACTAATGACCTTACTCTAGATTTGACTATAAATCCTGATTTTGGTCAGGTAGAAGCAGATCCTTCCTCAATTGTATTAGACGGATTTCAAATATTCTTTGAGGAACAAAGACCCTTTTTTGTAGAGAATAAAAATATTTTTGATTTTAAATTATCTAAATCAGAAGCAGGGGATACTTTTGGGTTTGATAATTTGTTTTATTCACGTCGAATTGGTCGTAGTCCACAAGGCAGTGCAAATACAGAAGCTGGCGAGTTTGTTAATCACCCTGAAAACACACCAATATTGGGTGCAGCAAAATTTAGTGGAAAGACTTCTAACGGATGGTCTATAGGAGTTTTGGAAAGTGTAACAGCAAAACGATTTGCGAAAATTGATAATAACGGAACGCGAAAAAAGGAAGTCGTAGAGCCATTAACCAATTATTTTGTAGGACGACTTCAGAAAGATTTTAATAACAAGAACTCTTATATAGGCGGTATTTTTACAGCAACAAATAGGGATGCGCTTAGTGAAGGTTTAGATTTTTTACATAAGTCGGCATATACAGGTGGTTTAGATTTTAAGCACCAATGGAATAATCGCGATTGGTATTTTGGTGGCGATGTTGTTTGGAGTCACGTAAAAGGTAGTGCAAGTGCTATTCAAGGAACACAAGAATCTATTACGCATTTATTTCATAGAGTAGGAGCCGATTATTTAAATGTTGATGCAACAAAAACCTCATTAACAGGAACAGGGGGTAACTTACAAATAGGAAAGGTTGGTAATGGCCATTGGAAATTTGAGTCAGGAGCAACTTGGCGATCTCCAGAATTGGAGTTGAATGATATAGGTTTTCAGCGACAAGCAGATGATATTCGGCATTATACATGGATTGGTTATCGAATTTTAAAACCCAACGCTACTTTTAGACAATTGGGTATAAATTACAACCATTGGACAGCCTGGGATTTTGGGGGTAATCATAATAATTTAGCATTTAATGTGAATTCTTGGGGGAACTTGAAGAGTAATTGGTTTTTGAATCTTGGTGTAACCCATCAAATGGTAAACTATTCTAATTTTGCTCTTCGCGGAGGACCTCGATTACGACAGTCGGCAAACACTTATTTTTGGAATAATATAGGAACAGACAGTAGAAAAAAGGTGAGGCTCAATTTGTCTCAAGGAGGTAATTTGTCTAATGATGGATCTTTCTCTTCTTATAGAGTTAGCTTTGGAGTTACTTACCAGCCAATAAACTCATTGCGAATTTCTGCCACACCATCCTATAGAGTAAATACAGACAAGCTTCAGTATATTAAGAACGTTAGTTTTAATGACAATACGAGGTATCTGAATGGAGAGGTAAAGCAAGAAACATTAAGTATGTCTTTACGTGTTAACTATACAATTAATCCAAACTTATCTATTCAGTATTGGGGGCAACCATTCATTTCTAGAGGCAGGTATTCCAATTTTAAACACATAACGAATGCAACAGCGAAGGAGTTTACAAATAGATATGATGGGTATTCTTCAAATCAGATTGCATTAAATAACGATTCCTATGCAGTAGATGAGAATTTGAATGGGGATATTGATTTTAGTTTTGATAATCCAGATTTCTCATTTGTACAATTTCGTTCTAATTTAGTAGTGCGTTGGGAGTATATTCCAGGGTCTGAAATATTTTTAGTTTGGTCACAGGATTTATCACAGTCGGGCAACCCGCAAGAGGGGCTTTTTAAAGATTTAGAAAGCAATGTATTTGGAAAGCAGCAGCCACAGAATATTTTTCTTTTAAAGGCAACGTATCGCTTTATTTTGTAATTTTAATTGAGAAGAATTCCTCGCTTTGTCTTAATGTCTTTAAGTTAAAGGGAGTGTTTTGTCATGTTGAGGACAGTCGAAATGCAATTGGGAACGGATTTAAATTTCGTCACACTTAACTTAATGACATTGAGCTCTGTCTCGTAGTTCCCGTTGAAATTGTCATTTTCGTAAAAACAGGAATCTATCTTAATAAAGGAGAAAACTAGCTTAAAATCTCTATTTAATGTAGTACAACGGCTATTTACACCTTTATTAGGGTGAGTTTTTAAAGTTTCAAATATATTCATCACATTTGCGGTTTGGGAAAAAAAGTATAAAACCAAACTATTTTAAAATGAAACGTATTTTTTTATTATTGCTGACAGTGGTAACGCTTAATTTTTCATGTTCTTCGGATAAGGAAGAAAATAATTCAGAGCAAGATAATATTGTTGGTACTTGGCAAATTTCAAAAGTGAATATTGATGCAACTGCAAGTGGTGAATTAGAATTTGCAAAAGGGATTATTGATTTGCTTTTGAGTAAAAATTGCAATCTGCTAGAATTTACATTTAATGCAAATGGCACTATGGTAACGAAAAGTAAGATAGATGCTTTAAAAGTTAGTCAAAACAGTGAAGGAACAGGTCTGGAAATTCTTTGTCCAGAAGAAACGGAAATAGAAGAAGCCTCTTGGTTTTTGAAAGAGGGTAAATTAACAATTACCAACGATCAAGAAGAGAGAGTTTTGAACATTACTTTAACGGAAAATTCGTTAGAAATGGAAGGTAAAGATGTAGATGCGCAAAAGTACAAAGGAGCACAGCTTATTTTTAAGAAGGTGTAGTTATATGTTTTGCGTTAATAGAAAAAGTCAGTAGAAGTAAATTGCTTTTACTGACTTTTTTTTAGTTTTAGTATGATTTTTATTTTCGACTACAGTCCTGTAACTTCACTAGGACTTTAGAAGAAATGTCTTTAGCTCTCTGTGTATAGTATTTTTTTGTAGTACTAAGAGATTCAGATTCTAAGGTTTTTTCAGCTCTGTTATAGGATTCAAAAGTTAGATTATAAGCCTCTCTACAATCTAAAACCTTTGCAAGCTCAAGAATAGAATTCTCAAAATTATTAAGAGCAATTTCGGCCTTTGATTTAAGTTCTTTTTGTTGGCGTAATTCCGCAGAGCGTTCCGTTTTTTGTTTGTTCAGCTTTGCTTCTAATTGTTTCTGTTCTTCAAGTAAAGTCTGTTGTTTTTTCAGTAACTCTTGTTGTGCTTCAATAAGATTAAGTTCCTTTTTCTTTAAGTCGATGTTGTCAACTTCATTGGAAAAAGCGTCCTTGTTGCTGTCGTTTCCTAAAGAACAATTATCGAAGGCAGTAATTAAATCTTCAACAAAAACCAAAGCTTTTTGGGTGTAAAACCGACCTGCATCCCAATCTAAAGGGTCTATAGCTTTTTTTAAGTTTTCGATGCCATCATAAATAGCGTCACTAGCTCCGTTACAAGCACAGTTATTCATTAGGTTTTGGGTTTCTTCAAAAACTTTAACCGCTCGTTTAGCAAAATATTTTTGATGGTCAAAGTTATCTGCTTTTAAGGCTTTTTTGGTGTGAAGCTTAACATATAAGGCTTTGGATTGGGCTTCTGCACAGTCACTTTCGTATGCAAATGAAAGCATGCTTGTAAAAACAAGACATAGTAGGGTAATGTTCTTTTTCATAAAAAATAAAATTTGGGACTGTTAATCTATTCAATATGAAACGTAAAAAAAAGAGAAATAGTGTTTTTTAGATGAATGGTAGACGACAGAGGTGTGCATTATGGAGTTGGAATCATATAAATTGATATAGAAAACCTTGGGAAACTATTTTTTCTCACCAGCGCCAAAGAAAGTGTTTAATACTTAGATGTAACAGGTTAATCTAGTACTTGCTTCTCTCGTATATTTTGTTTTAACGGGTTAGTAATAGGTGCTAGTTCATTCATGCGCTTGTAGCCAATTTTCACCTGTGCCTAATTCTACATCTAAAGGAACGGTTAGTATATAAGCGTTTTCCATTTCGCTCTTAATAAGTTTTTCCATTTCTTTTAGTTCTGGTTTATACACATCAAAAACCAATTCATCATGAACCTGTAGAAGCATTTTTGTTTTAAACTTGCCTTCGGATAGTTTTTTATGAATGTTAATCATCGCTATTTTAATGATGTCAGCAGCGCTTCCTTGTATAGGTGCATTAACGGCATTTCGTTCTGCAGCACCACGTACAATTCCATTTCCTGCATTTATGTCCTTTAAATAGCGACGTCTTCCTAAGACTGTTTGTACATGACCATTGTCGCGAGCAAAATTCACCTGCTCACTCATATAGCTTCTCAATTTTGGATAGGTCTTGTAATAGGTCTCAATAAGTTCTTTAGCTTCGGATCTAGATAAATTAGTTTGGTTACTTAATCCAAAAGCAGAAACGCCATAGACAATTCCAAAATTCACCGTTTTTGCATTACTTCGTTGTTCGCGAGTAACCTCTTCAATAGGAACATTAAATACTTTAGAAGCAGTAGAAGCGTGAATGTCTTTACCGTTTTTAAATGCTTCAATCATGGTTGTTTCATCACTTAAAGCAGCAATAATTCGCAATTCTATTTGGGAGTAATCCGCAGCTAAAAGAATGTGATTTTCATCTCTTGGAACAAATGCTTTTCTAACTTGTCGTCCTCGTTCTGTACGGATAGGAATGTTTTGTAAGTTAGGATTGTTGCTGCTTAACCTTCCTGTAGCAGCTACTGTTTGCATATAATCTGTATGTACTCTGCCTGTGCTTTCTTCAACCTGTAAAGGTAAAGCATCTACATAGGTGCTCTTTAATTTTGCTAATCCACGATATTCTAATACATTTTGGATTATTTCATGGTCTTTCGCTAAATAAGAAAGTACATCTTCCGCGGTAGAAAATTGTCCAGTTTTAGTCTTTTTAGGTTTGTCAACTAATTTTAATTTATTAAAAAGTATTTCACCCAATTGTTTTGGAGAAGCAATATTAAACTCTTCGCCAGCAATCTCGTATATTTTTGTAACAAGGGACTTAATATCACTATCTAAATCTTCAGATAAAGAGAGTAGAAATTTGCTGTCAAGGTTAATGCCTTCTAATTCCATATCAGCCAAAACTAATAGTAATGGCACTTCAATATCGTTAAATAACTTATCTGTTTTGGCTTCCTTTAATTCGGGTCTAAATTGTTGTGCTAATTGGAAGGTGATATCGGCATCTTCAACAGCATATTCTGTTATTTTTTCTAAAGGAACATCGCGCATAGAAATTTGGTTCTTTCCTTTTTTGCCAATTAAATCGGTAATAGAAACAGGAATATAGTTTAGATATGCCTCTGCCAGAATATCCATATTATGACGCATGTCTGGATTAATTAAGTAATGCGCCAGCATGGTGTCAAAACATTTTCCCTTTACTTTGATGTTGTATTTGTGTAATACCTTAATATCGTATTTTAAATTCTGGCCTATTTTTTCAATATGTTCTGCTTCAAAAAATGGACGAAGTGTTTCTATAATTTCTTGTGCATCATCTTTGTTTTCAGGAAGAGGGATATAAAATCCTTTGCCTGCTTCCCATGAAAATGCAATGCCTACTAGTTCAGCGGTTAGCGGATTTAACCCTGTTGTTTCCGTGTCAAAACAAACGGAAGTCTGTTGTAGTAAATTCTTTAAGAAAAGTTTTGTTGCCATTCCAGAAGCAACACTTTGGTATATGTGTGAGGTGTCTTTAATGGTTTTTCTGCTAGAGATAACTTCCGTGGCATCAGAAGGTGCGTCTCCATCTCCGCCAAATAAAGAGAATTGTCCATGACCAGCGGCAGAAGCAGGTTTAGGTTTTGCTTCGGAAGTTTTTTCAGAAGTACTAGAGGAGACATTATTTTCAGAGTAAAATATTTTTAGAAACTGATCTTTTAGTCTTCTAAACTCTAATTCTTCAAAAATCCCTTGAACATCCTTATTATTAGGTTCTGAGAACAGGTATTCTTTGGCGTCAAAAGTAACATCGCAATTAATATTAATGGTAGCCAGTTGCTTGGATAGAAGACCTAGTTCAGCATTGTTTTCAACTTTTTCACGTAATTTTCCTTTAAGTTTATCCGTATTGGCAAGAAGCTCTTCCATAGAGCCAAATTCTGCTATGAATTTCCGTGCAGTTTTATCTCCTACGCCAGGTAGTCCGGGAATATTGTCACTGGCATCTCCCATCATGCCTAAATAATCAATAACCTGTTCTGGTCTTTCAACGCTAAAACGTTTTTGTATCTCGGGGATGCCCCAGATTTCTATACCATTACCCATTCTGGCAGGCTTGTACATAAATATATTTTCAGAAACTAGCTGTCCAAAATCTTTATCAGGAGTCACCATAAATATTTTGAATCCTTCTTTTTCTGCTTGTTTTGCCAAAGTGCCAATAAGATCATCTGCTTCCATTCCAAATTGTTCTATAACAGGAATGTTCATTGCTTTTAAAATGTTTTGAATATATGGAACAGCAATTTTAATAGCATCTGGAGTTTCGTCTCTATTCGCTTTATATTCTGGGAATATTTCTCTTCGTTCTGT
Source organism: Cellulophaga sp. (assembly GCA_036478775.1). Classification (GTDB taxonomy): domain Bacteria; phylum Bacteroidota; class Bacteroidia; order Flavobacteriales; family Flavobacteriaceae; genus Cellulophaga. The sequence continues at coordinate 53,241 of JAZGEQ010000053.1, forward strand.
GCTTCCGCCTTTATCAAAACAAACGGCGATATAATCTGGTTTTTCTCTTTTAATAACATCAAAGAGAGAGTTGACAAACCCTAAAATAGCGGAGGTGTCCATTCCTTTAGAATTAATTCTAGGATTTTTAATTAAGGCATAGTACCCACGAAAAATTAGTGCAAATGCGTCTAGTAGAAAAACTTTTTTTTGGTCTGCCATAGTAATTGATTTTGCTTAAAAACCAAAACTACGAAAAGTTGTGCCTAATTGAAATAAAAAGTGTCAGAATGGGTTGTGTATTCTGAATTTTCATTGCGCTCATATACTAGATACTCGTATGTGAATTGAGATTTGGTCACGGTTATTTTTTCAGGTATTCAAAATCCAGAGTTTAGGAGAGAGATGCAAAGAAAAGAAGATATAAAAAACATTAAAAATTCCTTTACGTTCGTTTTCGCACCGATGGGATTCATACCCCCAACTTTGATAAATATTATGGAAAGGAGAAAATTAAATTGAGTTTAACTGATAGAAATGCCATTCGGTTGATGGATTGATAGCTTATATAATTATTTTTACGTACATTGATAATGTTAATTTCTAAATTTTTGCGTGAAGTGAAAGAATATGTAATTGTTTATTTATTTATGTATATATCTGTTTTTTCTTTTGGTCAAAACATCAAGGATGGTAATATTGAGCAAATTGAAAAAAAAATTGAATTTGAGCTTTCAAATCAAAATGTTCCTTTTGTAGTTCAATTTCATGGCTCTTGCAATGTTTTAATTAGTAAAGAAATACTGTTTTTAAGATTAAGTGAATTCAATATTACTTTTAACAATGTGGAATTATTTTCACATCAAAACTTTGAACTAAAGTGGATTAGTATGAGTATTTCCAGAAAACAGGAGAATGAGTGGAAGTCCATTTATTCTAGTAACTCAATTGAATTTGATAAGATAGTTAACGTTGATAATCCTGAATTTGTAATTTCTGAAGAACTATTTAAAATTCCCGTGAAGAATCAGGAAGAATTGTTAGGAATTCGAATAACATTAAATCTTTATGATAAGGATGGAAGTTCGATTCACATACATTCAAAGCAGGTGCTTTCAGAGTAGTTCAATACTTTTTTTAGGTATATAATACCTAGTTTGGGGTAAATTAGATTATTGTTTAATAACCTTTTTTATATTAAACAATAATCGTTCAATTAGTCGTAAATCTTCTGTGATAATTTCTGCTACGCCCCTCATTTCTTGTTTAAATTCTATCACTTCATTATAAGTAGTTTTCAAGGACAATGGTAATTTGACTTCAACTTGATAAAAACCGTTTTCATCTGTGAGTAAAGAAATTTTGTCTACTTTACCTTTTATAATTCCAAATTCAGCGTACGGGTAATTATCCAATCTGATGTTTACTCTTTGTCCTATTTGTAATTTACCTGAGTTAAGCAATGGAGTTTTAAGTTTAGCAATAAAATGAGAATTATGCTTTGGGATTACCGTGCATACTAAATCTCCTTCACTAACAAATTGATTTTTTGTCCAGAATTTCAAGAAGACTACCCTGCCAACAATGTTCGATTTTAAAACATATTTCATTTCCCAATCTTGAATGCTTTTTTTAAGCTGGCTAAGTGATTGATTTACATTTCTATGTAGAATTTTTTGATCTCTATTATCTTTAATCTGAGTGCCTCTGAGATCCCTATTTGATTCGGACAGGACGCCCTCAATTTGGGAAATAGAAATCTCAGAGCTTTTTAAATCGCGTTCTGCTTGATTAAAATCCAAAAGTTTATTTTCCAACTCTAATTCAGAAATAACACCCTTTTCAAAAAGAGATTTATGTCTATCAACATTTTTAATGATATATGTCAACTTGAATATTTGAAGTTCTCTTTGACTATTTAGGTAGGTTAATCGCCTTTTCAATTCTTTGATTGAAAATTTATTTGCTGAAATTTGACTAGTATAAGGCTTCAACTCCGAATTAATTTTGTAAAGTATTACATTGTTTTCAAAAATCGCAAAATAGGAGTCAATCTCACCTAAAATTAATGGGGGAATTGAGTCAATTGGAAAACTTAAATTATCTCTTTCATTTTTAAAACTATTTAGTAATTTTTTTAAAAGTTTTACGTCCGAATACCTCGCTGTATTTTCCAATAAAATCAAAGGTTCATCAATTGTAACCAGCCCATTGTTTGTAACAAAGACACTGTCTATTTTTCCGATTTGTCTTGCGTATTTCTTTTGTGGAGGTTCCTGAGTCGTAATAATTGCCTCAGCAGTTATTATATCTGGATATTTAATCAACCATGTTAAGCCAAGAATAAGCAATATTAGTCCAAGAAAAACAAAATTACCGTATCTTATTATCCAATGAGGAACTTTTGTTAAAATCTCTTGTACTTCTTCACTTCTTAATGTTATGTCCGAGTTTTTTTTTGACATTTAATTACCCAATTCTAATTGATTTTTAATTAATTCAAAATAGTCCCTTTTATTTTTCACAAGTTCAGTATGATTCCCAGTTTCTGCAATTTGTCCATCCTTTAAAACAACAATTTGATGAGCATTTTTTACGGTACTTAATCTATGTGCAATTATGATCACCGTTTTTTCCTTAAAGAATTCATTTAAATTCTCCATTATCACCCTTTCATTGTTTGCGTCTAAAGCACTTGTTGCTTCATCAAAAAACAAAAAAGAAGGATTTTTGTAAATTGCTCTTGCTATCAGTAGTCTTTGTTTTTGTCCTGTACTAAGGCCAACTCCCTCAGAACCTATCTTTGTGTTATAAGAAAGAGGTAGGCTTTCAATGAAGCTTTTAATGTTTGCTATATTCAAAGCTTTCTCTAGTCTGTCTAAATCGATTTGATCTTCCCCTAAAGCTATATTATTAGCAATAGTATCGTTAAAAATATAACTTTCTTGCATAACAACACCGCATTGAGCACGCCATTTTTTATGTGAAACTTTATTCAGATCAGAACTATCCAGTTTAATTATTCCCTCAATTGGTTTATAAAACTTCAATAATAATTTTAAAAGTGTAGTTTTACCGCTACCACTTGTACCAACTATAGCAGTGATTTTTTTTGAGGGTATTTTTAAGTTCAATTCTTTTAAAACCAAATTATCGGAACCTAGATATCTAAACGAAACATTCTTTAGGTAGAAGCTAGATGAAGGGTCAATATCAAACACTCTATCTAAATTAGAAGGCTCCTCATCCTCTTTGTTGTGAATTTCACCAAGTCGTTCAAGTGAAATTTGAGCATCCTGAAGTTCTCTTACAAAATTAATTAACTGCGATATTGGTGAATTCATCTGCCCAACTATATAACTTATTGCTAACATCATTCCAAGGGTTATTTCACCATCAATAACTAATTTAGCGGATAAAACAGTTATTATGATATTTTTGAGTTCATTAATAAAATTTGAGCCCACATTTTGAAACTGGTTAAGTGTTAAACTCTCAATTGAAATTTTAAAAAGTTTGGCTTGTAGAAATTCCCAGCCCCATCTTTTTTGTCTTTCTGCGTTATGTAATTTGATTTCTTGCATTCCATTTATCAGCTCGATAACCTTTGATTGCTCCTGACTAACTTGAGAAAACTTCTTGTAATCCAAATCTCTGCGTTTCTTTAAAAAAATCGCAATCCAAATAAAATAAAACAAGCTTCCTATAAAAAAAACAAAAAATATTTGTAAACTGTAAAATGCTAAAACAAAACTGAAAATAACTAAGTTAAAAGTAGAAAATAGAACGTTTAAGGAAGATATTGTAAGGATTTTTTCGATTCTTTTATGATCGTTAATTCTTTGTAGAATGTCCCCTGTCATACGTGCATCAAAATATGCGATAGGGAGGTTCATTAATTTTAAAAAAAAATCTGAGACCAATGCTATATTGACCCTAGTACTTAAATGAAGTAAAATCCACCCCCGTAAAACTTCAATTAATGACCTACCAATAAATAATGATAGTTGAGCAACTAAAATTAGATATATAAAATTTAAATCTTCATTCCTTATACCTATATCAACAATACTTTGCGTTAAAAACGGTAATATTAATTGTAGAATACTAGCAGCAGCTAAACCTATTACAAGTTGCCAAATAAAACTTTTGTATTTTTTTAGGTAACTGAAAACAATTGAAAACCCAAATTTCTCTTCCTTCTTAGACCATTCATTCTTGTAAAAATTGGGTGTGGGCTCTACAATTAGGGCAATCCCTTCCTCTGTTTCTTCATTTGCTTCTGGACTTATCCAACGTTGTAAAAATTCCTTTGTTGTATAACTTATTAAACCAAATCCTGGATCTGAAATATAGAAATTTCCTTTTTTTATTTTATATAAGACAACAAAGTGATTACTATTCCAATGAAGTATTATTGGTAGCGGTGACTCCTCTACATCACGTATAGAAATTTTCACTCCTAAGGTTCTAAAACCAATTTTTTCAGCAGCTTCACTTAGTTTATAAAGGCTAGTTCCTGAACGACTAGTTTCTGAAATTGACCTCAATTTTTGAATGGAAACTATTTTATTGTAGTGCTTTGCGATTATTCTTAAACAAGTAGGTCCACAGTCTTTTGATTCCGCCTGCTTAAAAAAAGGAAATCTATTCATCCAACCAAACTTTGTTAAAAATTGAACTCAGATCTTCTTTATCATAAGTCAACAACCCTTGATGAAATTGAATATTACAATCTTCTAAGGATAAGTAACCTTCTTCTCCTTCCCACTTTGAAATAAAAGGATTATACCTACATTCGTTTTTGTAGAACCAGATATCATTTAACTTACTATATTTCAATTCGCGAGAATCAATACACATATTTCTAAATTCACAATTCTTACAAATTGGTATTTCATCCTTAACTATTGTCCAACGACTAGTAAGCAAAATGTTATTCAATATCTCGTCAAAGGAGTTTAGTTTAGAAAATATTAATACCTTTTCGGTAAACATTCCATTACTAATATTTCCTTTTTGATCAATATAGATTTTTTTATTATAGTAAGCGTTTCTATTTTTAGACTCTATGAACAAGTCTTTATTTACCGCGAACTTTGATGGATAAACATCTGTTGTATACGATCTATAATCGGTGTCTATTCGATTCAGCTCGACTAAACATTTTCTTAAAAAATCCTTAACATCTTGATGTTCTTCGCTTGTAGCAAATACAAAGAGGTTAAAAATTTCTTTTTTATCCTTAAGGAAATTTAAGTTTTGATCCGACCAAGATAAATCTGAATCTGTCAAATAGATATCGATAGAATCAGCATCTACATCCAAAAGTAATTTTTCAACATCTTTTGAGACTTTAAACCCTTCTTTAAGATTATTAAAAATAATTGAAATACTTTCTACATTTATTCCTTGCATTTGTCCATTGTAACCAAGTAATGAATCAGAATGAATTATTAATGAAACTATATGATATGGAGTTTTATATTTTATTGTTAACTCTGGGAATAATTTTAAATCCTCAATACTAGCTTTAAAAATTATTTCTTCGAACTCTAAAAAACTTTTAGCCTCTTCTTCCTTTATTTCTATTAGATTCGACGAATAAAGATTCTTATAAACACTATTTGGAATAAAATGATAATCCTTTCTAGTTAAATCATAAATTATTGAGCGATTATAGCCCTTAATAGGAATGGTTAAACGATTTCGTAAATACATCTAAATACTTGTTTTATAAAGTGGAGAAATCTGGAGATTGGAAGTTTTGAGCTTTTTACTGCTTTTGTCTTTAACAAAATCAATCTGTTTTTTCTTTTGAATAGAAATCAAATGAATAGGCATGTTTCCTTTTACTATTTCAGTATATAAGTTCTCAATCATTTTTTTTAATTAAATAATTAGCAATTCTCTCCTCGAGGTAGTAGTTACAGGGATTAGATACCATACCAAATTGCCCAATAGGATTAACATCAAGTAAGTTGAAAATATCACCGTCGAAAATTATATCCAATGAAGCAGAATCCATTTTATAGAAGCCCAGCATGATTCGTAAGTCTTCTTCTATTTCCAGAGGAAGTTTAAATGGAGAAACTCTATTTGGCCTATCATGATCATAATTTCTAAAATCAATTGAAGTTTTTTTATTTTGTTGAGAAAAGATACACATTGAATAAAAGTTTCCATCCAAAAAGAAAGTACGTATTTCATATTTTTTTTCAACATATTCTTGAAAGAAAGTAGGTACGAAAGTTTTGTTCAAATTAATTACATCCTTAGGTTCAACCATGGATGTATAAGCCATATAAAAAGCGTTGTTGTTAACTTTTGAAAAAGGAACAAACATTGGTTTCGAAATAATTTTTTGATTACGACTATTCATAAATTCCAAAAGAATTCGTTTTGATTGGGTGATTAAATATGGAGGGATTTTAACATGTATAAAACCATCATAGTCCAGAACATATAACTTGTTCAAATGCGAATTAAAATAGGTGTTAATATGTCTTTTGCGAATTAATCTCCTGTAGATTGAATTAATAATTTCACGATTTTCCAGACGTAAATAATCGTTCTCTTTATCTGATTGAATACTCAGTCCACCTCTCCTATACCAAACGGAAGTAAAATCATTTAAAGAATAGGATACGTTACCTTTTTTGAATATTAATTCTTTGTCATCATATTTTATTATCTTAATATTGTCATCTTCATTAAGGCGTAAAAACTTTATTTTATATGCTAAAATCCAACGTATTACCTCACCAGTTGAATAGTCATTGTTTTTTGATAAAATTAGAATCATTCAATTAAAATTTGTTTTTTTTAATGTGAAAATATGAGTAGTTCCATCGAAGTTTTTAAATTTCATTTTCATATACCCAAACTTAGAATTAAAATAAAATTTCGCAGTAGAAATATTCAAGGTACTGGTTGTTTTGCTATAAACAATATAGCATAAATATGTTTTCCCTTCTAATTGAAGATACTCTTTGGCTCCTCTAGTGTACTCATGATTTAGATTGATGTTCCTATACTCATTATAAGAAGCTTCCAAATTCCATTTCCACTCCTCAATTTTGTCATCAAATTTAAAATATGGAAAAGCATTCATCTGTAAAATTTCCATATCGCTACTTCTAGGAGGATGTAGCCAAACGTTACGTTCATTCTCTATTAGTCCAGTTCTTTCCCTAAATAAGACTTCATTAGAGTGACCTATATAGAACAGTTTGAAAACGGTCTGATTATAACTTGAATCTATTCTGATAAATGGACTTAATCCAGATAAAACTTCAAATCTAATAGAGTTTACTTCTGAATGAGCTATTACGCCATCTCTCAAAAATTCAAAATCGTATATAAATAATCTTCCTACTTTATATATTTCATTGTCCAAATTATACCTGTTTTCATCCTTAAGTTTATCTTTTGCTATTTTTTCAACAAATACTTCATTATTTTTATTTTTACATGAAAATACAATCATAAGAATAATCCAAAAAATTCTATGCATAGTTTTACAAAAACAAAACTATTTATTGTTTTTATTCAATAAATAGTTAGTTAATAATTAATTTCGAATCTACTTTATTCCTCACACATATATATATCGGCTTCAACATTTCCATTGTCATCTTTCCACGTCATATGTGTATCACCGCCATCACATCCACCTTCGCTAGATGTTCTTCTACTACATTCTACGCTAGTTGCCATTCCTCCTGAAATTTTTGATTCTAAAAGATTAAACGATTTTTCGTACAGTTTTTTGTTCATAATTTATTATTTAAAGTTATTCTTCGCAATCATATTCTGTGCATTTGCTTATTTGTTTATCATTATCATCCGAGGTAGTATAAGAGGTATCTGTGCAATCATAGAGATCAGATGTAGTTGCAGAAGAATCTTTATAGGTCGTGTTTCCTCCAAATATTTTTGATGGTTTTAAATCGAATGTTTTACTAAATAAATTTGATGTAATTTTCATAATTATTTTTTTAAAGTTATTCGCAATCATAAGTTACGCAGGTTTCTTTACCTCCGTTGTCATCCGAGGTTGTTACCTCTGTGTCAGAGCAATTAGCACGTGTATTAGTTGACGTGGAACATTCTCTAAAAGTTATAAAGCCTCCAAAAATTTTGGCATCCTTTAAACAAAATGATTTTTTTAAAAGTTTTGATTCCATATTATTCTATTAAAAATTAATATTATTTATCGATAAACAAACCAGAGAAATATACAATTACTCACAATTATAATCAGTGCAGGTTTCCGTAGTTTTATCATTATCATCTATCGTATCGTATCTCGTATCTGTACAGGTTCCAGATGATGTAGCAGTTTCGCAATCTTTAAAGGTTGTAATTCCTCCAAAAATTAGTGATTCTTTTAAGTTAAATGATTTTTTTAAAAGTGCTGATTCCATATTGTTTTATATTTGTTTTCATCGAATATATAATACATTTTCGAATAATAAAAATATATTCGCCTTAAATAGTTGATAAAAAATTATTGAAGTTTCATATTTCATCTATTTTAATTAGCTCATATGTAACTTGTTATTGTTTATTCATTCTTTCGAATATATTTAGCAGATATACTTTTCTTTTGTGTTGTTCTGTTTTTTCGATAACTATTTTCGCAGAGATTTATTTCTAATGGAATATGATGCATCCATGAATATTCTCTCCTGTGTCCTGCTTTTTGCTGGTGAATTATGGTGTTGAGTTAAAAAAAATAAGAGATATCCAATTACTAGAAAATTGGCTTGGTTCAACAGGTTTTGTTTTTCCTAGTAGTGAACTTGAGCTTGACAGATTCAATAAGTTATATGAAGATTATGACAATAAGTTGGATAATGTTTCAATTGACCCTATTTCTATAATCAAAAATACATTTCATAGAGAACCAAGGGTTATTACTATGTTGAAAATGATGTAGATGAAGAAATAGAAAACTTAAGAATGGTGGCAAGAAAGGGAAATAAAGATTTACCACAACTCATAATTGATAAAATGAGAAGAAAACACAATCAAAATCCTAGTGATACGGAATAGACCAAGCATAAAAAAATTAGTTGAGACAATAGCTCTAGATTATCAAGAAAAGGTTACTCCACTCGATAAGATAATTGATGATGAGGAATTGTCTGTGTTTTATGATAGTTATGGTAAGAATACTTTTGATGGAATGACTTTTTATGACAATGGGAAGTTTTATATTCATATAAATACGGACTCAGGTAATAAAAAAGATTCTCCAAGAGGTCGTTTACATTAGCCCACGAACTAGGGCACTACAACATAGATTACCATAGAATAGGATTAAAAAAAGGGTTACTGGCTCCGCATCCTTCAAAAACAAATCAAAAACAGTTCAACCAAATTGAACGTGAGGCGGATTTCTTTACTTCTTGTTTATTGATGCCTTAAATAAGATTTTCTAAAGACTTTTATAGGAAGTCATTTAATATAGAGTTAATTGATTACTTATAAGATGAATTTAACGTAAGTAGAACAGCTTGTGCTTTTAGATTTGCTGATATAGGAAATCATTCAATAATGATAGTCTACGGAGAGACTGGAAGTACTAAGTGGTATAATTGTAGTGAAGACTTTCCGTATAAATATCTTCTTCACGAAAAAAATGTAGCACCTAACACTGTAATGGGAGAATTCTTTAAGGATATCACAGATAATATATTTAAAACTGAAGAAATCCGGGCTGTAGATGTTTTTAAGTTTGTCAAAGATGATGACATAAATAAAAAAATCTTTGAACATTGTATTACATATGAAAATAAAGCTCTTAGCATTATTTGGGGAGATTAAACCTCAATCTTCCCCAAACCACAGGATGCTCACTAGCCGTGTTAAACTCACTTGTAACCGTTTTATAAATAGACCATTGTGGCGTTTATTGGGGTAAACCGCCTTGCGGTTAAGGCGAATATCTGTCATACGTTTGAACAAGGCTAGGGATAACAACATATAATCTTTTGCTTAATTTTTACGCCTAGTCTGTATGCTCCCAAACGGATGAAGCTATTTACTTATCTAAGGATAAATCGCAAGAGGCCATTGCACTAGTGATACTACAATCTACTCTCAAATATTTAGGATTATGGTAGAGTTGGGTATTGCAATAATGAAGTGTTTGAGGGAGTTGGTTAAAGCTTTGTATGATGTCTTATTTAGAAGTTAGAGTCCGTTGGAGATGTATAGAAGCGAATTTTTATAATAACTTTTTCATTTATTGCATTACTAAAACAAAAATCTCCAGTTTGCATTTTTTTGCAATTTGGGTCTACCGTGTCTGGGTTGTTTATAGTTTCATTGGAGCCTAAAGGTGCGTTAAACCCCTTGTTAGGATTGTTTCCGCCATTTGTGGTAATTCCTAAATATGAGTTAACGTCCTCGTTCATTGGTAAACTAGCCATATTAGCAGCAAATTGTAAGGCAGTTTCTGTGTCTAATACTTTAGCACGAACTTTAATAGTAGTACTCAATACGGTATAGGTGCCAGTAATAATCGCATCTACAGCAATAATTTTTTGTAATTCTTTAGCTGTTTTAGAATCTATATAACCTTCCGAGTTTAATTTGTGCTCCTTAAGTAAAATATCTAAGTGCTTTCTATCAATAATTTCCAAATTTTCTGCAAAATTGGTCATATAGATAGAAAAGTCCTCTGTTAAAAAATCTGCAAAGGTTGTTCTTTCTCCACCTTCAGTTACAAATCCCCATACGGCTATTTTCTTTTTCCCTTTCTTATCAATTTTAATAGATAAGTCTTTTGCTAAATCTTCTAATTTTGAATCAAAATCTTGAGCAAAAATATTCGAAATGAATAATATAGAGCATAAAAGGTAAATACGTTTCATAATGGTGATTTTTAAAGTTGGTTTTGACAATTTTATGTTTCTTAAAATGTAATATAACTCCTGTCTGATAAATTTCACACTAACGTCTAACGTTCCACAATTTTTTGCTTAATCCGCTACATGCTATTTCTTCTCATAAAAAGAAGCAACCTGTTCGTTAGTTTGTCCGTCTTGTTTTACCTGGCTATACGTAAAGCCTGGGTGAACGCAATATCCACCAGTTTCACCTTTTTTATTAATAGCAAGGAATCCTATTTGAAAATCTTTGTTTTTGTTCTTTTTAATAATCCTAAGCACAGCCTCTTTGCAAGCTTCATTTGGCGTTCTTCCTTGTCGCATTAATTCCACAATTAAAAAACTACCCACACATTTTACAACTTCTTCACCAACACCAGTAGCTGTAGCGCCACCAACTTCATTGTCTATAAAGAGTCCGGCACCAATAATAGGGGAGTCGCCAACACGACCGCCGTATTTGTATGCCATGCCACTAGTGGTACAAGCGCCAGAGATATCCCCTTTGTCATCAATAGCAAGCATGCCAATGGTATCGTGATTTTCAATATTTATAACCGTTTCATATTTGGCAGTTTTTTTCCATTCCAGCCATTCTTGTTTTGACTTTTCTGTCAGTAAATTTTCTTTAGGAAACCCTTTTTCATATGCAAATTTTTCGGCACCCTCCCCAGCAAGTATTACATGAGGTGTATCTTCCATTACTTTTCGTGCAACCGAGACCGCATGAGTAACATTTTTAAGATAGACAACGGCACCGCAATTACCATCTTTATCCATAATGCATGAGTCTAATGTAACGTCTCCGTCCCTGTCTGGTCTCCCACCTTTTCCAACAGTTTGGTTTTCTACATCGGCCTCCTCTATTCTAACCCCTTGTTCAACAGCATCTAGAGAATTTCCTCCAGCGCTCAAAACTTCCCAGGCTTTTGTTGTTGCTTTGTGAAAATTCCAAGTGCAAACAACGATAGGTTTTATTGCTATTAAATTGTTTTCGCCAATCGCTTTCTTTTGTTCTTTGTCTTGACAAGAAGCAATTAATGGAGCAGAAATGATAGCCGCCGTACTAAGCGTTGAATTTTTAAGGAAATTTCTTCTTTTCATAGGATAGGTTTCTTATTTTTAATAACCCTAAATATAATGAATATGATTGTAGAAGTGTGCGCCAATTCCTTAGAATCTGCCTTAAATGCAGAAAAAGCCGGTGCCGATAGAATAGAATTGTGTATGGAGTTAGCCGTGGGAGGTATTACTCCTTCTTATGGTTTACTTAAAAGAGTGAAAGAACAAATTTCTATCCCAGTTCATGTGCTAATACGTCCAAGGAGTGGGGATTTTACCTATTCTAAGATTGAATTTGCTATCATGAAAAAAAACATAGCACTCTGTGTAGAGCTTGGATTTGCTGGGATTGTTTCTGGCGTTTTACACGAGAATTTCACTTTGGATGAAAAAAGAACTAAAGAATTAATAGAATGTGCTGGTGATTTAAAATTTACATTTCATAGAGCCTTTGATTGGGTTTTGCATCCGTTTGAAGCTTTAAAAAAATTAGATGCTTTAAAGGTTGACTATATTTTGTCTTCAGGGCAGCAAGATAACGCGCCAAAAGGGATAGATTTTCTCGCGGAATTGCAGAAAAAAGCAACATATTGCACGGTATTAGCCGGTGGAGGGATTAGACCAAATAATGTACTTCAGTTTAAAGAACAAGGGATAATGGCAGTGCATTTGTCCGGGATTCATTTTTTGAAAAAGCTAGAAGTTCCTCCTTTGGTATCTATGAATAGTCCGTCTTTTTTGCAGGATGATGCAATAGCAGTAACTAAAATAGAAACTATAGAAGCAGTTTTGCAAAAAGTTAAATAAAGCCAAAAGGAATGTAGGAGGTCTTAGGAAAGAAATACCTTTGATAAAAAAGTGTTTATGTTGCGTTGGATAATTTTTAGTGTAATTTATATAGTATTGAGTTTTTATGCTTTTCAGGCATTAAAGACAGTTACAAAACAACAGTGGTTTTATTATGTGTATGTGGTATTGTCCTTGGTTGTTATGGTTAATTTTATTTATCAATTTACCTATGGAGAAACGCCAGGAAGAATTTTGAGCATTTCTAAAAGTTATGCAGTTGGCTTTTTGTTAGTCGTTCTTTCTTTTCAAGCTATAACTGTAATTTTTCTTTTCTCAGAAGATATATTTCGATTTTTAGCAGGAATCTATTATAAGTTATTTGGTGTTTCTAAGGAGTTTGGATTGCCAGAACGCAGAACGTTTTTGAGTGTTTTAGCGTTGGGTATAGCAGCAATACCTTTTAGTGCTCTTTTGTATGGAATGTACAAAGGGAAGTATAATTTTAAAGTGTTAAAGTATAATTTAGAGTTTGATGATTTACCAGATTCTTTTGATGGCTACCAGATTACACAAATATCCGATATTCATAGTGGAAGTTTTGATAATAAAAGTAAGATTGAATATGCTGTTGATTTAATTAACCAACAAAAGAGCGATGTTTTATTCTTTACAGGAGATATGGTAAACAACAAAGCAGAAGAAATGGAACCTTGGAAATCGGTTTTTGAAAAGCTACAAGCTAAAGATGGGAAGTATTCTATTTTAGGAAATCATGATTATGGAGATTATGTTAGCTGGGAATCGGATGCGTTAAAGAAACAAAACTTAGAAGATTTAAAAGATATACAGAAAGAAATAGGTTTCGATTTATTACTGAATGAAAGTCGTTATTTAACAAAGGGAAAGGATAGAATAGCGTTAGTAGGTGTGGAAAATTGGGGTAAAGGTGGTTTTAAAAAAGCTGGAGATTTAAAAAAGGCATCGGCAGAAATTTCAAAAGAAGATTTTAAGATTTTATTAAGTCATGATCCATCGCATTGGGAGCAAAAAGTAATTGAAGATGAGTACCATTACCATCTTACATTAAGTGGACATACACATGGTATGCAGTTTGGGATAGAGATTCCAGGATGGATAAAATGGAGCCCTGTAAAATGGCGTTATAAGTATTGGGCAGGTATTTATAAAGAAGCAGGGCAATACATAAATGTAAATAGAGGTTTTGGTTATTTGGGCTATCCTGGAAGGGTTGGTATTTGGCCAGAAATAACAGTAATAACCCTGAAAAAGAAAATTTAACCTAAAATTAACTGTAAGAAGAGATACAAAATGAAGGGTTTTATGGGTGTTTTAACATTTTTCACTATTTTTGAGGATTAACCCTAGGATTCATAATATGTCTAAATTTGGAGAACTAATAGATTTGAATGTACCTGTACTGTTAGATTTTTATGCAGAATGGAACGAACAGTCTACAGCAATGCACCCAGTATTAAGGGATGTGGCGGCGGCGTTAGGAGATAAAGGAAAGGTCATTAAGATTGATGTTGATAAGAATAAAGAGCTTTCTCAGGCTCTTAGAGTAAAAGGTCTGCCTACCCTAATGATTTATAAAAATGGAGAAATGGTATGGCGTCAAAGTGGTGAGCAAGATGCAAATACACTTATTGGGATTCTAAACGAGTATCTTCTATAAACGTTCTGTTTTAGGATTTATGCCTCGAACGTATTCGTATTTAGGCAGTTTTTCTGTGGAAACCATTTAAGCGCAGTCGAAATTATATTCGACTACGCCAATTTTTTTTTATTAAGAAGTTGGGATGCTGTCCTTTGTAGCGGCAGAGGAATCTAATTGCTCACTTTTATTCATATCTGGATTTTCTCTGGGAACTTCATTTTCTAGTAATTCTGTACTGTAAAAGTGACTAAAATTATCCACGTATTCATTAAAGATAAGTGTTTCTTTTTCTGCAAATTCCCGATCTCTATTGTTTATTAAAATATCGATATTTCTACGATACGCTTCCATGTCTGCAATAATCTCATCTATATTAGTGTATTGCTCATCTAGCGGAATACCTGCGAAATAATTTAATCGTTCTTGGTATTTTGTTTTTAATTGGCTGTATAGCTTTCTTGCTTTTTCAGTTTCACCTACTTTGTAATATCCATCTACAAAAGGTTCTACAAATGCATAGTATGAAAAGTGCTCTACAGGTATATTTTCCATAGTGATATTAATAATGTCTTTCGCTTTTTCTATTTCGTTTTCATTAATAAGGGTTTCGGTCAATCTTGCCAAATTCCCTCTAAAAGACAATCCTTGTATTTTTGTTTGGGTGTCATGGTATATGGCATCACTTCCAGAATTACCCCATTCCCATTTTTTTACAATATCGTACATTAAGTCGGTGTCTATGCGACCCATTTCATAAGAGTTCTTTTTCTCGGTTCTAATAGGAACCAATTTGTAAGCTAGTCCATCTAATTGTAGATAATCTTTCATCCAAATATATTCAGCATTGTCAAAACTTCCGCCAGAAAAATAAATTGGTCTTTTCCAATCGTTATTAGCGATGATGTCTAGCATTAAAATTCTGTTTTTAGGTAAAGCTCCTTTAGGTAAATCAACATCTATAAAGTCCACAATTAAAGCAGAATCTTTAAGTTTCACCAATCCGCTTTCCAGAACATTTTTCTTGTTTACAGGAATTCTAATTTTATTAGTAGGGTAGTAAACAATGTCTAAATTACTTTCAGGATATTCACTTAAATCGGCACCTTGTTTTTGTAAAATATGTTTAAACTTGGTTTGTGGTTTGTCGCTACCTACCCAATTCATAAAGTCTTTAATACTCCATCTTTTATCGGTAATGCCTTGGTAATATATAGCATCTCTTGACCCCCATTTGTAGTTGTCGTGAGTTAATTGAGAAGGGATAGGATCGCTGTCATAAGCTTTTCTTTTCATTTGGTCTATGTACCAATCTGTTGCAAAAAGGCTTGTGTTTACAACACGAACATCTGTTCTGTATTCTTCTATTTCTTGAGCATACCACAATGGGAAGGTGTCATTATCGCCAATGGTAAATAGTATTGCTCCTGCATTTTCTTGGGTAGAAGACAGGTATGCTTTTGCCGTAGATTGTGCAGTATAGCGATTAGATCTATCGTGATCATCCCAGTTTTGGTACGCCATTACGACAGGTACTGCTAAAAGGCATGCTATGGTAATAGTTGGCGCAAGAATTTTTGGGGTAATCCATTTTTTAAATTCTTCAAATATTCCATAAACACCAATACCTATCCATAATGCAAATACATAAAAGGATCCTACTAAAGAGTAGTCTCTTTCACGGGGTTGAAAAATATATGGATTGGTGTAAAATTGTATAGCAAGACCGGTAAACAAAAAGAAAACTAGAAGTACCCAAAATTGTTTTGGATTTTTGGTAATCTGAAAAACAATACCGATAACACCTAAAATTAGCGGTAAGAAAAAATAAGTATTTCTAGATTTATGATCTTTAATGTCGCTAGGTAAATTTTCTTGACTACCAAGAAATTGACTATCTACAATGTCAATGCCACTGAGCCAATTTCCATGGTTGTTGTATCTACCTTGTTTGTCGTCTTGTTTTCCGACAAAATTCCACATAAAATAACGCCAGTACATATAACCGAATTGAAATTCAATCATATATTCTAAATTTTGCCATACCGTTGGAGGCTGTACATCTATATAGTCACTAAATTCTTTAAGGAATTTAATATACTGGTCGGCATCTATTTCTCCCTTTGCAAAACCATCTTTAAATTGGTTTACTGCAGTTCTAAGTTCGTTGCTAGATAGGTGTTTAGATTTTATTTTGAAATCTAAAGGAGCAAAATACCGCATGTAATTTTCTGCATGTTGGTCGCTCCACATTCTAGGTAAGATACCAATGTGGTTTTTGTTTGGTCCAGGAATAGCATCTTTATAATGGTTTACAATTACATATTTTCCTGTTTTTTTGTCTTGCTCGTATTTTGGTTTTTCATCTCTTTCATCTCCAGAAGCGGCAAATAAATCAGAGTAATAAGCGCCGTAAATAGGGCTGTCTACGCCAGGATATTGTTCTCTGTTGTAATATGCAAGCAAGGATCTTGCATCAGAAGGGTTGTTTTCATTAATGACAACATTAGCATTTGCACGTATAGGCAGCATTAGCCATGAAGAAAAGCCAAGGAATAAAAACACAAAGCAAAGCACAATAGTATTGGCAATTTTAAAATCATTTTTACGAGTGTATCGTAGTCCTATATAAAAAGTAAGAATAAAAAGAACAGCCATAATAATTGTGCCAGAGTTAAATGGCAGGCCTATGGTGTTTATAAAGAATACTTCTGCCCATCCAAATAATTCTAAAACATAGGTTAAAGAAAATTTGTAGACTAGCATTAAAACACTAACAACAGCTATGTTGGCAATAAGGAAGTTTTTTACAGTTGTTGTTTTGTAGGTTTGAAAATAATAAAGTAGTCCAATAGAAGGTATGGCTAGGAACCCCATAAATTGAACGCCAAAAGTTAATCCCACTATAAAAGAGATAAGGATAAGCCATTTGTTGCCTCTTGTGTCGTTTAAGTTGTCTGTCCATTTTATTCCTAACCATAGTAATAAGGACATAATGAAGCTAGCAGAAGCATATACTTCAGTCTCCACAGCGTTAAACCAAAAACTATCAGAAAAAGTAAAAGCAAGGGAACCAACCAAACCACTACCTAAAATGGCGATTGCTTTACTGTTGGTAATTATTTCGTCTTTGGATATAAGTTTTTGAACAAGATTGGTAATAGTCCAAAACATAAATAGAATCGCAAAAGCACTAGAAACTCCAGATACTAAGTTTACCATTTTGGCAATATTACTTGCTTCCATCGCGAACATAGAAAAGAAAGCGCCAATCATTTGGAGTAAAGGGGCTCCTGGAGGGTGGCCTACTTGAAGTTTGGCTGAGGTGGTTATGTACTCTCCTGCATCCCAAAAGCTACTTGTTGGCTCTACGGTGATAACGTAAGTAATTAGTGCTATAAAAAAAACAACCCATCCTAGAATGGTGTCTACTTTCTTGAAGTTTTGTGAAAACATGGAATATATAGTTTATCTAATGGGCGAATTTAATAAATCAACTAGCTAGGAACAAGTTCATGAGGTAGGAATCAATAAAAATAATACAATACCCCCATAATTAAACCTGAAATATGAGATAACTTGGTGAATGTTAAGGTTGCGAGGAAGTTTTTTTATTTTTTTTAAGAATGAGTGTGAAAAATAGTTGTACAAATGAAACTTTGTTTTAAATTTGCACGCTCGTAATAAGTATTGGCCCATGGTGTAATTGGCAACACTGCTGTTTTTGGTACAGCCATTCAAGGTTCGAGTCCTTGTGGGCCAACAAAAAATCCTCATAAATAATTGATATTCAGTTATTTTAGAGGATTTTGTTTTTTGGAGAGTTCTGGTGATTGAAGGGTTTAAGTTGAATATGGGATTTTATTATTAATTAAGCCAAAAAAGTTATATATTTGCAGCACTGAAGGGATAGTATATTCAAGAGGGGACTAATTAGTCCCCTCTTTTATTAAAAATACTTTAATTATAAGTATTGTTTTAAAATTATAATTCTTTCAATTTAGTTGTTTTTTTTGCTCATAGTTGTAAAGGGAAATTTATGTTGAGAGATTTGATAACTCCTCTATTAGAAGGTGCTTTGGAAGAAGATGAATCTCTTTTTTTAATAGATTTTACAATAACATCAGATAATAAAGTTTTGGTGGTATTAGATGGGGATAACGGAGTTACAGTTGCAGATTGTATGCGAGTGAGCAGGGCAATAGAGCCTAATATTGATAGAGATGAAATAGATTTTGGTTTAGAAGTTGCTTCGGCAGGAGCAGCATCACCTTTAAAGGTTGCTAGGCAGTATATAAAGAATATTGGTAGAACCTTGGAAGTTAAAACCATGAGTAGTAAATTTGAAGGAAAGCTTGCTGCGGCTACGGAAGATAGCATTGTGTTAGAGTGGAAAGCAAGAGAACCTAAGCCTGTAGGGAAAGGGAAAGTTACAGTTCAGAAGAAGCAAGAAATTGCACTGTCTGATATACAAGAAGCAAAAGTTGTATTAAAATTTTAATAGTAAAACAAAAATGGAAAATATTGCACTGATAGAATCTTTCTCCGAATTTAAGGATGATAAGTTCATAGATAGGGTTACCCTAATGGCAATTTTGGAAGATGTTTTTAGAAATGCATTAAAAAAGAAATTTGGATCAGATGATAATTTTGATATTATTATAAATCCGGATAAAGGAGATTTAGAGATTTGGAGAAATAGAATCGTTGTTGAAGATGGCGATGTTATGGATCCAAATGAAGAGATATCACTTACCGAGGCGCAAAAAATTGAGCCAGATTTTGAAGTAGGAGAGGATGTGTCAGAAGAAGTGAAGCTAATCGATTTAGGAAGAAGAGCTATTTTGGCATTAAGACAAAATCTAATTTCTAAAATTCATGAGCACGACAATACAACTATATACAAGCAGTTTAAAGATTTAGAAGGTGAGATATATACTGCGGAAGTTCATCATATAAGACATAAGGTTATTATATTGCTAGATGATGAAGGGAACGAAATTATTATGCCAAAAGATAGGCAAATACCTTCAGATTTCTTTAGAAAAGGAGATAATGTTCGTGGAATTATTGAAAGCGTAGAGCTTAAAGGAAATAAGCCTGTGATTATTATGTCTAGAACAGCTCCTGCATTTTTAGAGCAGTTATTTTTTCAAGAAATACCAGAAGTTTTTGATGGTTTAATTACGGTTAAAAAGGTAGTTCGTATTCCAGGTGAAAAAGCAAAAGTAGCAGTTGATTCTTACGATGATCGTATTGATCCAGTAGGTGCTTGTGTTGGAATGAAAGGTTCAAGAATACACGGAATTGTACGGGAACTTGGAAATGAAAATATTGATGTAATTAATTGGACAAGCAACCCGCAATTGTTAGTGACAAGAGCGCTAAGTCCTGCCCGTGTGTCATCTGTTAAATTGAATGATGAAAAAATGACGGCTCGGGTGTATTTGAGACCAGAAGAGGTTTCTAAAGCAATTGGTAGAGGAGGTCATAATATTAGACTGGCAGGTCAGCTTACAGGGTATGAGATAGATGTGTTTAGAGAAGGAGTTGAAGAAGATGTTGAGCTTACAGAATTCTCTGACGAAATAGACGCTTGGATTATTGAGGAGTTTAAGAAAATTGGAATGGATACAGCAAGAAGTGTCCTAGAGCAAGATGTGAATGATTTAGTGAAGCGTACAGATTTAGAAGAGGAAACAATTTTAGAAGTTGTACGGGTACTAAAAGAAGAATTTGAAGATTAAGCTATATATTAGCGATATATTTTAAGAATACGAATTATTATTTATGGCAGATAATGCAACGATTAGGCTTAATAAAGTCCTAAGAGAACTGAATATTTCGTTGGACAGGGCAGTAGACTTCCTTGATTCCAAAGGGCATACCGTGGAGGCGAGGCCAACTACTAAAATATCCAATGAGGTGCACCAAGTTTTGTTGGATGAGTTCCAAACGGATATGAGTAAGAAAGTTGCATCCAAGGAAGTGGGGGAGGAGAAACGAAAAGAGAAAGAAGCTATAAGGCTCAGGTTAGAGCAAGAGCAAGAAGAGAAAAGAATTTCTCGAGAGAAAAGATTAGCTTCTCAACAAGTTGTGAGGGCTAAAGCTGATATTTCTGGTCCGAAAACTATTGGAAAAATAGATTTGGATGGTAAGAAGAAAGAAGAATCGAAGGCGGTTGAGGTAGAATTGCCAAAGGAAAAGGCTGTTGTAAAAGAAGTTTTACAAGAAAAAAAGGTAGAGGAGGTTTTTAAAGTAAAGGCACCAAAACTTTCGGGGCTAAAAGTGGTTAAGAAAGAAGTTTTTACAGAAGCCAAGAAAGAGAAAAAAGAGACTGCTGTAGAGGAGACTAAAAAAGAAGTCAAAAAAGAAGTCAAAAAAGAGGTTGTCAAAGCAGGGGTCGAAGAAGAAAAGGTTGTTGTAGAGAAGAAGGAGGGAGCTAGTGAGAATGTAGATGGAGAGAAATCACCAGAAGGAGGTTCTATTACTACAAAATATCAAAAATTATCGGGTCCTAAATTAACAGGTGCTAAGATAGATTTAACTAAGTTTCAGAAACCTAAAAAGAAGAAGGAGCCAGCAAAGGATTCTTCTGATGATAAAAAGAAAAGAAGAAGACGTATTGTTAGTGGTCCAGGAAATAATTCTAGACCTGGTGGAGGACCTGGGAATAATAATAGAGGTGGTAGTAGAGGACCAGGAGCAAGAAAAGGGCCTGGACAAAGATTTACGCCTGTTGTTAAGGTAGAGCCTACGGAAGAAGAAGTTCAGAAGCAGGTTAGAGAAACTTTGGAGAAGCTTCAAGGGAAATCTAAAAAAGGAAAAGGAGCTAAATATAGAAGAGATAAAAGGGATCAACATCGTCAACAGACAGAAAAAGATATTGAGCAGCAAGAATTAGAAAGTAAAATTATAAAGGTTACTGAGTTTGTTACAGTAAATGAAATAGCTGTAATGATGGAAGTTTCTCCTACTAAAATTATTGGGGCATGTATGTCGTTGGGGATCATGGTTACTATGAATCAGCGATTGGATGCGGAAACTCTGAGTATAGTTGCGGATGAATTTGGATATGAGGTTGATTTTGTTGCTGCCGAAATAGAAGAATCTATTCTGGAAGTAGAAGATGCACCTGAGGATTTAGAGACAAGGCCACCTATTGTTACCGTTATGGGGCATGTGGATCATGGTAAAACATCCTTGTTGGATTATATTAGAAAAGAAAATGTTATCGCTGGGGAAAGCGGTGGAATTACGCAGCATATTGGTGCGTATGGAGTGACATTAGAAGGTGGACATAAAATCGCATTTTTAGATACGCCAGGTCACGAAGCGTTTACGGCAATGAGAGCTCGTGGTGCGCAAGTGACAGATATTGTAATTATTGTTGTTGCAGCTGATGATGATATTATGCCGCAGACGAAGGAAGCTATTAGTCATGCGCAAGCTGCTGGAGTTCCTATAATTTTCGCAATAAATAAAGTTGATTTGCCAGCTGCTAATCCTGAAAAGATTAAAGATGGTTTGGCGCAAATGAATTTATTAGTAGAAGATTGGGGTGGTAAAATACAATCTCATGATATCTCTGCTAAAACAGGATTGGGTGTTAATGAGCTTTTAGAAAAAGTATTGTTAGAGGCAGAGCTGTTAGAATTAAAAGCTAATCCAGATAAACTAGCATCTGGAGCTGTTGTAGAAGCTTTCTTAGATAAAGGAAGGGGTTATGTTTCTACAATATTGGTACAGTCGGGTACCTTAAAAATAGGAGATTATCTTCTTGCGGGAACATGTAGCGGTAAGATTAAAGCGATGCATGATGAACGTGGTAATAGTGTGGATGAAGTTGGGCCTTCAACCCCTATTTCTATTTTGGGATTAGATGGAGCGCCTCAAGCAGGTGATAAGTTTAATGTTCTGGAAGACGAAAGAGAGGCGAAGCAAATCGCAACAAAGAGGTCTCAGTTATTAAGAGAACAATCTGTTAGAACGCAACGTCATATTACGTTAGATGAAATTGGAAGAAGAATTGCTCTTGGAGATTTCAAAGAGTTGAATATTATCCTTAAAGGTGATGTAGATGGCTCGGTAGAGGCATTGACAGATTCGTTCCAGAAATTATCAACAGAAGAGATTCAAGTAAATATTATACACAAAGCGGTTGGGGCAATTACGGAATCGGATGTATTGTTAGCTTCTGCTTCTGATGCAATTATTATTGGGTTTAATGTTAGGCCAATGGGTAATGCAAGACAGATTGCTGAAAAAGAAGAAATAGACATCAGGATGTATTCTATTATCTACGATGCGATTAATGATCTTAAAGATGCAATGGAAGGTATGCTTTCTCCAGTGATGAAGGAAGAAATCACAGGAACAGCAGAGATACGTGAAACGTTTAAAATATCTAAAGTTGGTACAATAGCAGGATGTATGGTGTTAACTGGAAAACTGTTTAGAGGTTCTAGTATACGACTTATACGTGAAGGTGTTGTTGTGTTTACGGGAGAGTTTGGTTCTCTTAAGCGCTTTAAAGATGATGTAAAAGAAGTTGCTAAAGGGTACGATTGTGGATTACAGATTAAGAACTATAATGATATTAGAGAATTAGATATCATTGAGGCATTCCATGAAGTAGCGGTGAAGAAAAAACTTAAATAGTTTCTTTTTGTAACGCTAAGAAATGTCAGTATTATAAACCCCAATTTTGAGGAAAATCCTTGAAATTGGGGTTCTTTTTTTAGGTGAGAATTTTCTTTGTTGAATTTCTAAAATGCAATGTTGTATTAAGTGTTAAGTCTAAAGAGAAAATTACTTTCTTTAGATTAATGATAAGACTTCATTATTAATTTAATGGAATGAGTCGAGCTGTTTTGAGATAGCTATATGTAGAGTGAAATAGATTTTCTAATGTAGGCAAAAATGTTAGGGAAGAGAAGATGTTTGTTTTGTTTCTGCTACTTCTAATTTTGCATACGGGAAAGTTTAAATCAAAAAAAACGACCTATTTGGTCGTTTTTTGAGGTTTTAAAAAAAATGCATTTGGGTATTTTCTCTGTACTTCGATAAGTTTTCGTTCCGCTTCTAGTTTTGTTTTAAAGCGACCAATGCGAACCCGAAAACTTGGGGATTCGAATTTTATTTCGGAGTGCCACCCAGGGAAATCTATGTCGACTTTCATTTTTAATAAATCGGCTTTTTGAGAGTTGCTAGACCCAACTTGTATCGTGTAAAAATTAGAGCTGTTGTGGTTTGTTTTGTAGATTTCCATCAAGTTACTAATTCTGTTGTCTTGCTCTATTTCTATTGCGCCATCTTGGGCAGTGCACAAAGATGTAATTAGAGAAGCTGTGAAAGCGCAGATTATTTGTTTCATAATATATACTATATTGGTGATAAATGTGTTGTACAAAAGTAAATTATTAAGTTATAAACTTAGGGGTTTCATTTTATTTAGAACAGTTATAAATTGGAAATTATAAATACCTTAACATTTCGCAAACAAAGTCTATGTTGTATTTTTGCGCCTAATTCAAGTACCGATAAATTAGAGTTACATATCTAAGTAATATTAATTATCGTGCCAAGATTTAGACAGATATATAATTAGTATGAAAAAGGTTACATACCGCAATCAAATTTCTAAAGTTTTAGGTGTCAGTATAGTATTTTTTCTATTCTTTTCCGTTTCTATTTTTGCTCAGGATGAAGTTGTTTCTCTTGCGACAGAAGAAGTTGTGGATTCGGGTCAGGGGGATGCTGTGAAAGGAAAGCAATTGTTTAATCAGAATTGTGCTGCTTGTCACCATTTAACTCGTAAAATGACTGGTCCTTCTTTGGCTAATGTAGAGTCTCGTCTTTTGGACGATGAGGGTTTAGATAAAGAATGGTTATATGCTTGGGTTAAGAATAGTCCTGGGGTGATAGCATCTGGGGATTCTTATGCAAACAAAATTTTTGCAGAGTACAATAGTTTAGCGATGACTGCTTTTCCATTGTTAAGTAATACCGATATAGATGATATTTTAGCGTATACCTCTGCGCCTGCTCCAGCACCTAAGGTTGCAGGAGGTGGAGATGTTTCTGCTGTAAATGCATCCAATCAGTCTGGAATATCTAACCAAGTAATATTAGGAGCTTTAGTATTGGTTTTTGGTTTGTTGGTGATGATGTTGGTGTTGGTTAATAAAACGCTAAGACGTATTGCGGAAGCTAATGGTGTTGTTTTAGAGAAGGAAGCTGCTGAAAAACGTTTGCCGTTATGGAAAGCTTTTGTTAGAAATCAATTTTTAGTATTGGTGTCTGTTCTCTTTATGTTGTTGTTGGGTGCTTATTTCGTGTATGGATATTTTATGCAGGTTGGAGTAGATCAAGGTTACACGCCGATTCAGCCAATACACTATTCTCATAAAATACATGCAGGAGATAATAAAATAGAGTGTAAGTATTGTCATTCTTCAGCAAGAGTTTCTAAGACTTCAGGGATACCTTCTTTGAATGTGTGTATGAATTGTCATAAGTCAATTTTTGAATATACAGGAAATGGAGAAGGACCAAGTTCGGAAGATTTAGCAAATGGATATACAAATGAGTTTTATACGGGCGAAATTAAGAAGTTGTATAAAGCAGTGGGTTGGGATGAGGAGAATCAGGCATATACAGGAGAAACGCAGCCAGTAGAATGGGTTAGGGTTCATAACTTACCAGATTTTGTTTATTTTAATCACTCCCAGCACGTTACTGTTGCGGGAGTAGAATGTCAAACCTGTCACGGTCCTGTAGAGGAAATGGAAATTATGACGCAATTTTCTCCTCTAACAATGGCTTGGTGTTTAGATTGTCATAAAGAAACTAATGTGAAAGTAGAAGGGAATGAGTATTATACTAAGATACATGAAGAGCTTTCTAAGAAATATGGTGTTGATAAGCTAACGGCTGCGCAGATGGGTGGTTTAGAATGTGGTAAGTGTCATTACTAATCAAATTGGGTTAGTGTTAAAATAATCTCGATGTTAGCATCGAAATAGTAAACTCACTTAGTGAGTAAATTAGAAAAGAAGATAATTTCAGATATATCGTATGTCATCAAACAAAAAATATTGGAAAAGTGAGGCGGAGTTAAATCCTAGCGATTCCATTGTTGAGGCGCTAAGGCAAAATGAATTTGTTGAGGAAATACCTACAGAGGATTTCTTGGGAGACAAAGAGAGTTTGTCGGCTACTTCTACTAATAGAAGGGATTTTCTTAAGTATGTTGGTTTTAGTACGGCGGCAGCTTCGTTGGCGGCTTGTGAAGGTCCAGTAATTAAGGCTATTCCTTATGTTGTTCAGCCAGATCAAATAATCCCAGGTGTTGCAAATTATTATGCAACTACTATTGCGGATGGTTATGATTTTGCAAGTGTATTAATTAAGACGCGAGAAGGAAGACCAATTAAGGTAGAGCTTAATACAGAAGCTAAAGTTGGTGGTGATGCTAATGCTAGAGTTCATGCTTCTGTTTTGTCTTTGTACGATAGTACTCGTTTGCAAGTTCCTTCGTTGAACGGCGAAGATATTGAGTGGGGTAGTATGGATGCTGCTGTAAAGGCGAAGTTGATGGAGTTGAAAGCTTCTGGAAAACAAGTTGCTTTGCTAACGCAGACATATGCGAGTCCATCTACTACTAAATTAGTAGCTGAATTTAAAGAACTTCAAGGGAATGTTAATCATGTAACGTATGATACAATTTCTGAAGATGCTGCTTTAACTGCTTTTGAGAAGACATATGGAGAAAGAGCTTTAGTAGATTATGATTTTTCTCAGGTAGAAATAATAGTTTCTTTTGGAGCAGATTTCTTGGCAGATTGGCAAGGAGGAGGTTATGAAGGAGGTTACGCAAAAGGACGTATTCCTACAAAAGGAAAAATGTCTAGACATATTCAATTTGAATCTAATATGTCATTGTCTGGTGCGAATGCGGATAAACGTATTCCGTTAACGCCAACACAGCAAAAAATAGCTTTAGCAAAATTATACGGAAAATTAAATGGTGCTTCTGTTGGTGGAGAATTGACTCCAACAATGGAAAAGGCAGTTGAAAGCGTTGCTGTTCAAATTAAAAAGGCAGGGAACAATGCTGTTGTCGTTACTGGTTTAGATGATGTAAACGCGCAATTAGTTGTTTTGGCTATAAACGAAATGCTAGCTAGTAAAGCAGTAGATGTTAAAGCGCCAAAATACTTGAGACAAGGAAATGTAAAAGCTTTAAATCAATTAATAGCTGATATGAAAGCTGGAAAAGTTGGAGCTTTAATCTTAGATGGAGTAAACCCAATGTATTCCCTTCCAAATGCAGCTGATTTTGCAGAAGGAATTAAGAATGTTGATTTGTCTGTGAATTTCACAGCAAATTATAATGAAACAGCAGAAGTAACACAATACTTAGCAGCCCGTTCTCATTACTTAGAATCTTGGGGAGATACGCAAGTTAAAAAAGGATATTATAGTTTAACGCAGCCAACAATAAAGGAATTGTTTGATACCAGACAGTTGCAAACTTCTTTATTGAATTGGATGGGTAGCGATAAAAGCTATTACGATTATATAAAAGAAAATTGGACTGCCCAAATTTTAGGAGGAAGCTCTTGGAATCAGGCATTGCAAGATGGCGTTTTTAGAACGGAAGTATCTTCGGATATGGAGGTGCCTGTAGTGGTAAAGGAAGAGGGGTCTGTAGAGAATGAAACTGTTGTTTCTGTTTCTTCTGCAATTCGTAGTCTTTCCAGTGCTACATCTTCAGGAATGGAGCTTACGCTTTATGCTAAAATTGGTTTAGGAGACGGACAACAAGCAAGTAATCCTTGGTTGCAAGAATTTCCTGATCCAATAACAAGAGTGTCTTGGGATAACTATGTAACAGTTTCCAAAAAGGATGCGGAAGAGTTAGGGTTAATAAATGAAAATGTTGCTGATGGTGGTTTAGATGGTAGTTATGCAAAACTTACCGTAAATGGTGTTGTTTTGGATAATGTTCCAGTTATTATTCAGCCAGGTCAAGCAAAAGGATCTGTTGGTTTGTCTTTCGGATACGGTAAGACAGTTGGTATGAAAACCGAAATGCAAACAGGAGTAAATGCATATCCATTCTATCAGAATTTTTCAAACATACAATCAGTTGTTATTGAGAAATCGGCAGGAATGCATGAGTTTGCTTGTGTTCAGTTGCATAAAACCTTAATGGGTAGAGGTGATATTATAAAGGAAACTACGTTAGAGATTTTCAATACGAAAAAATCGGCGGAATGGAATGTTACTCCAAAGGTTTCTTTAGATCACGTAGAAGTAGAAGCAACGTCTGTAGATTTATGGGATAGTTTTGATAGATCAATAGGACATCATTTTAATCTGTCTATAGATTTGAATGCTTGTACAGGTTGTGGTGCATGTGTTATTGCATGTCACGCGGAAAATAATGTACCGGTAGTAGGTAAAGAAGAAGTTCGTAAGTCTAGAGATATGCACTGGCTTAGGATAGATAGATATTACTCTTCAGAAGATACGTTTGAAGGAGATAATACAAAGAAGGATGAATTTGATGGTCTTTTCGGAGATAAGGGGTCTTTAGGAGGTTTCTTAGAATTAGAAGAGCCAGCGGATAATCCGCAAGTGGTATTTCAGCCAGTAATGTGTCAGCACTGTAATCACGCACCATGTGAAACAGTTTGTCCTGTTGCAGCAACATCACATGGTCGTCAAGGTCAAAACCATATGGCATATAACCGTTGTATAGGAACAAGATATTGTGCAAACAACTGTCCTTACAAAGTGCGTCGTTTTAACTGGTTTTTGTATAATAACAATGATGAGTTTGATTACAACATGAATAATGACCTAGGAAAAATGGTTATTAATCCAGATGTAGTTGTGCGATCAAGAGGAGTTATGGAGAAATGTTCTTTCTGTATTCAATCAACTCAAGCGGTTATTCTTAAAGCGAAGAGAGAAGGAAGACCAGTTGCAAAAGGAGAGTTTAATGATACTTGTGCTTGTTCTGCTGCATGTAGTACTGGGGCAATGCGCTTTGGTGATGTAAATGAAGAAGGTAGTGTTATATCTGATTTAGTGAAAGATGATAGAGCATACCACTTATTAGAGCATATAGGAACAAAACCAAATGTGGTATACCAAGTAAAAGTTAGGAATACCAACGAAGCATAAATTAAAGAAAGAAATAAAGAACGTAATATACTATATAAATTATGGCGTCGCATTACGAAGCACCTATACGAAAATCCTTAGTTCTTGGAGATAAAAGTTATCACGATGTTACCGTTGATATCGCAGCTCCTGTAGAAGGAAAAGCCAACAAACATTGGTGGATAGTTTTTTCTATAGCATTAGCAGCATTCCTTTGGGGGATTGGATGTATTATCTATACAATTTCTACGGGAATTGGTACATGGGGATTAAACAAGACTGTTGGTTGGGCTTGGGATATTACTAACTTTGTTTGGTGGGTAGGTATCGGTCACGCAGGGACATTAATTTCTGCTGTACTTTTATTATTTAGACAAAAATGGAGAATGGCAATTAACCGTTCTGCAGAGGCAATGACCATATTTTCTGTAATACAGGCGGGTCTTTTTCCAATAATTCACATGGGTCGTCCTTGGTTGGCGTATTGGACATTACCAATACCAAATCAGTTTGGTTCTTTATGGGTAAACTTTAACTCACCATTACTTTGGGATGTATTTGCAATATCTACCTATTTGTCCGTTTCACTGGTTTTCTGGTGGACAGGTTTATTGCCAGATTTTGCAATGCTTAGAGATAGAGCTGTTAAACCTTTTCAGAAGAAAATATATAGTTTATTGAGTTTTGGTTGGAGTGGTCGTGTAAAAGATTGGCAACGTTTTGAAGAAGTATCCTTGGTATTGGCTGGTTTAGCAACACCTTTAGTGCTTTCTGTACACACGATTGTATCTTTTGATTTTGCTACAGCGGTAATTCCAGGATGGCACACAACTATATTTCCTCCGTACTTTGTTGCAGGAGCGGTATTCTCTGGATTTGCAATGGTAAACACTTTGCTTATAATAATGAGAAAAGTATGTAGTCTAGAAGCTTATATTACAATTCAGCATATAGAATTAATGAATATTGTAATAATGCTTACAGGTTCTATTGTTGGTTGTGCTTATATAACAGAATTGTTTATGGCATGGTATTCAGGAGTAGAATACGAACAGTATGCATTCTTAAACAGAGCAACAGGACCTTATGCTTGGGCTTATTGGGCAATGATGACTTGTAATGTTTTTTCACCACAATTTATGTGGTCTAAAAAATTACGTACAAGTATATTATTCTCATTCTTTATTTCTATTATAGTGAACATAGGAATGTGGTTCGAAAGGTTTGTGATTATTGTAACTTCGTTACATAGAGATTACTTGCCGTCTTCATGGACAATGTTCTCGCCAACTTTTGTAGATATAGGAATATTTATAGGAACAATTGGGTTCTTCTTTGTCTTATTCTTATTATATGCTAGAACCTTCCCTGTAATTGCACAGGCAGAAGTGAAAACCATATTAAAATCGTCAGGAGATAAGTATAAGAAGTTAAGAGAAGCAGGAAAACCTTTATATACAATAACCGTAAATAAAGATTTAATTTCAGTACAAAAAAAAGATACTGTAAAGGCTCTAGAGCCAGATGAAAAACAAGTATCTAGTTTATTAGATAAGTTGGGTGTATTTGATGCTTCAAAAGGCACAGCAGATGACCTTAAGAAAGTTAAGGGAATTGGACCTCAAATGGAGAAGACATTAAATCAAATTGGTATATATACGTTTGCTCAGGTTGGTAAAATGACAGAGGAAGAATATAATTTGCTAGATTCTATTACGGGCTCATTCCCAGGTAGAGCACAAAGAGATGATTGGGCAGGACAAGCTAATAGTTTAAAAAATAAAAAATAATTATGGCATCTAAGGTTATACACGCATTTTATGATGATGACGATGTGCTAATGCATGCAGTCAAAGAAGTAAGAGCGGCCAAGCATCATATAGAAGAGGTTTATACACCTTTTCCCGTGCACGGTCTAGATAAAGCAATGGGAATTGCGCCTACAAGACTTGCAATAGCATCCTTCCTTTATGGTTGTGTTGGTTTGGCAGTTGCAGTTACCATGATGAATTTTATCATGATAGAAGATTGGCCACAAGATATTGGAGGAAAGCCAAGTTTCAGTTATATTGAAAATATGCCGTCATTCGTTCCAATTATGTTCGAATTGACAGTGTTTTTTGCAGCCCACTTAATGGTTATTACTTTTTATATGAGAAGTAGGTTATGGCCATTTAAAGAAGCAGAGAATCCAGATGTTAGGACTACAGATGCTCATTTTCTTATGGAGATAGAGATTCATAATAATGAAAGAGAGCTGGAAGAATTGTTAGTGAGTACTGGAGCAGTCGAAATTAATATTTTAGAAAAGTAGCTATAGGATTATGAACAGTTTTAGTAAAATAGGAATTGTATTAGGATTGGCGTTAGTTGTTGTTGCATGTGCAGACAAGAACAGTCCTAATTATCAGTATATGCCTAATATGTATGAACCTATTGGTTATGAAACCTATCGAAAGGTAGAGTTCTTGCCAGATGGAATGGAAGCAAGACTACCTGCTGAAAATACGATCCCAAGAGGATGGTTGCCATATGAGTTTGATAGTTCTACAGAAGGTAAGGGAAACGCAAAATTACAAGCGAGTCCATTAGACTCCTTACAAAGTGAAGCTAATTTAGTTGTAGGTAAAGAATTATTCGATATCTATTGTGCGGTATGTCACGGAGGAAAAGGAGCAGGGCAAGGTATCTTGGTGAAAAGAGAAAAAATATTGGGAGTGCCTAGTTATGCAGACGTTGCAAGGGATATTAGTGTTGGAGGAACATACCATACTATATATTACGGATTAAACTCGATGGGTTCTTATGCCAATCAGTTAAACCATAAAGAACGTTGGCAGGTTGCAGAATATGTGATGAAACTGAAACAAGACTTAATAAAATAATATACAGATTTAGAAGGTATGTACACTTTTTCAAATAGATTAAAAATTGCTTCTTTTATATTAATGGCCGTTGGGTTATTAGGTATCGGTATAGGATTTGTATCGGCGCCAAGTACGGTGGGAGATGCAAAAGCTATGGTAGCACAACATGATGATGGTCATGGAGAGCAAGCTTCACATGGTGAAGAAGCAGCACACGCTGTCGCAGACTCACATGAAGCAGAAGAAGCACATGGTGAAGAGCACGATTCATCTCACGATGAACATTTATTGCACCAACTGCAAAACAGACCTTGGGCGGCATTATATGTTGCAGCCTTCTTTTTTATGATGATTTCCTTAGGTGCACTTGCATTTTATGCGATACAAAGAGCTTCACAAGCAGGTTGGTCTCCAGTATTGTTTAGAGTAATGGAGGGTGTTACTTCTTACTTGGTTCCTGGCGGAATTATAGTATTTGTAATATTGGTTTGTTCTGTAATGCATATGAATCATTTGTTTGTCTGGGCAGATCCAGAAATTGTAGCACATGATAGTATTATACAAGGGAAGTCGGGTTATTTAAATCCAACATTTTTTATAATTAGAGCGGCTATATTTTTGGCAGGGTGGATAGCATATAGAGAGTATTCTAGAAAACTATCTTTGGCGCAAGATGCTTCTAATGACAATTCTAATTTCGTAAAAAACTTTAGAATTTCAGCAGGGTTTTTAGTATTCTATTTGTATACAGAATCTATTATGTCTTGGGATTGGATAATGAGTGTAGATCCACACTGGTATAGTACATTGTTTGGTTGGTATTTGTTCGCTAGTATGTTTGTATCTGGTATTACCATGATTGCATTGGTGACCATATATTTAAAATCTAAAGGGTACTTAGAGCAGGTAAATAATAGTCATATTCATGATTTGGCTAAGTTTATGTTTGGGATTAGTATTTTCTGGACATACCTTTGGTTCTCACAATTTATGCTTATTTGGTATGCAAATATTCCAGAAGAGGTGACGTATTTTGTTACGAGAATTGAAGATTTTAGATTACCATTTTTTGGTATGGTAGTGATGAACTTTATATTTCCAGTACTGTTGTTAATGAATAGCGATTTTAAAAGAGTTAATTGGTTTGTTGTAATGGCAGGTCTAGTAATTCTTGCTGGACATTATGTAGATATATTCGTTATGATTATGCCTGCAACAGTTGGTGACCAATGGTTTATTGGAATCCCTGAAATAGGTGCAGTAATGTTCTTTGCGGGTCTGTTTATTTTCTGGATATTCAGAGCATTGTCTAAAGTGCCATTACAGCCTAAACGAAATCCTTTTATAGAAGAAAGTAAAAACTTTCATTACTAGTAAAATAATTTTTAAGTATAATATTAAATTATAAGATGACTGCATTATTAACCATATCTGTTTTAGTATTAGTAGCGATTGCTATTTGGCAAATGACTAAAATATTCGAATTATCACAAATTAAAGCGGATAATTCACAAGTAGCAACAGATTCAGATAACAAGTACAATGGTTATCTCATGTTTGCCTTTTTAGTATTCACTTACGCAATTACAATTTTTTGTTTTTGGAAATATTGGAGTGTTTTGCTTCCAGAGGCAGCTTCGGAACATGGAGCAGAATATGATTCTTTAATGTCTCTTTCGTTTATAATTATATTTATTGTTCAGGCAATAACGCAAGTATTACTTTTTTACTTTTCTTATAAGTATCGAGGAGAAAAAGGAAAGAAGGCACTTTTTTATGCAGATAATGATAGGCTAGAATTTATCTGGACAATTATACCTGTAATTGTATTGGCTGGTTTAATTTTGTGGGGTCTTTATACGTGGACAAATATAATGGACATAAATGATGACGATGATCCAATTATAATAGAGCTGTATGCCCAACAATTTAATTGGACGGCTAGATATAGTGGAGAAGATAATGTTCTTGGAGAGTCTAACGTAAGAATGATAGACATAGACAAGGCAAACGTTCTAGGGTTAGATGAAGCAGATGTAAACGGAACAGATGATGTTATTGTAAAAGAATTGCATTTGCCACTAGGAAGAAAGGTTAATTTTATGATACGTTCACAAGACGTATTGCATTCAGCTTATATGCCTCACTTTAGAGCGCAGATGAATTGTGTTCCGGGTATGATAACTAAGTTTTCTTTTACGCCTACAATTACGACGGAACAGATGCGTCTGAATCCGGAAGTTGTAGCTAAGGTGAAAAGAATAAATAAAATTAGAGCAGAAAGAGCAGTTAAAGGAGAAGATAATTCGGATCCATGGGTGTTTGATTATATTTTGCTTTGTAATAAGATTTGTGGAAAATCGCATTACAATATGCAGATGAAGATTATTGTAGAGACAGAAGAAGAGTTCAACAAATGGATTGCGGAACAGAAGACTTTTGGAGCAACAATGGCTTCCATGCAATAAGAAAATAAATAGAAAAGAAATTAATTTAAAATAAGAATAAGACTATGTCTGCAGCAGGACAAGAACACGGAGATGACCATGGACATCATCACCATAAAGAAACCTTTGTTACTAAATACATATTTAGTATAGATCATAAAATGATATCAAAACAGTATTTAATTACTGGATTGATAATGGGTTTTATTGGTATTGCAATGTCTTTATTGTTTAGAATGCAACTTGCTTGGCCAGGGGAACCTCTTCCAATTTTTGAGTTTTTGCTTGGAAAAT
Organism: Cellulophaga sp.; assembly: GCA_036478775.1. Lineage (GTDB taxonomy): Bacteria > Bacteroidota > Bacteroidia > Flavobacteriales > Flavobacteriaceae > Cellulophaga. Next base: position 87,433 of record JAZGEQ010000053.1, read on the forward strand.
GGGCGCCAGGAGGAATAATGGATGCAGAAATGTACCTTGCTTTGGTAACTATACATGGAACTATAATGGTGTTCTTTGTACTTACAGCAGGTCTTAGTGGTACATTTAGTAACCTTTTAATTCCGTTGCAAATTGGAGCCAGAGATATGGCGTCTGGCTTTCTGAATATGATATCCTATTGGTTGTTCTTTTTGTCTGCCGTTATCATGCTTAGTTCTTTGTTTGTTGAAGCAGGGCCAGCATCTGCGGGTTGGACAATATATCCGCCTTTAAGTGCGCTGCCACAAGCGCAATCAGGCTCAGGAATGGGAATGACACTTTGGTTAGTATCTATGGCCATATTTATTGCATCTTCTTTATTGGGGTCATTAAACTATATTGTTACGGTATTAAACCTTAGAACAAAAGGAATGTCTATGACAAGACTACCTTTAACTATTTGGACATTTTTCGTTACGGCAATAATTGGAGTTGTTTCTTTTCCTGTATTATTATCAGCGGCATTATTGTTGATAATGGATAGAAGCTTTGGAACATCATTCTTCTTATCCGATATTTTTATTCAAGGAGAGGTATTACACTATCAAGGAGGCTCGCCAGTTTTATTCGAACATTTATTTTGGTTCTTAGGGCATCCAGAGGTATATATTGTAATACTACCTGCAATGGGTATCGTATCAGAAATTATGGCAAGTAGCTCACGTAAACCTATTTTTGGTTATAGAGCAATGATCATGTCTATTATAGCAATTGCATTTTTATCTACTATAGTATGGGGTCACCATATGTTTATTTCAGGAATGAATCCATTCTTAGGGTCTGTATTTACATTTACAACATTATTAATTGCAATTCCTTCAGCGGTTAAATCATTTAACTGGATTACCACTTTGTGGAAAGGAAACTTACAATTGAATCCAGCAATGTTGTTTTCAATTGGTTTCGTATCTACATTTATTTCTGGTGGTTTAACTGGGATTATCCTTGGAGATAGTACATTAGATATTAACGTTCACGATACTTACTTTGTTATTGCGCATTTCCATTTGGTAATGGGTATATCTGCACTGTATGGTTTGTTTGCAGGAGTATACCATTGGTTCCCAAAGATGTTTGGTAAAATGTTAAATAAGAACTTAGGATATATACATTTTTGGGTAACAGCAGTATGTGCTTATGGCGTATTCTTCCCAATGCACTTTGTTGGTATGGCTGGTGTTCCAAGACGTTATTATGAGAATACAGCATTTCCAATGTTCGACGATTTAGCAGATGTACAAGTATTAATAACAGTTTTTGCCTTAATAGCAGGAGCCGTACAGTTAGTATTTGTTTACAATTTCATTAGCAGTATCTTCTTTGGTAAGAAAGCCGAGATGAATCCTTGGAAATCTAATACATTAGAATGGACAGCTCCAGTAGAACATATTCATGGTAACTGGCCAGGAGAGATTCCACATGTATACCGTTGGTCTTATGACTATAGTAAAACGGATGAGAATGGCGAGTATATTATTCCAGGGCAAGATTATGTGCCTCAGAATATTCCTCTTCAAGATGGTGAAGAAGAAATGGATCATTAAATAATAGTGTTATATAATAGGAAAGACTCATCGTTTAGATGGGTCTTTTTTGTTTGGTATTGTTTTTGAATTATTCTCCATATGCTATATTTATTGTAGTTTTAAAATGGAATAGATTTCCTAATGCATCTTTAGTTTAATTGAATAAGAAACTGTGACATTGCGGAAGTGAATGTGTCCTAATTACATAACCATTATATACATTAAAAATGAAAAAGATCACCTTAATATTTGTGCTGTTACTAAGTTGTTATTCGTATTCACAACGGAAACCAAAGATAAAAGGAAGTAGAATTGTTACAGAAGTAAAACAAGAACTGTCGCCATATAGTTCTATTGAGCTTTTAGATGATATAGAGATTACTTTACGAAAAGCAACTTCTGAAGGTTATTCCATAGAGGCAGATGACAATTTAATGGATGTGTTAAAATTCAAGGTAGAAGATGCAGTTCTAAAAATTAGTTCTTTCTATCGTATTACTTCTAAGAAGAAATTAAAGATAACCGTAAACTATGCAGATTTAGATAAAATCGTTTTACAAAAGGGTCAAATTGTGATGGAAGATGTTATTTCTACCAACGAACTAGAGGTACATACTTATGGTTCTTCGAAATTGCAGTTAAAGGCAAATGCAGAGGTTGTTAGCATTACCATGGAAGGAAATAGTTCTGGAGACTTTAATATAGATACAGATTCATTGCATGTTCTTTTAAAAGATAAGGTTGATTTAGATTTGTACACCGTTACAGAAAAGGCAACCATTCAAATGGGACAAAACGCATCTACCACAATTGCTGGAACTGTAGGAGGCTTAGAAGTAAGCTTAATGGGTAAAGCTAATTTAAAGGGAGCTAAGTTTGAAGCTACCACCGCTAAACTTGCGTTACAAGAATCTACTTCTGCTAGAATACAAGTAATGAATGCTATTACATTAATTGCAAAAGGAAATTCGAAGACCTATTTGTATGGTAATCCAAAAATTACAATAACTGAATTTCTAGATACTGCTCAGCTATTTAAAAAGCAGGAATAGTCAATGGAAAAATGTCATAATTTCTAGTATCTTTGTTACGGTATGAATGAAAACTTAGATGCAACAGGAGAGCAATTTTCCTCCGAAGAATTTGATATAGAAAGAGCCTTAAGGCCGCTCAGCTTTGATGATTTTACAGGTCAGGAGCAAATACTTGAGAATTTAAAGATATTTGTAGAGGCGGCAAACATAAGGGGAGAAGCACTAGATCATACGTTATTTCATGGTCCTCCCGGTTTAGGGAAAACTACATTGGCTCATATTTTAGCAAATGAATTGGGAGTAGGAATAAAGATTACATCTGGACCTGTTTTAGACAAACCAGGTGATTTGGCAGGTTTGCTTACGAATCTGGAAGAAAGAGATGTGTTATTCATAGACGAAATTCATCGTTTAAGCCCTATAGTAGAAGAGTATTTGTATTCTGCAATGGAAGATTATAGAATTGATATAATGATAGAGAGTGGGCCAAATGCTAGGTCTGTTCAAATCAATTTGAATCCCTTTACACTTATCGGAGCAACAACACGTTCAGGTTTACTTACTTCACCTATGCGAGCTAGGTTTGGAATACAAAGTAGATTACAATATTATTCCACAGAGTTATTGTCTACTATTGTGCAACGAAGTGCAGAAATACTAAAAGTACCTATTACAGAAGATGCGGCAATAGAGATAGCGGGAAGAAGTAGAGGTACGCCAAGAATATGCAATGCATTGTTACGAAGAGTTAGAGATTTTGCTCAAATAAAAGGGAATGGAAGTATAGATATGGAGATTTCAAAATATAGTTTAAAGGCATTAAATGTAGATGCCTATGGCTTAGATGAAATGGATAATAAAATTCTTATCACAATAATAGACAAGTTTAAAGGAGGTCCTGTAGGGCTAACTACAATAGCAACAGCGGTATCCGAGAGTCCAGAAACTATTGAGGAAGTATATGAACCTTTCTTGATACAACAGGGATTTATAATGCGAACACCAAGAGGGAGAGAAGTGACCGAAATGGCATATAAGCATTTGGGACGTACTAAAGGAGCTGTTCAAGGAGGACTTTTTTAAACTACATATTTATAGGATTAATGTTTAAGGTCATTTCGATTTAGTATCGAGAAGACATTTCTAAAAATTAAAAAGAACGATAGATTAAAATTTTAATCTATCGCTCTTTATCTATTTAGGGAACTTTGTTATTTCAAAATAGAATTTTCGTCTGAGAATTTTTTATAGCTTAAATAAATTGTTCCAACAGCAAAAGCAACTAAAGAAATAAGTATGGTTGCATATTGTAACATATTTATAGTTCCTGCCATTATTTCTTTAACTCCTAATCCAATATTTAGTACAGGAATCCATACAGTTGTCCATGTTAATTCAACTCCAGGCATCATGGCTAATACCAGTGGCATAATGATAAGCATTATTATAGGAGTAGCCTTGCTTTGTGCTTCCTTAAATGTTGTGGCACTAGCAATCATAGAGATGATAAGACCAGATAGGAATAGAGAAAACGGAATCAGTAATAAAAGAATTAAGCTTACCGATTGAAAGTTCAACATTTCGCTAATTACAGTTTTAAACGAATCTGGTATGTCATTAATTAAATTGAGTCCAACAATTAAACCAAGAAGGTTTAGAACAGCAGGAACAAAACCTAATAAAGATGCAACAATAGATTTTCCAAACAAAATAGTAAACTTAGAAACAGGTAATGATAAAGTCGTTTCAATAGTTTTACGTTCTTTTTCTCCTGTAACCAAATCAATAGCAGCAAGTAAGCATCCGCCCCACATGGTTAAAATGAATAAATAAGGAATAAAGCCACCAATTCGTTTTCCTAGAACTTCTTTTTGTTCTCCAATTTCAATATAATTTTCTGTAAAAGGAGCTAGTTTTTCAATAGGAATCTGTAACTGTGCGATACGCTTTTCTTTAATCGAAGAATTGAATTCAGCAATCATTATGGAAATTCTATCGTTTACATTATCCTTGGAACCATTTTGGTATATTTTAATTTCACTGGTGGCTAAACTATCCATTTGTGATTTCCAGTTATTCGGGAAAACTACTGCAATTTGAATATTTTCGTTATCAATAAGAGCCTTGAAATCTTGTGTTTCGGTGTAGGTGGTGACTTTGTTTAAAGTATCCCCAGCGACTAATTGTTTAAATGAATCAGGAGCATTCAATAATCCAATTTTTATAGATTTTTGTTTTTCATTTTCTGCTATCATCGATGTCACTTTAATAGCGCCAAACATAAGTATAGGAACCAGTAAAGTTGGCAGAATAATAGAGTTGATAATTGTTTTCTTGTCTCTAAGAAGCTCTGTAAGCTCTTTTTTTATAATTAAAAATAAATCTCTCATTTCTTAGGCCTCTTTAACACGATTAATAAATTCTTGAGTAAGGTTACTAGCTTTCATTTCGCTTTTAAAATTTTCAAAAGTGTCGTTGTAAATAATAGAACCATTGTTTATAATAGCCAAGTCATCACAAAGTAAATCGACCTCACTCATAATATGAGAAGAAAAAATAACGGTTTTATTATTGTTTTTAGATTCTCTTATCAGTTCAATAATACTTACAGCAGTAATAACATCTAAACCAGAAGTAGGTTCGTCAAAAATTAAAACTTGAGGATCGTGAATAAGTGTTCTGGCTATAGAAACCTTTTGTTTCATGCCCGTACTCATTTGTGCAAAACGTTTTTTTCTAAAATCGTTTATACCTAATTTTTCAAAAAGATATTCTTTTCTTTCTTTGAGTTCTGTGTCCGGAATTCTATATATTTTTCCAAAAAAATCTATGGTTTCATCAGGATTTAAACGTTCATAAAGTCCCGTAGAACCAGTCAGAAATCCAATTCTCTTTTTAACTTCTTCACTGCCCTTAGAAACGTCTACATTGTCTACGATAGCAGTTCCTGAAGTTGGATTTATAATTCCTGCAATCATTCGTAGGGTAGTGGTTTTACCAGCACCATTAGGTCCCAATAGGGAGAAAATACGTCCTGGTTTGCATTCAAAAGAGACTTTGTTTACAGCATGCACTGTTTTGGTTTCCTTTTTAAATCCTTTTCTAGTTGTACTTGTAAAGGATTTAGTTAAATTTTCTAGTTGTATCATAAAGGTCGTGTTATTTAACTACGATAGGTTAGTGTCAAAATCTTAGAAAAGTTACATGATTTTTTATTTATATCTTAAGAAGCTGTGTTTCGGATTCTATTTTCAGGGGATAATTGTACCTTGGCAACAGAAAATAAACTGTTCCAAAAGACGCTGTAGGATAAATGAACTCCAAAGAAACACACACATATCTTATTAAAGAAGAAGCTATACGTCTCGGTTTTTTGTCTTGTGGCATTTCTAAAGCAGGTTTTTTGGAGGAAGAAGCACCTCGGTTAGAAAATTGGTTAAAAAATAATATGCATGGCGAAATGCAGTATATGGAGAACCATTTTGACAAACGATTAGATCCTAGATTATTGGTAGATGGTGCTAAGTCTGTTGTTTCTTTACTTCTTAATTATTACCCAGAAGAGCAACAGACAGAGAATAGCTATAAGATTTCCAAGTATGCCTACGGGAAGGATTACCATCATGTAATAAAGACAAAGTTACGGCAGCTTCAAGAGTTTATTTCGGAAGAGGTAGGAGAAGTTGGTGGGCGTGCTTTTGTAGATTCTGCTCCAGTTTTAGATAAGGCGTGGGCAGCAAAAAGTGGATTGGGTTGGATAGGGAAACACAGTAATTTACTAACGCAAAAGGTAGGCTCGTTTTATTTTATAGCCGAATTAATTATAGATATAGATTTAGAATACGATAGTGCGGTAACAGACCATTGTGGCACATGTACTGCTTGCATAGATGCATGTCCTACAGAAGCTATTGTAGAACCATATGTTGTGGATGGAAGTAAGTGTATATCGTACTTTACTATAGAATTAAAGAATGAGATTCCCAATGAGTTTATAGGGAAATTTGACGATTGGGTTTTTGGATGTGATGTTTGTCAAGATGTTTGTCCATGGAATCGTTTTTCTAAACCACATCGAGAACCACTTTTTGATGCGCATCCAGAATTGTTATCTCATTCAAAAAAAGATTGGGAAGAAATCACACAGGATGTTTTTAGTAAGATTTTTCAAAAATCCGCAGTAAAGAGAACAAAATTTGCAGGGTTAAAACGAAATATAGATTTTATAAAGTAACCATTAACTTAAAAGAGTTCTCCGAGGTTCTATATTGGGGATAGTTAATTTCAATAAATTATTTATTAAATAGGAATAAGGAATTTCTTTTTTAAAAGAAATTCAAAATTTAGATTCTACCTAAAAGTATAACCATTAAATTTGTTCCTTAAAACTACACTGTATGAGCAATGAAAAGTTACGAAGAGAAGCTCTTATTTACCATGCTAAACCACAGCCAGGTAAAATAAAAATAGTACCAACAAAGCCATACGCAACGCAACGAGATCTTGCGCTTGCATATTCCCCAGGTGTAGCAGAACCTTGTTTAGAAATTGCAAAAAACAAGGAAAACGTATATAAGTATACGGCTAAAGGAAATCTCGTGGCTATAATATCTAACGGAACGGCAGTTTTGGGATTAGGAGATATTGGACCAGAGGCATCTAAACCTGTAATGGAAGGGAAAGGTCTTTTGTTTAAAATATTTGCGGATATCGATGGGATGGATATAGAAATCGATACCAAAGATGTAGATAAATTTGTAGAAACAGTTAAAATGATTGCTCCTACTTTTGGGGGAATTAATCTAGAAGATATAAAAGCTCCTGAAGCTTTTGAAATAGAAAGACGACTTAAAGAAGAGTTAGATATTCCTGTAATGCATGATGATCAGCATGGTACAGCAATAATATCTGCTGCGGCATTATTAAATGCATTGGAAGTAGCAAATAAAAAGATTGAAGAAGTTAAGATTGTAACGAACGGAGCAGGAGCAGCAGCAGTTTCTTGTACTAGGTTATATAAAGCATTTGGTGCAAACCCAGACAATATTCTAATGTTAGATAGTAAGGGGGTAATCCGAAAAGATAGGGATAACTTATCCGCAGAAAAAGGAGAGTTTGCTACAGACAGAGATGTAAATACTCTAGAAGAGGCTGTAAAAGATGCAGATGTTTTTATAGGGTTATCTATTGCAGATGTATTAACAGCAGATATGTTGGCATCTATGGCAAAAGATCCTATTGTTTTTGCAATGGCAAATCCAAATCCAGAGATAGACTATCATTTGGCATGCAAAACAAGAGAGGATGTTATTTTTGCAACAGGTCGTTCAGATTTTCCTAATCAAGTTAATAATGTATTAGGTTTTCCATTTATTTTTAGAGGAGCGTTAGATGTAAGAGCTACTAAAATAAATGAAGCTATGAAAATGGCAGCGGTAAAAGCGTTGGCAGCATTAACGAAAGAACTTGTTCCAGAGCAAGTGAATATTGCCTATGGCAAAACGAGATTAACTTTTGGTAAGGATTACATTATTCCAAAACCATTTGATCCAAGATTAATAACAGAAATTCCACCAGCAGTTGCGAAAGCCGCAATGGAGAGTGGCGTTGCAAAAGCACCAATTGAAGATTGGGATAAGTATAGAGAAGAGCTGTTGCAACGTTCTGGGAATGAAAATAAAATAGTTCGTTTGTTGCATAGTCGTGCACGAATGAATAAAAAGAAAATTGTTTTTGCAGAAGCAGATCATTTAGATGTACTAAAAGCAGCGCAAATAGTATATGAGGAAGGTATTGCGGAGCCAATTTTATTAGGAAAAAAAGAGGTTGTACTGGAATTGAAAAAGGAATTGGAGTTTGATGCCGATATTCAGATTATTGATTCTCATGGGGATGACGCTAGTGATAAAAGAAATCAATACGCAGAAACGTATTGGAAAAATAGAAGAAGAAGTGGCGTAACTCATTATCAGGCGAAAGCTAAAATGAGAGAACGCAATTATTTTGGTGCTATGATGGTAATGGAGGGAGATGCAGATGGAATGATATCTGGTTATTCCAGATCTTATCCAACAGTAGCAAAACCAATTTTCGAAGTAGTAGGAAGAGCTTTGGGTGTTAAAAAAGTGGCAGCAGTAAACATAATGATTACAGAAAGAGGGCCTTTGTTTTTAGCGGATACAGCTTTAAATATAGATCCAGATGCAGATGGTTTGGCAGAAATAGCGCAAATGACCGCAAATGTTGCAGAAACGTTTGGTTTTGATCCTGTATTAGCGTTGTTGTCTTATGCTAATTTTGGTTCGTCAACACATCCAAAAGCTACAAAAGTAAGAGAAGCCGTTAAGATTTTACATGCTAAAAATCCGAGTTTGGTCGTAGATGGAGAAATTCAAATAGATTTCGCTCTAAATAAAGAGCTACTTCAAAGTAATTTCCCGTTTTCAAAATTGGCAGGTAAAAAGGTAAACACTTTGATTTTTCCTAATTTGGAATCGGCCAATATCACGTATAAATTATTAAAAGAATTAAACGGAGCAGATTCTATAGGGCCAATAGTAGTTGGCTTAAGAAAGTCGGTGCATATTTTACAATTAGGTGCGAGTGTAGATGAAATGGTAAACATGGCTGCAGTTGCTGTAATAGATGCACAAGAAAGAGAAAAAAGAAAAAAGGCGAAGTTAGAAACGAAAAAGTAAAATAGAATTTTTAGATTATGATTCATCATTTAAAAGGAAAACTAGTAGAAAAAAACCCTACACATGTGGTAATAGAATGTGCAGGAGTTGGGTATTTTCTAAATATCTCTTTGCATACATTTTCAAAAATAAGTGATGATGAAAATATTCAGCTTTTTACGCATCTACAAATAAAGGAAGATGCACATTCGCTTTTTGGTTTTTCGGAAAAGTCAGAAAGAGATATTTTTAGGTTGTTATTGTCGGTTTCGGGAATTGGTTCGAGCATAGCAAGAACTATGTTGTCATCCCTTTCTCCAATTCAGATAAGAGATGCAATTGCTACAGGAGATGTACCTACAATTCAAAGTATAAAAGGGATAGGCGCAAAGACAGCGCAAAGAACTATTTTGGATCTAAAAGATAAGATCTTAAAAATATACGATATGGACGAAATTTCGGACAATTCAAACAATACAAATAAGGATGAAGCGTTATCTGCATTAGAGGTACTTGGCTTTGTCCGCAGACAAGCAGAAAAAGTTGTAGACAAAGTATTAATCCAAGACCCTACACTAAGCGTAGAGAACATTATAAAATTGGCGCTTAAAAATTTGTAGTAAGTTTGAAAAAAGGGGCAAAATTAAATCTTAAATCATCTGTATTTAGGCAGGTATTTCTATCTATTATTTTTTTTGGAATTACGCTTAGCGTAACGGCACAAGAAAATAAGGAGCAAGAAACAGATTCTGTAAAAACAGGATTTTCATTAGGGAAACTAAAATTACACAATCCAGAAAGTGTTGTTTCTAAATATATCTATGACATTGATTTAGATAGGTATATTTATACGGAAACAGTTGGCGATTTTGATATTAATTATCCAATAATTTTAACGCCTGATCAATATTTTGCACTTATCCAAAAGGAAGGAATAAAATCTTATTTCAAAGAAAAAATAGATGCATTCTCAGGAAAGAAAGAAGGAAGTGTAGCCGCTCAGAAAAATCTTCTTCCAAACTTTTATGTAAACAATAGTTTTTTTGAATCCATTTTTGGTGGAAATTCAATCGAAGTAATACCACAAGGTTCTGTTGCTATGGATTTGGGTATTATTTGGCAGAAAAATGACAATCCATCTTTATCTCCAAAAAACAGAACGAATTTATCTTTTGATTTTGACCAACGGATAAGTTTAAGTATGGTTGGGAATGTTGGGGAAAGATTACAAGTAACCGCCAATTACGATACGGAAGCAACTTTCGATTTTCAAAATTTAGTGAAATTAGATTTTACACCAACAGAAGATGATATTATTAGAAAGATAGAAGTTGGTAATGTAAATATGCCATTAAATAGCTCTTTAATAACGGGAGCACAAAGTTTGTTTGGCGTAAAAACACAACTGCAATTTGGGAAAACAACAGTAACCGCAGTCTTCTCGGAACAGCGTTCTCAAAATAATACCGTAGTGGCACAAGGAGGAGGAGCTATAAAAGAGTTCACAGTAACAGCCTTAGACTATGATGAGGATAAGCACTTTTTTCTTTCACAATATTTTAGAGATAACTATGACATTGCTTTGGAAAACTACCCGTATATCCGTAGTCAAGTTCAAATAACAAGACTAGAAGTTTGGGTAACAAATAGAAGTCAGCAAACATCCAACGTTAGAAATGTAGTAGGTATTCAGGATTTGGGAGAATATGAAACTGCTAATACAGCATCCCAAGGAAAAACAAGAATATTTAGGGAGACTGGTGGAGTTCCTCCTGGTGGCTTTTTTAACGTGAACACGAGGCCAAATGGAGTCAACGCATTGCCAAGAAATGATGCCAATGATTATGATCCAGCTAAAATTGGATTTGGTGGAGGCGCATTAAGTGAGGCAATTAGAGATATAGCTACTGTAGGTCAGGGATTTAATGTTCCTGGATATACTGTAAATCAAGGTTTTGATTACACTATTTTAGAAAATGCAAGAAAATTAGAGTTAGGTAGAGATTATCAGTCAGATTCACAACTAGGGTATATTTCATTAAACCAGAGGCTTAGTAATGATGAAGTTTTGGCTGTTGCTTTTCAATATACTTATAATGGGGAAGTGTACCAGGTAGGGGAATTTGCTAATGGAGGAATAGATGCAACAACCGTTTCGCCAGAGATAATTAATGAAGTAGTAAGTAACAATGCTTTAGTATTAAAACTCTTAAAAAGTAATATAAGTAAGGTGTCTGATCCTATTTGGGATTTAATGATGAAGAATATTTATGCAACAGGAGCGTATAGATTAAGTCAAGACGATTTTAAGTTAAACATTTTATATTCGGAAACCACACCAAGAAATTATATTACACCAGTAGACGACTCGGATACTGGAGGATGGCCAGACGGATTAGAAGAGCGTATTTTATTAGATGTTTTTAATTTTGATAGGTTAAATGCATACAACGATGTGCAAAGTGGCGGAGATGGTTTTTTCGATTTTGTTCAGGGAATTACGGTAGATACACAGTCAGGAAGAATAATATTCACGAAAGTAGAACCATTTGGAGAATATCTATTTGAAAAATTGGGAGGTGGTAATTATGATATGAATAATGACCAAGGTTATAACGCTAACCAAAAGAAATATGTGTTTCGAAATTTGTATGTGCAGACAAAATCGGCTGCAAAAGAGGACGCAGAGAAAAACAAATTTTTATTAAAGGGAAAGTATAAGTCAGAAGGTAATAATGGTATTCCTATTGGTGCTTTCAACGTGCCTAGAGGATCTGTGCGAGTAACGGCAGGAGGCAGACAATTGCAAGAAGGAATAGATTATACGGTAAATTACCAAGCGGGAACCGTACAAATCTTGGATCCAAGTTTGGAAGCTTCCAATACGCCAATAAATATATCGGTTGAGAACACAGCAGTTTTTGGGCAACAAACAAGAAGATTTACAGGAGTTAATGTAGAGCACAAATTCAATAAGAATTTTGTTTTAGGAGGAACGTTGTTAAACCTTAATGAGCGTCCGTTAACGCAAAAATCTAATTACGGGGTAGAGCCAGTAAACAATACTATTTATGGTTTTAATGGTAATTTTTCTACAGAAGTACCATTTTTAACCCGTTTGGTGAATAAATTACCAAATATTGATACGGATGTACCATCAAAAATATCTGTGCGAGGAGAAGTTGCTTTTTTAAAGCCTGGTTCTCCAAAGCATGCAGGTTTTGAAGGAGAAACAACAACCTATATAGATGATTTTGAAGGAGCGCAGGCATTAATAGATATTCGTTCTTCTTTAGGGTGGACTTTAGCTAGTACGCCTTTGGAATTTGGAGAAGTTCCAAATCAGAAATTATTTGGAAATGATACAAATGACCCAGACAATCTGCGGAACGGATACCAGAGAGGAAAATTAGCATGGTATACCATAGATAGAGTGTTTTATGAAAATAAACAACCAGATGGTGTTACCAAAAGCGATATTTCTACAAATGCGACTCGTAGAATTTTTATAGATGAAATTTTTCCAAAAACAGATATAGCACAAGGACAAGGTACAACACAAAGAACCTTAGATTTAGCATATTATCCGAACAAAAAAGGGCCGTATAATGCAAATCCAAGTTTTTCTGGAAGTCCAGAAAATAATTGGGGAGGAATTATGCGACCACTTAGTAGTACTAATTTTGAACAGTCAAATGTAGAGTTTGTACAGTTTTGGGTATTAGATCCATATGAAGATGGTGATGCATCTGGTCCTGGAGAATTGGTGCTTAATTTTGGGAATATTTCAGAAGATATATTAAAAGACGGGCGTAAGCAATATGAAAATGGGCTGCCAGGCGTAGATAGTAATGACTTAACAGCAGGTGTTTCTTGGGGTAAAGTACCTTCAACCCAAGCTTTGGTCTATGCTTTTGATGTGGACGAAGCAAATAGAGCAAGACAAGATGTTGGAATTGATGGGATTGATGATGCTGCGGAAGCTGCAATTTATGGAAATGCAGAAGATCCAGCCTTAGATAATTATCAGTATTATTTAAATCGAGAAGGAAACGTTTTGGAGCGTTATTTAGATTTTAACAATACGCAAGGAAATTCACCAGTGCAGGTTACTAATACAAATAGAGGGTCAACCACTTTACCTGATGTAGAGGATATTGATCGCGATTTAACCATGAATACCGTAAACAGTTATTTTGAATATAGAATTCCTATAAAACGAGGAGCTACTATAAATGATAAATATGTAACGGATATAAAAGCTGCGATTTCTCCAGAGTTACCAGATGGTAGAAGAGTAAATGCTAAATGGATACAATATAAAATTCCACTTAGCGATTTTAGCAATGCCATAGGAGGGATTAACGATTTTAGATCCATAAGCTTTATGCGTATGTATCTAACAGGTTTTACAAATGATGTTGTATTGCGTTTTGCAACTTTAGATTTGGTTCGTGGCGATTGGCGTACCTACACAAAATCTTTGGAGCCAGATATTGACAATGACCCATCAGATGACGGTACAATTGTAGATGTAAATACCGTAAACGTAGAAGAAAACAGCCAAAGAACACCAATACCTTATGTGTTGCCACCAGGTGTAATACGGGAGAAATTAAATAATAATAATACTGTAATTCGTCAGAATGAGCAGTCCTTATCTTTCGTGGTTAAGAATTTACAATCAGAAGATTCAAGAGGAGTTTTTAAGAATATAAATATAGATATTCGTCAGTATAAACGAATTAAGATGTTTATGCATGCTGAAAAATTAAATCAGAACGATTATATAGGCGCAGATGGAAAACCATTAGTTGTTGGTTTTTTAAGAATAGGGTCAGATTTTTCACAGAATTTTTACCAGATAGAGGTTCCTTTAACTTTTACAGAACATGGCGCTTCATCAGAAGGAGATATATGGCCAGAGTTAAATGAAATAGATCTTGCGTTAAACGATTTGAATAAGATTAAATCTGTAGGAATTGCAAATCAATCCTTAAAGGATATTAATTATTATGAAATTATAGATGGAGAGGTGGTTGCTGTAGATGAATTTGCGCCAAGAGATTTTGGACAATTACGCATAGGAATTCGTGGTAATCCATCTCTGGGAGGTGTTCGTAGTATGATGGTTGGTGTAAAAAACATACATGATCTTCCAATACGAGCCGAAGTTTGGTTTAATGAAATGCGCCTAGCGGGATTAGATAATAATGGTGGTTGGGCAGCGGTTGCAGCCTTAGATATGAATTTCGCAGATTTCGCAGATTTATCAGCTACAGGAAGTAAAAGCACTTCAGGTTTTGGTTCTGTAGACCAAATGCCAAACGAAAGAGCAAGAGAAGATGCAGTTTCTTATGATATAGTAACTAATGTAAACGTGGGGCAATTGTTGCCAAAAAAATGGGGAATTCAAATACCATTTAACTACGGAATTTCAAAACAAATAATAACGCCAGAGTTTGATCCTGTTTACGATGATTTAAGATTATCGGATAGAATTAACGCCGCTGGAGATTCTGAGAAAGCAGAAAATGTTAGGGAGCAAGCAGAAGATTATACAAAAAGAACAAGTATAAATTTAATTGGAGTTCAGAAAACAAGAAGTGATGAAGCTGATGAAAATTTTTACGATATAGAAAACTTCACTTTTAATTATTCTTATAACGAAACAAATCACAGAGACTTTGAAATCGCAGATTTAAAGGACCAGAGTGTAGTTACAGGTTTTGTCTATAGTCATAATTTTAAGCCTGTTAATATAGAGCCTTTTGCTAAAAAAGATTCCTTGTTTACAGGAGCGTATTGGAAGTGGCTAAAAGATTTAAATCTGAATCTTTTACCAACTAGTATTTCTGTAAATTCTAATATAAACAGATCTTTTAATCAGCAACAATTTAGAGATGTTTTTGAGGAAGGGGTAGAGAAGTTAGACTTGCCTTTTTTGCAACAGCGTAATTATTTATTTAATTGGCAATATGCTATTAATTATAGCGTAACAAAATCGTTGCGATTAAATCTTACGGCATCTAACAATAGTATAGTTCGCAATTATTTTAGTGAAGAAAAAGACAGCAATGGTAATTTGGAGATTAGAAATGGGCTAAATATTTGGGATGGTTTTTGGGATATTGGAGATCCAAACAGGCATGCGCAGCAAATGGAAATCAATTATGAATTACCTTTAAATAAAATTCCAGTTTTAGATTTTATCAATGCACAGTACACCTATACCAGTAATTTTGATTGGCAAAGAGGAAACGATGCTTTAAATGAAGTTGCAAGACTAGAGCCAGGGCAGGAAAATGTTTCTATAAATACGGTTCAGAATGCGAATACCCATAATATTACTGCTGCTTTAAGTATGCAGAAGTTGTACGATAAAATTGGATTAAAGAAAAGAGGAGCTAAAGGAGTTAGAAGAGCTAGTAATCGCAAGGATAAGGCCGGGAATACTACTAAGAAAGGTAATAGCAGAAAGACAAGTAAAGGGTTTAATACCATGATTGATATAGTGACCATGGTAAAACGAATTAATGTAAATTATAGTGAAAATAATGGAACCGTACTGCCAGGGTATACCCAATCTATTGGTTTTGTAGGGACAACCAGACCGTCTTTAGGTTTTGTTTTTGGTAGTCAAGCAGATGTGCGTTATGAAGCAGCAAGAAGAGGATGGTTAACTGTTTTTTCAGAGTTTAATGAGCAATTTATAAAGAGAACCAATAAACAGTTGTCTATTACAGCTACAGTGCAGCCAATAAGAAACCTAACAATAGATTTGTCGGCAGACAGACAATACTCTAGAAGTTCCCAGGAGAGTTTTGAAATAGATATGAATAACTCAGATCCATATAGAGCATTATTAGAAAATTATTCAGGAAGTTTTAGTATTTCTACAATGATGATAGGAACTTCTTTTGGTAAGAGCGACGAATTTACATCAGAAGTTTTTGAAGAGTTTAAAAAGAATAGAATAACTATTGCAAACCGTATTGTAGCAGAAAGAGGAGAAGCTACAGGGGTCTTAGATGATGATAATTTCCCAGAGTTCTATGGTAAAACAAGTCAGGATGTATTGCTTCCAGCATTTTTTGCCGCCTATACGGGGCAGAGTGCTAATAAGGTTAGTTTAAGTGCTTTTAGAAATGTTCCTATTCCAAATTGGAATTTAAAATACACAGGCTTAATGCGTAAAAAGTGGTTTAAGAAAAGATTTAAACGCTTTTCTATTGGTCATGGGTATCGTGCTTCTTATAGTATAAACTCATTTCAAGCTAATTTAGAACGTAAGAATACAGATATTAACCCCGAGACAAATGATTATTTGCCAGAAAACCTAATAAGTAATGTGGTTCTAAATGATCAATTTAATCCGTTGGTGAAAGTAGATTTTGAGATGAGAAATTCGTTAAGTATACTAGCAGAGGTTAGAACAGAGCGAATGTTATCGCTAAGTTTTGACAATAATTTATTGACGGAAATGAACCGTAAAGAGTATACATTAGGATTAGGGTATCGTTTCAAAGATGTGAAATTAGTAACTAAAATAGGGGGGCAAAAACAACGTTTAAAAGGAGATTTAAACCTAAAGGCAGACGTAACACTAAGCGATAATATTACTATTATAAGAAATTTAGCCTTAGATAATAACCAAATTACTTCTGGGCAGAATTTATTTTCTTTTAAGTTTACGGCAGATTATGCACTTAGCAAAAATTTAAATGCGTTATTCTTTTATGACCATTCATTCTCTCATTTTGCTGTATCTACTGCATTCCCGCAAACTAGTATAAACACAGGGTTTACCATTCGTTATAATTTTGGAAACTAATAAATTCCGCATTGTTTGAATACTATAGGATTATCGTTTACATTTGTTTCTGAAAAACTAAGAACATTATGAACATACCAGCTGAATTAAAGTACACAAAAGATCACGAGTGGATTAAGATTGAAGGGGATATAGCAACTGTAGGTATAACTGATTTTGCACAAGGAGAATTAGGAGATATCGTATACGTTGAAGTAGAAACTATAGATGAAACACTAGATAGAGATGAGGTTTTTGGAACTGTAGAAGCAGTAAAGACAGTATCGGATTTATTTCTTCCTTTAAGTGGTGAAGTTATTGCGTTTAATGAAGGGCTTGAAGATAAACCAGAAAAGGTAAACAGTGATCCTTATGGAGAGGGCTGGATGGTAAAAATAAAAATGAATAATGTATCGGAAGTTGAAGAACTATTAAGTGATGCAGATTACAAAGCGTTAATAGGTGCTTAAAAAGCATATTTTTACAATTTTGTTTATAAGCTGGATGGTGTTCATAACACTGCTCAGCTTGTTTTCTTTTCCAGAAACAGGTAAATCATCAATTTTTCATTTAAAAATTCCTAACATAGATAAAGTAGTACATTTCATGTTTTACTTTGTCGCTACTATATTAGGATGCTTTTTTGTTCGAGAAAAGTTTGGGAAAACATGTAAATTTTCAAAAGCATTGTACCTAATAGGAACTGGGGCTATAATTTATGGTATAATTATTGAGGTGTTACAAAGTAACTTCACTGTGAACAGACATGGTGATATAATAGACGTAATTGCTAATTCAGCAGGTGTTTTAGTTGCAGTTTTTATAGCAAAACAGTTGATTTTTAATAAAAGTCAATTAAAATGGAGAAATTAATTGCGGAATTAGTAAATTAATATTTAAATTAGCGAACATTAAAATTAAACCTATGGAACTAAAGAAAAATCCAAAAGCCGATTTGACAAAAAGGAGTAGTATGTTTTTTGTTATGGGACTGGCCTTTGCAACAATGTTGATTTATTTTGCAATTAATCATAAAACATATGATGACGATGCATTGTATGATACTAGTATGAATGTAGATGACATGCTAGATGAAGAGGTTCCAATGACAGAGCAAATTAAAACACCTCCACCTCCACCACCTCCAGCAGCTCCAGAAGTTATTGAAGTTGTAGAGGATGAAGAAGAAGTAGAAGAGACTGTAATTGAATCTACTGAATCTAGTGAGGAAGAAGAAGTAATGGAAGTTGAAGATGTAGAGGTAGATGAAATGGATGAAGATATTGATGTACCTTTCTCTGTAATTGAAGATGTACCATTGTTTCCAGGGTGTGAAAAAGTAACTAAGAGTAAGCGTAGAGCTTGTTTTAATGAAAAAATGCAAAAGCATATTCGTAAGAACTTCCGTTATCCGGAAATTGCTCAGGATATGGGTGTGCAAGGAAGAGTAAATGTTATGTTTACAATTCAGAAAGATGGTACTATTGGTAACATTAGATTACGTGGTCCAGATAAAAATTTAGAAAAAGAAGCGATGAGAATTATCAAGAAGCTTCCAAGAATGACACCAGGTAAGCAAAGAGGAAAAGCGGTAAGAGTACCGTTCAGTATTCCAATTACTTTTAAATTGCAATAATTAGGGGTGCTTTTTTAAAAAGAAGTTATCTTTTAATATAATTAAAAATCCCGAGCCTAGGCTCGGGATTTTTTTGGTACGTTTCTTGTGTTTTAAAATAATAATAACTTTAAAATCAATTATTATGAAAAACAACAAGATGAAAGTTGTTGCTTCCCACAGCAATGGGAACAACAAGGACGCATCCAAGTGCACAGTAAAAAAAGGCTGTAAGCACGATGCAAATTTACAAAAAAATGGTTTTAGAAACTTTCAAATAGGTCTCGTCTTAGCGATGGCGATGGTCTATTATGGGTTAGAAGCTTTTTTTGATGTAATAAAAGAACCAATTAGTGATGAGGTAAATATAGAAGATACCGCTTTTATATTTCATCAAGTACCATTTGATTATGTAATTGAAAAACCAGAGAAGGTTAAAAAAACTGTTCCTAAAACAGTTGTGAATCCAACAAATTTCGAGGTAGTAGAAGATGATATGTCTATGACAGACATGGAGGAATTTATAGATGTTCCCAATGATGATTCTAGTGCTGATTTAGGTGTGATGGATTTAAACTATATAGATCCAAATGTAGGGGATGAGGAGGTGCCTTTTATACTTGTGGAAGATGCGCCTATATATCTTGGATGTGAAAAAGTAGAAAAAGACGAAAGAAAAGCTTGCTTTCAGAAGAAATTAACACGGCATATTCGTAGAGTTTTTAAATATCCAGAAGCAGAAGAGCAAATGCGTATTCAAGGAAAAGTGCATGTAATGTTTAAGATAGATACCGATGGGAGTATTGTTCAAATTGAATTAAAAGGGCCTTCCGTAGGGCTCGAAAATGAGGCGGAACGTATCATAGAAAAGCTTCCAAAAATGATTCCGGGAAAACAAAGAGGAACTGCGGTACGGGTGCCTTTTTATATTCCAATTAATTTTCAATTGGAAAACTAAATTATTTTTGGTTTAATAGATGAACTCGTAGTGTATGGAAGAAATTCCATTTGCTACGAGTTCATTTTCAATAGAAACAATCTAAACAATTCAATTATATGTAAAACATGTAGATTTGGTTGGAAAAAAATCAATGGAACGCTATCTTTGACCCCGTAATTCCATTTTGTTTCAAGATAGGAATAGAAGTAGCTTTGTGAAATCGTATTAATTCGATATAAATTGCCTCAATAGGAGGTGAATAAGAGAATGAAAACCGCAGTAAATACAATGAAAAAAACTCCATGGTCCTTGGTGTTTTCCGATTTTAAGGAGATTACAAAAGCTAGGCTAGCAGTTAGCGTTGTTTTTTCATCTATAGCAGGCTATTTACTTGCAGCTACACAAATAGATTTTTACGCACTTTTTTTATTGGCATTTGGCGGTTACTGTATGGTAGGAGCATCAAATGCATTTAACCAAGTAATAGAGAAAGATTTAGACGCTTTAATGGATCGGACTAAGAATAGGCCAATCCCAGCGGGGCGTATGTCGGCAAATTTTGCTTTAGGCATTGCTATTGTAATGGCACTGTTAGGCATAGTAACATTGTATATGTTAAACCCTAAAACAGCTATGTTTGGGGCTATATCTATATTTTTATACACAAGTGTTTATACCCCATTAAAAACAAAATCACCACTTTCCGTGTTTGTAGGAGCAATTCCTGGAGCAATTCCATTTATGTTAGGTTGGGTGGCGGCAACAAATGATTTTGGAATAGAGCCAGGGGCATTGTTTATGATACAGTTTTTCTGGCAATTCCCTCATTTTTGGGCATTGGCTTGGATGTTAGATGAAGATTACAAAAAAGGAGGTTTTAAAATGCTTCCAACAGGAAAAAAAGATAAAGGGACAGCATTACAAATAATAATGTACACCATTTGGATGATGTTAATCTCTATAATTCCAGTTTTTGGGATTACAGGAAGATTGCATTTGTCTATAGTAGCAGCAGTTATTATCTTTTTATTGGGAATGGTGATGTTGGTATTTGCTTTTCGTTTGTATGAGAAGCGCGATAATGTTTCGGCAAAGAAATTAATGCTTGCCAGTGTAAGTTATATTACACTAATGCAAATAGTTTATGTGGTTGATAAATTTTTGAACTAATGGAAATGAATTTGGTACAAGAAGATTATAAAGTAAAAAGTGATAGAGCTAAGAAAATGATGCTTTGGTTTGGTATCGTGAGTCTTATAATGAGTTTCGCTGGTTGGACCAGTGCTTATATTGTTAGCCGCTCAAGAGAAGATTGGCTTTCGGATATAGAATTGCCTTCTTCTTTTTTTATCAGTACAATCCTTATTATATGTAGTAGTATTACGTATATGGTGGCTAAAAAAGCAATAAATAATAATAACAGACAGTTATGCAGCATAGGGTTATTAATTACTTTTTGTTTAGGAATAGTTTTTATTGTGATGCAATTTAATGGGTTTAGCCAAATGCTAAGCAATGGTTATTATTTTACAGGGCCAACAAGTAGTATAAAAATGTCGTATGTATTTTTAATAGCGGCAGTACATATACTTCATGTTGTAGCGGGGTTAATTTCTTTAATAGTGGTTTTTTATAATCATTTGAGAAATAAATATACATCAGAAGAGATGGTAGGCTTTGAGATAGGTGCCACTTTTTGGCATTTTTTAGGAGTGTTATGGATATACCTAATTTTATTTATGCACTTTGTGCGATAATAAACAGAATTAAAAGTGGTTTTGTATTTAATATGTTCTGTTTTTAGGCATATTTTAAAACCGAATGGTGCGGTATAGCCGTAAAAAAATGTAAATTTGTGAAAATTTTAATAATACTATAAGTTATATATGAATTCTACGGCAACAACAGGTACGGAAGAAAAAGTATGGGGAGGTGGTAACCAGCCACTAAACGCAAGTTATGGAAAGTTAATGATGTGGTTTTTTATTGTATCAGATGCTTTAACTTTTTCTGGCTTTTTAGCTGCATACGGATTTTCAAGATTTAAGTTTATAGAAACGTGGCCAATAGCGGATGAGGTGTTTACACACGTTCCGTTTTCTCATGGGAATTATCCAATGATATTTGTGGCGTTTATGACCTTTGTTTTGATTATGTCATCTGTAACAATGGTGTTGGCAGTAGATGCAGGTCATAAAATGCAAAAAACCAAGGTTACTTGGTATATGTTTTTAACCATAATAGGAGGTATCATATTTGTTGGGTCGCAAGCCTGGGAATGGGGAACCTTTATAAAAGGTAGTTATGGTGCAGTAGAAACTAAAGGTGGTCGTATACTGCAATTTGTGAAGGCAGATACAGGAGAGCGCGCAGCATTAGCAGATTTTGCTAAAGCAGCACATGGTGAGCGTGTACAGCACGAAAGTAGAAAAGGGCTGTGGTATTTTAGTGAAGGGTCTTTGCCAACATATACTGTAAATGAAGTTGTGGATGGATTTAGATCTAATCCAAATATTTTAATTCGTACCGAAACTATAACTGCAGAAGGCGAAAAAGAGCTTTTATCAAGAGAAGAATCTTTAAAGAAAATTACAAATGCTAAAATGGTGGTAGAAGGAGCAAACCTTATACACAATGAGTATGGAAGCAGATTGTTCGCAGATTTCTTTTTCTTTATTACAGGTTTTCACGGTTTTCACGTTTTCTCAGGGGTGCTTTTTAATATTCTTGTTTTCTTCAATGTTGTATTAGGAACCTATGAGAAAAGAGGACATTATGAAATGGTAGAAAAGATAGGATTGTATTGGCACTTTGTAGATTTAGTATGGGTGTTTGTATTTACCTTCTTCTATTTAGTGTAAAGGAAAAAAGTAGAATTTCTGTTTAAAGATTGATAAAAATAAAAAAGCTAAAATGGCACACGAACATAAATTAGAAATATTTAGAGGACTTTGGAAATTTAAGTCGAATACTCAAAAAATATGGGGAGTACTTGCTTTCTTGTCTGCTATAACAATTGTAGAAGTAGGTCTAGGTATTGTGAAGCCAGAATTCCTTATGAAGACGGATGTTTTAGGAATGCGTTTGTTAAACTGGATATTTATAATACTAACCTTAGTGAAAGCGTATTACATTGCATGGGATTTTATGCACTTACGAGATGAAAAAAGCGCATTGCGTAGAGCTATCGTTTGGACACCTATTTTTTTAGTGGGATACTTGCTTTTCATTTTAATTTTTGAAGCAGACTATATCTTTAATGTTTTTAAAGATGGTTTTGTAAAGTGGAATTTCTAAGGATAGAAACAACAAAATTATAAGACGGTTTTTTAACCGTCTTTTTTTTGCTTAAAACAGAAGGGATTATTAGGACTAGCGGTCCAATTAAACTAAAACTATTTCAAAACGGGATTTTTGCTTTCTTACTAGTATCTTTACAAAAATTTTAAGCTAACATACAATTCTCTACTGCATAAAGTTTGTTGAATAAGTACAGCATAAAAATTCTAAATACTATTATATAGTGTTCCTATGAAAAAGACTTTTGTATTAGTCGTATTGTTTATTATGCCGATAGTTGCATATTTATTTTTTGCATCCGGAATAAATAATTTTGGAAGGTTGCCAATTCTTACAGAAAACGTTTCGGATATTAATAAAATAGATGCTGCAGTAACTCTTAGAGATAAGATTACTATTTTAGGTTTCTTAGGAAAAGAAATTCATCTTAAAAAAGGAATAGCATTTAATTTGAATCAGAAAATATATAAACCTTTTTATGAGTTTAAGGATTTTCAATTTGTGATGGTTGTTCTTGAAGGAAACGAAAAAGAAGTAGCGGTTATTAAAAAAGAACTTGGAAATTTTACAGATATTAAGAATTGGAAGTTTGTTTTTGCAAAAGAAAATGAAATTCTTTCCTTTTTCAAGGATTTAAAAACAGATTATAAGTTAGATTCGAATTTAAGCAGTCCTTATGTTTGTATAATTGATAGGGATATGAATTTAAGAGGAAGAGATGATGACGAAGAGGAGGGTGTTAAATATGGTTTTGATGCAACTTCAGTCGCGGATCTAAACAATAAGATGGAAGACGATGTTAAAATAATTTTAGCAGAGTATCGTATGGCATTAAAAAAGAACAATGCATATAGAAAAGAGTAGTGAATAATTAAAAAGTATAAAGGTGAAGTCTGGTAAATATACATATGTTTGGGTGTCCTTAGTGATTTTGGTGTTTGGTATTTTTTTTATACCAAAAATAGTAGATCGCATTTCAAGCGGAAATATTGTAGAGAAAGATAGAATGAGCATTAAGGACAATAAAGGAGACCTTGCCTATATTTTAATTAAAGGTCAAAAGAAAAGAGTTCCTTCCTTTGCATTTAGGAACCAAGACAGTTTATTAATCAGTAATGAAGATTATTTAGGAAAGGTTTATGTAGCAGAGTTTTTTTTTACAACCTGCCCAACAATATGCCCAGTAATGAATCAGAATTTGGTGCAAGTCCAGAATGAGTTTAAGGGTTTTGAAAATTTTGGAGTAGCTTCATTTACCATAAATCCGGAATATGATACTTCCAGAGTTCTTAAAGAATATGCCAGCAAATACGAGATTAGCAATGTCGATTGGCATTTAATGACGGGCAGCAGAGAAGATATCTATAAGCTAGCCAATGAAGGGTTTAATATTTTTGCAGCACAAGCACCAGATGTTGTAGGAGGGTTTGAGCATTCAGGTATGTTTGCTCTAATAGATAAAAATGGTTTTATACGATCTAGGTATGACAATCACGGTAATCCTGTAATCTATTATAGAGGAACAATAACGGAGGAGCAAGGAGAGAACGATCATGGAGAGAAGCAAGAAATTACGGCTCTAAAAGAGGATATTAAAAAATTATTGAAGGAATAAATGAAGGAGGCTGTTTCAAAATTCGACGAAAAAAAGTATAAAAAACTAATTATAGCGGTGTCTATTATAGTGCCTGTTTTGGTAGCTTCTTTATTTAAAGTTAAGCTTCTGAATGTAGAGCCATTAAATTTTTTGCCACCAATTTATGCTACTTCAAATGGGCTAACAGCCGTATGTTTAATAGCTGCTGTGTTTGCGGTGAAAAATGATTATATAACGCTTCATAAAATATTAATGCAAGTTTGTATTGGTTTGTCATTAGCTTTTTTAGGAATGTATGTGTCATATCATATGACATCAGAATCAACTTCTTTTGGAGGAGAAGGAATTATCCGACCAATTTATTTTTTCATATTAATTACCCATATAGTATTGTCTATTGTTATAATTCCATTGGTACTGTTTACCTATGTAAAAGCTTTGGCAAGACGTTTTGATAAGCACAAAAAATTGGCAAGGATTACATTTCCAATTTGGTTGTATGTTGCCATAACGGGAGTGGTTATCTATTTTATGATTTCACCTTATTATGCCTATTAAGTAGTATTAGTTATGAAGCGGATATTAGTAATTATTTTTGTTATTTTTCTATTGTTTCCACAATTGTCGGGAGCACAATGTGCCATGTGCAGAGCGGTATTAGAATCCGATGGAAATGAAGCAGCCGCGAAAGGCATTAACAATGGAATAGTGTATTTAATGGCAGTTCCTTATGTGTTGGTGGGAGTTCTTTTTTACTTTGTTTACAAAAAAATGAAGCAAGCAAGAAGCTAGCTTTTTTTAATTATTTTTCTTTATCCTTATTAGAGCTCTATTTTATTGCTGATTAGTGTTAATTAGGTTACGATTTTATGCCTTAAAATGGCTAAAATTATTTTTTAACAAATATTTTAGACCAAATCTTGTAACATTTATGGAACTTCATAGTCTTATGATCGAATGTTAATTCTAATTATTAATTATTTCCAACCATGATTGAAATTAAAAATCTTCACAAGTCCTATAAAATGGGCAAAAATTCATTGCATGTTTTAAAAGGAATAGATTTTTCTGTAGAAGAAGGAGAGTTAGTTGCAATTATGGGTTCTTCAGGTTCTGGTAAATCAACATTATTAAATATTTTAGGAATGTTAGATGAGGCAGACGAAGGGGATTATGTTTTAGATAACGTTCCAATTAAAAATCTTAACGAAACAAAGGCGGCAAGATATCGAAATAAGTTTTTAGGTTTTGTGTTTCAGTCCTTCAACCTTATTAATTATAAATCGGCTTTAGAAAATGTGGCATTACCACTTTATTATCAGAAAGTAGGTAGAAAAGAAAGACAAGAAAAAGCCTTGAAGTATTTGGAGCAAGTTGGTTTAAAAGAATGGGCAGGACATTTGCCAAGTGAATTGTCAGGAGGGCAGAAACAGCGTGTGGCAATAGCAAGAGCAATGGCAGCAGAACCAAAAGTTCTTTTGGCAGATGAACCTACAGGGGCTTTAGATAGTACTACGTCTTACGAGGTAATGGATCTTATCCAAAAAATTAACGACCAAGGAAACACAATCTTAATTGTTACACACGAGCCAGATATAGCGCAAATGTGTAAGCGTATTGTGCATTTAAAAGATGGCGTAATCGTAGAAGATAAATTTGTAGAACAAGTTAGGGCAGAGCAGTATGTTTGATAGAGATATTTGGCAAGAGATTTTCTACAGTATCAAGAGTAATAAGCTCCGAACATTCCTAACAGGGTTTTCAGTTGCTTGGGGAATATTCATTTTGGTAATGCTGTTGGGGTCTGTAAATGGTATGCAAAACGGATTCGCAAGTAATTTTAATGACGATGCGACCAATACTATTTTTGTTCGTACAGGAACAACTGCAAAAGCTTATGCGGGTTTTGAGGCAGGGCGTAGAGTACAGCTTAGAAATGGTGATATAGAGTACATAAAAAGAAGTTTTCCAGATTCTTACGAATATATTAGTGGACGGTATTATACCGGAGTATCAGCACGTTACAAAAGCGAAACGGGATCTTATAATGTGCAGGGAATTCATCCAGATCATCAAATAATAGAAAAAACTATTATAACAGAAGGTAGGTTTGTCAATTTGAATGATATAGTCTCCGCAGCTAAAGTTGCTGTAATAGGAAGAAAGGTGGGAGAGGATTTATTTAAAAGAGAAAGTGCCTTAGGGAAATTTGTTGAATTTAATGGAATTCCCTTCAGAGTTATAGGTGTTTTTATTGATGAGGGAGATGATAACGCAGAGCGAGGAATTTATGCGCCAATAACTACCTTTCAAAGAATGCACGGAAATACAGATAAGATACATCAAATAGCCTTAACCTATAATCCGGATTTTAAGCTACAGGAAGCATTAGCCTTTTCAGAACGTATAGAGCAATTGTTAAAAAGAAGGCACAAAATAGCCCCCAAAGATCAGTCAGGAATGCGTGTGTTTAATTATGCAGAAATATTTTCAGACATTGGAAATTTCACTTCTATATTAAATAAAGCGGGAATTTTTATTGGTCTATTAATTCTTATCTCAGGTATCGTAGGAATAGGAAATATAATGGTATTTATTATTAAAGAACGCACCAAAGAGATAGGGATACGTAAAGCATTAGGAGCAGAGCCAGCACAAATTGTTAAATTAGTACTAATTGAGTCTGTTTTTATTACTGCTTCTTCAGGGTTTATAGGGCTTCTTTTTGCCACAACATTATTAGCCATAGTGGGGCCGCTTTTTACGGCACCTGCATTTACAAATCCATCTGTAGATTTATCTATAGTTATAACAGCGACAATTATTCTTGTGGTGTCCGGAGTTGTTGCTGGTCTAATACCAGCGTTAAAGGCAGCAAAAGTAAAACCAATTGTAGCACTAAGAGATAAATAATTATGTGGTTATTCGATAGAGATTTATGGAGTGAAGTTTTTAATACCCTTGGGCAGAACATGCTAAGAACATTTCTTACTATGTTCGGGGTAATATTCGCCATGCTTATTCTTATATTATTATTAGGAGGAGCCAATGGATTAAGTAACGGGTTTA
The DNA here is from genome assembly GCA_036478775.1 of Cellulophaga sp. Taxonomy (GTDB): domain Bacteria; phylum Bacteroidota; class Bacteroidia; order Flavobacteriales; family Flavobacteriaceae; genus Cellulophaga. Next base: position 115,043 of record JAZGEQ010000053.1, read on the forward strand.
ATAAGTTATTTGAAGGAACAGCATCTAATAGTTTATTTGTATGGAGTAGGTCTACTTCAGAGCCGTACAAAGGTTTCGAAAGAGGAAGGCAAATAAGATTTTCTATAGAAGATTCCCGTATAATACAAGAGCAAATACCAGAAATAGAAACGATGGCTCCAAGAATAGAATTGGGCTCTCATAGAGGAGTTGTAACAGTATATAGAAATGGATTGTCAAGTGGCTCTTCGGTGTATGGAGATTATCCTGAAATAGATAATATAACAAAAAAGAAGATAGTAGAAGGAAGGTTTTTAAATCAATCAGACATAGAAGACACTAAGAAAGTTTGTGTTATAGGAGAGGAAACCTATAAGCTTCTTTTTGAGAAAGGTGAAAAAGCCATTGGGGAAAATGTTCGTATAAATGGCGTTTTTTTTACTATAATAGGAATTTACAAGCCCAACCAGAACATGAATATTGACGGAGAAAATGCCGTGTTTATTCCTTTTACAACCTTTAGGAAAGCATATGGTTCTGGAGAAAGAATGGGGTGGATGGCAATATCTATTCAGGAAGATACAGATGCAGCGATAGTAGAAAGTAAGATTAAAAAAATATTAAAAGCAAAGTACGATATACACCCAGATGATGAGCGAGCAATAGGAAGTTATAATTTATCAAAGGATTTCAAGAATATTAGTGCTTTTACAATGGTACTTAAAGGCTTCTCCTTTTTTATAGGAATCTTCACACTTCTTGCGGGCGTAATTGCAATTAGTAATATTTTATTAATTACGGTAAAAGAGAGAACAAAAGAAATAGGGGTTCGTAGAGCACTAGGAGCAACACCGAGAGTAGTGCGACGACAAATTATTTTAGAGTCTATTGTACTAACCTCATTTGCAGGTTTAATAGGGTTTTCTATAGCTGTTGGATTATTGGGTGTATTAGGTATGATGACAGAAGGAGGAGATGCTCCTTTTCATAATCCTATGGTGAGCATACCTCAGTTTTTATTCTCCTTTATACTAATGGTAGGGCTAAGTGTATTAATTGGACTAATACCAGCAAATAGAGCAGTAAGAATAAAACCTATAGACGCATTAAGAGAAGATTAACCAATTAGAATTATATAATAGTAAAATAACTAATAATGAATAAATACGTAAAATACGGATTGATAGGGCTTGTAGTTATCGGAATTTTGGGAGCTATCGTTTTCTTTCTTAAAAAGAATAACACACCTTTAAAATTGTACGAAACAGAGCAATTAGAGAAAAAGGATATTGTAAACAAGGTAGTAGTTACTGGTAAAGTAATACCTGAGGATGAAATTAATATTAAACCGCAAATTTCTGGAATTATAGATAAAATTTATTTTGAAGAAGGAGAAGTGGTAAAAGAAGGAGACCTTATAGCAACTATAAAAGTAGTGCCAAATGAACAGTCTTTATCTAGCGCAAGAGGTCGCGTTAAAAATGCAGAAGTAAACCTTGCAAATTCTAAATTAGAGTTCGATAGAAATAAAGCAATTTTTGCTAAAGGAGTAATTTCTAGTCAAGATTTTAATGCTATTAAATTAACATACGATCGAGCCCAGTTAGAATTGGAAAATGCAAGAAATGATTACCAGATAATTAGAGTAGGTTCTGCAAAAGGTTCTGCTAGTGCAAACACTAATATTCGCTCTACGGTATCAGGAACAATTCTGGAAATTCCAGTAAAGGAAGGGGATCAGGTTGTAGAAATCAATAATTTTAATGATGGAGCAACAATAGCTACTATTGCAGATATGAGTAAAATGATTTTTGAAGGCGAAGTAGATGAGGCAGAAGTTGGAAAACTAAAAATAGGAATGCTATTGGAGATACGTTTGGGAGCTTTAGAGAAAGCTGAATTTAAGGCCAAATTAAAGTTTATAGCTCCGAAAGGAGTAGAGGCAGAAGGCGCAGTTCAGTTTAAAATTGAAGGAGACTTGGTTGTAAATGATAGTGTTCATGTACGTGCAGGTTACAGTGCAAATGCATCTATCGTATTGGAAGAAAAGAAAGATGTGCTTTCTATAAAAGAAGCTTTATTGCAGTTTGATAAAGAAACATTAAAACCTTATGTAGAAATAGAAATAGAGGATAACAAGTTTGAGAAAAGGGAATTAGAACTTGGCGTAAGTGATGGTATTTATGTAGAAGTAATTTCGGGAGTAGGAGAAGAAGATAAAATTAAGGTTTGGAATAGACTAGAAAGTAATGATAAAAAGGATTCTGACGATGATTAAATCTAAAAAATCAGCTATAATGAAACTAGTAGTTGTATGTGGTGCTTTTTTCTTTGCAATTGGGATAGCTGCCCAGGAAAAAAAATGGACATTGGTAGAGTGTGTTACATATGCTATTGATAATAATTTGTCAATAGAGCAGTACGAACTCGATTTTGAGAATATTCTACTAGAAAAATCAGATGCAATAGGAAATATGCTTCCGTCTTTAAATGGGTCCATGAATGTTTCCAGAAATACAGGGTTAGTTATAGAGCCTACAACAAACAATTATGTGAGTGGAACAATATTATCAGCTTCTGGAAATATAAGTTCTTCTGTAACTTTGTTCGATGGTCTTCGAAATATAAATACTCTAAATAGAGCAAAATTAAATGCTCTGGCAGGTCAATATAGATTAGACGATTTAAAAGATGATATTAGGTTATTTGTTGCAAATACATATTTGCAAGTATTATCTAACAAAGAATCTCTTAAAGTTGCGAAGGCCCAATATAAAATTTATATACAAGATCAAAAAAAAACAAAGGAATTAGTAGAATCTGGAGTTGTACCTAAAGGAGACCTGTTAGAAATTGAAGCAACCGTTGCTAATCAGGAATTTGAAATTGTAAACAGAGAAAATGCTGTATTGATAGCGCGTATTAATTTGGCGCAATTATTACAAATAACGGACTATGTTAATTTTGATATAGCCGATGAGGAATTTCAAGTTCCACCATCAGATATTTTAAGTAATTCTCCGAAAGTAATTTTTGATAAAGCCTTAACCTTTCGAAATGATATTAAGTATTCTCAGTCTGGTGTTGCTATCGCAAGGAAAGATTTGGAAATAGCAAAAGGGGCATTGTACCCTTCAATTTCTGCATTTGTTAATTATAATACACGATATTCAGACCAAAATTATGATAGAGTAACAGGACAGTTGATAGGATTTAAAGATCAATTATGGTCTAATGATGGTATTTCGTATGGTGCACAGTTAAGTATTCCTGTTTTTAATGGTTTTAGAGTTAAGAATAATGTCAAACGTTCTAAAATAGGTGTTAAAAAAGCAGAATTGCAATTTGAACAAGATAAGCTAGACTTGGAAACAAGTATAAATCAGGCTTATGTAGATGTTAAAGGGGCAGGTAAGTCTTATGAAGCAGCTCAGAAAGCATTACAAGCACGAGTAGGAGCCTTTGAATATTCAAAAGAACGCTTTAATGTAGGTTTAATGAATGCCTTCGATTATAGTCAGGTACAGTCAAGAGTAGACAATGCAGAAGCAGAAGTAATTCGTAAAAAATACGATTACATATTTAAACTAAAAGTACTAGAATTCTATTTTGGATTACCATTAACAATGAACTAAGAAAAGAAGTAGAAGAATCATAATAAAATCTACAAGGTTTCCAGAGCCTTGTAGATTTTTTTTGCTTTGTAATTAATGGATTTTTGCACTGCCTATTAGTATATTTGCTTTATGCCAATTTAATTGTACATCATTAGAAAGTTAACTCGGCATTAATTATGGCTATAATTTTAAATTTAGAAACAGCAACTACAAACTGTTCTGTGAGTATTGCAGAAGACGGTAAATTGCTTTTTTTAAAAGAGTATGATAGTGCAAGTTATTCTCATGCAGAGCAATTACACAATTTCATCCTCGAAGCATTGGATGGTGCGTCTCTGACTTTGGGTGATCTAAATGCCATAGCTGTAAGCAAAGGCCCAGGATCCTATACAGGATTAAGAATTGGTGTTTCTGCTGCAAAAGGGTTATGCTTCTCGTTAGATATTCCCTTAATTTCTATAGCTACCTTAGAGAGTATGGCATGTCAAGTGAAAACTACCAATAAGAATTTTATAATTCCCGTTTTAGATGCACGTAGAATGGAAGTCTATTCAACCGTTTTTGATGTAAGTTTAGAAGAGCTAAGAGAAACTAAAGCAGAAATTATAGGCGAGACCTCTTTTCAAGACTATATAAAGAAAGGAAATGTACATATAGTAGGTAGTGGAGCAGAAAAGTGCAAAAGTGTTTTAGAAGGAGCGAATGTTAGTTTTGACACTGCGGTGGTTCCATCAGCAAAAGAAATGTGTAGCTTATCTTTCTTTAAATTTGAAAAGCAAGACTTTGAAGATGTTGCCTATTTTGAACCTTATTACTTAAAGGATTTTTTAGTTTTGAAGAAAAAGGCAAAATAAAAAGAAGGTTTGTTTTGCTTCTTAATCTACTACTCCGATGGAGCGGACTTACTGTCCTATATAATTATTTATAGAAAATTATTTATTTATTTGCCGTTATTTTCGTCAGTTTGATTTGATTTTATATCTTTCCGAAAATATAAGCACTTAGTTTTCAGTTAAGTGTATGTTATATTGTAATGAGATTGTTTTCAACCAATTTATAGATGTTATGAAGTTTCAATATGTTTTGTTTTTGAGCTTGTTTTGCTTCCATATGCTTAATAATGACATACAAAGAAAAATTATTTCCGATAAGGATTATAACTATGTATTTTATGTCTCTATCGAAGAATTGTCTAGTTATAAGGTGTATAAGGAATATTTTTGGTATAAATCTGGAGAGGTTCATTCTTCTATAGGAAGTAGTTTTGGAGATGTATTACATGGAGTATATACTAAAAGCTATTTAAATAAAAATATTGCGGAGCAAGGCAGTTATAAAAAGGGACTTAAGGATAATCTATGGAAGAAATGGCATACAAATGGAATGTTAGATGAGACTGTAAATTGGAATGAAGGCTTAAGGTCTGGAACATATTCTCAATATACAGAAAACGGAAAAATTCTACAAGTAGGAAAATATAAAAATAATAGAAAACATGGGGAGTGGATTAATAAACAGACAGCAGATACACTGTATTTTGATACTGGGGCTGAAATTAAAAAGCCAGTCAAGAAAAATGCCCTAAAAGGAAAAAAGGAAAAGAATTTTAAAAATAAGATTAAAACTTTTTTCGGAAGACTTTTTTCTAAAAAAGGAAAAAAAAGAAAGGTAAAGAAGAAGAGAAAAAACAAAAAGGATAAAAAAGGAAAAAAGAATTAGGATAAAATGCTAAAGGCTGGGTCGCTACTATACGCTATATATATATGTCTTTTAATCTCTATAATGAGTGCAGCGCTTATTTTTATGTTTACATATAATATAGAGTATGCATCAAGACAATCAATGAAATCAGAATTAGTAGATAGATGTAATTCTTGTTTTGATTATTATTTGTCTAGTTCAAATAATTTCAGGAATTTAAATAGAGAAAAAAAAGATCTTTTTAATGATGGTATTAAATGTGAGTTTGCCAAGACAAGATGGGGAATGTATACCGTGTTACATGTAAAGGCGTATTTTAAAAAGGATACTATTCAGAAAAAAGCAATTGTAGGAGAGCGCACGGAAGAGAATAAATTGGCATTGTATTTATGTGATTGGGGAGAAGAGTTAAAGGTTTCAGGGAGGACGAAAATAGTGGGAGACATGAAATTACCCAGCAGATTGTATAAAACAATTAATATACTGGGAAACAGTAAATTAGATAAGCCGCTAATACAAGGGAATATTTATTCATCCGAGCAAGTTTTACCTCAGATATCATTCCTTGAAGGCAAGAAAGGAAGTGAAAAACATATGGTTTTTTCTGAAATAAAAGAGCAATCAATTGTATTTAATGATTTTAAAGAAGAAACATTGGTTGTGGATTTGGAAGAAGGGGATAGGATAAATGCGGTTAATTTAAAGGGGAATATTATTCTTAGGTCAAAAGACACCTTATATGTAGAGCGTTCTTCTAATATCGAGGATGTAATTATATATGCAGCAAAAGTAGTTGTAGAAGATGGTTTTCAGGGCAGAGTACAGATTTTCGCAGATAAAGAAGTAGTAATAGGAGAGAATGTTGTACTAGTATACCCTTCGAGTATTGTTATAACATCTAATCAGTATAAAATTGACAAAAAAATAGAAATAGCAAAAAATGCAAAAATCTATGGAGGAGTAGTTATTGAAGCTTCAAGTTTTGACGAGAAGGAGAATAATAAAATTAGTATTGAAGAGAAAGCTTTAATTGTTGGGGACTTGTATTGTAACGGTGTTTTAGAATTAAAAGGAGATGTTATTGGAACAGTATATACCCATAAATTAAAATTAGAAACAAAGAGCGGTAGTTATAATAATGTATTATTGAACAGTACCATATATGCAGATAGTCTGCCTAAAGGATTTATTAGGTTGCCTTTGTTTAGGAACAATGAAAACAGGACATATGGCATTGCCAAAGAACTGTAGAAAACAATATGTAGTGGCTGGTTCTCTTATAGAATCTGTCATTGCAATTAGTATCATTGCTATATGTTTACTTATAGCACTTAAATTATACATAAGCATATTAGATAGTAGGTCATTGTCGAACGATTATAGAGTAAAGTATCAAGTTGATAAATTATTGTCGGAGCTTAAAGTAAATCAAAACTTTGAATCTGAGGTATATGATTTTAAAACTTTTATGATTAACAAGGTAGTGACCGATTTTGAAGGTAAAAAAAATATAAAGAAGGTGAGTTATGTTGTAGTAAATAAAAAAGACACAGTAACATATCAATATGTAATACTAAAGAAATTGTGAAAAGAGGTAATGTAAGTGCTTTTACTATAATGGAGATACTGATTAACATGGCCATTATGTCTATTGTGATAAGCATGGTGTATTTTTCGTATTCCTCATTTGTCAAGCAAATAACATATTACCAGATGAATATAGAAGAACAAAGTCAGTTAGATAGATTTTGTTTACAATTAAAAACAGATTTTTTTGAGGCAGAAAAAATAATAAAATCGGAACATGTTCTTGAGGTGTTTTTTTACAACATGACCTCGGTGAAATATTCGGTAAAAGAGAAGTTTTTAGTACGAACCAAAAATCAAAATAAGGATAGTTTAAAAATTAAAAACATTGATTTTATAACAATATTGAACTCAAATGCGAATAATGAACTGGTAAAAAGAATAAAGCTTACAACCTACCTTTTTAATCAGCCAATAGAATTTATAGCCATAAAACAGTATCCGATAATGCTGGAACAACAATATTATGGGGATTGATATAAGTAAAATAAATACAAAGCCTAAGGTTAAGAAAGCGGTGAAATCAGGGACGTTTAATTTCTTGTATCGTGAATTTAGTTTTTCAAAAAGAATAGGCGCAAAAGATAAAGAGGTGTTGTATAAAGATTTAGCAACTTTGTTAAATGCGGGGGTAAACTTTAGAACAGCATTAGATATACTTTCTAATCAGCAAAAAAAAGAACATATAAAGAAGATAATAGATGAGGTTAAGCGTCAGATAATAGGAGGAAGAAGTTTTTTCGAAGCGCTACAGAAATCAGGGGAGTTTTCGGCATATGAATCTTATAGCATTAGGATAGGAGAAGAAACGAAACGACTTAACGTTGTTTTGTTGGAATTACATAAATATTTTAAGCGTCAGATTAAGTTGAAAAAGCAAATTATAGCTGTAATAACATATCCTGCCTTTGTGCTTACACTAACCATAGGTGTCTTGTATTTTATGTTGAGTTATGTTGTGCCAATGTTTAAATCTGTTTTTAATCAATTTGATGCGGAATTGCCTGGGTTAACCAAGAACATCATTGTTTTGTCAGAAAATTTCTCGACAATCATTTTGGTTTTGATATTAGTTGTATTAACAGTGTTGGCGGTGTTGAAAATTTATGGTAAAACGCCAAAATTTAGAAATTTTAAATCGAAACTTATTCTGAAATTACCCTATTTTGGAAAATTAGTAAGAATGATTTATTTAGCCCGATTCTGCCAGTTTTTAGACTTACTGTTAACGGCTAAGACTCCGCTGACCGAATCACTTGACATGGTAAAGAAAATGATTGGTTTTTACCCAATAGAATCATCTATAGAATCAATAAGGAGAGATGTTATCAAAGGACTTTCATTTTCTTCTGCAATGGCTAAGCACCCTATATATGAATACAAACTAATATCAATGATAAAAGTTGCCGAAGAAATAAACGAATTGGATACCATGTTTTCTAGGCTTGCGGATGAATATGATGAAGAGGTAGAGCATAAAACAAAAATGATAGGTGTAGTATTAGAACCAATGATTATCATTTTTATTGGTCTAATAGTGGGGGTTATTATGATAGCCATGTATGCTCCAATGTTTGACTTGAGTAAAATTATAAATGGGAACTAGTAGTTTTTGAGAAATAGAATTAATAATAATAAAGAAAAAGGACAATGGTTAATTTTTTTAAGCATTTAAAAAATAGGAAAAGAAACAAAAAATGGTATGCTGAAGCCTATTCCATGACAGAGATACTAATCGTGTTATGTATTATCGGAATCTTACTGTTAATGGTATTGCCAAGTCAAACCTCTATCATCTCACAAGCCAAATCGATAGAAGCCCAAAGTATGCTTAATCATTTGTATGGATTAGAGAAGAATCACTTCTATAGATACTCCAGATATTCTTCAGATTTTGAAGAGATTGGTTTTGAGCATGCCGCAACATTAGACCAAGGAGGTCAGGCTGTATACAAAATAGAAATTATAGAAGCGACTACGAACACATTTAGGGCAACAGCGACTTCCTTGTCTGATTTTGATGATGATGGGAATTACAATACTTGGGAAATAGACAACAAGAAGCTACTGAAGGAAATTATAAAAGACTAGGTAAGTGAATGTTATTTTAGAAGTATTAGTGGTTTTAGTATTATTGTTGATTTTCATACAGGATATGAGATTTAGGGCAATTCATATTGTCCTTCCAATTTTACTTGCTTGTATAGGGAGCTATTTGTTTTATAAAAAGAACTTAACTACGGATATATTGTTTTATAATCTATTGTTTTTAGGAATAACTTTTTTTGGGTTATATACCTATCTTTTTATTAAAAGAAGAAAGTTTACAAATCCTCTTGCCTTTATAGGAATCGGAGATTTTTTGTATTTCATAGCTGTAATTCCATATTTTTCTATGACTAATTATATTCTATATTTCACAACCGGAATGGTATTTTCTATTATAGTATTTATGTTTATAAAATCGAAGGTTAAGACCAATTTGGTGCCATTAGCGGGTTTGTTGGCATTGTACATGTTATTATTAAAAGGGCTTTTTTATCTGTGTTCATTGAGTTTTTTTGAAACTAAAATAATTTAATTTTGATAGAAGTGACTAACATACAGTTGTCAATAGAGGAGCAACAGATTATAACATCTGACTTTGCACATAATTTTGGGGTTATTCCAAAAAATATGAGTGAAGATGAAATTCATTTTTTTGTAGATAAGGAAATGGTTTTTGAAACACTTTCAGAAGAATTAGAGTTAATCTTAGGTAAAAGAGTGTTGTTAGATGCTGTCCCTACAGAAATTATTAAAAAGGCGCTGATTTTATATTATAGAAGGGGAGATAAATCTACCGGAGAGAATAGGGAAGAAGCTAATTTTGAGATATCGTCTAAAGATTTTCTTGAAGAATTAATTTTTGAAGCCAAAGCGATAGGCAGTAGTGATATTCATTTTGAAGTTTATAAAGAAGATTCAAGGATTCGCTATAGGATAGATGGAAAGCTAATAGAAAAGTATAAGATAGAAAAGAGCAACTACTTAGAATTGGTGAATAAAGTAAAGATCAAATCGAATTTAGACATCACAGAAAAGAGATTGCCACAAGATGGTCGTATAAATTATGAGGATTTTGATATTCGTGTATCTATTTTGCCAACGTTGCACGGAGAAAAGATAGTAATGCGAATTCTAGGAAGAGATACGAATCATTTAAGCATCGATAAACTTGGGATGACAAGTGAAGAACAAGGGGTATTTCTAAAAGCACTGAAATCATCAAAAGGAATTATCCTTATAAGCGGCCCAACTGGTTCAGGAAAGACTACCACATTGTATTCCAGTTTAAAACTTCTGAATAAAATAACAACCAATATTGTTACAGTAGAAGATCCAATAGAATATACATTAAAAGGAATTAATCAGGTTCAATTAAGAGAAGATATTGGATTGACCTTTACAAGTGCCCTAAGAACATTTTTAAGGCAGGATCCAGATATTATTATGCTGGGAGAAATTAGAGATGGAAAAACTGCTGAGATGGCAATAAGAGCGAGTCTTACAGGGCATTTGGTTTTGTCTACAATACATACCAATTCAGCAATGGGAACTATTTCTCGGTTAATAGATATGGGAGTGCCTGCTTTCTTAATAGCGGAGACCTTAAAAATATCGGTGGCACAAAGGTTAGTTCGCAAGCTTTGTAATACATGTAAAGAAGAAGCAGTAACTATTGGGGAAGAATATCAAAATAGTGTCTTTGATATATTAGAAAAACATTGGGAGAATAAAGGGTGTGATAATTGCCATTATACAGGGTATAGAGGAAGAACTGCCATATATGAGATAGTTCCAATAGACATCCCGTTAGCCCAAGAAATTAAGAAAAATTCATCTGATTTAGGGCAGTATGTTTCGAAAGAAAAATATTCCAGTCTCTCGGATAAAGCAATAGAATTAGTAAAAAGCGGAGTTACTTCAATAGAAGAAGTCTATTCCCTAATATTAGAAGCGCAATAATGGTAAAAAAAACACTTTCAATCATCTGTTTATTCTTCATTAGTGTTGTTTTGGCTCAAGACAATACGAAAACACCAGAAGAATTATTTGATGAAATAGCTAAGATAAAGCCAAGTCTTAATCAGAAAACAGAAATAGATGTTTCTGGTTTAACATTATTTGAAATCATAACAACATTGGCAGAGGAACATAAATTAAATGTTAGTGCAGACCCTGATTTAACAGAGATGGTTATCAGTAATTTTTTTGATATTAGGGTCAAAGATGTTTTTCTTTTTTTGGTTAGGAAATACAATGTTGAGGTAGAATATATGAACGATATAATCGTTTTTAAGAAAAAGAAAATTGTAGAGGAATTACCAAAAGAAAAACCTAAAAAGACGATCAATATTACCTTTAATAAGCAAAATCAATTTCTGTCCGCAAAATTAAGGAACGATTCTTTGCCTTTAGTAGCCGAAAAAATTACAGAATTGTCCAATAGGAATATTGTGCTTGCTCCTGATGTTAAACAAATGAAAGTTTCTGCTTATATCATAAATAGACCATTTGATCAGGTTTTGGAAATGATTGCAAAATCAAACCAACTAATATCATCGGTCGATGAAAATGGGTTTTATTTTTTATCTAAAGATACCAATGTTGATAACTCAAAAGCTCAAGGAAAAACAAGAGGGAATGGTAGGCGATTATCTTCTAGAAATGTAGGGAGTGTGTCAAATAGTGGAGACTTGGATATTTCACTAGATAAAAATGGATTTTTAAGCGTAAAAGCATACGAAATAGACGCTACTACTTTGATTTCAAGAGCCTCAGACTTGTTGAATATAGATTATTTTATGTATGATAAACCAGATGATGTTTTGGTTACAATGTATGCAGATAATACGGATTTCGATAGTCTTTTAACACATGTTTTTAGTGGGGAAAAACATACCTTTAGAAAAAAAGAGAACTTGTATATTATTGGTCTTCAGACTACGCAAGGGCTTAGGGTTTCTGAATTAATTCAATTAGAAAACAGAACCGTAGAGACTGTATTGAGTACGTTGCCAAACTCTCTTTTAAAGGATGTAGAAGTAAAAGAATTTATAGAGCTTAACGGTATTTTAGTGTCAGGATCAAAAACCTCGATAGAAGAAATAAAGGCAGTGATAAGAAAGTTAGACAAGGTAGTGCCGTTAGTACAAATAGAAGTGCTTATTGTTCAATATAATAAATCTTTTGATATACAGACAGGTATTAAGGGCATTTTAGGAGAAGATGGAAAAGGAGTAAAAACAAAGGGAGTTGTTTTTCCAAGTGTAGATGCAACAGTCAATGCTAAATCCTTAAATAAGCTAATAGATGCCTTTAATGGTTTTGGAATAATTAATATAGGAAAAGTAGCAGAAAATTTTTATGCAAATTTAAGAGCATTGGAGAGTAACTCTATCATAAACTTAAAATCAACCCCTAAAATTGCAACATTAAGCGGGCATAAGGCAAGCGTAACTATTGGGGAGACCAGCTATTACTTTGAACAAACCAATAGATTAATTAATTCGGGTATTAATGATAATATTTTGCAATCAGGGCAATGGAAGCCCACAGAGGCAAACTTAAGTGTAGACATAATACCTTTTGTGTCTAAAGATGAGTATGTAACGTTGGATATTGTTGTTGAGAAAAGTGCGTTTCTTGCTCGAGCAGGAGAAAATGCCCCTCCGGGAAAGTCAACACAAAAATTTGAATCGCTTATTAGAGTAAAGAATAATGAAATGATTTTATTGGGAGGATTAGATAAATTAGAGAAAACTAATTCTGGATCAGGAGCCCCTTTCTTATCTAGGATTCCAATTATCAAATGGTTTTTTAGTAGCAGAAGAAAAGCAAAAGAAAAATCAAAATTGCACGTATTTATAAAACCAACATTGGTATACTAATGGTACAAAAGATATTTGATAATATTATAACAGGGAGCAAGTTTTTATGTGTAGAAATTCTGTTTAATGAAACAGGCGCACAATATCACATAATAGAAGTGCTAAAGGAAAAAAATAACCTTTCGATTAGCTCTTATTTTTTCACTACTGATTTCGATTATTTATTAAGTATTATTCCGAAAGATAAGCCAACCTTATTATCTTTTAATGGTCATGGAGTCATAACAAAAAAAGTAGAGAATAGCACAAATTATCAATCCAAAATATTGTTCAATGCTGATCCAGAAGAATTTTACTGGTATGAGGTAAAGCAGCAAGAGCATGTCTATGCATCTGTTGTGCGTAAGAGGAGTGTTAATGATGTGATGAGTGAATTTGATAAACATAATATCGCGATAGTCGATGTAAGTATTGGACCTTTTGTTGTTGTAGCGGCAAAACCTTTGCTTTCTGAATACGCCATATTAACCACCCAGGGTTTTGAATTGCACTTTAATAAAAATGAATTATCTGGATTTAAAATAAAGCAGCATGATAATGTTAATGAAAACTATACTATAGGGGATGAGAAAATAAAGGTTGGAGATATCGTTTCTTTTTCAACTGTGTTGAATTATTTGTACCCCAATGAAGAGATTGAAATTGATAAACAATTTTTAGAAATTAGAAGACAAGAATTTGTTTACAAAAAAGCATTTAATGCTATTGGGTCAGTATCCTTAATTTTATTTTTAACGTCTCTGTTGGTAAGTTACTTTTTATTAAGTCATTATCAAGGAGAGTATTTAAAAGGGCAAGTGGCGTTCGAAGAGCAAAATATAGCGTATAGTAAATTGCTATTGTTAGAAAAAGATAAAGCAAATAAAGAAGCTATACTAAATGAATCGGGGCTTAATGACAGTAATTTTTTGAGTTACTATATTTCAGAAATAACGAAAGAGGTCCCAGCGGAAATAAATTTGTCCGAACTGTATATATTCCCTGTGAAGAATAAAATAAAGCCAGGGCAGCGTATTGAATTTAATAATGATTTACTAGAAATAGCAGGCAGTGCATCAACTAATTTATCTTTTACTAATTGGATAAAAGTATTAAGAGGTAGCCCTTGGGTAACCAATATTGAGATTGTTGATTTTACAAGAGATGGAGCTACGAACGCTTTTAAGATTAAGCTAACCCTGAAATTTGATGTTTGAGAATTTGTCGTATAAAAAGAAGTTTATAGTCCTAATGCTATTGTTGGTAGTTTTGAGCTTAACAGCCTATAAAAGATCATTTAGAATTACAATAGAGGCATATAAGACTTTGGAAATGTCCAGAGAGAAGCTAGCTGAGGTTAATAATTCCCAACACCGAATAAGAGGGCTTAAAAGAGATGTGGAATATCTTGATAATATTATAGGAAAAGAAACGGCAAGTGCAGATGTAGTACAGCAAGAAATTTTAAACATGTTTACAGAGGTAAATAGTGATGTGGTATTGGTGAAGTTAGAAGAAATTCATAAAGCAGAGAATGAGTATTTTAAAATTTATACCAACCGACTTGTTCTTTCCGGGAGTTTTAAAGAGCTATTGGATGCTAACTATTATTATGAAAGGAAATTTGAATTTTCCAGAGTGGTGAGCTTAGGATTTTATATTGAAAGAGAAAGACGTACAAGAAGAAAAAAATTATTTCAACAAATTATATTTCAAAATTATGAGAAAATGCCTTAGTTTACTATCAATGTTGCTTATCTCTTTTTATAGTTGTGATGATGTTTTAGAAGAAAATATTAGTGATGACTTAGTGGTGGTAATTACTCCTGTAAGTGGTGCTACTATAGAAGGGAATTATGTGCAATTTCGCTGGAATACCGTTGAAGGAGCGAAAGACTATCGAGTTCAGGTTACAGGGGAGCATAATTTCATTGTACTAGATTCATTAATCAATACTCCTATTTTTGATTATCAGATAGACCCAGGGGAATATAAATGGAGAGTAAGAGGAGAAAATTTTGCATATGCAACTCCCTATACTTTTGAAGCTAATTTTGCTATAGTAGCTTCTTTAGATTTAAGCAATCAAAAGGTAACATTGGAATTGCCACTAGATAATAAGTACACCTATGAGACAGAGTTAAGTTTTTCATGGCAAGGAATTGGCACAGCAGATTCGTATCGTTTTCAGATATTAAAAACTGGGAAATTGGAGAACACAATTGTTTTTGAGAAGGATAATTTGGAGGAAGCATCGATTCGTATAAGTGACGGATTTTTAACAGATGACGCTGAATATATATGGCAGGTACAGGCAAAAAATGAAACAAGTACTTCCAAATATTTTAAAAGAGTAATTTTTATAGATAAGCAAGATCCACCTTCACCTAAGTTGGTTGCGCCAACAAATAATAAAGTCTTTGCTAAAAAAGAAGATATTATTTTCACATGGGAATTTACGGATGTCGGAGAGGTAAAATCTCCGATTACAGGAACTTTGGAAATTGCATCAAATGAAGATTTTTCTACTATTGTTTTGAGTAAAGAGGTTACAGAAGAAAAACATACCAGTAGTTTTGAAACCTCTGGTACTTATTATTGGCGAGTAAAGGGAGATGATGAAGCCGGAAATGCGGGGAGTAAAAGCGACTCAGGTATCTTTAAGATTAATTAATGGAAAGAAAGAAGATAAATAAGGTGCTGATTGTGGTAGTTATACTTATTTGGGGAATAGTTCTTTATAAGTTTGTGTCGCCTTATTTTAAGCAAACAGCAAATAATGTGTTAACAGCAGAACTCTTAACTAAGGAGTTAAAGGTGATAGCAAAGAAAAAAGATACTGTTGCCTTAAATTTAATTGATCGAGATCCATTTTTGGGAAAGCCTTTTTACAAGAAAAAGAGGGTTGGGAGAGAAAAGATTGCAAAAAAAACATCTGTTATTAAAGTTACTCCGAAAATAATAGAGTGGCCAAAGATAACTTACTTGGGTTTTGTGAAGTCAAAAAAGAATGCTAGACGTTTGGGTTTGGTTAGAGTTGACGGAAAACTATATAGAGTTAATAAGAAAGAGGTAATTCAAGGTGTTATGGTTCTGGATATATATAATGAGTATATACTCTTGGTCAACGGAAAAGAGAAGAAAAAATTTAAGAGAAAATAGTCAGATCATTATTTTTTTAAAATTTTGTTAAAAAAATTGTGAAAATTGAATTTTATAAAATATATTTACCTGATTTCTAGCGAGAAAAGGTTTATGTTTGATAAAAAGCGTTTTTTAATTTTAATAATAAGTTGTATTTCTATTATTCTGTTAATATGGTTTTTAGAAAAAAAAATTGAAAAGAAGACAGAAGAAATTACTATCGTTTATACGGATAACGTTAAATTGTTCAGTGGCTTTAATATGACAAAAGACATGAATAGAATTAATGGGGTTAAGATAGATGAACAAAAGAATAAATTAGACAGTTTGTATGTTTTTTATAGAATATTTAAGCAAAGTAAAAATTCCGTTAAGCTTAAATATATCGAGACTAAACTCGCAAAGGAAGATGAAGAACTGAGGTATATGGGGGAGAAATTCTCCAAGGATGTGAGTGAGAAAGTATGGAAGAGGTTAAATGCATACATTAAAACATATGGGGAGCAGAATAATTATATGTTGATACTTGGAACACAAGGTCATGGGAATGTTATGTATGCTAATGATAAAATAGATATTACAGAAGGATTGCTTGAATATGCGAATGGGAAGTATGAAGGGAATTAATGAGGGACAGACTCGATAGCGATTTTTTATAATGTTATTTTAATTCTAATAAAATTAATCTAAATATAGTATTAAGAATAAAATCACCAACCATGAAAAATTATTACGCACTAGCTCTCTTTCTATTTTCAATCTCGTTTTCATATGGGCAACAACGGACTACGAATGTTGGCATACAATCTGGAGATCAGGGAGTTAACAATAGTTTTTTTGGGTTTAGAGCTGGACGATTTGTTACAAAAAACAACAATAGTTATTTTGGAACTAATGCTGGTTTTAGTGACGTAGAAGGTATTTTGAATTGCTTTTATGGTTCTAATTCAGGACGGGCGAATATTAAAGGAGTTAACAATGCCTCGTTTGGAGCTAACTCAGGAAGAGAAAGCTTAGGGAATAATAATGTGTATTTTGGGTCAGATTCGGGAAGATTGAATATTGGGAACAGAAATGTTTTTGTTGGGGCAAAAACTGGTCGTAATAATGCCGCTGGAAACGGAAACGTTTATATTGGTTTCCGAGCTGGTTTTAATGCGTTGGCAAGTAATCGGTTGTATATTGATAATTCGGACACAGAAATTCCATTAATATTTGGAAATTTCGAATCAAATCAATTGGGAATTAATACCAATACAATTCCTGCTGGGATGGTATTAGGCGTTGGGGGTAACGCAATAATAGAAGGTTCTCTATTCACAAATGGAAGTGTCGCTATAGGAACTACAGAAGAAGACCCCGGCTATAGCTTAACGGTGAAGGGTAAAATTCATGTTCAAGAAGTAAAAGTGGATCTTTTAGGCGCAATTGCACCCGATTATGTTTTTTATAAAGACTACCAGCTTCGAACATTGGAAGAGGTAAAAAGCTATATAGAGATTAATGGTCATTTACCCAGTATACCTTCTGCGCAAGAGATGCAGAAAAATGGTATAAATCTAAAAGAGATGAATTTAAGTCTTTTAGAAAAGATAGAGGAACTTACACTCTACCTTATTGCACAAGAGAAACAAATTAAAGAGCAAAAGACTGCTAATAAACAGTTCGAAAATCGATTGTTAAAGCTCGAATTAATCCTTCTGGATAAATAATATCAGCTAAAAAAGCACCAATCATTTTAATGAAAATTAAATGAAGAAAAAGATACTCTCTCTTTTTGTTATTGTCAATATGTTGTTTTTTTACTCCTGTAAAGAGTCTAAAGACGATAAAACAGCTAGTACTAGCTATAAGTTGTTCAATTTGGAACAGGTAGGATGGAAATCGAAAAAAGTATCTCACAATTTTTCAGCGATTAATTATACGGCAATAACAGTGCCTATACAATACTATATTCTTAAAAATGAGGGTGCTATTCAGGGGTCTAAAATAGATTCCATTTATGAGTCTCATAAAAATGAACGCATCATAGAAATGGAGTTTCAGCACAATAAGGAAGACGATTTGTTACAG
Organism: Cellulophaga sp.; assembly: GCA_036478775.1. Lineage (GTDB taxonomy): Bacteria > Bacteroidota > Bacteroidia > Flavobacteriales > Flavobacteriaceae > Cellulophaga. The sequence continues at coordinate 133,056 of JAZGEQ010000053.1, forward strand.
GGAGAATATACCAAAATGGACTATGAATCGGCAGTTAAATACATGGCGTTTGGTATAGAGAAAGATTTTTCTGTAATAGTATCATCAGGAGATACCATTCCATGTGCAGGCATTACTTTCGAACGTAATTTTAAATTGGCACCATTTAAAAGGCTATTACTGCATTTTGGAAATATAGGGCCAGAAGAAAACATACAATTGGTTTATAATGACAAACTTTTTGGTAACGGCATATTAAAATTCAGATTTAAAGAAATTCCCATAAAATTATAACACAGTTGTGATATGATCAAGACAATTAGAAAAAGTAAGTTTTCCAAAGTAGTAGCTAGTTATTTGGCAATACAATTGATTCTGCAAATGGCACAGCCAATGAAACTTTGGGCTTTAACCAGCGGGCCTTCACAGCCCGAGTTTAATTCATTTACCCCTATAGGCACATCAGATATGGTAAATCTAGCCTCAGGTAATTTTAATTACAACATTCCTATTATGGATGTAGGTGGCTATCCTTTAAACCTAGCCTATGATTCAGGAGTAACTATGGACCAAGAGGCATCATGGGTAGGTCTAGGCTGGAACCTTAATGTAGGGCAAATAAATAGACAAGTACGTGGCATCCCCGATGACTTTAAAGGAGATGAGATGATCTATGAAAACAATATGAAGGATAATGTTACAGTTGGCGTTTCGGCACAATTGGATCCGCAAATATTAGGTTTTGAAAAAACAGATAAATTTAAGGCTTCATTAGGTGTTAATTTAAGGTATAATAATTATACAGGTCTTTCCTTTACACCTTCATACGGGTTGGCCTTTGATTTGTCTGATAATATCACCGTAGGTATGGATGTACAAACCTCGGCTACAGATGGGGTAACCATTTCGCCCAGTGTGAGTGCAAAGACCAATAACAATGAGAATATTGATGACATAAACGGCGCGTTAAATGCGGGTGTGTCCTACAACTCTAACCGTGGGCTTTCCTCGTTTAATCTATCCGCATCTTTGAGTTCACCTTTTAAAATTGGTGAAAAAGAAGTAAATAAGAAAGTAGAAGATATTTATGTAAAGGGGGGGCTAGGAGGTTTTGGGTCAGTTTCCTTTGTCAATACTACTTTGACTCCCAGAAAACGAACGGCTTTCAAGGATATTAGTGGTACAGTGGCTGTTTCTTTAGGCTCATCCGTATGGGGTCTGGATGGGGAAATTGAACTCTCGGCTATGGGTGCAGTACAAAAAATTAAAAACCCCGTAAAAACAGAAAAAGCCTACGGCTATGAATTTACTGGCCACGCAACGCCAGCTGATATTTTGGACTACAACCGTGAAAAAGATGGATTAATAAGTAAAACCACGCTAGCCTTACCTACTACCAATTACACCTATGATTTGTATTCGGTTAATGGTCAGGGAGTAGCGGGAATGTTTCGTCCTTTTAGAAGCCAGGTAGGGCAAATTAATGATGAACTAGTTCAGGATGAAAGCGATAGCTTTCAATTGGGTCTAGAAATAGAAACAACCACTTCATTCCATACTGGTGTCAATTTTACCTCATCACCTTCCAAAAGTCATACAGGTATTTGGGATACGAAGGCGTTAAAGAATTTTAAACAAGGGAGAGAGGATGTCAAAGAAGGGGATGCGTTAGATTATGAGCCGGTTTATTTTAAATATATAGGAGAACCACGGGTCGATAAGGATCAGGATTTATTCAATGAATTAGGAGGTTATGCCCCTATTGCACTTGGGATAGGCGGAGCAAAAAAGAGCTTTAATAAATATGCTGATAATGTTTTTAGGGTCAAAAGTTACGATTCTAACGGCATACCGTCTTATCAGGAAAAAGGGTTTTCAGCTAAGTTTAAGCGCTCAAAGCGCGAGATACGAAACCAGAGTGTTCAAAAGTTTACAAAACAGGAACTAGAACAACTCTACCCAAATGCCTATACAAAGGATAGGATAAATAATAAAGCAAAAGATCACCATACAGCAGAGATACGAGTTTTAAAAGGAGATGGAGCCACCTATATTTTTGGGGAAACGGCCTATAATGTGAACAAGCAGGAGGTTACTTTTACTACGGAAAGTAGACTATTCAATTGTGCAGATGGTACCACGAATTATTTTATAAATGAAAACACAATAGGCAATAAATCAGGCATAGATCATTTCTTTAATAAGGTGGCTACCCCTCCTTATGCACATACTTACCTATTATCTACGGTACTGTCTTCGGATTATGAGGATCTTGCAGGTGATGGTCCTACAGATGATGATTTAGGAGCATACACTTCCTTTGAGTATTATAGTCCCGAAGAGGAAAATTATAAATGGCGCGTGCCTTACGAATCAAAAAAAGCGTCCTATAATGCGGGGCTTAATACACATCCAAATGATCAAAAAGGCAGCTATATCTACGGGGAAAAGGAAATTAAGTATATCAAAAAAATAGAAACGAAGACGCATGTGGCACTTTTTAGTCTGTCTAAAAGAATGGATGGCAAAGGAGTGCTGGGTGAAAATGGAGGAATGAATTCTCAGAGTAATATGTTTCAGATAGACAGCATTCGTCTCTACTCAAAACCAGAATATCAGGATTTTATGGAGGTTCTTGAAGATTCAGAAACCGACAACGATCCTACCGAACAACAAATAACGCCTATTAAAACGGCTCATTTTGAGTATAATTATTCCTTATGTCCAGAAGTACCTAACAGTAATGCCAGCACAAAAGGAAAATTGACTTTGGAAAGGGTATTTTTTACCTATAGAGGGTCAAAAATGGGAAAATACACGCCGTATGTATTTAACTACAGTGATTTTAATCCAAAGTACAATTTAAAGTCATATGATATTTGGGGAAACTACAAACCTAATATAGAAGGCGGTTGTAACACTCAGGATGAACTTACAGCTCCAGAGTTCCCGTTTGTACAACAACAGGATCGTGAATTACAAGACAAGTATGCTGGTGCATGGTCTCTAACTTCCATAGACTTGCCTTCTGGCGGTCTTATAGAGTTAGAATACGAGAGCGACGATTACCAGTATGTACAAGATCGTCATACTATGCAAATGTTTAAGGTGGTGGGTGCAGGAGAAAGTAAGACCTCTGATAATCCAGAAGACAACGACAGGCTCTATAAATTCAACGGTATAAAAGAGGCTAAATATCTTTATGTAAAGTTACCAGATGAAGTAGATGCAATTTCGCCCGAAAATTTTATATCCAAATACTTAAAGGCAGGATTAGACAAGCCCATTTATTTTCGATTTTTGATGAATATGACCAAGGCAGGAGCACTCAACAATGCTAGTAAGGACTATGATTATGTCACTGGTTATTTTGAATTGCCAAAGGAGGAAAGTCCTAATGTTTTTAAGGTAACAAATGGTTCTGTTTATGCAGCCATACCTATGAAATCTTTAAAAATGGAGGGTAAGGCGTTTGGATTAGTAAAGCCCAAAGTGAACCCCATTTCTTTGGCTGGTTGGTATTTTGGAAGAAAGCAATTGAATGGCTGGGTATATGGTCTTAATATGGATGCAGGCACACAGAATATCCAGGACATTGCGCAAAATATTGTAAGCAGTTTCGGGGCTATTAAAGATATTTTTTCAGGACCTAATGCCAAATTGCGAAGTAACCAATTCTTATGTGCGCAACGATTTATCCCTGAAAAATCATGGATACGGTTGTCTTCCCCGAAAAAATACAAGTTAGGAGGAGGGACACGTGTAAAAAAATTGGTTATGAAAGACCAATGGGACAAGATGGTAGGAGTTAATGAGAATGGACAAGAGAATCGTTACAGTAAAGAATATGGGCAGACATATACCTATGTTTTAGAAGATGGTGGTTCTAGCGGAGTGGCTACCTATGAACCCAATATGAGTAAGGAAAATCCTTTTGTGGAGCCTTTTTATAACAAAGGAGAGCGTTTGGTAGCACCTAAAGAGGTAAGTTATATAGAGAAACCCTTTGGAGAGCAGTTTTTTCCATCGGCATCTGTTACCTATAGTCGTGTAACTGTGAAAAATTTGGAAAGGGAGCAAGAAGGAATTTCCAGGCATGCTACTGGTAAAGTAGTCACAGAACATTATACTTCCAAGGACTATCCTACCAAGGTAGATTATACGGATATAGACAGTCCAGAAAATTTTGCCACCAATCAAGGGCAGTTCCTTCAAAACTTAGCCAAGAGTTTGCTAGGTGCCGCTGTGGAAGTAAAGAACGAGTATGCCCTTTCCCAAGGGTTCGTGGTACATACCAATGACATGAATGGAAAGACACGGATGCAAAAGGTGTTCGCAGAAGGTGCGGACGCTCCCATCACATCCGTAGAATATAAATATAGCACAAAGAGTAATGATGCCAGCACTTTGGATAATGTACTACCTACGATTGATTCTGATGGAAAGGTGAAGTATGATCGTCATATTGGGGTGGACTATGATGTGGTCACAGATTTTAGGGAAAGCTATTCCCAATCCAAAACCATTGGTTTTAAAGGCAATTTGGTAGTTATGATTATTGGAATTTTTCCTATAATAGTACCTACAGCGATACCTTCTCGTTCTAAGATAGAGAACATTGCTCATAGTGTTATTACTACTAAGGTAGTTCATACCACAGCCCAACTCAGGGAAAAGATAGCCACGGATTTGGGAGCCAAGGTATCTACCATTAATGAGGCATGGGATGCCGAGACGGGACAGGTACTACTAACCCGTACTATAAATGAGTATAACGATGAATACTACAACTTTAACTTTCCAGCACATTGGGCATATAAAGGAATGGGACAGGCTTCTAAAAATATAGGAATAACAGGTATTTTAACCAAGTCGGGAGGTGGTTATGCTATTAAAGGAGAGAGTGATGCGGGGAAATATCTCTATCCGGGAGACGAACTTTTAATAGGTGGAGAAAATCCAAAAAAGCTATGGGTGGTAGAAATTAATGGGAGCATTGTAAGACTTATGGACAAAGTTGGTGCTATGGGGAATGATTTAGACCTTCATGGAAATTTGGACTTTAAAATAGTCCGTTCCGGATATCGCAACCAACATATGGCCAATATGTCTTCGATTACACTTATGGAGAACCCGATAGCAAATGGTGTCTTAGATGCGAGTACTTTTGTGCAGGCCTCCAACGGTAATGGAGCCGATAACCATCGTATTGTAAATGCAAGTGCCGTTGCATATGACGATTTTTGGAACTGCCAATGTGAAAATGGGTTGCCTTTTTTACCTAGAAGCGTAGAATCTTCGGCAGATTTAGAGGATACACCTCTAGAAAACTATGGTTTTAACCCCTATCTCTATAATGCAAAAGGGGAATGGCGAGCCAAAAAATCATACACCTACCTTACCCAGCGTGTGCATGTAAACGGAAGCAATTCATCAAAGATGAATACCCGAAAGGAGGGCTATTTTAAAGAGTTTACACCCTTCTATAATTTGGTGTCAGGAGCTTGGGAAAGAACAGTTCCCGATACCGAGCTTAATAACAAACAAAAATGGACTTTTGCCAGTGAGGTAACACAATATAGCCCTTATGGAGCAGAGCTAGAGAACCGGGACGCTTTGGGAAGATCTTCCTCGGCACAATACGGCTATAATTATACCTTACCCACAGCAGTGGCTTCCAATAGCGAATACCAGCATATGGGAGCAGACAGTTTTGAAGATTACGGTTTTATTAATTCCCTTTATGGGCATTTCGACTTTCAGGAATCCGTAGAATTAGAGAACCCACGGGGGGCAAAAATATCTAATGTACGATCCCATACTGGCCGTAATAGCTTGCTAGTTTATCAGGGAGACGAAGCCTCTTTGGAACGTCAATTGTTAGGCGAGTTCCCTGAAGACGAGGATATTGATGGTGATGGTGTCAAAAATCAGTTTGACAATTGTCCGTATACTAGAAATCCTACACAATTGGATTACGATGATGATGGGGTGGGAGATGCCTGTGATGATACCAAAGAGCCAAAGATTACAAATATTTTTAAGAGCAAGCAGGGGTCTTTTAATAACCAACATTGGGGTATGCAGTCAAGATTTGTAATTCAGGGAAGCCCATATGCAGAGGTGAAATATACGGTCAAAGTAATTGAGAATGGCAATAGAGGAAGTTATTATGATATTAATGGGAAGTCTTATGATAGTAATGCAGGAGATATAAAAGAAGTATCTGTCACATTAGATGCCACAGGCAGAAAGAAAATTTATTTTAATGTTTTTGCAAGACGTGGACGCAAAAAATGGTTCAGAACTATTACAAACGATATACAATTACGATTTTATTTATTGGATAATACTGGTGCAGTGCTAAGTCCAACAATCTGTATGGATCCTGTTGGATATAGAAATGACGGTAGTGGAAGAGGTAGGAAGTCCGAATGTAACAACTAGAGATATTATGCAAAAATTTTTTAAAATAATGCAACAAGTCATGTATGTAAAAAAAGCAAAGTCTTCCATACTGTTTTTTAGTATATTCTTTTTGGGTATTCTATCGGCAACCTCCCAAGAATATTCCAATAAGGAGATTGGTTTTGATGCCAACGGTATAAGACAACGTTTTGTGGAGCGTGGCATACCTCAGGAAGAAATTACAGAACTAATTCAAAGAGAAAGGGAATTACATTTAGACATGTATTTGGAGATGCTGATGAAAATGCAGCGGTTTGAAACGGAAGCCTTGCCTCAAACTAACAATCTCCAAGCTAGAGCTCTAGCTCCTTGTACGGTGTCTCAAGTCGAACGCGATGCCTTGGTGGCGCTATACAATGCCACTGATGGTCCAAACTGGACCAATAAATGGGATTTAACTACCCCTGTATGCGACTGGTCCGGAGTTACTGTTGTAGATGGGAAAGTGACAAGACTAGACCTTAGTAGGAGGCAATTAAGTGGGAGTATCCCTCCAGAATTGGGTAATCTTTCCAACTTAACACAATTATATCTTAATGACAACCAATTGAGCGGGAGCATTCCTGCGGCACTTGGCAGTCTTTCTAATCTAACATATTTAGATCTTTTTAGAAACCAATTGAGTGGGGTTATACCTATAGAATTAGGTAATATTTCCAACTTAAGAACTTTAATCTTGGGTTTTAATCAATTGAGTGGATCTATTCCTATGGAGCTGGGCGGCCTTTTCAATCTAACAATTTTATATCTTAATCATAACCGCTTGAATGGTAGTATTCCTGCTGTATTAGGAAATCTTATAAGCCTAACACATTTATATTTAAATTCAAATCAATTAACGGGAAGTATTCCTTCTCAATTAGGTCAGTTAACTAATCTTACCGAACTTTCACTAAGTATAAATCAATTGACAGGAAGTATTCCCACTCAATTAGGTCAATTATCCAGATTGACAGTATTGCTTCTATATTATAATCAATTAAATGGTAACATTCCTATCGAAATAGGTCAATTGGTTAATCTAAATCAATTGCATTTAAATTTAAATCAATTGACAGGAAGTATTCCTTCTCAATTAGGTCAATTATTGGCACTTACAAACCTTTCTCTCAATGGCAACCAATTAACTGGAAATATACCTTCGGAATTAGGACTTTTGAAAAATTTGGTCTATTTGTTTTTGGAATCTAACGAATTAACAGGAAGTATACCTACAGAATTGGGGAGCTTGTCAAACGTTGTTCAATTGCATTTAAACTCAAATCAATTGAGTGGAAATATACCTTCAGAATTTGGTCAATTGGTAAATGTTACAAGAATTCAATTGGGCAATAATCAATTAACAGGAAACATTCCTCCTGAGTTGGGACAATTGTTATTTCTCAGAAATCTTGAGCTTCAAAATAATCAGTTATCGGGAAGTCTTCCAATTGAATTAAACCAATTGTCGAATTTACTTTTACTGTATTTCGAAAATAACATGCTAACAGGAAATATTCCAGATTTTTCAGGAATAAGCACGTTGGATAGATTAAAAACAGAAGGTAATAGGTTTGTTTTTTTTAATTTTGAATCAAAACATACTACTTATAAAAATCTAGCTATTTATAGATTCTCTCCCCAAGCCAAAGTAGACCAAGAAGAAACCTTATTCGTAGCAGAAAACGGTACAATAACCTTAACAACAACAGCATTAACTAGCACTAACAATAGTTACCAATGGTTTAAAGATGGCACGGCTATTTCAGGAGCTACTTCTAAAGAGTATTTAATTACCAATGCCACGGCTACAGATGCCGGAGCGTATCATTTTGAAGCAACGAATAGCGTGGTTACTGGCTTAACACTTACGCGTAATAATATAACATTAACCATAGGGCCACCAGATACTTGTGGTGTTTCAGAAACGGAAAAACAAGCCCTTTTAGATCTATATAATTCAACAAATGGTGATAATTGGACTAATACCCTAGCAGGTAACCAGCCTTGGGATGCTACTATTCCTGTTTGTGATTGGTTTGGGCTTACAGTGGTAGATGGGAAAGTGACAAGGCTAGATTTAGTTAGGAATAACTTAACAGGGCAATTACCATTAAATATAGGAGATTTAGTAAATCTTCTTTTTGTTGAACTCGCTCATAATCAGATTTCAGGAGAATTACCCAATTCATTTGGAAGCTTAATAAATTTAAATACGGCACTTTTAGAACTAAATCAGTTCTCAGGTAGTATACCTAGTTCTTTTGGCAACCTATCTAGTCTTTCCAATTTAAAATTAAATAATAATTTATTGTCAGGGAGTATTCCTGTAGAAATCGGAAATCTTTCCAATCTAAGAACCCTTAATATTAATCAAAATAACCTAGCTGGTAATTTACCAGCAGAAATTGGTAATTTAAATAAATTAGTTTTCTTGTATTTATCAGATAATGATATAAGTGGAGATATTCCCCCTGAACTATCTAATTTGTCTAATCTTAGATATTTATGGTTACAAGGCAATCAATTAACAGGTGCAATTCCAAATGTTTTGGGAAATCTAACTAGTCTTATTGATTTTCATGTTGATCGGAATCAATTAACAGGAATAATCCCTATAGAGCTAGGAAACTTAGTGAATTTGGATAGAATACGACTGAATAGTAATCAATTATCTGGTTCTATTCCTTCTCAATTTGGTAATTTCTCAGTTATAAAAACTATACAAGTAAATAACAATCTCCTTTCAGGAACTGTTCCAGATTTTACAGGACTGATAAATTTGGATAGATTGATGATGGATGTAAATAGTTTTGTTTTCTCCGATTTTGAAGTACAACACAATGCCTATTCAGTTGATATCAGTACATATCGTTACTCCCCCCAAGCCAAAGTAGATCAAGAAGAAACCCTATCCGTAGCAGAAAACGGTACAATAACCTTAACAACAACCGCTTTAACAAGCCTCAACAATAGTTACCAATGGTTTAAAGATGGGCAGCCAATAGTAGGAGCGACTTCCAAAGAGTATATAATTAATACTGCGGAACCTACAGATGCCGGGGTATATTATTTTGAAGCAACCAACTCGGTAGTCACAGACCTTACCCTTACTCGAAATACTATTACCTTGACTATAGATCCACCAGTAGATAACTGTGGTGTTTCAGAAACTGAAAAACAGGCTTTACTAGAATTATATGCAAATACAAATGGCGATAATTGGACCAATACATTAGCCAATAACCAACCTTGGGATACCAATATTCCTGTTTGTGATTGGTTTGGAGTTACTGTTGTAAACGGGAAAGTAACAGCTATAGCGTTGCCAAATAATAGTTTGTTGGGAACACTGCCAGAAAGTATCGGTAGTTTTTCAGCGCTAAATTTTCTGGACTTAGGAAATAATGGAATATCTGGAGAATTACCAGCATCTTTAGGTTCTTTGTTGCAATTAAAGCAGCTGCTTATAGCAGATAATAATTTATCCGGAGCACTCCCACCATCTTTGGGTAGTGCTTCTAATTTGGAAGAGATAGATTTTAGCAACAATAGAATTCAGAGTCAGATTCCAATCTCATTTTGTAACCTTTCTAAAGTAATAAAACTAAAACTAGGGAACAATCAGTTGTATGGTAATATTCCTAGGCAATTGGAATTGATGCGCAGTTTACAGTTTTTAGATATAAGCCATAATAAATTAACTGGCGAGATTCCTTTTGCCATAGCTCGGTTATCCAAGCTTGCGCATCTGCTCTTAAATGATAATTTACTTTCAGGAACCATTCCGATTACGACATCTACGAATTCTATAATGGAAGATTTTAGATTTGAGAATAACAAATTTATATTCTCAAATTTTGAGACCAAACATGAAGACTACTTCACGAATTTAATTGGCTCTTATGGGTATGCGCCTCAGGCAAAGACAGATTTGGAAGAAACCAAATCCGTAACCGCAGGAAATTCTATTACATTAACAACAAAGCTGTCTAGCACTAATAATTCGTACCAATGGTATAAAAATGGAATCCTAATCCCCGATGCCATATCCAAAGAATTGCTAATCGAAAGTGCTACAGTTGCGGATGCTGCGGAATATTATTTCTTAGCGACCAATAGTACCGTAACTAAATTGGAATTACAACGAAATACAATTACCATAAATGTACATACTACTTGCGACGTACCCTTGGTACAGAGAGAAATGTTAATCGCACTTTACAATGCTACAGCAGGGAATAATTGGGAAAATACTTTGCAAGCACAGCAACCGTGGGCTATCAACGATATAAATTCTTTAGTATGTAATTGGTATGGGGTTACCGTGGTTAATAACGAGGTAATAGGCATCTCGCTTGTTGATAATGGGCTAGTAGGAGTATTACCAAGTTTTTCAGCATTACCATCACTGCAAATGCTAGATGTATCACAAAATGGATTACAGGACAATATTACTGGGGTATTTGAAATGAATACCAATCTTCAAATATTGAATTTAGAAAACAACGCTTATATTTTTGAAGGCTTAGAGTCAGATTATGCAACACTGACCACTCAAATGGGAAATCAATTTACGTATGCACCACAAGCGAAAATAGAAATGATCGATTTTGAAAATGTGGAAGTAGGTTTAGGCTTGTCGTTAATAGCCCCATTGATGAGTCCAACAAATGAATACCAATGGTATAGAAATGGACTGCCAATTGACGGAGCAACGTCAATGGAATTTAATATTCCTATTACAGCTATGGAAGATGCTGGCGGATACCATTTTACAGCAACAAATTTAATTGTAGATGGTCTTACTCTTGAGAGTGAAATGGTAATGGTTAATATAAATGGCGGTAATGATGCTTGTGGAGTTTCCGATGAGGAACGGCAGATTTTAATAGCATTCTACAACGCAATGGACGGTTCTAATTGGGTAAATAATAGTGGTTGGAATACAGATGCATCGGTGTGCGATTGGTATGGAATAACAACAGCAGGCGATAATACACTTAGTTATGTGACCCATATAAATTTAGAAAACAATGGACTAAGAGGAGAAATTATTGATGGAGTTACAGACCTTCTGAATTTAAATACATTAAACTTAAGTAATAATAGTGTTGTTGGCGCAATCCCATTAGGATTTGATAAGTTGGTGTTTTTGGAGTACCTAAAATTGAATAATAATATTCTTGTAGGTGAAATTCCAATGTCATTGGGAATGGTAGGATCCCTTATACAACTAGATTTAGGAAACAATAGATTGTCAGGAATAATTCCTTCCAATATTGCAAGTTCTACTTTATTAGCAACACTTAATTTAAATGATAATAAACTCGAAGGAAATCTCCCTTCTTCTCTATATACAGCGCAGGGTCTTACGAGATTTAATGTGTCTAATAACAAACTTACAGGAGCAATCTCACAAAACTTGTCTAACCTAGTTGGCTTGCAAGAATTTTGGCTGTCTAACAATAATTTTTCAGGCAGTTTTCCGGTATCCCTATTGCCAATGCTTAAAAGTGTACGATTAGATAATAATGCCTTTAGGGGTGATATTCCTCGATTTACATTTGATTATAATATACCTGGAACCGAACTTAAAATAGAGAATAACCGCTTTGTATTTAGCGATTTTGAAACCGAATATCCAGACTATAGCACAAAATTAAGTGTCTTTAGCTATGACCCTCAGGCAAGAGTAGATTTTAGTGAAAGTAAGAAAGTTTTGGAAGGAGAAAATATTACTTTGGGCACTGTTGCACTTACCAGTACAAATAATACCTACCAATGGTTTAGAGATGGGGTAAAAATTCCTGGAGCAACAGAAAGTACGTATGTTATCACAAATTTTAGCGCAGCACTCCATGAAGGGCTATACCATTTTTTAGCAAACAACACAACAATAGCAAATTTAGAATTACAACGTAATCCAATTACTTTAAATGTCGATTCTGGAGTCATATTAGTAGGAGATGAGTGTGATATACTTTTGGCATCAGAAACAGACGGTTCTTTTGAAAACTGTGCAGATGAAATAGGAACTGGGTATAGGGAGCTAGGTTTGGACTGTAGTGGTTGGTTTGCCAATATTGCCGCCAAATCGGCCTCCATTTATGGAGACCCTTCTGTGTATAAAGTTCCCATTCCAGAATCTTCTATGGTCTTATCGCCAAATGGTGGTATCATGGCATCCTCTAGTGTTTATTTTAACTCTCAAAATTCTACGGGAATCCAAGTTGGTTATCAGGAGTTTAATACAACTTTAAACAATTTAAAAATAGGCACGGAATATGTTGTTCAGTTTTACCAAGCTAATGGCACTGATTTTAGTGAAAAATATACCGATAACGATTACGGAGGATGGCAGGTTCGTTTTGGTTCACAAATCAAATTAAGTTCTAGGAGTTATGTGGTACAGTCGCCGCAATGGTCTTTAGTTACCTTAAGTTTTGTGGTAACAACCGAAAGTCAATTACTAGAATTTAGACCATATGCAAACAAAACCGGGCAGCCAGGAGATGCCAACAATAATGCTTCTAAAGAACTATTTATAGATGGTATAAAAGTGTTCGAGATGGGCAGTAGTTGTTCTGGTTCAGCTTTCACCCAATATTTCTGTACAGCGGAAAAAATTCCAACAGTAGATGATTTAAAGTATTCGGAGCTTGGAAAATTACCAACTTCTTGGTATTTAACAGAAACAGGAGGAACACCATTAACCAGTACTACCAGATTACAAGAAGGCACGTATTGGGCAGAAGTTTCAGATAACAAGGATGGTAGAATTCAGGTTACGGTTATTATAGATGAAGACGCACCGGTTGGAGATGCCATACAGTACTTTGATTTTGATGCAGGGGAGTATTATATAAAAAATATAGATGTAGAAGCCAATAATAACGGGAATATTGGGTATTGGTTCGATTCAAACGAAAGCACAACCATACTTGACCCTTTGACCATTATTAAGGATGGGGATATTTATTTTGCCAGTACTAATAAAGATGGCTCTGGTGGGTGTCGATTAAAAGTAACTATTAAGGCTAAAATAATAGGCGGTGATTGTGAAGAAGTTTTAAGCAGCACTATAGATGGTTCTTTCGAAGGTGCGATAGATGTTGTCGTAAGTGGACGAAATGGTACTTTGGGGAATACAGGCTGGACTATCACGGAGGGAACGCCAGATACGTTTTCACCTCCTTTAAGCGATGCTACAGATTTATACCTTAGTTATAATTTTAGCAATTCTCCTGATAAAGGGCTTTGCGCAGGTGCATTACGAGTAGGCGATACTACCGAATCCTTTTCAACTAGCGTTTCGGGCTTAACCGTTGGAACCACTTATTTAGTAGAATTTTACCAGGCTAACGCCACTAATGTATTGGATGTTAGAATCCAAGAACAAACCCAAGGATTTTGGGAAGTTAGGTTCGGAAATGAAACCAAAAACTCTCCTGCTTTAGCACCTCCTTTTGAAGCATCGTTATGGTCACGGGCACAGTTAGAATTTGTTGCTGTAGCTGGTAAGCAAGAACTTAATTTTTCAGTAAACTCTACAGCTCTGGATGCAACAAATGCCTATCCAGTGTATATGTTGATGGACGGTATACGTGTCTATGTAAAGCCTAACGATTCCTATAGTACAGCATGCATTTCTCTAGACACTCAGAATTTCTGTGACGGAGTCCTAGATAGTGAACCATATACAATATCAGATTTAGTAGCGCCATCCCCGTTAAGCGGAAACGTGCTATGGTACAGTGCGCAAACAGGAGGAGTTCGTTATTTTGATAATATAGAACTTGGAGGGTTACCAAGCTATTTTGTTTGGGCAGATGATGGCTCTAGCCCTAGGGTACCTGTAGAGATTGTGTTCAGTTTTGGTGCTCCAAAAGCGGACGATTATCAATTTTTTGATATAACTACCTCACCAACCTTGGCTAATATTCAAGTTGAAGGAGAAGGTATTTCTTGGTATACTACTTTCACAGGCGGAAGCGTTCTGCCAGTTGGTACCCCTTTAAATAATGGAACAGTATACTATGCCTCAGGGAACGGTGTTAGCTGTCGTTCCGCAGTAGAAGTTGGTGTTGGTATTCCCACTCCTATAGGAAGTGGCTACCAAGAATTTTGTAGTACGGATAACTCCACGATAGCTCATCTGGTTACGGAAACAACCAGTTCCGACTATACAATTCAGTGGTATTCCGAAGCAATAGAAGGTACTCCTTTAAATAGTATACATTCTTTAGAAAATGGCACTACGTATTATGCAGCGCAGACGAATGGTACAGCTACCAGTGAAGTACGCAATGCCGTTAGGGTAGGCATAATGGATGTAGGGACAATGGCTCGAACTTATGAACGAGATGCAGTCTTCCCCATTGAAAGTACTATCAGCAACCTTACAGATTTCTTTTTGCTAGATGCGGATACGGTATGGTATAATGATTTCTATGAAGGAGAATCCTATAGCGGGTCTGCCAAGTTGGGTAATGGCGAAACTTATTATGCGCGTATAGGACAAGGTGCCTGTGCGGCATTAAAGGTGTTGGCTGTAACAATAGAAATAGGGGAGGTTGAGGTACCCGAATTGATTACGTGTATCAAGTTTGTACCACAACCTGGAGATAAATATGTAATCAGTGGCTGGACAAGGGAGGTCGCATTTGATGCTGTGCCAGCAAATACCCTCACTTTTAATGAGGACCAAACCGCTAAGGACGCATTAGTGAAACTTTTAGGGGGCATTAAGGATGAAATTTTGGATAAACAAGAACTGCCAAAGAGTTTTGTGATAAAACAGTATTTTCCAGATTTGGACGTGGAAGCACTCTTGCCTTATGTAAAGAATTTTATAGAAAAGAATGTAACGGTATATGATTTTGTTTTGGAGAACGAAAATTTTGATGGAGTAAAAAAGGCTGTAGGTTTTTCTTTTGCCTTAGCTCCGGAGAGTACGTATCGTTTTATGTATAAGACACCAGTAGCAGAAGTGAGTTTCTCATTTTCAAGAAGTTTCAGTTTAGGTTATCGGTATCCTATTAGAAATTATAATGGACTAGAAATAAGTTTTAAAGATGTGAAAGTACTAAGCAATGGGAAGTTCCAAATCGTTTCTAGTTTTAGTTTTGAACCTACCCCGGAAGACGGTCGACTCAAGTCCAATTTCTCTAACCATACCACGGATAGTAGAACGCAATCAGGTATGGAGAGTAGCATACAACTTTATGATTACCAGGAAAATTTTGGGTATCAAGTTCCCAATTACAAAAATAGTTCCATAGAGCTGAGTTATAAGGATAGTGATGGAGTTGATCTACCACAAGCCATGGAAAATGCAATATTTGAACCAAACGGAGCAATAATCGATGGTTGGCAGCGGATTTCGAGTGACTTTACAATTCCAAATGATGCCGCCTATATGAAGATTACTTTGAGAAATAAGAGCGACGGAATTAACGTGTATTTCGACGATGTACGCATGCACCCCTTTAATAGCAATATGAAGACCTTTGTGTACGACCCATTGAGCCAGCGGTTACAATCTGAATTAGATGAGAACAACTACGCTACCTTTTATGAGTACGATACAGAGGGCGGCTTGGTACGGGTGAAAAAAGAGACGGAACGCGGGGTGTATACTATACAGGAAACACGCTCTGGGAATTCTAAACTAAACAGCAAAAATTGAAGATAACATACATACATAGGACACTTGTTTTATTGCTATTAGGCGCAGCGCTATCGAGCAACGCCCAAGGGAAAGATGTTGAAAAGGTGCTAGACAAGGCAACGGATTTTTATAAGAATAAAGACCAATACAAGATAAACATGACTTTTTCTTTGTACAGGGGGCTTACCGGAAATACCATTACGGAAACCTATAAAGGCACTATGGAAAAGAGCGGGGAATATAGTAGAAATACTATTTTAAGCACCCAGGTTCATAGGTTTTCCAAAGCCCAGCTTGTTATAGATGCTACTGCAAAAACAATGACTTATACCCAGATAGACCCTGTGGCAGTACAAAACAGTCCCATGGAGATTGGAGCGTTCTTAAAGTACTATGAAAAATCACAGTTGTTGGATACTGGCGAAAATCAATGGATCTGTGAAATGGTTACGACCAAAAAGAATTTTATACAAGTGCCATACAGCAAGGTAGTGCTCTATATAAATAAAAAGGATTATAGCATCTCTAAACAAGAACTTTATTTCACCAATCTTATCCCTTTTAAGGGTAAGAGCGGGAATAATACAGAACAAGATTATGGGCGATTGGTAATTGAATTGAAACACGATTTTGATTCTAAAATCCAAAAAAGAGAATTGAAAGATTTTTTAACCAATACCTCTGGCAGAACAAAACAATTGCAAAAGGAATTTGTATCCTATCGTTTAATCGATCAAACAAAGGACAATTAAAGAACCAAGTAAACACACAAGACCAATGTTTTACAAAATGAAAAATCACTTACTACAGGCAGTATTCGCCATTCTTTTATTGGGGGCTACTATGCAGGCACAGGACAGCACGGAATTTGATTTCAATCAGATTAAAGCGGTATTAGGAACTACTGGTACGCTAGAGCATAGTACCACAAACCTTGATGGTGTTGGATTAAAAAATATAGATCCGAGAGCTTATGTGTGTTTATCGCTAAAGGAAAATTTATTGCCAGACAATTGGTTTTCGTATACTTTACGTATGAATGTGGTCACAGCTGATGCTACTGGAGCGTTTACAGGAACTTCTAAAGAGGTTTCTCTTACCGTAGAAAATAATAAAAAGCCAGGCGCTAGTAATCTAACAACCGATATTAGTAAGCAAGTCGAGATTGGTGCCTATGGTATAAGAATTGAAGCTCTTGAAGGGAGTTACACCTTACTTTCTGACGGATCCGCAGCAGTAAGCAATGGTGCCGTTCCTGAAAACATTGTATTGGAGATTGGCTTTACAGCGGAGACGTATACCGAGCTTTCTTCAACGGTGCCCCATCCCATATCTGTAGTGGATGGTAATGAACTTTCTTTGACCTGGGATGCCATTCCGGGCACCCTGTCTTATGATGTGGAATGGACTTGGGTGGATGCTTATAATGGAGCATCACCTACTTTGCTTCGCCCGCAGAATACGGTTCCTTTTACTATAAGAGATTTTCAGCATAACAGCACCCGAGTACAGACTACAAATGCGGAGTACAGCATTCCTTTAATTTACGCTAAGGGCTATATTCTATTTCGTGTAAGGGCTGTTGGAAAACATTTGGAGGATACTACCAAATTTAAGTATGGAAATTGGAGTATGGGTAATGAGGATGAGCAGAATATAAACTTTGTAGGAGATTGGAATAGTAGTTATGTGCAGACTTTAGCTACAGATCATCAAATAGACAAAAATTGGCAGTTTCAGGCTTCCTATGCAGAGGAAGGAAAGAAGAAAGAGGTGGTCAGCTATTTTGATGGTACGTTGCGAAACCGCCAGACAGTAACAAAAATTAACTCCGACGATAATGTGATTGTAGGAGAGGTAATTTATGATGCCCAAGGTAGGCCAGCAGTAGAGGTATTGCCAGTGCCTATCTCTAAAACAACAAGTGTAGGTATTAATTATGTGCATAATTTTACCCAAAACAGTACAGGAGCAATATATAGCTATCAGGATTTTGATACCGACGATCGTAATGTATTAGATGACCCCACGGCATTAAAGACAATGTCTACTGCTTCAGGAGCTAGTAGGTATTATTCTACAGACAATGATGTGGCTGGTCTCTTTAAGAATAGAGTGCCTAATGCAGAGGGGCATCCGTTTTCTCAAATCGAATATATGGCAGATAATACTGGTCGTATTCGCAGAAAAAGTGGTGTTGGTGTACAGCATCAGTTGGGCAGTCGCCATGAGATGGAATACTATTATGGAACGCCAGAACAGAAAGAACTTAACAGATTGTTTGGCTATAGCGTGGGGAACTTTACACACTACAAAAAGAATATGGTTATAGATCCTAACAGACAAGTTAGTATTAGTTATATAGATCCACAAGGAAGAACCATAGCAACAGCACTTTCAGGGGTAGCACCATCTAATTTAGATGCTTTACAGGATGAAACAAATGAGAGCCTTCATGAACGTATAGACGTAGACTTGTTTGGAAAATTAAGTGCAACGGATGCAGATACCACTTTAGATAATAACAACAGGCAATCTTCGGGGAAGTTTGGAGCTTTAGAAGACGCGCTAAGCTATAATTTTAATAAGCTAACCGCTCAAGATGATGAGCGTAACTTTTCCTATACCCTAACCCAAAGCGATTTTGGCTACCAATGTGCTAATGGTACCTTAAACTATCCAGTGATTTATGATTTATTCATCGATATTTTAAATGCGGATAACGAAAGTTTAATCGTAGACCCTACCAATGTAGACTATTCTAATTTTACCGTAAATGTAAAACGTGGTAATTATAGTATTGTAAAAAAACTGGTGGTAAATGCAGATACATTAGAACAATATGCAGATGATTATATTACTAGATTAACTACAGAGGGAGATTCTTGTTATTTAGCTCCGTCCGATGTAGTACCAGTACCAACAGCTATCGAGGATGGTTGTTTTATCTCTTGCCAGGATTGCGAAGATTCTTTAATAGCAGAGTATGGCGGAGAAATAGGTTATGTAGCTTCTAGAAAAGAGAATTACGATTTTTCAGATTTAGAAAACATACTTACTGCGGCTGAATTAGAAGAAGAAAAGAATAGGTTGTCCGCTGCTTTTGCGCAACAATGGAATAAACTTATAAGAGCTTGTAATGCACCCTGTTTAGACAGTAGCTCAGATTTAACAGGAATCTCTAATGCAGCTATTGTTGCAGGTTCTTTAACCTGCCAAATTGCCCGTACAGAACTACTAAACGATATGAAACCTACAGGCCAATATGGACAATACCCAAGCACCTTAAATGGTGACAAGGCTGTAGAAGTTATACAAAGCACTTTAAATATTTTTAATGAAGAGAATACCCTTCCTAGCGCCAGTGTTGGGTCAGAATATAACAGTTGGAGAAACCCAAACCATCCAGAATACGATGTTCCTCCAACAAATTCTGGTTTAAATACAAATGGGCACTACTACAACACCGATGGTACCATTAGCTATATACGTGTTAAGGAAATAATAAATGAAGAAACAGGAGATATAACGTATAGTCCAGAAATTTTAGAAGGCATAGAATTAATAGATGCTACACAGAATACCAATAACAAGGAATATTTTATAGAACCACAATATTTAACTAAGGCAGAAGACTTTATAGCAACAGGAATATGGCAAGACCAATGGGCGGAATCTCTTTTAGTTTACCATCCAGAATATTGTTATTTAAAATATACCGAAATACTTTGCGGAATAACAAAATATGTAGGAGGAAACCTAATGAACTCCGATAGCTACGACCAGTATTTACGTAGCGAAATAACATCTTATTCATTAGCAGGAAGTCTTGCTACGGGTAATAGTATCATGACAAGCGACCCTTTCTTTTCGGGTAACATTTTAAGCGAAATACGTTTTGATATTCGCAACACTATGATGACTACCATGTTAAATAATTACAACAATACAGGTAAAAATCTAGAACAATTTGTTTATACTTTAATCAGGTGTAATAGTATTACAGAAAATTGCCCTAGCGGTAGTTTTACGTCACTATCATCATCAGAGAAAGAGGAATATTGGAGTCTTTATAAAGCCAATTATATAAATTTAAAGCAAACCGTTAAAAAATTATATGCAGATATTTATGCCAAGTACAACGGCTGTTATAATGGTTGTATCGGAGAAAAGGAAGCTCCGGAAAATATTTTATCGGTAATTGCAGAGTATAGTTTTAATAGTAAAAACAGCTTAGATAATATCATCAGCGGTAAAGACGATCCCGTTTGCGCAGCTGGTGGCAATGTAAAAAGTGCCTTTGAATCCAAAGAAAAGCGCTTTAAACCTTCCGATATTATGCACGATTCAGGCAAAGACCCTGCCGATGTTGTAAATGATATGGCGGCATATACCAACTACGAGTATTACAACCAAACAGGCCTATGCCCCTTAGGCAGAGACTTACAAGTGTATTTAGAAAATGCATTTATAGATTTTGTTTCCGAAGGCATTTCCGGCACTAATAGACCTTATACCGGAAAATACCTTTCCAGAGATTTGTATAAAGACTTTGGAGGAAGTTCTCCTTCAAATGGAGAGCTTACTATAGACTCTTCTCCAAGTAGCAAAACACTAACCATAACTTTTAGAGAAAACAATACCGCAGTAGGAGAAATTCCTTTAACAATAACATTACCAGATTCATTTTCAGAAAGCTGGAACAACTATGGTAACAATAGGTGGGTTATTACGAAAATTAATACCATAAGACCAGATAAATATGATGCTGCTAATAAACTGTTTCCATTTAAAGCAGTAGCACAAATACGAACAAGTCTAACTGCAACATCCTATACCGAAGTAATACTAAGCGGAACTACCCAGGCAAGAATTTCAGAATGTACAACTACGCCGAATCCAGATAGTATTGGCCAATATATTGGTAACGGAAAAAGCTCAGGAATACTAGGAGATTGTAATAAGGAAGCTCGTTTTTCAAAGGCATTTGCAGGTTTATTAAATGAGCTTTTTGCAAAAGGAAAAATCTCAGGATCAGATGTTTCTCTTGCATCCTACCCAAGCTACACCACTAGTTATTTACAGACTTTCTTTGGGGGTTCTGGAGCAACGTGGTCTTCAATGCCAGGTAATATATACATACTAGAGGTAGGCCAGGAAGAAAGATTGGTGCTAACTTTAGAAAATTCTATTCCAGAAAGTAACGTAGCATACTTTACAGGTTTAGGTATAGATTATAAGTACAATGAAGACAACCTTATTGTAAAGCAACAAGCCCGTATCTCTTATATGGATGCTTCTTTAAACAGAGGCGTTAGTATACTAGGAGGCATGGGGCAAGGTGGTTTTCATAAAAAACCTTTTGTAAATTTTCTATGCTGTGAAGGGGAGGATATTAATGATTTGGCAGGCAATGTGGAAAGAACTTATGATCCAGATCCATGTGTCGAAGGTATAGAGCCAGCGATTGAAGTTACTACAACGAATATTTTAGACCTTTTTAACGATTTATTAGCGCAACCAAATTTGGTTTATGATACCCAATTAACAAATGTTAAAAACGCCTATACTTCTGCAACTGCAGAACAGTTTTTAACAAACACTTCGGCAGAAAACAGAATCATAAATTATTTAAATACGCCAGATTCCCCGTATACAGGAACAGATTTAGTAAAAGACAGCTTTCAATTAGCTGGTAAACCTATGCATTATCAAATTACAGAGGGTCATTTAGGTATTTACTTTGGCAATTTTACAGGAGACCAAACACAAGATGGTAGTTACGATGTAGAATTTTTTTTAGAACGAGCAACTACAGCCTGGGATCCTAGAAATGTAGCTTCTATAGAAAGTATGGAGGTTATAGAAGGACCTTTTGACCCTGTAGTAGATTTAGGATTCAGAGCCAGTTGGGTGTTACTTAGTTATACGGATAAAGATGGTATTTCTAGACAAGACTGTGTATTTGCACAAATACATATAGAAAACGATTACCAAATGAATTTGTGTGATTTTGCTGAGGCTTCGCCAGATATTGAACCACCAACTAGGTGTAGTGTATCTGCCTTAGATTTCAATGTGTTTGACCCATTGTTCAATGATTTAGTAAATCAAATATTTCAAGATATTAAACAAAAAATGCTTAGTGGTACGAGTACAGATAGAGTTAATATTTCATCTTTTACTTCCCTCCAAAATTTAGTTGATAACTTTCCTTTAAAAGAACGTTTCGAAAAAGTAGCTTATACAGACAAAGGGAATCCAATAAATCATGCTTTTGATATTACAAATGCAAGATATACTGCAATTTTTTTTAGTGATGGGTCTTTTGATGAAATATGGATTGAATTTAACGAATACTATGGCTTCGTTTACGAGTACCGTCTTTCGAACCAAGACTTGTTAGAGTTTATCTCTTACACTAACCATTTAACTAGCTCTAATTTGAATGGTCCAAATATAGCTTATGTCACAGGGACATTAAAAACTAATGGGTTTGCTAACGGTACTCGTAGTGGTGCATTTGTCGTCCTTTTTGACGAAACTATAGATACTCCTTACGCCGGGGGCGACTTATTAGAGTTATGTCCTTTCTTTGATGGTACTGGTACAACGAGTCCTGATATTGCTCTGGTTGCAAGTCCCTGTACAATTGGTTTAGAAGATGAAATTGAATTATTTACCAATGGATTTAAAAACATTTTAAACCACCTTATTCAAACAGAACCGATGGTAGTACCTTCAACACTTGATTTTATAAGTTTTAACTCTCCTGTCACTTCTGATTTTATTAACCAAACGCAAATTGAAAACAGATATATAAACCATTATAATAATAATGTGCGACAAGAATCGCAATCCCCATTAACTCAGGGGGATTTCAATATATCTGAAGAAACTACTTATTATAGACTTGGTCGAAGTGGTGGTATACAAGTAGTTTTTGGGGAATATTCTTTTCCAAAATTAGAGAATTATTATAGTTTTCAGGTGGTAGATGGTTTTAATATTTTTGATATTAGTGTAATTGATGATATACAAGTAATTCGAGGTCCTTCTGATCAATATAATGCATTAGGGCAAAATATTACTTGGATAAATGTAAAATACAAAGACAAAACAGGAGTAAGTAAACAATCAACGAATCTGTTATATCAAACTCTAATTTTTCAAGGTTTTTATACAAATCTTTGTGAATTAGCTAGTCAGTCGCCCCAAATTGATGGACCAGAAACTAAATTTTGCAATTTTCTTAATGTACCTACTTGTATTGCAAATAGAGAAACAGAGGTTTTATTTGAAGAGCATATTGCTCGTATTTTAAATATGGCTATAACCGAATATTCTCCCTCATCAGATAGCTTTGATTATTCAAATAACGTTTATTTATGGGACATTAGCAGTAGGGCTAGTGCTCTTGCGCTAGAAAATCGTTTTCAAAGAACATTAAATAATTTCGTGGATTCTGGATTAGCTGAAGTGCAAATTTTTGATGTTGATGTTTCTTCACATTCTTTAAACTATTCCGATAGAACCGTTTCAGAGTCACATAACATGGTTCTTAGATTTTCAGGGAATGGAGGAGAAGATGAATCTGTAGAGATATTAATAAATTTAGATGGGCTTTCAACCAACTTAAGTGAAATGCAGGGAGTTATTTGTTATGATATTCAGTATGATTGGGTAAGTGGAGGAGGAGTCTCTAAAACTATCTCTGAATCAGAACTTATTACACCAATGTTTAGTGCAAGTGTAACCTATATTAATGAATTAGGGAATGTTGTTACTGAAAATGCTGGTTTTATGTCTATTGGTTTTGATGATGGTATAATTCCAAGTCGAGAAAACGTGTTACGTTGGGATGAGATTTCTGGTTGTGATTTTTTCTCGAATTTACCAGCTTCTAAATCATCTACAAACAAAAAAGGTTTAAATGCAGATACTAATTATTACTCAGAGTTTAATTC
Source organism: Cellulophaga sp. (assembly GCA_036478775.1). GTDB lineage: Bacteria > Bacteroidota > Bacteroidia > Flavobacteriales > Flavobacteriaceae > Cellulophaga. Next base: position 157,122 of record JAZGEQ010000053.1, read on the forward strand.
TTCTTTAGGTAGACCAACATCCCAAGAGCCATGTTCTGTAGGTGGTTGCATACCACCAATACCAGAACTAAAAAGTTGCACGGAAGAATACCCAGAATATGTTACTTTAATGAATACCATTGGCGACAAAATAGAAGAAGAAGGCGATGTTGTTAATGAAGCAGAGTTCTGTGCAAATTCCTACCAATATTTGGTAGACGATTACAAATACTATCTCCAAACAGCTTTTGGTGTTACTAGTACTTTAGATCTTAACTATATGTCCATCGCCCGTTTTGGAGCCACGGAATTTAACTTTGGGTACTCAGGAATAAAAGGAATTATAAACGGCTACAAAACCCATGTGGTAGCCACCCGTAATAATGACAATGAATATACCAAAACATGGGCGCAATACACTTCGGAATACCTTAATGCGAACCCAGGAACATGTGTGCCAAAACCATTTCCGGTAGATTTTAGTACAGCCACAATAGAGATTCCAGAAGACACCCCATGCGAACAATTTAGAAAAAGTGTTACAGCGGCATATACCAAAGATGTTTACGAAAGTGTATTAGCAGCAAAACGGCAGGAATTTATAAACAGCTATTTAGAACATGCGTTAAACACACCAGTAGAAACGTTTAGCATGAACTATTTAGATAAAGAGTACCAATATACCCTTTACTATTATGATCAGGCAGGTAATTTAACACAAACGGTGCCACCAGAAGGTGTAGACCGTTTTACAGACGAAGAACTAAATGGGGGAATAGACACGCAGATAAACGACTATAGGAATCTAAACACAGCAGAAGAAAATACCCTATTGTTACCAGATCATGCACTTATTACCGAGTATCGCTACAATTCTTTAAACCAATTAGTATGGCAAAAAACACCAGATGGTGGGGAAACCCGTTTTGCCTATGATAAGTTGGGGCGTATAATAGCCTCACAAAACGCCAAGCAATTGGGTAATAATCGCTTTAGCTATACCACCTATGACGGCCTTGGTCGTATTAGTGAAGCAGGCGAAATGACACCGAATCTAGCTATAGACATAGAAGAGACCACAGGTAAGCTAGTAAATTCTGGCGATGGTACTTATGTAGATACCGTAAATACATATCCAGCAAATATTTCGGATACGCAATATGAGGTAACCAAAACCACCTATAGTAGCTATGATCTCTATTCTCCGCTAGAGCTTTTTAATAGTGTCTTAGACAGGGCCGAAGCCAATGCCAGTTCTCGTAACCGAGTTACAGCTATAAGTTATTATAATATATGGGGCGTTGGGGGAACAACAAGTACTATTGGTTATGATAATGCCACCTATTACAATTACGATATTCACGGAAACGTACAAGAACTAGTACAGCACAACAGGCTTTTAACCCTGGATGCCAACGACCCTTTCTCAGCAATGAAGCGGGTGCTATACCAATACGACCTTATTAGTGGTAATGTAAATAAAGTACTATACCAAGACGGACAATCAGATATGTTCGGACACCGCTATACCTATGATGCCGATAACCGCATTACTAGGGTAGAGACCAGTAGTGATGGTATGATCTGGGAAAAAGATGCCAAGTACCAATACTTTGCTCACGGCCCATTGGCACGTACGGTATTGGGAGCTAAAGAAGTACAGGGAATAGATTATGCCTATACACTACAAGGCTGGCTAAAAGGAGTAAACTCCGAGCGTATGACCACCACTGCAGATATGGGGAACGATGGCGCTAGCGGATCGCAGGTAGCCCAAGATGCTATGGGGTATTCTTTAAGTTATTTTGATAACGACTACAAGTCGGGCATTGCAAGTTCTGCATTTTCCTATAGTAGTAATACTAGCCTTAGTACCACTAAAAATCTGTACAATGGTAATATAAAACAAATGGTCACCAGTCTCTTGGATAATGATGAGAGTCTTATGGAGGCGCAGATGAACCATTACGAATACGATCAATTAAACCGAATTAAGTCCTTTAAAGGTAATGGCGTTGTGGCAGGAAACCTTTCCCCTAGTTATGAGGCAGATTATAAGTACGATCGTAATGGTAACCTAGCGAGTTTAACCCGTAAGGTAAAAGCAGGCAGTGGTTTAACAACTATGGACCAGCTTAGCTACCATTACAATGAGGTAGACCGTGGGAGTAATCCAATCTCTGGACAGCGCAACAAGGCAAAGCTAAACAACCAACTAACCCACGTAGACGATAGTGTGGGCGATACAGGTTTTAACGACCTAGGTAATCAAACCGCTAACAATTACCAATACGATGCTATAGGGCAGTTAATTAGCGATAGGGCAGAAGGTATTACCAATATAGAATGGCGTGTAGATGGTAAAGTACGTAAGATTACCAAAAATGGGAGAACGGCTAACGAAAGTACCATCTTGTTCCAATACGATGGTTTGGGCAATAGAATTACAAAAACGGAGGTAGAAACCAAGAAAACTACACTCTATGTGCGCGATGCACAAGGCAATGTAATGGCGGTTTACAACAGTAATTCTAATGGCAAAATAGGCCCGGGAGAGGAACCAACACTACCTTTCGATATTAATTTGGTTAATTTACAAGTAACAGATATACAAGAGCACAAAGCGGTAAATACAATAGATATACATAGTGCTAGCACTGGTGAAAATACCGTAGAGCCAGGAGGTGATCTTACATTTACAGCAGGGAAGGGTATTGTATTACTACCTAATTTTCATATAAAAGCAGGCAGTACATTCCTGGCAGAGATAAAAGATCTATCAGGAGGCGGCAATAATAACAATATAGTACTTGCCGAACACCATATTTATGGCAGCTCTCGTTTGGGGCTAGAGCAAAAGAATTTGGAAATGGACAAAGAAGATGGTAACTTGGTGCAAACGCTCTTTGAAAATAAGGTGGGCGACAAACGTTACGAGCTCAGCAACCATTTAGGCAATGTGCTCTCTGTAGTCACCGATCGTAAATTGATAGACTCCAATGGGGAGTTGAAACCAGATGTAGTGGCTTATAATGACTACTTTCCATTTGGTATGTTGCTGCCTAATCGCCATGGAAATACTTCTGATTACAGGTATGGGTTCCAAGGACAGGAAATGGATAATGAAGTAAAGGGCGAAGGGAATTCTTTGAACTACAAGTATAGGATGCATGACCCTAGGGTGGGTAGGTTTTTTGCTCCTGATCCTTTGGAAAGAAATTATCCTTATTATACTCCCTACTCTTTTAGTGGAAACAAAGTAATAGCTTTCAGAGAGTTAGAGGGCATGGAACATAAATATTATGCGTTATATTTAAATGAATTTGGGGGGAATGTCCATGAGCTTCAAGACAAGGAACAAGAATCTTCTTTCTTTAGTCCTGATTCAAAAACTTTGACGATCTATAATGAAGATTCTGGAAAACCATTAGTTCAATATCGTTTTCAAAAAGATAGATGGACTTTGTTTGAAGGGCAGTCTATAAATTTATATAATAAATACGAAAAATATTCCGAGTTTGTAGAGGATCCAATTGGGTCAATGTTGAGTGGTGAGTTCAAATCACAAGAAGAAGTCTTTTCAAGTGCTGTTGAGGATGCTATTATTGCTTTAGTAATGAGGAGAATGTCCAAATTACCTAAAGGATCAAAAAGGAGTAAATTAATTAGTTCTTCTCGAAATAAAAAAATGCCAGCTTGGTTGGTAAATATAAGAGAAGGAATAAAGTTTCAAACTGAGAAATTAACTAAACTTGATAAGGATGGGGTGGATTATGCAGGAAATATTAGAGTAGTTCCAAAAAATGGAAAAGGTAACGCACCTAAAAATAGAACTAATGCTGATGCATTGATTAACAATGGAGATGGTACCTATACAATCATTGAATATAAGTTAACTACAAGTTCTAGGTTATCTACAGGTCAAAGGGCAGCGAAAAATTATATTAATAAAAAGTATAGTAGAAAAAAGTTTGAAATTAGATCTAATATTGATAAGTGGAAATTAAAAGCCGGTGATGAGATAAAAATTAGAGAATATAAGATAGAATATAAAGGAGGATGAGATAAAAATTAGAGAATATAAAGAGGGATAAAATGTATATTAAGAAGAGTGAATTAAAGGATTTATTATCTCAAAAAATAAGGGATCAATTTGTTAATTTAGGGTTTAGTCATAATAAGTCAAAAGGGAAACTTATAAAGTTTTTAAAGGGAGGTTTAGTTATGATTGAATATCGGATTTTAAATTCCTTTAATTTTAAGAAAGATGAAATTTCTTGGAAAGTAGAAGTTGTATTTTTTATTGGATTTGAAGTTGTTCATAAATGGTTCGAAGTTTTTGAGCATAGGAACAAAAGTGATTATAAATATTACTGGACACATGGGGATAATTTAGATGATATTACTGGGAATAAATTTCAAATTGATGTTGATGAAGTGAATGTAAAAGGTTTTTTGATTGATTTTATAAAAATTGTAGATGACAATTTTTATAAGTTTTATAAAGCTAATAAAGACCTTGATGATTTAAATAAAAACATTATTCCTTCTTCCATAAAGACAATTGAAGATGTGAGAAGTATTAAGTCATTTAATATTAGAACAGCAATTGAGTTTTTAACAATCGCTTGGATTTTAAAAAGAGAAGATTTTAGTGTAATGTTGAAGTTGTTTAAACAGAGAATAGAGGAATTAGTAGCTGTTGGAGATCCCATGGCGAAACGTTACTACCCTAAATTTGATGAAATAATAGTAGTTTTAAAAAGCCTTGATTTTTCCGATGCGATTTTATGTTTAGAGGATGTCCCCCCGCTAGCGCTCGTCTGTGACGTGTGCCGTACCGAGTAAGTGTTACCGAAATAAAGAGAGGTATGTAGTTTGCCTACTGTTGTGGGCACTCGTCACAGACGAGCGCTAGCAGGGGCTTTAGGTCCAATGACTGAATTGAACGGTGCAGGAAATGAAAGAATGCAGCAATTTAACTTCTTTATTCTCTTTAATGATGATGATACTTTTAAAGGAATTTCCTTAGGTAATGGTACTTGGTATGAGTTAGCTGATTGGAATAAAATATTTACAGACTTAAGTCCTAAGGGGCAAAATACAGGAACAAATGTTACTAATGATAAAGTACAAACAGATTATGACCCAGATTAGTATGTTGTTATTTGTGTTTATGCTTTTAGGGTGCGCAAATAAAGAACTGCCTAATGAATATGTTTTTTCAGAACAAATGGTAGAATGGTATGTAATTGTCAATGGCTGTAAAAACGGGGAGAATTTTATTGAAGGCAATAAGAGAAAATTTGTTTTCCCTAAAAATGGTATACTCTTAGCAAATATGGACAATTTTGATATTACTAAGAGTGATGTTTTTTTAATAGGAGAAAAGTCATTTGACCCAAATTCAGAAGATGAAAAATCTTATAAATTATGCTATCATATGATATCCAAAAACTCTGGATATGCCAAAGAAGAATTTGATTTTTATTTTTTTAGAGTACGACAAAGTTGTGGTGACGAAGGCAATAGTGGGTTGGATGATTTTTTTGATAATCTATTGGATTATTTAAAAAGTAATAACATTGAGGGTGTTCAGTAAAAAAGTAAAGTATATCAATAGAAATGAAAAATTAGAAAGCTTTGCAGAAATGCCCCCGCTAGCGCTCGTCTGTGACGCGTGCCGTACCGAGTAAGTGTTACCGAAGTAAAGAGAGGTATGTAGTTTGCCTACTGTTGTGGGCACTCGTCACAGACGAGCGCTAGCAGGGGACAAAAATTTTAAAGACAAACTAAGATGATATCTAAAGCTGAATCTAAATCTAAAGTATTGGATTTTTTAAATCTAATATATGCTGATTTTGAAATTATGATTGTTGATGATAAGACAATAGAAGAGGAAGGTTTTTTAGTATTTTTTTATAATTCAAAAGAATACTTAATAAATAACAATACTTCTTACGCATTAGCAGGAAATGGAGGAATTATAGTAGACAAGGTTGATGGGAATATGTATATGTCAGGAACATCTGAACCAATAGAATATTACATAAACATATTTGTAAATGATAAGAAAAATTTAGAGAGAATAGATTTTTAAGCCCCTGCTAGCGCTCGTCTGTGACGCGTGCCGTACCGAGTAAGTGTTACCGAAATAAAGAGAGGTATGTAGTTTG
>JAZGEQ010000054.1:0-2230 GCA_036478775.1 Cellulophaga sp.
CACTACTACGCATGACTCCGCCCCTGTATTTTGCTTCGGGATTTTCTCACTCCGTGGGGCTTCCACTTGTGATTTTCCCTTAACATCAAAATACAGGTTCCCAAGTTCCATCCTAAAGCCTATATCACTATCAAGCTTACTTCTGGTAAATTTATTTTTTCTATATAACTAAGGATACTATCTACTTCCCTTTTTCCTTTCCAACGAAAATACTGTTCAAAAGAAGCCCCACTATTCACTTCTTGAGATAAAGACTCTATTTCGTGGACAAGCATCTCACTTTCTGAAATTTTCTTGTTCGAGTGCAAAGCATTCATTGACCTTTCATAGTTTACTGATACTAAGTGCTCATTTTCCTCTGTAGACATTTCCATTACAGTTCCTTAAAAATATAACGCCAGCTTCAGCGGACTACCATAAGTGGCGGTTTTTTTGCGTCCAGCAAAAAAAATGACACTTATGGTAGTCCGCTGGAAGCTTTTGTTAGGTTTTTTATTTGATAAAATATATATATTAATCAATACCTTCTATTTTATTTGAATAAACTCTTATTAACTTATATTCTTCGCTCATTATACAAATATCACTCCAAATTCTAGATAATAATTGATGAAACTCTCTTATTTTCATATTTCCAACTTTTATATGAATTACTCTTGGAGGAGGGTTATTCATTATTATCATGTCAGAAAAATCAGTATCTTTTGTGACTATAGTAAGGTCATTTTCTTTTGCATAAGCCCAAATCTCACTATCTTTTAATTCATCGTTAATGTGAACCACATGCTCATACTCTTCACTAGCCCAAATAGAAAAACGACTTGGAAGATTTACATCTATCAAGTATTTTCTCATTTTATGCTATTTCTTGAAGTGTATATTTATGCCCCATTAATTTACTAGCAAAAACTAAACAAGCATGAATATCATTTTTTTCTAAAGATGGATACTGTTTTAATATTTCATCCTCTGTTTCCCCCATGCTAAGAAACTCCACCACTGTTTGAGCTGTTATTCTTTTTCCTCGGATCGTTGGTTTCCCATTACATAGATCAGGATCTATTGTAATTATGCCATCTAAGTAACTAATTTTTTTAGGCTTCATGATTGAGTCTCTCTATGTAAATGCTTGTAATCATCATAGCCGAATTATAATATTTTTGCTTATTTCATTTGTGCTAGACGATACGTCAACCTAGCGCCTGCATCAGCTGACGTAATAAGGGGCGGTTTTTTTGCTATAGCAAAAAAAATGACGCTTATTACGGTCAGCTGGATGCAATTGTTATATTTTTATTTTGATAGTTCATTAACTATAGCGCTGTCTTTTGGTATTTTGCAATAACGGTACCTTTACTATTGAAAAAAGCAACATGTTCTTTTGTATGAGCAATAAGTATTCCTTTATAAATAGTTTTGCCATCCTTTGATTTTAATGACATGCAATTGCTCCACAAACTATCTTTTTCATAAAAACATCCCTTTTTAAGATATGTATCACGTTTTCTCTCAGCCACCTCGTGACCTTTATAATTTGCTGCCCATGGAATGACAACCCAAAATAATGATATAGCTAAAATAATATAAATAAGAGCAAGTACCAAATACGATAATGCACTTCTGATACCAACAACCTTTGTTAGATTATTATTATCCCAGTGCAAGTAACTAACACTTTTTCGAACTAAGTTAACCAACCATTTTGGAAACCACTTTTTTATAAACCTAGGACGTATAAAAACTAAATATGAAATAACTACTAATAATACGACGAAAACTAATAACCAATATACAGTGGGTGTGGAAAATAAAAACGTAAAAACTTTAATTATTAGGCTCGAAGTGCCCATAAATAAGTAAGCAATAGCATAATAGGCTGTGACGTAAACTTCTTGAATTGATATAGGGAAAACATCAGTGCTTTCACTAATACCGTAAGCGGCAAAAGTACCTTGATAGAAACTTAATCCTATTAAATACCCGGCAGGGGTAAAAATACCTTTAACTTACTAGAATTACTATCTTTTAAATGCCCTTCTGACAAAACTATACACACTCCCTAAAACGCGACGCTCAGGAGTATTTTTTAAGCTTGTGAGCGATAGCGATACACGCTTTAAAAATATCTGTCTGGAGCTACTGGTTATCGGATTTTCGATAGCCGGTGGTTCTGGACAGTTATACTGAGCGTCGCGTTATCGGGCGCGCGTTAGCGCGCCCGATAATATAA
>JAZGEQ010000055.1:0-4472 GCA_036478775.1 Cellulophaga sp.
TTGTGTGTTTTCCAGTTGTGAGTTCGGCTAAAATTTTTAATTTGAAAGGTTCGCTGTAACGTCTAATTACTTTGTCATTTTTGTACATAATGTTTAAAATTATGTAGCCTTTATTCAGGACGGGTCAAATTATATCATAACGTGTTTGTGTATGGTTAGTTGCGTGGTTAAGCAACTAATTTACTAAATAAAGCACGAACGGCGAAATTCCGAAGGAATTTCCCAAGTGAGCGATTACTAGCAATTAATTATACACGGTGTTGTGTGCAGTGTTTTCTCATTTTTCGTTTCTCAATCTACTTATTATTTCAATTATTCTATCTGGTAATTTTCCTTCGAAGTATTCCAAAATTAATGGATTTCCAGTTAAAAAATGACTTGTTAATTCAACCCAATCCTTAATTTCAATTTCTCCATTTACTTTAAATAACTTTTGAGATAGAGTTTTTATTTGTAAATCACTTTTGTCATTATGATTAAAATCCGTTTCACGTCTTTGCAAATATTCATTTTCAGTGTAAAAATGTATTGCTCCGTCAAAATGTCGAAATGTTCCAGTTAGTTTGTCAAATTCTGCGTGAATATATTTCGCTGGATAATATTCAATTCCGTTTTTGATTATTTTTTCAGTTTTTTGTTTGAATTCCTCTGCTTGAAAAACTTTGATATTCTCTTTAGTGTACCATTTAATATTAAGTGAATGAACATCGTTAAAAAACAATTTAATATCAAATTTTTCTAAATCTAAAGGTGGTGTTAACTTAACTATTCCATCTTCTATATCTGAAATACTTTTTTCAAATTTTGCACCATACCAAGTATCTAATTCTATCGACATTCGGTTGTCAACATTTATTCTCACTCTATCGAAATCCAAACTAATGTATTTATCATTTTTGGAAGAACTATAATTCCAATAAAGTTCAATAAATCTCGGTGCAAAAGCATTTTTCTCGTAATGACCTCTTCTAAAATAAGAATTAGCCATTGCCATAAACATATCAGATATTAAATATCCTGAAGCAAATCGTTGCTTTGTAAATTCCTTTTCCAAAACGTCAAATGGAACTAATTCTTCTTTATCTATTTGAATTTTATTATTTAGTAAGTGAACCAAGTTTGGATAATTCGCAACAATTCCAATTGTAGGAATGTATTCAATATTTTTTTCTGAAATTAAAATCTTTTTCTTTTTGCAATACTGTAAGAAATTTTTAATTAGTTCCGAATTTTCCGCCAATTCCTTTTCTTGTTCTTCAATCAAAATTTTTTTGTATTTTTCTATTCTTTCTTCTCTTTCTGTCAATTTTCAGGCGGTTTTTACATTGCACACAACGGTTTGTATATGGTTTGTTGCGTGTTTAAGCACGTAATTTAGTAAATAAAAACCGAATAGGAAATCCGCGAGGATTTTCGTAAGTAGGCTTGTACTAGCAATAAATTATATACTTTGTTGCCAGTAGTTTTTATTCTTTACCTTTTGAATCTAATACTTTAGTTTCAATTTCATAAATTTCAAAAACTACTTTCGCTTTATTTCTTGTCCTTTTGTCATTGCAAATAAAATAATCGCAGTAACTTGAGAAATGACTGTGACTCGAATCCCAAAGTCGAGCGTAATTAGATTTCTCATTGAATTTGTCTTTCCAATATCCAACCATATCTAACATTTCAAAAATTCCAGCAAACCGATTATGTAATCCCATTTCTTTTCCTTGCGGATGAAATTCAATCGCTTTTTCAATCATTCCAACAAGTGAAAATCCACCCATTAAATCACTTTTCGAGTTAATTTGCTCAATAACTTCTTTAGGTGAATAATTGTTAATTCGGATTGGGTCAATGTTGAGTTGTTTTCTAAATTCCGCTTTTTGTTTCTCACTTACTGTACTCATCATTCCTTTCATCATATTTCTTGCGAAAGGAACATCATTTATTGTGTTATAAACGACACTAGGATTTTCTTTTAATTTATGAACTTTATTCGATGGTAATTCTTGAAATAGGTAGTTGTTATTTGTTACTGACGTTATTGTTTGAAATCGTTTTATAAGTCTGTTTTTCAGTATGTCATTTGTTTCGGCAGTCATTTCATTCGCCTCTTGAAGATGAGATGCAGAATAGAAAAAATCTGTTATATTTTGGTCAATATTTTCCAACAAATCGTTAGTCGACAATGAATTTTGTTCAATGTCAACGAAAATATTATTGTCTAAATATGCTGTTTTTCTCAAATTACTGGCAACGTTACGTATATGCTTAGTGCTGGTTAAAATACAATAATTTTCGGTTAAGCACTTAGCCAAATTTTTAATTTTTTCATTTCCTATTTTAACGCAAAATTTGAAAAATTTTGCGGACTTCATAAATATGCCTATACTTTGGTTAAGTACTGACCTAAAGCATTAAGTATATACCGTGTTGTAGAGCGTTTTTTTTTCGTTCAGATTGATTTTTATTGTACGTTTTTCAGTATTAAAATTCATTATTGTATTAATTTACTTAAATCAGGATTTGTGTCAATTACAATAGCATTAACAAGTTCCTTTTCAGTAGGGATTTGAAATTCGGTTTCCATAAAGTCAAACATTCCTGGTGTTACTTCAAATGAAAAAGTTTCTCCCTTTTTAATATTCCTTTCTAAAACACGTTTTCGTCTTATCGAGTGATGGGCTTTTATGTAATGTAATTGTGTTGGTATATTTTGGTCTTTGGCTAAAGATTTAAACAATTCCCTTTTTGCCATTTTCATAAAGCCAAGGTCTAGAATTACTACAGAACCACACTTGGATATTTTTTCTGAAGTTGACCAAATCTGTTTTTCACATCTTTCAACTCTTTCCATTATCCACTTCAAATTCATAGATTTAGGTAAGTCATCTCCGTATAATTTCCACATCCAATCGTCAATTGACAAATGTACTCCATTTGTTTCTTCTGATAATTTTTTAGAATAAGTAGATTTTCCAGCACCTTGTGGGCCAAAAACTATATGTATTTCACTCATTTTTTATTGAATTCAAGTGTTATTTGGCAATGCTCTACAACGTTTTTGTGTATGATTAGTTGCGTGGTTTAAGCAACTAATTTACTAAATAAAAAACGAACGTAGAAATTCCGAAGGAATTTCCAAAGTGAGCCAAAACCAGCAATTAATTATACACGTTGTTGTAAAATCGTACTTTATTTACGCTGTTTGTTTTTTACAAGATTTATATGCCAAATTAGTCTTTTATATGAGCCATTATCTAATGCTCTTTGTCCGGTCAGCATACTCGTGAAGAAAAAGGCATTATTCTTATAAGTATAAGTTCCAAAATCCTCGTTCCACACAAAATCATATCCAATCCAATGAGTGCTTTTTTTAGTTGGATTCTCTGAATGATATTCGCCTAATAATCCTCTCGCTAAAGTATTATTAACAACAAATATTCTCGGTTGCTTTTCGTCAATTATTTTGTCAAGTGCAATTTTTGAAATCATACATTGCTTATAAATAAAGTCCTTTCCGCGTTCAGTTTTTAATAATCCTGCGACTTTCTTTTGATTAGTCTCTCGATTATAGAGCAAGTCCATATGTCCCCAATTCAATCCAGTTTTTTCCGCAACGTCAAAGAATTTTTTGAAGTAGCGATAATCAACGTTAACATCATAAGTCAATTTATGAAATTCGCAGTTTATATCATTTTTTTCAATTAGTCTTTCTTTGACCTTATCTGTCATTGATGGATTAATTCCGATAAAAATCAGTCCGTCATTTGGAATTTCTGCAATTGAATTTGGTGAAAATCGACAATATTCCTCATTTTCAAATTCTCTCCAAAGTGCGTTTACTTTTTCTTTTACTAAAAGTTCAATGTTAATCACAATGTTTCTTGGGTATGTTTTACAACGGTATTGTGTATGGAAAGTGCTGTTTTTGTGAGAGGCTGATTTTCCGCTAGGAAAATCCGACTTAGCAAAAAAGCACAGACTTTTGATTAAGCACTAAAGTAAGCATTTTTTATACACGTTGTTATGTTTTAGTGCTTTGAATTCCGTTGTTAATTTTCTTTTTAATTTATTTATTCTGAGAATAATTCCGCCCAGATGTTTTTCGGTTTAGTTACAATTTTCGTTTTAAATTTTTCCGCACCAACTTTCAATTCCACAAAGTTGAGTTTTCCGTTTTCAAATTCAATTCCGCCAATATTTTTCTCCGCAGTTTTGAGGTTTTCCGTTTCAACTTTAAATTCCGCTGTTGTGCTTAATTTTCCGCTGTAATATTCATTTCCAACAAGTTGATTAAACCCCACTTTTAAAAACTAAAATTTTTCGATTTCGGCGAATTTTCCGCATTAAACATAACGTTTTTGTATAAGGAAAGTTGTGTTTTTGTGTGCGAGGAATTTCCAACGGAAATTCAGAAGTACGCAAAAATGCAACTATTTTTAAGTTAAGCACTAATTTAAGCAATTTTTTTTATACGGTGT